>NZ_JACIHD010000006.1:0-467208 GCF_014198235.1 Bradyrhizobium sp. ERR14 | reverse complement strand
CTACAAAGCTCGGCTGTCCTGTCCGCTTCACCGCCATCGATACCTCCAAGGCTTTGCCCTAGGGAATCACAACTGGCGGATTACGCAACAGGCCCCTTGTGGGAGAGGGTGGCTCGTCGCGTAGCGGCGAGACGGGTGAGGGGTATCTATCCTCGCGGACGCTCTCGCGAGCGGAGAGATACCCCTCATCCGGCGCTTCGCGCCACCTTCTCCCACAGGGGGAGAAGGGGACAGCATCCGTGTTGCCGCCGGCGATGGCAATCACCCGCCAGATGCGGTTAGATGCCGCGCAACCGGCGGGGAGGAGCAAGCATGACAGAACCCAGCAGCGAGCCAAAGGACGCGACGCCGTCCGTCATCGCCCAGCAAGCGGCGATGCTGAACGCGCTGCCGTTTTCCGACACGCGGGATTTCGACGACGCCGCGCGCGGGTTCCTCGGCACGATCGAGAATGCGACGATCACGAACCCGCAAGGGCGGACGGTCTGGAGTCTCGCGCCTTACGGCTTCCTGTCCACCGAAGAGGCGCCACCCACGGTCAATCCGAGCCTGTGGCGGCAGTCGCGTCTCAACATGCAGCACGGCCTGTTCGAGGTCGTGCCCGGTGTCTACCAGGTGCGCGGGCTCGACATCGCCAACATGACGCTGATCGAAGGCGACAGCGGCGTCATTGTCGTCGACACGCTGACCTCGATCGAAGGTGCCCGCGCCGCGCTCGATCTCTATTTCAGGCATCGCGGCCTAAAGCCCGTCGCGGCCGTCATCTTTACCCACACCCACACCGATCATTGGGGCGGCGCGCGCGGCGTGCTGGAGGAAGACGCACTCGCGACTAGCCGCGTGCCGATCATCGCGCCGAACCTGTTCATGGAGCACGCCGTCTCCGAGAACATCATCGCGGGCCCCGCGATGCTGCGCCGGGCGCAGTACCAGTTCGGGCCGCTGCTCGCCAAGGGGACGCGGGGGCAGGTCGATTGCGGGCTCGGCAAGTCGATGGCGGCAGGCTCCGTCGCGCTGCTGCGCCCGACCGATTTGATCATGGCGACCGGCGACAGGCGCGTCATCGACGGCGTCGAATTCGAATTCCAGATGGCGCCGAACAGCGAAGCACCGGCGGAGATGCATTTCTTCATCCCACGCTACAAGCTGTTGAACCTCGCCGAGAACTGCACGCACAATTTCCACAATCTGCTGCCGTTCCGCGGTGCCGACGTGCGCGACGCGCTCGCCTGGTCAAAATATCTGGGCGAGGCCTTGCAGCTCTGGGACGGCAAGGCGGAGGCGATGTGCGGCCAGCATCATTGGCCGGTGTGGGGAGCTGAGCGCATCGGCACGATGATCCGGCAGCAGCGTGACCTCTACAAATTCGCGCACGACCAGACCATCCGCCTGATGAATCACGGCCTCACCGCGGCGGAGATCGCCGAGACGATCCAGCTGCCGAAGAGCCTGGAAGGCGCCTGGCACGGCCGCGGCTATTACGGCCACATCCGGCACAATGTGAGGGCGATCTACCAGAAATATCTCGGCTGGTACGATGCCAACCCGGTCAATCTCGATCCGCTGCCGCCGGTGGAGTCAGGCAGGAAATACGTCCAGTATATGGGCGGGGCGGATGCGATCCTGGCGCGGGCACGTGCGGATTTCGACAAGGGGGAATTCCGCTTCGTCGCCCAAGTGCTCGGCCATCTCGTTTTCGCCGAGCCCGATCATGCGGCGGCGCGCGCGTTGCTCGCCGACACGCTGGAGCAGCTCGGCTACGTCGCCGAGAGCGCGACCTGGCGCAACGCCTATCTGTTCGGTGCGCAGGAATTGCGCCAGGGCATGCCGAAGGTGCCGGCGCGCCCGCCGATGCCGCGCGAGACGCTGGCGGCGCTGCGCACCTCGCAGCTCTGGGACGTGCTCGGCATCCGCCTCAACGGTCCGAAGGCGGAGGGAAAGCACGTCGTGCTGAACTGGAGTTTTTCCGATACCGGCGAGACCTTCGTGCTCAATCTGGAGAACTGCGCGCTGACCTACACCGAGGGCGTGCAGGTGGAGGGCGCCGATGCCAGCTTCACGCTGACGCGCGCAACGCTCGACGAGGTGATCGCCAAGCTGACGAGCTTTCCGGAAGCCGTCGCTGCAGGGAGGGTCAAGCTGTCGGGCAACCCGATGAAACTCGCCGAGCTGATGGACCTGATGGACGAATTCCCGCGCATGTTCGAGATCGTGGAGCCGAAGCGGGCGGTGGTGAGGTAGGGAAGGCCGTGTTGACGCGCTGAGGACGTCACACTCCGCTGTCGTCCCCGCGAACGCGGGGACGACACTGTTGATTGGTCTGCGACGCCGTTGGTTGGCTAGCTTACTCCGCGCTGCTCACCAGCTTGATCCGCGGCGACTGTTCCTCAGCGAGGCTGCGGTAGGCGGCGAGGTAATCCAGCGCCATTCGCCGCGCCGTGAAACGCGTCTCGAACTGTTTGCGGATCGCGGTGCGGTCGAGTTGCGGAAGGCGATTGACGACGCCGGCTGCGCTGAGGATGTCCTCTACGACGAAGCCGGTCAGCCCCTCGTCGATGATCTCCGGCACCGAGCCGCGGTTGAAGGCAACCACCGGCGTTCCGCAGGCCATGGCTTCGATCATCACGAGGCCGAACGGCTCCGGCCAGTCGATCGGCAGCAGAAGGCCGAGTGCGCCGCTCAAAAAGTCCGACTTCTCGTGATCGCTGATCTCGCCGATGAACTCCACCAGCGGATTGTTCTCGATCATCGGCCGGATCAGCTCGTCGTAGTAATCCTGGTCGGCACGATCGACCTTGGCCGCGATCTTCAGCGGAATGCCGCAATGGGTCGCGATCTTGATGGCGCGGTCGACGCCCTTCTCGGGCGCGATGCGGCCGAGCACGGCGAGATATTCCTGTTTCGCCGGCTTCGGCGTCAGCAAATTCTCCGGAAGACCGTGATGAATCGTCGTCACCCAGTTCGCCTGCGGCACCGGCCGTCGCTGCGCATTAGAGATCGAAATGACGGGCATCTTGGAGAAGGTGTTGAACACCGGCTGATGCTCCGGCAGGTCGAGCCGGCCGTGCAGCGTGGTCAGGAACGGCGTCGGCTGGCGGTGGAACAACGACCACGGATAATAGTCGAGATGGAAGTGGAGGAAGTCGAACTCCTCGTCGTCACATTTTTGCCGCACGCGCTCCAGCAGCACCATGTGCAGGGCGTTTGGATCGCGCACGGAACCGTCGAGACGGAGTGCCTTCGGCCACAGTGCATCCAGCTTGGCCGAGGTCCGTGAATCGCCGCTGGCGAACAAAGTCACGTCGTGCCCAAGGGCCACCAACTCTTCCGTCAACCAATGCACCACCCGCTCGGTGCCGCCATACAGCTTGGGTGGAACAGCCTCCGTCAACGGAGCTACCTGCGCGATGCGCATCTCACCATCTCCTTTGCGATCATAAAGGTTGAAACCCCCCGCCAGTACGGCACCGGCATGCCAGACAAGGGAACGTTCCCGCACTTGCGAAGTTCCTTCCTCCGAACGTTACATCTTCGACACGTCCGCGGGTCGTCTCGATGCTGCCACGACATCTTCTCAGATCGTCCGCATCCGCATGTCGTGATCGCCCGGCCCGGGAACCGAGGCGACGAGGTCGATGTTCAGTCGATCAGTAACAAAACGAAAATCAGCATAACGGGGCGATAGCCATATGGATCATCTTTCTGGATACGCGCGCAGGCCATTTGCCTTTGTCTTGCGCTATCTTCGGATGCGAATCGCATCGCATCTGGTGATCCTGGCCGCGGTCGTTGCAGCGGTTGCCTGCTCCGTAGGCACCCAATACGGGGTCAAATCGCTCGTCGACGCCTTGTCAGCGGGTCCTTCGCAAGGCGGCGGCGTATGGCTGGCATTCATTTTACTCATGTCGCTGATCGCCGCCGACAACTTCCTGTGGCGGATCGCGAGCTGGACGGCGAGTTTCACCTTCGTTCGTGTCACGGGTGATTTACGGCGTGACATATTTCGTCATCTGACCGGACACGCGCCCAGCTACTTCTCGGACCGGATGCCCGGCATGCTGACGAGCCGCATCACCGCGACGTCGAACGCGGTGTTCACGGTCGAGAACATGTTCGTCTGGAACGTGTTGCCGCCCTGCATTGCCACAATTGCGGCAATCGCCCTGATTGGAACCGTCAGTCCTTACATGGCGCTTGGCCTGATCGTGATTGCCGGCGGCATGGTGGTTGCGATGTTCCGTCTCGCCGCGGCGGGCAAGCCGCTGCACGACGACTTCGCCGACAAGGCCGCCGTGGTTGACGGCGAGATGATCGACGTCATCAGCAACATGCCGCTGGTCCGTGCCTTCTGCGGTATCGGCCACGAGCACGAGCGGTTCGACGCGACGGTGAACCGGGAACTGACCGCGCGGAGCCGCAGCCTGCGTTATCTGGAAAAGCTGCGGCTGCTGCATGCCGCAGTGACCGTGCTTCTGACGATCGCGCTGATGGCCTGGGCAGTCACGCTCTGGCAGCATGGCGAGGCGACGACCGGCGACGTGGTGCTGGTCTGTACGCTCGGTATTTCCATCCTGAGCGCGACGCGCGACCTCGCGGTGGCGCTGGTCGACGTCACCCAGCACGTTGCGCGACTGACCGAGGCGATCGCCACGCTGCTGGTGCCGCACGATCTGCGCGATCACCCCGACGCCGAGCCGCTGGTGAAGAGCGGCGCGGCGATCGCGTACAATAACGTTACCTTCGGCTATCCCGGCGGCGAGAAGATCTTCGAGCGCTTCAGCCTGCGGCTCCAGCCCGGCCAGCGCGTCGGCCTGGTTGGTCAATCCGGCGGCGGCAAGTCTACGTTGTTCACGCTGCTGCAGCGCTTCTACGACACCGATGAAGGCAGCATCACGATCGACGGACAGGACATTTCGAAGGTCACGCAGCTCAGCCTGCGCGAGGCGATCTCCGTGGTGCCCCAGGATATTTCCCTGTTCCACCGTTCCATCCGCGAGAACATCCGCTATGGTAGGCCGAACGCGACCGATGACGAGGTACTGCGCGCGGCGATCGCGGCGCGCTGCGATTTCGTCGAGAGCCTGCCTGATGGCCTCGACACCATGGTCGGCGACCGCGGCGTCAAGATGTCCGGCGGGCAGCGCCAGCGCATCGCCATCGCGCGCGCGTTTTTGAAGGATGCGCCGATCCTGCTGTTGGACGAGGCGACCGCCGCGCTCGACAGCGAATCGGAGGAGGCCATCCGCGAGGCGCTGTCCCGCCTGATGCGCGGCCGCACGGTGATCGCGATCGCGCATCGGCTGGCGACGCTTCGCAATTTCGACCGCGTGGTGGTGCTGAGGGCTGGCAAGATCATCGAGGACGGCGCGCCCGACCGACTGATGCAGGGTCACGGTCCCTACCGTGAGCTGGTGACGCAGGAGATGAGCCGGCTCGCGAAGTTCGCCGCGTAAACCCAACAGTCGCGTTCGCGTTGGTTGCGTTTCGAAACAAGGCGCAGGGGAGCAGCTCATGGCAGCCGAAGCCGTAACCAAGATCATCTCCGTATCGCAGACGGTGGAGGCCGTCGCGGAGCAGACGTTCTACATTCCGATGACGGGGCCCGCCGCGCGGCCGCGGCGGTCCCTGAAACATGACGACACCTTTATCGTGCTCGACAGCCATGGCGACATCGGCGCGTCGGCCGGCGGGCCGGACGGCTTGTTTCACTACGACACCCGCTATCTGGCGCGGCTGGAGCTCGTGCTCGACGATCTCCAGCCGCTGCTGCTCGGCTCCAACCTGCGCGACGACAATTCGGCGCTCACCGTCGATCTCACCAATCCCGACATCTACCGGCAGGGCCGCCTCGTCTTCCAGAAGGACCTTCTGCACATCGTGCGCACGATTTTCCTGTGGCGCGGCACGGCCTATCAGCGCATCGGCGTGCAGAACCACGGCGACGGCCGCGCCAGTTTCGAGCTGACGCTGCTGTTCGACAACGACTTTGCCGATCTGTTCGAGGTCCGCGGCGAGCGCCGTCCGCGCCGCGGGACCGGCACGAGCAAATTGCTCGGGCCGACCGACGTGCTGTTCGAATATCGCGGCCTCGACGACACCGAGCGCACTACGGGCCTGCATTTCGACCCGCGTCCGACGCGGCTGTCGGTGAATGCCGCGACCTGGCAGCTCGAGCTTGACCCTCATGAATCGAAATCGCTGTTCGTAGCCGTATCCTGCAACCGTCCGGTCGCCGAGAAGCCCGCACGCTTCTTCAGGGGCTTGCTCGCCCATCGCCGCGAGATGCGCCGGTCCACGATGGGCGCCGCCAGCATCGAGACCTCTAATAACATCTTCAACGAGGTGCTGTGCCAGGCCATGGCCGACCTCAACATGCTGATGACGGAGACGCCGCAGGGGCGTTATCCCTATGCCGGCATTCCCTGGTACTCGACGACGTTCGGCCGCGACGGCCTGATCACCGCGCTCCAGATGCTGTGGGTCGATCCGCGCGTCGCCAAGGGCGTCTTGCGCCGGCTCGCGCATTTCCAGGCCAAGGCGACAGATCCGCTCGCCGATGCCGCGCCGGGCAAGATCCTGCATGAGATGCGCGGCGGCGAGATGGCGGCGCTGCGCGAGGTGCCGTTCGCGCAATATTACGGCAGCGTCGATTCGACCGCGCTGTTCGTCCTGCTCGCCGGGAGCTATTTCGAACGGACCGGCGACGAGAAGACCTTGATCGAATTATGGCCGGCGATCGAGGCGGGGCTGGCCTGGATCGACGGTCCCGGCGATCCCGACCAGGACGGCTTCGTCGAATACCAGCGCGCCACAGAGAAGGGACTCGCCAACCAGGGTTGGAAGGATTCCTACGACGCGATCTTCCATGCCGACGGCCAGCTTGCGGAAGGCAACATCGCGCTCGCCGAAGTCCAGGGCTACGTCTACGCCGCCAAGCTGCTCGCCGCGCGTTGCGCGCTGCGGCTCGGCAAGCCGGACCGCGTGCGCAAGCTCGAGGCCGAAGCCAGGACGCTGGCCGAGCGCTTCGAGAAGGCATTCTGGTGCGAGGAGCTCGGCACCTACGCGCTCGCCCTCGACGGCAGGAAGCGGCCCTGCAAGGTGCGGACTTCGAACGCCGGCCAGGTGCTGTTCAGCGGCATGATCCGCGAGGACCGTGCCCGCCTCGTCGCCGCCGATCTGATGCGGCCGCATTTCTTCTCGGGCTGGGGTATCCGCACCGTCGCGCAGGGCGAAGTGCGCTATAACCCGATGTCATATCATGACGGGTCGATTTGGCCGCACGACAACGCGCTGATCGCGCTCGGGCTCGCGCGCTACGGCCTGAAGCATTCGGTCGCGCATGTCTTCAAGGGGCTGTTCGACGCCGCCACCTATATGGACCTGCGCCGGTTGCCCGAATTGTTCTGCGGCTTCCGGCGCGAGAAGCGGCGCGGCCCGACGCTCTATCCGGTCGCCTGCGCGCCGCAGGCCTGGGCCAGCGCGACGCCGTTCACGCTGCTGGAGGCGGCGCTCGGCATCGAGTTCGACGTGGCGCGCAGCGAGATTCGCCTGCGCAACCCGCATCTGCCGGCGTTCCTCAAC
This sequence comes from Bradyrhizobium sp. ERR14, assembly GCF_014198235.1. Lineage (NCBI taxonomy): Bacteria > Pseudomonadati > Pseudomonadota > Alphaproteobacteria > Hyphomicrobiales > Nitrobacteraceae > Bradyrhizobium > Bradyrhizobium sp. ERR14. Next base: position 459,627 of record NZ_JACIHD010000006.1, on the reverse strand, counting down.
GAGGTGATCCTGCGCGATCTCAGGCTCGGCGAATCCAGCGTCGATCTTCGCGTCAGCCGCCACGGCGACGACGTGGCGCTGGAAGTCTTGCGCACGCGCGGCCAGATCCAGGTGTCGATCGTGCTGGCGCGCTAGCGGCGCGCGGGGAGAGTGTCATGCGTGCGGTCGGAGCGTTGTTCCTTGGCATAGCCATCGTCGCGGGCCTGGCGGCGGCCACGTCGCGCGCCGCAGAGGAGCCGCCTGCAGGGCAGAGCGAGGCGAAAGCGCCGACGGCACCGTCGCCGACCTCGGCCGTCCCTGTCACGCCGAAGGACGCAGCGCCGCCGCCGTCGGTGACCATCATCGGCGCGAGCGAGGCCCATGGCGTGCTCGGCCGCGACGTGCGTAGCGCCGCGGATGAAGACATGGGCCGCATCGTCGACGTCATCGTCGACCGCGGCGGCCATGTCCGCGCCGCAGCCATCGATTTCGGCGGATTTCTCGGCGTCGGCAGCCGCAAGATCGTGGTGGATTGGAACGCATTGCGCTTCGGCAAGATTGCCAACAAGAAAGACAGCATCACGCTGGAACTGACCAAGGCGCAGGTCGCGGCCGCGCCCGAATACAAGGAAGACACGCCGATCGTCGTGCTCGGCGCATCCGGCAGCCTTCAACCGCTGCAAGCGATCCAGTGAGGTGCCGGGAGGGCTGACCGCCTGTGCTGTTGTCGAGGAAGCCGAACCATGCAGATCGTGACGGCCGCGCCGAGCAGGACAACGTCGCCGCGCCATCGGCCGCGGGCATTCCTGCGCCGTCGCGCCAGAGCCTGCGCGGCCTCGACTGGTTCATCTTCTTCCTCGCCGACGTGCAGACCGGATTCGGTCCCTTCATCGCGGTCTATCTGACGACCCAGAAATGGACCCAGGTCGAGATCGGCCTCGTGCTGTCGATCGGTGGTATCGTCGCGTTGATCGGGCAGATGCCGGGCGGGGCGATCATCGATGCCGCGAAATCGGAGCGACTGGTCGCCGCCCTCGCGATCGCGACCATCGGCGCTTGCGCGCTGGCCTATGCGGCGATGCCGATCTTTCCCGTGGTGGTGGCCGCGGCCACCTTGCACGCGGCGGCGAGCTGCGTGCTGGGGCCGGCGATTGCGGCGATCAGCCTTGGTCTGGTCGGCCCGTTCGCGATCGGCGAGCGGCTCGGCCGCAACGCGCGCTTTGCCTCCCTCGGTAACGGCGTTGCCGCGGCGGTGATGGGTACCGCGGGCTATCTGTTGTCGAGCCGCTCGGTCTTCCTGGTCACCTTCCTGCTCGCGATCCCCACCCTGATCGCGCTCTCGCGCATCCGTGAGAATGAGGTCGACATCGCCCGCTGTCATGGCGAGATGCCGCGCGAATCGGCGGATCGCGGCGACACCAACATCTGGCACCTGATCCGGCAGCGTCCGCTCATCGTCTTCGCGCTCAGCGTGCTGCTGCTGCAACTCGCGAATGCCGCGATGATGCCACTGATGGCGAGTGCAGTGACGGCGCGGTCCGCCCAATGGGCGACAGTGCTCGTCGCCTTTTGCATCGTCGTTCCGCAAGCGATCGTGGCGCTGCTGTCACCGACGGTCGGCCGCAAGGCGCAAGCGTGGGGCAGGCGGCCGCTGCTGCTGATCGGGTTCGGTGCGCTGGCGATTCGCGGCCTGTTATTTGCGACCGTGCGCGATCCGTATCTGCTGGTCGCCGTGCAGGTGTTTGACGGCATCACCGCGGCGGTGTTCGCGGTGATGATTCCGCTGATCGTGGCCGACGTCGCCTTTGGCAGCGGCCATTTCAACCTGGCGCAGGGCATCGTCGGCACCGCAACCGGCATCGGCGCGTCGCTGAGCACGGTGCTCGGAGGCTATGTCAGCGACAAGTTCGGCAATGCGACCGCCTTCATCGGGCTGTCGGGTGTGGCCGCGACCGGGCTCTTGCTGATTCTCTTCGTGATGCCGGAGACGCGGCGCACGGCATGACTCGAGGCCCAAAGAAAAAGGCCGGCCGAAACGCGTTCGGCCGGCCAAGTGGGTAGGAGGAGGAAGATCAGGCGAAGCTCAGGCGTCGAGATGTTGCAGGCGCTGGCGGTTGCGCAGCACGATCTGGCGGGCGCCGGAGAAGCCCAGAATGCCCTGGGCGTGGAGCTGCGACAGCGCGCGAGACACGGTTTCGAGGGTGAGGCCGAGATAGTCGCCGATGTCGCGGCGGCACATCGGCAGCGCCATCATGCCGGCAACGGCGAGGCGGCGGTCCATTTCGAGCAGGAAGGTCGCAACGCGCTCCATCGCGGTCTTGCGCCCCAGCAGCAGCATGTGGTCCTCGGCATGGCGCAGCTCGGAGGCGGTCATGGCCCAGAGCTTGCGGGCGACCTGGACGTCGGTGCCTGCGGCCTTCTCGAGGCTGGCGCGCTTCACGAGACGCACGGTGGTGTCGATGATGGCTTCGGCAGCAAGGCGGTGAGCGGGACCGGATTCGAGGCCGAACACGTCGCCGGGAAGATGGAAGGCGCCGATCTGGCGGCGGCCGTCGGACAGGAGCTTGTAGCTGCTCACTGCGCCGGACACGACCTGGTAGACATATTCGGCCGGCTCGTCCTCGCCATAGATCTCCTCGTCCTTGCGGTAGGAGAACTCGGTGGCGACGAGGCCGACATGGCCGGTGATGGCGCCGAACTGGTCGGTGACGGGATGGCCGGGGGCGATCTTGCCAACAATCTGGGTGTTGATCGCCTGGGTGTTGAGGGTCTGGGTGAGCATCTGCGCCATCTCCGTTGTGATGACGCTTTGGTACGCGGTATCGGGGGTTTCGAAAATTTCGAGCGATATCTTAAGGGGGTCTACCTACGTAGAATCCCGTAGGTCACGCGCGGGGGCGGTCCTGAATCGCGCGGCGAATGCGCTTGATCAGGGTTTCGTCGAGAAGCGGCTTCAAAACCACGTCTTTGACGCCCGCCGCAGCCGCACGGGTCGAGATGTTCTCGTCCGGATAGCCGGTGATCAGGATCACGGGGGCGCCGCGGTCGGCCTCGCGCAGGCGGCCCGCAAGCTCGATGCCGTTGATGTCGGGCATCTTGTAGTCGATCACGTAGCAGTCCGCCCCGCGCGCGCCGCCGGCGTTGAGCAGCGCGGTGCCGCTCCTGAAGGTCCGCACGGCAAAGCCGTCGGTTTCCAGCAGGAACCGCAGAGAGCCCAGGACGGCGGCATCATCATCGACCACGTACACGGTGGGGAGCGCTGAGGACGACGGCCGCTCGTGATGTGAACCGACCTCGATCATGCTGCTTGGCTAGCACGGCGCCGGGAAGGGGCCTTGACTTGGCTCAATCCCGTTTGCCCCTATCCGACGTGCCTCAATCGTTGAGCATGCCGGCGCGCATTGCGAGGCGGACCAGCTCCGACAGGCTGTTGGCTTGCATCTTGGTCATGACGTTGGCGCGGTAGACCTCGATGGTGCGCGGGCTGATGTCGTATTCGCGGGCGATCAGCTTGTTGGACAGGCCCGCGATCAGCCCCTCCATGACCTGGCGCTCCCGGGGGCTCAAGGAGGCGACGCGGGCGGCGATGTCCTGCGTGACGGCGTCGCTCTTGGCGGCGGGCTCGGCCTGGCGGATCGCCGATTCGATCATGGTGGTGAGGCGGTCGTCCTCGAACGGCTTTTCCAGGAAGTCGACCGCCCCAAGCTTCATCGCCTCGACCGCGAGCGGCACGTCGCCATGACCGGTCATGATCAGGATCGGAAACGGGCTCTGCTGCGCCTTCATCCGCTTGAGCAGCTCGATCCCGTCGAGTCCCGGCATGCGCACGTCGGAGACGACGCAGCCGAAGGCGAGGCCGGGCAGGGCGTCGATGAAGCTCTGCGCATTGTCGAACAGCGTGACGCCGAAGCCGGCGGAATCCAGCAGGAAGTTCAGCGAATCCCGCATCGCCGCATCGTCGTCGATGACGTAGATATGTCCCTTGGTGGTCATGAATTGGTTCTCGTCAGTCAGTTCTCGGGGTCGCCGGCAAGGTGAAGCGGAATGTCGCGCCGCCCGATGCATTGCTCTCGGCCCACATGCGGCCGCCGTGAGCCTCGATGATCGAGCGGCTGATCGACAGTCCCACGCCCATGCCGGTTTCCTTTGTGGTGAAGAAGGTCTGAAACAGGTTTGGAATGACGTCGCCCTGGAAGCCGGAGCCGGTGTCGGAGACCTCCACCTCGATCATGTCGTCGGCGACGCGGGTGTTGGCCACGACGAGCTCGCGGCGCGACGACTGCGCCATCGCCTCCAGCGCGTTGCGGAACAGATTGACCAGCACCTGCTGGATCTGCACCCGGTCGGCGAGGACGAGATCGGCGTCGGGATCGAGGCTGAAGCGGAGCTGCACGTTCTGCTCGCGCGCGCCGGCGAGCCCGAGCGCGCCGGCCTCCTCGATCAGCTTGGACAGGCTCTCGACCCGCTTCTCCGACTCGCCGCGCGAGACGAAGTCGCGCAGGCGCCGGATGATCTGGCCGGCGCGCAAGGCCTGCTCCGCCGCGCGATCCAGCGCGCTTTCGATCTTCGGCGTGTTCGCGTCGGTGCTGCCGGCGAGCAGCCGCCGCGATCCCTTCATGTAATTGCTGATCGCGGCCAGCGGCTGGTTGAGCTCGTGGGCTAGCGCGGAGGCCATTTCGCCCATCGCGGTCAGTCGCGAGACGTGGACCAGCTCGGATTGCAATTCCTGGAGCCGGGCCTGGGTCTGCTGGTGCTCGGTGAGGTCGCGGACGAATCCCGTGAAATAGGGCTCGCCGGCGGATTCCATCTCTCCGATCGACAGGTGCATCGGAAAGGTCGTGCCGTCGCGGCGCTTGCCGGTCACGATGCGGCCGATGCCGATGATGTGCGGATCGTTCGTGGAGCGGTAGCGGGCGATGTAGCCGTCATGGCGGGTGCGATCGGGCTCCGGCATCAGGATGCTGACGTTCTGACCGATCGCCTCGTGCTCGGACCAGCCGAACAGGCGCTCCGCGGCCGTGCTGAACAGCTGCATGATGCCGTGGCCGTCGATGACGATCATGGCGTCGGGAATAGTATGGAGAATCGAGCGGAGGTGGGTCTCGCGCGTGCGCAGCGCCTCCTCGACCTGCTTTTCCTCGTCGATGTCGAGAAAGATGCCGCTGAGATGACGCGCCGTGCCGGCTTCGTCCCGAATGAGTCCGGCCCGGGCGCGGATCCATTGCCCGTTGCCTGAGGTGTTCGCGACCTTGAAAGACACGTCGAAGCTGCCGCCACGCTCGGAAACGCGCTTGATTGCGCTCTCGACCCGCTCCCTGTCCGTCGGTTGAAGCCGCGACAGGAAGAGATCGTAGCTCGCTGGCTGACCCGGCTCGACGCCGAGCAGGGCTCTGGCGGTATCGGACCAATCCAATTCCCGTGTCGCGAGGTCGAGATCCCAGGTGCCGACGCCAAACCCTTCGATCCGAACGCGAAAACGTTCGCCCCCACCGTCGTCCTGCGAGTGCGTTACGCGGGTCGGCGACAAATGATGTTCCTCATCCTGATGCGGCGGCTCCGGACGCGGTTACCGCTCCCCTAATGTCGCCTAAGGCCGGGCCGGAGGCAAGTTCTGTCGGCTTGCCGATTGACGGCAAGTCGGGCGCCGGCGCCCTCCTTGATCTATCTCATCCCGATGTGCGGAGGCAGGTGTAAATTTTACCAAAGTCTTTGCACTGGAGAATACCGATGACATACGCGACGGTGATGGTCAGCCTGGCGCTCGACCAGTCCAACGAAGCGCGTCTTCAGGTCGCGGGCGAACTCGCCGAACGATTCGAGGCCACGCTCGTCGGGGTTGCTGCAGCCCGGTTTACGCCGCCGCTTTATTTCACCGACGGTGCGGAGGCCCAGCGCCTGATCGATCAGGAGGAGGCCTCAGTCAAGCGGTGTCTGGGCGATCTGGAGGCGGAATTCCGCGCCGCGACCCGGACTCGCGGCGGGCGCGTGGAATGGCGCTGCGCCACGGATTTTCCCACGCGGTTCGTCCTGGCTCAGGCGCGCTGCGCCGACATCATCGTCAGCGGCGGGCAGAGTCCGGCCTTCTCCGATGCCTTTTCGCTCGCAAGCCCCAGGGACTTGGTGATGCAGGTCGGCCGACCGTTGCTGGTGGTGCCTGATCGAATCAACTGGCTCGATCTGCGGAATGTGCTGGTGGCGTGGAAGGACACGCCGGAGGCGCGGCGGGCGGTGGCCGATGCGCTTCCGATGCTGCGCAAGGCAAGAGACGTCACCATCGCCACAATTCCGGAGCGCGACGACGACCGTTCGGTCGTGATGGCCGGCGTCACCGACGTTGCCGCCTGGCTCGCCCGCCACGGCGTCACCGCGGCCGCGCGGATCTGCGAAGGCGCCCGGAACGAAACCGCCGCCGCGCAATTGGAGAAAGTCGCCGGCGACGTCGATGCCGGACTGATCGTTGCGGGTGCCTATGGTCATTCGAGGTTTCGTGAATTGATCCTGGGAGGCGTCACCCAATATCTGGTCACGCAGACCGCCCGCAGCGTGCTGCTGTCGCACTGACGGCCGGCCAGAATCGAATCGAGGAGGACGCGCCGTGTACAGATTTCTTGAACAGACCGTCGACGGCTACATGACGCGCAACGTCAAGGCGGTGCAGCGCGACCGTGACCTGCTCGAGCTCAGCCAGATGTTCGAAACCGACGATTTCAACTCCTATCCGGTCGAGGACGACGGGCAGGTGGTCGGCATCGTCACCAAATTCGACATCCTGAAGTGCTTCGCCTTCACGCCGAGCCAGATGCTGCCGCGCTATCACGACCTGATGAGCCGCAAGATCGGCGACGTCATGACGCCCGAGTTCATCTATGTCAGCCCCGACACGCGGCTGACGCGCGTGCTCCAGATCATGGTGGAGCACCGCATCAGGAGCATCATCGTGCTCGATGGTGCGCAGAAGCTGGTCGGAATCATCGCCCGTGAGGATGTCATCGCGGCGCTGAAGGCGACGGCGCGCGACTGACGCACTATCCCTGATCGATTTCATTGTCGCCTCCGTGATCATACGGAGGTTATTCCCGCTTGCGGCGTCACGCCGGGCGGTCTGCTCGTGCGTCGAGATTTTGAAGGGAACCAGCGGGATCGCCTGCTCCGAAGAACTTAAATGCCGCTCTTGATTTCAATCAATTCCGAGTGAGGATGAATGTGGTTTCTGGCGCTGTGTTCTTTCAGAGAGAATCCGCATGAGCCAGCCCTCCATCTCCAAATCCATGACCATCGGTGAAAGCGGCCTGGCTGTCGTGTTCGCAGTCACCGCTTTCCTCTGCGTGGTCGCTTCGGCCAAGGCGCTCGATGCGCCGTTCGCCTTCCACGCCGCGCTCAGCGCGGCGGCGAGCCTTGCTGCGGTGTTCGTCATCGTCAACCGCTACCTCGACCGTCCGGTGGCGCTGCCGCCACAGGAGATCAACGGGCGCCCGAATTACAACATGGGCCCGATCAAATTCTCCTCCTTCATGGCGATGTTCTGGGGCATTGCCGGCTTCCTCGTCGGCCTCATCATCGCCTCGCAGCTGGCATGGCCTGCGCTGAACTTCGACCTGCCCTGGACCAGCTTCGGCCGCCTGCGGCCGCTGCACACCTCCGCCGTGATCTTCGCCTTCGGCGGCAACGTGCTGATCGCGACCTCCTTCTACGTGGTGCAGAAGTCCTGCCGCGCGCGCCTCGCCGGCGACCTCGCGCCCTGGTTCGTCGTGGTGGGGTACAATTTCTTCATTTTGATCGCCGGCACCGGCTATCTGCTCGGCGTCACTCAATCGAAGGAATATGCCGAGCCGGAATGGTATGTCGACCTGTGGCTGACCATCGTCTGGGTCGTCTATCTGCTCGTCTTCCTTGCCACGGTCATCAAGCGCAAGGAGCCGCACATCTTTGTCGCGAACTGGTTCTATCTCGCCTTCATCGTGACGATCGCGGTGCTGCATCTCGGCAACAACCCGGCGCTTCCCGTCTCGGTGTTCGGCTCGAAGTCCTACGTCGCCTGGGGCGGCATCCAGGACGCCATGTTCCAGTGGTGGTACGGCCACAACGCGGTCGGCTTCTTCCTGACCGCCGGCTTCCTCGCCATCATGTACTACTTCATCCCGAAGCGCGCCGAGCGGCCGATCTATTCCTACCGGCTGTCGATCATCCACTTCTGGGCGCTGATCTTCCTCTACATCTGGGCAGGTCCCCACCATCTGCACTACACGGCGCTGCCGGACTGGACGCAGACGTTGGGCATGACCTTCTCGATCATGCTGTGGATGCCCTCCTGGGGCGGCATGATCAACGGCCTGATGACGCTGTCGGGCGCCTGGGACAAGCTGCGCACCGATCCCGTGCTGCGCATGCTCGTGGTCTCCGTCGCCTTCTACGGCATGTCGACCTTCGAAGGCCCGATGATGTCGATCAAGGTGGTCAACTCGCTCAGCCACTACACCGACTGGACCATCGGCCACGTGCACTCTGGCGCGCTCGGCTGGGTCGGCTTCGTGTCCTTCGGCGCGCTCTACTGCCTGGTTCCGTGGGCCTGGAATCGCAAGGGACTCTACAGCCTGAAGCTCGTCAACTGGCACTTCTGGGTCGCGACCCTCGGCATCGTCCTCTACATCTCGGCGATGTGGGTGTCCGGCATCCTCCAGGGCCTGATGTGGCGCGCCTACACCTCGCTCGGCTTCCTCGAATATTCCTTCATCGAGACCGTCGAGGCGATGCATCCCTTCTACATCATCCGCGCCGCCGGCGGCGGGCTGTTCCTGATCGGCTCGTTGATCATGGCCTATAACCTCTGGATGACCGTTCGCGTCGGCGAGGCGGAAGTCCAGATGCCCGTCGCTCTTCAGCCGGCGGAATGAGGAGCTCCACCATGTCGTTCTGGACACGCCACCAAATCTTCGAAAAGAACTCGATCATCCTGATCGTCGGCATCCTGCTGGTGATCGCGATCGGCGGGCTCGTCGAGATCACCCCGCTGTTCTACCTCAAGAGCACGATCGAGAAGGTCGACGGGGTCAGGCCCTACACGCCGCTGGAGCTGGCGGGCCGCAACGTCTACGTTCGCGAGGGCTGCTATCTCTGCCACTCGCAGATGGTCCGCCCGCTGCGCGACGAGGTCGAGCGCTACGGCCACTTCTCGCTCGCCGCGGAGAGCATGTACGACCATCCGTTCCAGTGGGGCTCGAAGCGCACCGGCCCCGACCTTGCCCGCGTCGGCGCAAAGTATTCCGACGACTGGCACGTCACCCATCTGACCAACCCGCGCGCGATCGTGCCGCAGTCGGTGATGCCGGGCTATCCGTTCCTCAGCCAGACCGAGGTCGATCCGGACACGATCTCCGACCACATGCGAACGCTGAAGGCCGTCGGCACGCCTTATACGGACGACCAGATCGCCAACGCGGGCGCCGACATGAAGGCCCAGGCCGACCCGGACAATTCCGGCGGCGACGCCTTCAACAAGCGCTACGCCAAAGCCGTCGTGCGCAATTTCGACGGCAAGGCCGGCACGCCGACCGAGATGGACGCGCTGGTCGCGTACCTGCAGATGCTCGGCACGCTGGTCGACTTCAAGATCTACAACGAGAAAGCCAATCTTCGCTGAGAAGGCATGAACGATGAAAGCTATCCTGTCAGTCCATAATCTAGCGTCCGAGCTCGTGACGACGATCTGGACCCCGGTGTTCGTCGCGATCTTTCTCGCGATCATCGCCTACGCATTTTGGCCCCGTAACAAGGCTGTCTTCGACGAAGCAGCGCACCTGCCGTTGCGGGAGGAGTGAGAGACCATGACCGATCATCATAGCGACATCGACTCCGTCTCCGGCAAGTCCACGACTGGACACGAGTGGGACGGTATCAAGGAGCTCAACACACCGCTGCCGCGCTGGTGGGTGATCTCGTTCTACCTCACCATCATCTGGTCGATCGGCTACTGGATCGTCTATCCGGCCTGGCCGCTGATCTCCAGCAATACCACGGGCATGTTCGGCTACTCCTCGCGCGCCGACGTCGCGGTCGAGCTCGCCAACCTCGAGAAGATCCGAGGTGACAAGATGGCGGCGCTGGGCGTCGCCTCGCTCGCCGACATCGAGAAGGACCCGGCCTTGCTGGCGCTCGCCCGCGCCAAGGGCAAGACCGTGTTCGGCGACAATTGCGCGCCTTGCCACGGCTCGGGTGCCGCCGGCGCCAAGGGCTATCCGAACCTGAACGACGACGACTGGCTGTGGGGCGGCACGCTCGACCAGATCATGCAGACCATCCAGTTCGGCGCGCGCTCCGGTCATGCCAAGACCCATGAGGGCCAGATGCTCGCCTTCGGCAAGGACGGCGTGCTGAAGCCCGACGAGATCGTCACGGTCGCCAACTACGTGCGGTCGCTGTCGGGCCTTTCAACCCGCAACGGCTTTGATGCCGCCAAGGGCGAGAAGATCTTTGCGGAGAATTGCGTCGCCTGCCACGGCGACGGCGGCAAGGGCAATTTGGAAATGGGCGCCCCGAACCTCACCGACAAGATCTGGCTCTACGGCTCCGACGAAGCGGCTCTGATCGAGACCATCAGCCAGGGCCGCGCCGGCGTGATGCCGGCCTGGGAAGGGCGGCTCGATCCCGCCACCATCAAGGCAATGGCTGTCTACGTCCACTCGCTGGGCGGTGGAAAATAGCAGATCTCGCTGCAGACGGGGGTGAACAAAAATGCCCCCGTTTGCGCTGGATCAACTGACGCGGCGGTGTCGGGTCTAGGTTCAATCGCACCTTTTCGAGAAGCTCCAGGCGATGAACAAGACCGTGAACCCCAAAGACCTCACATCGGAAGATGACGTCGGGCCGCTCTACGCAGCCCACAAGAAGGTCTATCCCCAGAGCGTCTCCGGCACGTTCCGCCGGATCAAATGGAGCCTGATGGCGATCTGCCTCGGCGTCTATTATTTCCTGCCGTTCGTGCGCTGGAACCGCGGTCTCGGCGCCCCCAGCCAGGCGGTGCTGATCGATCTTCCCAATAGCCGCTTCTACTTCTTCTTCATCGAGCTGTGGCCGCAGGAGGTCTACTACTTCACCGGCCTGTTGATCGTGGCCGCGGTGGCGCTGTTCCTGATGAACTCGGTCGGCGGTCGCATCTGGTGCGGCTATCTCTGCCCGCAGACGGTGTGGACCGACTTGTTCTATGCCGTCGAACGCCTGGTCGAGGGTGACCGGCGCGAGCGGATGAAGAAGGACAAATCGTCCGACCCGTTGAAGCTCGAGCGGATCTCCGAGATCGTGCTCAAGCATTCGATCTGGCTCATGATCGCCTGGTGGACCGGCGGCGCCTGGGTGCTCTACTTCAACGACGCGCCAACCCTGGTGAAGGAGCTCGTCACCTTCCAGGGCCCGATGATTGCCTATGTCTGGATCGGAATCCTCACGGCGACGACCTATCTGCTCGCCGGCTACATGCGCGAGCAGGTCTGTACCTATATGTGCCCGTGGCCGCGCATCCAGGCCGCGCTCACCGACGAATGGGCGCTGAATGTCACCTACCGCTACGATCGCGGCGAGAAGCGCACCTCGGTCAAGAAGGCCGCCGAGCTGCGCGCGCTCGGCGAGCAGGTTGGCGATTGCGTCGATTGCTACCAATGCGTCGCGGTTTGCCCGACCGGTATCGATATCCGCAACGGACCGCAGATGGAATGCATCCAGTGCGGCCTGTGCATCGACGCTTGCGACAACGTCATGACCAAGATCGGCCGGCCGAAGCGACTGATCGGTTACGACAACGACATCAACATCCATCGCCGCCAGGAGGGCAAGGTGCCGATCTACCGGATCGTCCGGCCCCGCACCATCGTCTACAGCGCGATCATCGCGGCCATCGGCGGCTTCATGGTCTACACGCTGGCGACGCGCCGCCTGCTCGACGTCAACGTGCTGCACGATCGCAATCCGGTCGCGGTCAAGCTCAGCGACGGCTCGATCCGCAACGCCTACACGGTGCGCCTGCTGAACAAGAGCGGCTACGACCGCGCCATCGCCATCGACGTGGAGGGGCCAGCCAACCCCACGATGCATGTCGTCGGCGTCGATTCGGTGACGCCGGACCGGCCGATCATCGTGATTCCTCGCGACTCCACCAGTGAGCTGCGGCTGCTCGTCACCGCGCCAGCCGAGAACAATCCGGAGAAGTCGATTCCGGTCCGCTTTCACGTCATGGACATTGGCCTCGGCGTCGCCGCGAGCGCCGTCGACAATTTCGTCGCGCCGTAGATCCAGGAGACTATCATGGCATCCGCCCCGAAGCCGCTGACCGGAACGAAAGTCTTCCTGATGCTGGTCGCCTTTTTCGGCCTCGTGATCGGCGTCAACGTCACCATGATGAAGCTCGCGATCGCGACGCTGCCCGGCACCGAGGTCGACAGCCCCTATGCCGCGGGACTGACCTATGATCGCGAGATCTCGGCAGCGCAGGACCAGACCGCGCGCAAATGGAAGGTCAACGCCCATATCGAGCGCCGCAACGACGGCGGTGCCTTGCTTCAGGTCGAAGCACGCGATGCCGGCGGCCAGCCGATCGCCGGACTTAAATTCGGCGGCCGGCTGGAGCGGCCGACCGACAAGCGGGCCGATCTCGCCGTCGAGCTCACCGAAGCCGGCATCGGCCTCTATCGCGGCAATGCCGCCTCCGTCGCGCCCGGGCAATGGGATCTGGTGATCGAGGGCGAGGCGCGGGGGACGCGCGTGTTCCTGTCGCGTAACCGCGTGATCCTGAACTGAAGGATTTTGTCATGCAGGTCACGCGCGATTTCTCCCATTATGTCCGCGAGGCGGGCGAGGGCGTCCAGCACATCGATCTCGCGGTCGAAGGCGTTCATTGCGCTGGATGCATGGCCAAGATCGAACGCGGCCTGTCCGCCATTCCTGACGTCACGCTGGCGCGCGTCAACCTCACCGACCGCCGCGTCGCGCTGGAATGGAAGGCGGGCACGCTCGACCCCGGCCGCTTCATCGATCGTCTCGAGGAGCTCGGCTACAAGGCCTATCCGTTCGAGACCGAGAGCGCGGAAGCGTCCGAGGTCGCCGAATCGCGTTTCCTGCTGCGCTGCCTCGGCGTCGCCGCCTTTGCCACCATGAACGTGATGATGCTGTCGATCCCGGTGTGGTCGGGCAACGTCTCGGACATGCTGCCCGAGCAGCGCGACTTCTTCCACTGGCTGTCGGCGCTGATCGCATTGCCGGCGGCGGCCTATGCCGGCCAGCCGTTCTTTCGCTCGGCCTGGCGAGCGCTGTCGGCGAAGACGACCAACATGGACGTGCCGATCTCGATCGGCGTGATCCTCGCGCTCGGCATGTCCGTAGTCGAGACCATCCACCACGCCGAGCACGCCTATTTCGACGCGGCGATCATGCTGCTGACCTTCCTGCTCGTCGGCCGCTTCCTCGACCAGAACATGCGGCGGCGGACCCGCGCGGTCGCCGGCAATCTCGCGGCGCTGAAGGCGGAGACGGCCGCGAAGTTCGTCGGCTCCGACGAGATCTCGCAGGTGCCGGTGGCCGCGATCCATCCGGGCGACATCGTGCTGCTCAGGCCCGGCGAGCGCTGTGCGGTCGACGGCACCGTGATCGAGGGCCGTTCGGAGATCGACCAGAGCCTGATCACCGGCGAGACGCTCTATGTCACGGCCGGGCAGGGCACGCCGGTCTATGCGGGCTCGATGAACATCTCTGGCACGTTGCGGGTGCGGGTCTCGGCGGCGTCCGAGGCGACGCTGCTCGCCGAGATCACGCGGCTGCTCGACAACGCGCTGCAGGCGCGCTCGCGCTACATGCGGCTTGCCGACCGTGCTTCGCGTCTCTACGCGCCGGTGGTGCATGCGACCGCGCTTCTGACCATCCTCGGTTGGGTCATCGCCGGCGCGTCCTGGCATGATGCGATCGTGACGGGCGTTGCCGTGCTGATCATCACCTGTCCCTGCGCGTTGGGGCTCGCCATTCCGACCGTGCAGACGGTCGCCTCCGGCGCGATGTTCAAGTCCGGGGTGTTGCTCAATTCCGGCGACGCGATCGAGCGGCTGGCCGAAGCCGACCATGTCATCTTCGACAAGACCGGCACGCTGACGCTGCCCGATCTCGAAGTGATGAATGCCGCCAACATCCCCGCCGACATCTTCGAGCTCGCCGGCCGACTCGCGCTGTCGAGCCATCATCCGATCGCCGCCGCCGTGGCGCAGGCGGCCGGCGCCAGATCGCCTGTTGTCGGTGCGGTCGAAGAGGCCGGGCAGGGCGTCCGTGCGACCGTGGAGGGCGTCGAGCTTCGCCTCGGCCGCCCCTCCTTCTGCGGTGCCGAGGCGCTGGTTGGGAGCGCCGTTGTCGATCCCGAAGCCTCCATCGTCGCGTTCAGCAAGGGCAGCGAAAGGTTCATCCTCTCGGTCCGCCAGGGCCTGCGTCCGGATGCGCAGGCCGTGATCGCGGCGCTGAAGGCGCGCAACATCGGCATCGAGATTCTCTCCGGCGATCGGGAGCCGGCAGTGATCGCGGCGGCCCATGCGCTGGGCATCGCGGAATGGCGTGCCGGCGTCACGCCGGCCGACAAGATCGCACGGATCGAGGAATTGAAGCGGCGCGGCGCCAAGGTGCTGATGGTTGGCGACGGCATGAACGACGCGCCTTCGCTGGCGGCAGCCCATGTTTCGATGTCGCCGATTTCGGCGGCGCATTTGAGCCAGGCCACCGCCGATCTCGTCTTCCTCGGCCGGCCGCTGGCGCCGGTGGTTGCCGCCATCGACGCCTCGCGCAAGGCGCTGCATCTGATGCGGCAGAATCTCTGGCTTGCGATCGGCTACAATGTGCTCGCGGTGCCGGTTGCGATCAGCGGCGTCGTGACGCCCCTGATCGCGGCGGCGGCCATGAGCGGATCCTCGATCCTGGTGATGCTGAATTCGCTGCGCGCGCGTAGCGCCTCGCGGGAGATCTTGTGATGGAGATCCTGGTCATCCTGGTCCCGCTGGCGCTGATGCTCGGCGGCGCCGGTCTCGTCGCCTTCCTGTGGTCGCTCAGAAGCGGCCAGTACGATGATCTCGACGGCGCCGCCTGGCGCGCCATCGCCGACGACGAACCGCCGCAGGAAGTGCCGGCCAAGCGCTAGCGCTTCAAGTTCAGTGCGAGCAGGCCAGCGGCCACAAGGGCTATGCCCACGCCAGTCACGCAAGCGTGCCAGCCGAAGGCATCGAACAGTCGGCCGAGCACGGCGGTGCCGACGAGCCCTCCACAGAAGTAGCACGCTAGATAGGTGCCACTGGCGACGCCGCGGTGCTCGGTCGCGGTCTGCCCGACGAAGCCGGTCGCTGCCGCCTGTGCAAAGAAGGTCCCGGCCGCGACCAGCACCATTCCGGTGAGCACTTCAGGCAGCCGCCCAGTCAGCATCAGCGGTAGGCCGATGCCGGCAACGGCGAGCGAGCCCCAGATCGTCGGGCGTGCTCCGATGCGTGCGGTAACCCGCCCCGCCAGCAAGGTCGTGACGACCGAGGGCAGGAACACCAGGTAGACGAGGCCGAGATCCATCATCCCGAGCGACAGCGGCGGCCGGACCAGAACGAAATTGACGAAGGTGAAGGTGCCGATGAAGGCGAACAGAATGCAGAAGCCGATGCCGTAGGCCGCGCGCAATCGCGGATTGCGCCAATGCGCCATCGTGGCGGCCAGCGGCGATGCCGCCGGCGCCGCCGCATGCATCGGCGGCACGCGCCTGATCGTGAAGTAAACCAGCACTGCGCCGGCCAGATTGAGCGCTGCGAACAGATAGAAATTCCAGGCAAGGCCGAGGCTTTCGGCAACAGCCGCCGAGATCAGCCGGCCAACGAGATTGCTTGCGACATTACCGGTGATGTAGGCGGCAAAGGCGCCGCCGGCGTCCATCGCGCTGCATTGCTCGCCGAGATGAGCCAGTGTCAGCGCGAAGGCCGAGGCCATGCACAGGCCCTGCGCGACGCGCAGGGCGGTGAAGACGGCGAGATTTGGCGCGATCGCCAGCAGGCCGGTCGGGAGCGCCAGCAGCATCAGGCTGAGCAGGATGCCGGTGCGGCGGTCGATATGCGGGCTAAGAAAGCCGATCACGAGGCTGGCTGCGGCCATGCCGAAAGTGCTGGCGTTGACGGCAAAGCTCATTGCCGCGGGCGTGACGTCGTAATGGCGCGTCAGCGAGGGCAGGATCGCCTGCGTCGCGAAGAGATCGACGACGGTCAGGAACGCAGTGAGGCCGATCACGAGCGAGCGCAGCGCCAGACCCGGCGCCTGCGCCTCCATCGTCATGGCGGCCGGTTTGATCGGCGCGGAAAGATCGGTCATGGCGATTGTCCTGTAGGGATGCGGCGCCCGGGGAAAGTCCGGGCGCCACCTCTCGTAACGAAATGCGATGGGGCCGGGGGCACTCGGTTACATGTGGTGGTCGTTGGGATCCTTGCGGACATCGCCGACATAGAGAATGACGGTCTCCTTGCCGAGGTTCTTCCACCAATGCGAGGTGCCGTGGACCTCGGGGCGGATGTCGCCGGCCTTGTGCACGATCGGATCGACGCAGTTGGAGGCGTATTCGACGATCTCGCCCTGTTGCACGAAGATGAGAGCGGGGCGGTCGTCATGGCTATGCCAGGGCACGATGCCGCCGGGCTCGATGGTCAGCTTGCGGAAGCGCAGCTCGCGGCCCTCGATATGCGCCGGCTGCTTGCCGAGGTCGATCGCGCCCAGCGTGACGTCGGTCACCCCGACGGGTTTGTAGTCGACCATCTGCTGGGCGTTCGGCTTGATCTTGCCGGCCGGACATTCGCCGGCAACGATCGGCTGCGCCGAGAGCGTCAGCGCGCCGACGATGGCAAGGCCCGGCCAGATCAGACGCGGCAAGGCATGGCTCTTGGACATGGAAAGGTCTCCTGTGTTGGCCGCAACCCCGCTGGTCGCCGGCGCTGACGGGAGCTTCATCGAGATCGCGTCCATCCTGAAATGCCCGCTTGCTCTCGATGCGATAGCGGTGCGCTATGTTGATGCGCGGCGGCTATCGATCCGATTGGGCAACGGCATTTCCGCTTTCGCGGCATTCGGCGTCCGATTGCAGGGCGCCCGATTGGCGGGCGTTCACGTCAATTCGGAGGAGCACCCCATGCCGAAATTGTCCAAGACCCTGATCGCTACCGCCGCGTTTGCGGTCATCGCCACGTCGGCCTTCTCGGAGGCCGCCTGGGACTTCAAGGCCGGGATGGCCTATGTCTATGGCGGCCCCGGCAAGATGTCGGCGATGGCCATGGCGCCGGCCGAGAAGAACCACGAGGCGATGATGAAGAACGCCAAGAAGGTGCCCGACAACACCGTCTTCTTCATGAGCAATGGGTCGATGTACACCACCTCGGGACGGCTCGATCCGACCGGCAATTTCTACGTGAACTGAACGGGCCCTGGCATCGTGGCCGCCCCCTTGCGGGCGGCCGAACCGGGAAACTAATATTCGCCGAAGGGAATGCCGGAGCAGAAAGATGACAGCTCTCTCGCCAGCCGCCGCGGAACAGCTCAGGCTTGCCTTCCAGCGCTGCCGCGACATGGACGGTACGCTGAACGATCAGCTCCGCGCCTATGCCGATGCCAGCCGTGCGGTCTTTCCGGCGTATGGTGAGGCTGTCGATCGACTGGTGGCGAGATTGGGCGGGAACGGCGGTGGTGAAACCGCGCCGCGCCCGGGCGATGCGATGCCGCCGTTCATGCTGCCGGACGAGTCCGGGCGTCTCGTCACGTTGCCGTCGCTACTGGAGCGCGGTCCGCTCGCCGTGATGTTCTTCCGCGGCCATTGGTGTCCCTATTGCCGGCTCAATGTCCGCGCGGTGGTTCAGGCGCTCGATCGCATCGAGGCCGTGGGGGCGCAGATCGTTGCAGTGATGCCGGAGACGCAGGAATACACGAGGCAGCTCAAGGCTGAATCCGGCGCGCTGTTTCCGATCCTGACCGATCTCGACAACGGCTATGCGCTGTCGCTCAATCTCGCGATCTGGCTCGGCGCCGAGATCCAGGACCTGTTGTCCTACCAGGACATGGCGAAATTCCACGGCAATGACGGCTGGATGCTGCCGATCCCGGCCGTGTTCCTGGTCGGCCGCGACGGGATCGTGAAGGCCCGCTTCGTCGATCCCGATTTCCGCAAGCGGATGGAGATCGATGATCTGCTCGCGGCGCTGGAGAGCGCGGGAAGGGAGAACTGAGCGCTCGCGACGCGGGCTTATCCTGCAATTTCCCGCCAGTCGGCGCCGCGCAGCATGCGCATCACGGCGTTGGCGACCGCCGTGCGCTGCCGCCCGGCGACCCCGTAAAGGCTGACGGTGCGGCGGGCGTCGAGCCCGGTGACCGTGGCGCGCGTCAGCGTCTGCGGCAGGGGCGAGGTGTGCGGCATCATGGCGACGCCGATGTCGGCCTCGACCAGCTCGATCAGGTCGCGCTCGCTCGAAATCTCGTGGCCATGCTCGATGCCGTGCTCACGCAGGCTGGCGGAGATGCGGCGCGAGTGCTCGCAGAAGGTCCGGCTCAGCAGTTGTTCCGAGCGCAGATCGTCCAGTTCGATGCTGCTGCGTCCGGCCAGCCGATGTCCGTCGCCAACGACGAGCTCGAAGCTCTCGGTGAACAGCGGCCAGGCGTCGAGCCGGTCCCAGGCCTCGTCGATCTCGGCGGCGATGCCGAGCTCGGCCTCGCCCTTCTTGAGGAATTCACCGACCTCGCGGCTCGTCCCGCGCAGGAAGCGCAGCTCGAGCCGGTTGAACTGCCGCCTGATCTCGTTGAGGTGGGGAATGAGCAATGCCAGATCGATCGAATGCGTCAGAGCGATACGGAGCGCGCCGACCTCTCCGCTTCTAAACGAGGAGGCGAGTGAGCGCGCGCCGGCGGCGGCGTCGAAGCATTGCTTCAGGAGCGGATGCATGCGCTGGCCGAGCTCGGTCAGTTGCGCGGCCGGCCGCTCGCGGCGGAACAGGTCGCCGCCAAGCTCGGCCTCGAGCTGCTTGATCGCGCGCGTGAGCGAGGGTTGCGTGACGTTGCACTCCTCCGCCGCGCGCGTGAAATTGAGCAGCTGCGCCACCGCGAGGAAATAGCGGACCTGATGCATTTCCATGGATCGGCTCCCAGCAAGATACGCGATCTTATCCGATCGGGGCGGCGAATGACATCCCGGCCGCGATAGCGCGGACGTATGGAGTCGGAAGCCAACTGGCATTTCCGTGAAAGGGGATGATCCCGCAGATTTCGCTCCAATCACGGCGCGGTATCGCGCCCAGAAGAGGTCTGGATCATGAATATCCCCATCAAGACGCAGGCGCCCGCTTCGTCACGCGTGCTAGCCGGCAAGGTGGCACTCGTCACGGGCTCGACCAGCGGCATCGGTCTCGGCATCGCACGTGCGCTGGCGGCGGCCGGCGCCGACATCGTGCTGAACGGCCTCGGGGTTGCCAGCGAGATCGGCCGGACGCGCGAGCAGATCGCCGCCGAGTTCGGCGTCAAAGCAAGCTACTCGCCGGCCGACATGACGAGGCCGAAATCGATCGCCGAGATGGTCGCTGCGACGATCGCCCAATCCGGTCGGCTCGACATCCTCGTCAACAATGCCGGCATCCAGCATGTCGCGCCGCTGGACCAGTTTCCGGTCGAGAAATGGGACCAGATCCTGGCGATCAACCTGTCCTCGGCGTTCCACACCACGCGGCTCGCGCTGCCGGCGATGCGCCAGAACGGTTTTGGCCGGATCATCAACATCGCCTCGGCGCATGGCCTGGTCGGCTCGCCGTTCAAGGCCGCCTATGTCGCGGCCAAGCACGGCATCGTCGGCCTGACCAAGGTGACGGCGCTCGAAACTGCTGAAGAAGCCATCACCTGCAACGCAATCTGTCCCGGCTACGTCTATACGCCCCTGGTCGAAGCGCAGATCGACGGGCAGGCCAAGGCGCACGGCATCTCCCGCGGTCAGGTGATCCGCGACGTGCTGCTGGCGCAGCAGCCGAACAAGCGTTTTGCCACGGTCGATGAACTCGGCGCGCTCGCGGTGTTCCTGTCGACGGATGCGGCGGCTTCGATCACCGGCGTTGCGCTGCCGGTCGACGGCGGCTGGACCGCCCATTGACATGAGCCAGCGCAACAAGTCGAATCTTCGGCCAATGCAAGCTCATCAGGAGCGAGATATGAACGGCACACAGGACAACGCACGAGGCGAGAGCCACGACCTGCCGGGACAGGTCGTCCTCGTGCTGCAAGGCGGCGGTGCGCTTGGCTCCTATCAGGCGGGTGTCTACCAGGCGCTGCATGAGGCCGGCATCGAGCCGGACTGGGTCATCGGCACCTCGATCGGTGCCATCAATGCGAGCCTCATCGCAGGCAACGCACCGGAGCATCGGGTCGCGCGCTTGAGGGAATTCTGGAAGCGGATGGAGCAGAATCCAGTCTGGGACTGGCGCGCCGCGTTTCCAGGCTTCAATGAGAAGCTGGCCTATTGGTCGACGGTCACTCACGGCATTCCAGGTTTCTTTCGGCCCAATCCGCTGGCGCATGCCGGCGATTCCTATCCGCTCGGTGCCGACAATGCGGGCTATTATTCGACCGTACCGCTGGAGAAGACCCTGCGCGAGCTGGTCGATTTCGACCTCGCCAATCGCTGCGCGCCGCGCCTGACGGTCGGTGCGGCCCACGTCGGGACCAGTGAAATGCGCTATTTCGACAGCCGCGACGGCGAACTGACGGTCAAGCATATAATGGCGTCGGGCGCGTTGCCGCCGGCTTTCCCGGCGGTGCGCATCGACGGCGAGCTCTACTGGGACGGCGGCATCCTGTCGAACACGCCGACGGAAGCGGTGTTCGATGACAACCCGCGCAGGGATTCGCTGATCTTCTCCGTGCATTTGTGGAATCCCGTCGGGGCCGAGCCGAGCACCATGGCGGAGGTGCTGAACCGGCACAAGGACGTGCAATATTCCAGCCGCATTTCGAGCCAGATTGCGCGCCAGCAGCAGGCCCATCGTCTGCGTCATGTCATCAACCAGCTCGCGGCACGGCTTTCGGAGGTCGAGCGCAACGATCCTGCTGTGAGGGAGTTGACGAGCTACGGCTGTCCGACCCGCATGCACGTGGTGCGGCTGCTCGCGCCGCAGCTCGAGCGCGAGACCCATACCAAGGATATCGACTTCAGCCCGTCGGGAATCACGCGGCGTTGGCACGCTGGTTATGCGCACACGAAGTCGGTGCTTGCGCGCAAGCCTTGGATCGGCGAATTCGATCCGCTCGCCGGCGTGGTGCTGCACGAGCACATGGAGGAGATGCCGATTGCGGCGGAGTGAGGGCCTTGCGCGTTATTGTCTGGCGCAGTGACGATTTCCCGACGGAGCGGTCTGGGCTATTGTTGCGCCGTCTTGGTCGCGAGGCTTGCAATTGGTCGCTGAAAAGGATCTCGAGGCAACGCTCGATCTGGTCCGCGCCAACGCGGCGGGGCCGGTGGCGGGCGTGTTCGGTCCTGAGACGCTGACCTGGCGGATCGACCGGGAGGCCGTCATCTTTCTCGGCGCCGGCCGTGCGTTGTTGCTGCAACTGGCGCATCCCTGGGTCGCCGCCGCCATCGCCGAGCATTCGAAAACCCTGGCCGATCCGATCGGCCGCTTCCATCGCACCTTCGATATCGTCTTTGCCATGGTGTTCGGCTCGCTCGACCGTGCCTTGCGCTCGTCCCGGCAGCTGCACCGGCGGCACGGCATGATCGTCGGAGAGATGCCCGAGACGGTCGGCCCCTTTGCGGCAGGCTCGCGCTACTGCGCCAACGATATCCCCTCGCTGCGTTGGGTCCATGCGACGCTGGTCGAGACGGCGTTGATGGCGCACGAGCTGGTTCTACCGCCATTCTCGGTGGAGGAACGCGAGCGCTACTGGATCGAGAGCCGGATGTTCGGTGCGTTGTTTGGATTGACGGCGGATGATCTGCCCGCGGACTGGGCCGGCTTCACGGCCTACACCGCGGCGATGGCGCAGTCGGACACGCTGACCGTGAGCCCGGCGGCGCGCGAGATCGCGGCGCAGATTTTTGACGGCGCGCGTCCGTGGTTGCGGCCGCCGCGATGGTATCGCGCGCTCACGGCGAGCCTGTTGCCGGAACGATTGCGCGCCGACTTCGGGTTTGAGCTCGGCGAGCGCGACGCCAGATCCGCCGACAACGCGCTGCGATGGATCCGGCGCATCTATCCGACATTGCCGGACCGGCTGCGCTATGTCGGCCCCTACCAGGAAGCCCAGGCGCGGCTGCGAGGCGAAGCGCAGCCGGACTGGATGACGCGCTGTCTCAACAGGGCGTGGATCGGGCGGCCGCAAATGGATGTGCGCGGGAGAGGGTGAGGTTCGCCGCCTGTAGCCCCGTCATCCTGAGGTGCGCATGGCGCGATGCAAAAGCATCGCGCCGGGAGCCTCGAAGGATGCACGGCCCCGCTGCTGCAGCCGGGCCGTCGCCCTTCGAGGGCCGCTGAAGAAGCGGCCACCTCAGGGTGACGGGGAGAGATAAGCCTCGCAATGACCGAGCGCGCGGAAGCGCCTCTCTCACACCGAAGCCAGCTTCCGGTACAGCGCGCTGTAGCTCCCCGCCGAGATGCTCCAGGAGAACGACCGTCCCATGGCGCTGCGGCGCATGGTGTCGAGCTGGTCCTGGGCCATGAAAGCGGAGAAAGCCCGGCGGACACCGCCAAGGAAGGACTCGCGCGAGGGCCTCGAGAACAGGAAGCCGGTCTCGCCGTCGGTGATGGTTTCGGCAAGGCCGCCGGTCTGGTGACCGATCGGCAGCGAGCCGAAGCGCTGGGCGTACATCTGGCTGAGCCCGCACGGCTCGAAGCGCGAGGGCATCAGGGTGAAATCGCTGCCGGCAAAGATACGGCGGGCCTGGGCGTCGTTGAAGCCGATCACCACGCCGATGGCATCTGGTCGGCGGCGATGCGCGTCGATCAGAGCCTGCTCGAGCGCCGGCTCGCCGGAGCCGGTGACCACGATCTGTCCGCCGGCATCGACGATCTCGTCGGCCGCTGACAGCACGAGGTCGATGCCCTTCTGGTGCACGAGACGCGCGACGATGCCGAACATGGGGCCGCGCGACACCGCTAAGCCGAACTGCTTGCGGACGTAATCCGCATTGGCCCTCTTGCCGACCCAGTCGCCGGCGCCGAACTGCTGGGCGAGCTGGGCGCAGGAGCGCGGGTCCCAGCTCTCGTCGATGCCGTTGAGGATGCCGGTGAGCTCGGATGCGTCCGAGCGCAGGCGGAGCAGGCCCTCCAGGCCGCAGCCGAATTCGGCCGTGGTGATCTCGCGCGCATAGGTGCCGCTCACGGTGGTGAGGTGCGAGGCGTAGACGAGGCCGGCCTTGAGGAACGAGAGCTGGTCGTAGAACTCGACGCCGTCGATGTGGAAAGAGCTTTCCGGTGCGCCGATCCGCCGCAACGAGTCCTTCGGGAAGAGGCCCTGGTAGGCGAGGTTGTGAATCGTCAGGATCGAGGGCAGCTTGGAGCCGCGCCAGGCGAGATAGGCCGGCACGAGCGAGGCCTGCCAGTCATTGGCATGGATCAGGTCTGCTGCCCAATTCTTGTCCAGCTTGCCCATGGCCAGCTCAGCGGCGGCCGAGGCAAAGCGCGCGAAGCGGACGTCGTTGTCCGGCCAGTCACGCCCGGACTCGTCGCCATAGGGGTTACCGGGCCTGTCGTAGAGTTGCGAGCAGAGCAGCACGTAGACCGGCAGGCCGTCCTTGGTCGCGGCCCGTCCGAGCGAGCAGGCCGGCATCTCCGCGAAGGCCGGGCAGCGCCCAACGATCTGAATATGCGTGAGTTGCTCGATGATGTCGCGATAGCCGGGCAGCATGATCCGGATATCGGCAAAGGAGCGAAGGGCGCGGGGCAGCGCAGCGGACACGGCTCCAAGGCCGCCGACGCGGACGAAGTCGTCCAACTCCGTGGTGACGAACAAGACCCTCAAGAACAGCTGCCCTCTGTCGATCCCGTTCGCTTGCTATGCAAGAACGGGTCCAGTTGTCCGGGAATTCTTAAAGCCCGCCTACGCGGCGCATCGGTTCGGTAAACACTTTCCTACTCGGCCGCCGCCCTCTAGGGTCGCCGCATCAACAACAGAGAACTTCGAGAGTTCCTGAGACCCAAGGACGTGAGCAGGCATGCAGCTAGCAGATAAGCATGAGGGGACGACGACAAAAGCCTTCGCGGGCCTCAGGGTCCTGGATTTTTCGACCACCATCGCCGGTCCTCACTGCGCGCGGATGCTTGCCGACATGGGCGCCGAGGTCATCAAGATCGAGACCGACGGCGGGGAGACGATGCGGACCCGGCCGCCGCTGCGCAAGGGGTGCAGCACCGCGTTCGGCCAGCTCAATGTCGGCAAGAAGAGCGTCGTGCTCGACCTCAAGTCCGAGGACGGCAAGGAGGCGGTGCGCCGGCTGGCCGCGACATCAGACATCCTGGTCGAGAACTTTCGCCCCGGCGTGATGCACCGACTGCGGCTCGACTACGATAGGCTGCGCACCGTCAATCCGAGGCTGATCTATTGCTCGATCTCAGGCTACGGCCAGACCGGCCCCTCGGCCGAGCTGCCGGCTTATGCTCCGGTGATCCATGCGGCCTCCGGCTATGACATGGCGCATCTGGCCTACCAGCCCGGCCGCAATCGTCCTGATTATTGCGGCATCTATCACGCCGACGTCGTCACCGGCACCTATGGCTTCGGCGCGATCGCTTCGGCGCTCTATCAGCGGACCGTGACCGGCCTCGGCCAGCACATCGACGTGTCCATGCTGGAATCGATGCTGTCACTGACGCTGACCGAATTGCAGAGCGCGCAATTCGCCGTGAAGCCGCCGCCGCGCCCGATGTTCGGCCCGACCGAGACGGCAAGCGGCTATGTCATGATCACGGTCGCCAGCGAGAAGACGTTCCAGGGATTGATGGGCGTTATCGGTCACCCCGAATGGATCTCCGATCCGCGCTTTGCGACCTATGCCGCGCGCCGCGAGAATTGGGCGGAGGTGATGGATGGCGTCGAAGCCTGGTCGCGGGAACTCACGACCGATGCGTGTCTCGCAGCGCTAGGGGCTGCCGGCGTGCCGGCGTCGGCCTATCGCACCGTGTCGGAGGCGCTGGCCGATCCGCAGCTCGCGCACCGGCAGGCGCTTTCCGAGGTGCGGGACGAGGGCGGCTCCTTTCAGGTGCTCAACCTGCCATTCCGGATGTCGGGTGCCGATACCACGCCGGCCAAGACGATGGCCGTGCTCGGCGAGCATACGGATGCGCTGCGCGAGGAGATCAGCCTCGGCGATGATGCATCAATTCCGACAGGCAAAACTGCCGCGACAGGCTGAGCACCATTACGCCGCACGTGCGGCGTGTGATCTGTCGCGCGTTCCTCTTGCCGTGGCGAGCTTTTGTCGCCAATCTCGTCCTCAGTCATTCAACGATCCGAAACATCGGACGAGGGATCCCGGGAGGAACCATGACGAACATCGCTGCCGCAGCGCGCAAGCACGCGCCGATTTTCCTTGTTGCGGCATTTGCCCTCCTTCCGCTGGCCGGGCCGGCGCAGGCACAGAAGCCGGGCGGCAGCATCACAGTCGGCCAGGAGCTGGAGATTGCGGGCTTCGATCCGCTCAAGGTCGGTGTCTACGACACCTCCACCTTCACCGCTGCCGCCGCGATCTTCGATACGCTGACCACGCTCGACGACAAGGGCGAAGCCGCGCCAAAGCTCGCGATGTCCTGGACTCATTCCGACGATTTCAAGAGCTGGACCTTCAAGCTGCGCCAGGGCGTGACATTCCACGACGGCACGCCGTTCAATGCGCAGGCCTTCAAGGAGAATTTCGACCGACAGAAGGACCCCGCCAACAAGTGCCGCTGTGCCTTCTACATCACCAACGTCAAGGAGGTGCTGGCGCCGGACGAAACCACCGTTGTCTTCAATCTGACCGATCCCTCGGTGAACTGGCCGGCGGTGATCACAATCCAGAGCTCCAACAACGTCATTCATTCGCCGACCGCGTGGAAGACCAAGGGTGACGACTACAATCGCAATCCCGTCGGCACTGGTCCCTACATCCTGAAATCATGGACCGCAGGCGACCGCATGGTGCTGGAGAAGAATCCCAATTACTGGGACAAGGGCCGGCCCTATCTCGATCGCATCATCCTGAAGCCGCTGCCCGATGCACAGTCGCGCTTCGCCTCGCTGCAATCGGGCGAGGCCGACATCATCTGGGACGACGAGAACGACGCCGACAACATCATGAGGGCGCAGAAGGACTCCAAGCTCACGGTGCACACTTACAAGGGCTCGGGCGCCCAGGTCTACGCCTTCAACACCAAGGTCGCGCCGTTCGACGATGTCCGCGTGCGTCAGGCGCTGGTGATGGCGCTCGACCGCCCGAAAATGTCGCAGGCGATCAGCAACGGCTTGAGCCGGCCCGCGACCAATCCCTATGGCGATGGCTCCTGGGTCAAATGCAAGGACGACGGCGCGCTGCCGTTCGACGTCGAGAAGGCCAAGGCGCTGATCAAGGAGTACGGCAAGCCGGTCGAGTTCAAGATGCTGGTGACCGCGACGCCCCGCGGCCGCATGATCGGCCAGGTGCTCCAGCAATTCTGGAAGCGCGTCGGCGCCAGCATGGAGATCGAGCAGGTCGATCAGGCCACCATTCCCTCGCGCGCCTTTACACGCCAGTTCCAGATGACGCCATGGCGCATCGTCGATCTCGCCGATCCCGACCCGCAGATGTACGCGAATTTTCGCAGCGGCAGCCCGCTGGCACTGGCCGGTTTCTCGAATCCCGAGCTCGACAAGCTGCTGGACCACGCGCGCGTCACCGCCGACCTCGGCCAACGCACCGAGGATTACTGCGCCATCAGCCGCCTGATCAACATGGAGGCAATCTGGTTCTGGACCTTCCAGAATACTTACTACGCGCTATCGAGCGCCAAGCTGAAGGGCTTCCCGAAGATCTACAATGGCGTGATCGACGTTTCGACGACCTGGCTGGAATGATGGCGCGATGCTGAACTTCGTCGTTCGGCGGCTGCTTGCCATGCTGCCGGTGCTGCTCGCCGTCTCGCTGCTGACATTCCTGATCGCCTCGCTGCTGCCGGGCGATCTCGCTCTCGTCATCCTCGGCGATCAGGCGACGCCGGAGAATGTCGCGGCGCTACGCCGGGACATGGGGCTCGACCAGCCGCTGTGGTGGCGTTACCTGAGCTGGCTCGGTCACGTCCTGCAGGGCGATCTCGGCCGCTCGTTCCGTACCGGGCAGACGGTGCTTCAGGCGGTCGCCGAGCGCATTCCGGTTTCACTTCAATTGATGCTGATGGCCGAGTTCATCGGCCTGTTGATCGGCGTCCCGGTTGCGATCGCCTGCGCCGCGCGCGCCGGCGGCGCGTTCGACCGCTTCATGACCGGCAGTGCGTTTGCGATGCTGTCGATGCCGTCGTTCCTGGTGGCGATCCTGCTGATCTATCTGTTCGCGGTCGAGTTGCACTGGCTGCCGGCGACCGGCTATGTGCCGTTTACCGAGGCGCCGCTGGCGAATTTACGCTTCTTCGTGCTGCCGGCGCTGACGCTGGCGCTGGCCGAATGGCCTGGAATCATGCGGGTGCTGCGCTCCGACATGATCGCGACCCTGCAGGAGGATTATATCGCGCTCGCCAAGGCCAAGGGTCTCAAGCCCGCGCGCATCCTGTTCGTGCATGCGCTCAAGCCCTCGTCGCTGACGCTGGTGACGGTCACAGGCATCAATATCGGCCGCCTGCTCGGCGGCACGCTGATCGTGGAATCGATCTTCGCGCTACCGGGCATCGGCCGACTTCTAGTCGGGGCGATCTATACCCGCGACCTCGTCATCCTCCAGGGCGTGGTGCTGCTGGTCGCCTGCGGCTTCGTCATCGTGAATTTCATCGTCGACATGCTCTACGCCGTGCTCGACCCCAGGATCCGCCATGGCCACGCTTGAGCTCTCGATGCAGGACGAGGCGGTGCCCGTGCCGGTCGGCCGCAAGCGCAGGCTCGGCCTGTTGTTCTGGATCGCGAGTGCCTGGCTCGCGATCATCCTGACGCTCGCGATCCTCGCGCCGGTGCTGCCGCTGCAGAACCCTGTAGACATGGACATGCTGGAGCGCCGTGCGGCGTTCTCTTCCGAGCACTGGCTCGGCACCGATGGGCTCGGCCGCGACGAACTCTCCCGCCTGATTTTCGGGGCGCGGGTGTCGCTGACTGTCGGGCTGATCGCGCCGATGATCGGCCTTACGCTCGGCGGCGCGCTTGGGCTGCTCGCCGGCTATTTCCGCGGCCGGTTTGAGACGCTGGTGGTGGGCAGCATGGACGTGCTGCTCGCCTTTCCGCCGCTGATCTTCGCGCTCGCCGTGACCGCCTATCTCGGCCAGTCCGTCCCCAACCTCACCTTGATTCTCGGTGTGCTCGGCATTCCCGCGTTTATGCGCGTGGCGCGCGCGGCGACGCTGAGCTTGGCTCGCCGCGAATTCGTGATCGCGGCCGAGGCGCTAGGTGCCAGCCATGCGCGCATCCTCATGCGCGAGCTGTTGCCGAACGTGATCCTGCCGCTGCTGGCCTTCTTCCTGCTCGGCGTCGCCGTCACCATCGTGGTCGAGGGGGCGCTGTCCTTCCTCGGTCTCGGCGTGCCGCCGCCGATGGCGAGCTGGGGCAGCATGATCGGCGAGGGGCGCGACAGCCTCGACGTCGCGCCGCGGCTGGCGTTCCTGCCGGCGGCCGGACTGTTCCTCACCGTGCTGGCCTTCAATCTGGTCGGCGACACCTTGCGGGCACTGACCGACCCGCGTCAGGGGGCGCTGTGAGCGCTGCGCTGCTGACCATCGAGGACGTTGCAGTCGAGCTACCGACGCCGCGCGGCAATCTGCGCGCCGTGGATCATGTCGATCTGTCGCTGGAGGCGGGCCGCACGCTCGGAATCGTCGGCGAATCCGGTTGCGGCAAGACCATGCTGTCGCGCGCGGTGCTTCAACTGCTGCCGAAAAAAGCAAGGCTCACGGGCCGCGTGATGTTCGACGGCCAGGACCTGGTGCGGCTCGCGCCGGAAAGCCTGCGTCGCTTGCGCGGGCGCGATCTCGCGGTCGTGTTCCAGGACCCCATGACCTCGCTCAACCCGGTGCTGACCATCGGCACGCAGTTGATGGAGACGATCCAGGAGCATCTCGAGCTTGACGTCTCCGCGGCACGGAAGCGCAGCATCGAGCTGCTGGCGGCCGTCGGCATTCCCGCGCCGGAGCAGCGGCTCGCGCAATATCCGCATCAATGTTCCGGCGGCATGCGCCAGCGCATTGCGATTGCGATCGCGCTGTCCTGCGAGCCGAAGCTCTTGATTGCGGACGAGCCGACCACGGCGCTCGACGTCACCATCCAGGCGCAGATCCTCGATCTGCTCGCGCGCGAGCAGCGCCGCCGCCACATGGCCATGATCATCATCACCCACGATCTCGGCGTGGTCGCCGGCCGGGCCGACGAGGTCGCGGTGATGTATGCGGGCAGGGTGGTGGAGCGCGCGCCGACGCAAGCCTTGTTCAAGCGTATGCACATGCCCTACACCGAAGCGCTGCTGGCGGCGATCCCGAAGCTGGATGCCGCGCCGCATACGCCGCTGCCGGCGATCTCCGGCCGTCCGCCCGATCCGACACGACCGCTCAAGGGCTGCTCCTTTGCGCCGCGCTGCCGCTATGCCGCTAGCCGCTGTCATGAGGCCAAGCCCGACCTGAAGAGCGCTGAGAAGCCCGATCATCTCTATGCCTGCTTCCACCCGATCCAGATGGCGGAAGGAATCGGCGCATGATGCAGCTTGCCGCGCGCGTCGAGCCGCTGCTGAACGTCGACAATCTCGTCGTCGAATATGGCCTCGGCAACAAGACGGTGCACGCCGTCTCCGGCGTCAGCCTCCAGGTCGCGCGCGGCGAGACGCTCGGGCTGGTCGGAGAATCCGGCTGCGGCAAGTCGACGCTGGGGCGCGCCGTGCTGCAATTGCGCCGCGCCAAATCCGGCCGGGTGCTGTTCGACGGCGAGGACCTGACGGCGATGGAGGGCGAGGCGCTGCGCAAGATGCGGCGCCGCGTGCAACTGATTTTCCAGGATCCGATCGCCTCGCTCAATCCGCGCCGTCGCATCGGCGACATCGTGGCCGAACCGCTGATCATCGCCGGCGTCAGGGATGCCGCCGAGCGCAAGCGTAGGGTTTACGAGGTGCTCTCTGCGGTCGGGCTCGATCCTGATCTCGTCGCGGGCCGCCTGCCGCATGAGTTCTCCGGTGGGCAGTGCCAGCGCATCTGCATCGCGCGATCGCTGGTGCTTAACCCCGAGTTCATTGTCTGCGACGAGCCGGTCTCGGCGCTGGACGTCTCCATCCGCGCGCAGATCCTCAATTTGCTGGAGGAGATGAAGGGGCGCTTCGGCCTGACGCTGTTGTTCATCGCGCATGATCTCGCGGTGGTCAAAGCGGTCAGCGACCGCGTCGCGGTGATGTATCTCGGCCGGCTTTGCGAGGTCGGTCCGTCGGAGCAATTGTTTGCAAATCCGGCGCATCCCTATACCGGGCTCTTGTTGCAGGCGATCCCGGTGCCCGATCCGGATATGCGTCCCGCCGAGAGTGTGGCAGCGGGTGAGCCACCATCGCCGATTGCGCCGCCGTCCGGCTGCCGCTTCCGCACCCGTTGCCCGCGGGCCGACCAGCGATGCAGCGCTGAGGTACCGGAGTTGCGCGAAATCGCACCCGGCCAGTTCGCGGCTTGCCATCATCCGCTGGCCTGAACTAAGACCGGTTTGTCTCGCCTTGCCGGCCATGGCATGGTGGCGCGGCGACAAGAAGAATGCGGGAGAACGCCGATGAAGAGTTTCAAGGTTGCCGATTTCAAGGCGCCGCTGCAGGAGTTCGACGAGGCGACGCCGCAGCCGTCGGGCATGCAGGTGCTGATCAAGGTAAAGGCCGCCGGCGTCTGCCACAGCGACCTCCACATCTGGGAGGGCGGCTATGATCTCGGCCACGGCCGCAAGCCGCTGTCGCTGAAGGACCGCGGCATCAACCTGCCGCTGACCATGGGTCACGAGACGGTCGGCGAAATCCTGGCCTTCGGCCCCGACGTGAAACCGACCGACCAGGGCGACCTCAAGCTCGGCGAAGTCGGCCTGGTCTATCCCTGGATCGGCTGCGGCAAATGCGCGACGTGCCTGGCCGGTGACGAGAACATGTGCCTGACGCCGCGCTCGCTCGGCGTCTATTGCGACGGCGGCTATTCCGATCACATGCTGGTGCCGCATCCGCGCTACCTGCTCAATCTGAGAGGGCTCGACCCGGCGACGACCGCGCCCTATGCCTGCTCGGGCGTCACCACCTACAGCGCGCTCAAGAAGGTCGAGCAGCATTTCGACACCCCGATCGTGATGTTCGGCGCGGGCGGGCTTGGCCTGATGGCGCTGTCGCTGCTGAAGGCGATGGGCGGCAAGGGCGCTATCATGGTCGATATCGATGCCAGGAAGCGTGAGGCGGCGGAGAAGGCCGGCGCGCTCGCCACCGTCGACCCCAAGGCGCCGGATGCGCTGGAGCAGCTTGCCAAGAAGGCGGGCGGGCCGATCCGCGCCGTGATCGACCTCGTCGGCAATGCCGCGACGACGCAGCTTGGATTCGACTGCCTGACCAAGGGCGGCAAGCTCGTGATCGTTGGCCTGTTCGGCGGCGGCGCGACCTGGGCGCTGCCCCTGATTCCGATCAAGGCAGTGACGATTCAGGGCAGCTATGTCGGAAACCTGCGCGAGACGCAGGAATTGCTCGATCTCGTCCGCACCAAGAAGGTGCCGCCGATCCCGGTGACGACGGCACCGCTCGCCAAGGCCAACGACGCGCTGGTGCAATTGCAGCAGGGCGCGGTGGTCGGGCGCACAGTGCTGACGCCGTAGTGAACACTCTCTCCTCCGTCATTGAGCGAAGCGACGAAGCAATCCAGACTGCCTCTGCGGATGGATTTCTGGATTGCTTCGCTTCGCTCGCAGTGACGACTTGGCTAGCTCCTTTCCTTGAGGCCCTAAATGTCCGCAAACAACGCCTTCCACATTGCCGTGCTCGCCGGTGACGGCATCGGTCCCGAAGTCATGGCGCCGGCCCTCGAGGTGCTGCGCAAGATCGAGCAGAAATCGGATTTGCGCTTTCGCTTCACCGAGGCACCCGCCGGCGCCAACAATTATCGTGCCACCGGCAAGTCGATGCCTGACTCGACCATCAAGCTGTGCGAGGAGGCGGACGCAATCCTGCTCGGCGCCTGCGGCCTGCCGTCGGTGCGCTACCCCGACAATACCGAGATCGCGCCGCAGATCGAGCTGCGCTTCATCTTCGATCTCTATGCCGGCGTGCGGCCGGCGCGCCTCATTCCGGGCGTGCCGAGCCCGATCGTCGGCGCTGATGCGCGCGGCATCGATCTCGTCGTGATCCGGGAATCGACCGAAGGCCTGTTCGCCTCGATGGGCAAGGGCGTCGTCACCCATGAGGACGCGCGCGAGACCATGGTGATCACACGCAGGACCTCCGAGCGCCTGTTCGACTTCTCGTTTCGCCTCGCCGAGCGGCGCAAGGCGCGCGGCAAGCCCGGCGCGCTTGCCTGCGTCGACAAGGCGAACGTGTTCAAGGCGTTCGCGTTCTTTCGCGGCATTTTCGACGAGATCGCGAAGAAGCATCCCGAGGTGAAGACCGACCGGCTCTATGTCGATGCCTGCTCGGCGATGCTGGTGAAGCGGCCCTGGGATTTCGACGTGATGGTGATGGAGAACATGTTCGGCGACATCGTCTCCGACATCACCGCGAGCCTGATCGGCGGCCTCGGCATGGCGCCGTCGGCGGACATCGGCGACAAATATGCCGTGTTCCAGCCCTGCCACGGCACCGCGCCCGACATCATGGGGCAGGGCAAGGCCAATCCCACCGGCATGATCCTGTCGGCAGCGATGATGCTGGACTGGCTCGCCGACAAGCACGGCGTCGAGAGCGCGGCGGAAGCCGGCGAGACGATCGAGCGTGCAGTGGATCAGATCTATGCCGGCGGCATCAAGCCGATGGAGTTCGGCGGCAACAACGGCACCGCCGATATCACGAAGGCGGTGCTAGGGGCGCTCTGAGAAGCAGCCGAGTCGCGGCGCCAGTTCATCTCAAAAGAAAAAGGGGCCTCGCGGCCCCTTTGTCGTTCACCAGCGGCGCCAATGATGGTGTCGATGGCCCCAGCCCCACGGGCGCGGGCCGTAGAAGCGTCGCGGGCCGCCGTAATAGCCGTAGGCGCCGTAATAGTTCGGACGCCAGAAGCAGCGGCCCCAGGGGTTGCATACCCAGCGCACCTGATCGACGTCAGCGGCCGGACCGCTTGCAATCTTGTCCGCCTGCGGGATGCCATTCGGCATGGCCGCGAACGCCTCGCCCGACGCGAGCGTCACACCGCCGATGGCAACCAGAGCAAGAACAGCAGATTTCAGTGTCATCGCGATCTCCCTCGTTGTGACGGGAGAACTTTCGTCAGATCAACTGGTTGCAACCGCACGGAGTTGCACGAGGAATTTAATCTTCGTGAACGTCGGTTCAGCTTCAACGCCCCTGGAACTGCGGTTTGCGCTTTTCCATGAAGGCCTGCCGGCCCTCGCGAAAATCCCGGGAATCCATGCAGGCGTTGCCGATCGCCTTGATCGCGTCCATGTCGCGCTGGCTCTCATCCTTCAGCACCTGCGCGATGGTGATTTTGGCGGCCTTGATCGCGAGCGGGGCGTTCCGCGAGATCGTCTCGGCAATCGTCATGGTCTCGCCCCAGAGCTCGTCGACCGGGAACACGCGCTCGATAAGGCCAATGCGCAGCGCTTCGGCGGAGTCGATGCGCATGCCCGTGTACATCAGGAGCCGCGCCCAGGACGGGCCGACCAGCGACACCAGGTGGCGGAGGCCGTCAAAGCCATAGGCGATGCCGAGCTTGGCCGCGGGAATGCCGAACTGGCTGCCGTGCGCGGCGATGCGGATGTCGGCGAGCATCGCGACCTGCATGCCGCCGCCGAGGCAAAAACCCTCGATGCAGGCAATCGTCGGCTTGGGATAGTCTGCGAGCAGTGCGCGCTGGGCGGCGCTGCGCCTGGCATATTCCTCAGAGGCCGCCGCGTTGTGCCGGGTCTTCTCGAACTGGCTGATGTCGGCGCCGGAGACGAAGGCCTTACCGCCGGCTCCGCGCAGGACCACGACGCGCACCGTCTCGTCGTCGCGCAAGGCGGTCAGCGCCTCGCCAAATCCCTCCCACATCTCCAGCGACATCGCGTTGCGCTTGTCGGGATTGTTGAAGGTGATCACGCCGACGCCGTCGGTGGTGTGCTGGAAAATCTTGCCGTCCGCGTAGGGGGTACCGGTCGTGCTGAATATGTCGGACATCGCGCGCTCGCTCGTCATGTGCGAGGGGCAATGTGCTGCGCTGGCGCTTCCGGGGTCAACCGGGCAGGGTGGGCGAGTCTGCATCCGCCTGTACCGGGATTGCATGGCGCGTCGTCCCGAGTGTCGCGCGTGCAAAGAAAAGGGGCGGTCGTGCCGCCCCGCAAAGGCCGCGCGCAAGCGCGCGAGCCGGAATATGATCGTTCAATCCGGCCGCGTCCCCGCGACGCGGCGGATTGAAGATCGGCCGTAAAGGCCAGACCGTCGACCGGTCTCAGCTCTCGTTCGCCGCGATCGATTCCATCAGCGAGACCAGCTGACGCTGCACGGTCTGGTCCTTGATCTTGCTGTACGCGCGCAGCAAGCGGAGGCTGAAGGCCGAATCGAGGAACAGCAGGCTCTCGACTTCGCGCGCCTTGTTGTCACCGTCGTAGAAGAAGGTCACGGGCACGTCGAGGGCGGAAGCGATCTGCTGCAGACGAGCCGCGCCGACGCGATTGACGCCCTTCTCGTATTTCTGGACCTGCTGGAAGCTGACGCCAAGCTTCTCGCCGAGCTCGGCCTGCGAGATCTTCATCTCGACGCGCCGCAGACGAATCCGCTTGCCAAGCTCGATGTCCGGCTTGCCAGCGCTGCGCTGCTTCATTCTTTTCGCCGCTGCTTTCATCTTCGTTTTCACCTTTGTTCTTCGGTTGAAAATCCCCCGAAGAGCTGGGTCAGGGGTTCGCCCATATACGAGTCCTTGAATTCATGCGGATGCACGAACTCTTCCTTAAACCACGGGAAGCGAGCCGGACTGAAAGCTTCGATCAGCCAATCAATCATGTGCCGCACGCGCGGAATACGGCCGCTACCGGGATGGTAGGACAACCAGATATCCAGCGGTCGGTTCAACTCGACCTCCAGTGGAATCAACTTCCCGCCAAGCGCAATGGCGTAGCTCGGAAAGACGCCGATGCCGGCGCCATTCGCGACCGCCCAGTAGTTGGCGCTTGAGACGTTGGTCTTCATGACCAGAAGGTCACGTTCCGACACGCCCGGGAAGAAGCTCTCGAAGGATTCCTTGGCGGCAAGCTGGTCGGCGAATTGCAGCACCAGGCGATGCTTGATCAATTCCGCCGCCGTGCGCGGCGCGCCATGCTTCTCGATGTATTTCTCGGAGGCCCAGAACATCAGATGCATGCGGCCGAGCCGCACCAGCTTGATGTCGAGCGCGGAGGGACGCGACAGATGGATGGCGACGTCGGCCTCGTGGCGCGAGACGTCGGCCGAGCGCATCGCGCAATGCAGGTCGACCAGGATCTTCGGATAGGCCTGCTGGAATTCAACCAGGCGCGGGGCGAGCCAGAACGTGCCGAGCCCCTCGGTGACGGCGACGCGCACCTCGCCGGACAGGGCGTTGGCCATCGAATCGCTGGCGCGCAGCACGTCGAAGGTGGCGGCCTCCATGCGCTCGACGGCGGAGACCACCAGCGCGCCTTCATCGGTCAGATGGGTGCCGTGGACGTCACGCGTGAACAGTGTGGTGCCGGTCTGGCGTTCGAAATCGTCGATTCGCCGGCGCACGGCGTTGATCGACAGCGACAGGCGCTCAGCCGCCGATCGGAAACTTCCGCATCGGACGACTTCAAGGAATATGCGAGCGGCATCCCAATCAGAGAGGCCGCTGAGATTTGTCTTTGGGCGTTCCGCCACAGGAACGCCCCTTTCCGCCAAGGAGTGCATACAATTTCCTTCGGGTGGCTAAACTGGCAGAATCTGGCGCAAACCACAACTACTGCGAGTTGGGGGATGATGAGTTTTGAACGTCATCCTTACTACGTCGTGGGTGGTATCTGAATGCTGCCAAGGCTGGGAATCGGGCGGACCATCGCCCGGATGAGGGGTGTGGCGTGAGTTCCGTTGCGAGCCGTGAAATGGCTGCGGGATTGCAGGCGCTGTCCGTAATGAATGTGCTTGCGCGAAAGCCGGCGCCGTCTCCTTCAATGGATCAATCACAGCGGGCCGGGCGTTTGCTCTCGGACTGCTTCGATCGCGGCCAACGGCGCAGCGCGGCGAAGTTAGCCAGAACCGCTGTTCCGCGGCAGAAACCCACTGAAATCAGGTTCAGAGGCGCTGTGGCCTCGTGCTATCCTCCGTATTCCATGGGGGCCGAAGGGGTCGTCACCAACACGTCTCGCAGGCCGAATTAACGGAAAGAACGCCGGTGTCGCATTCAGACGAACAATTGCAGTCGGTGCTGGAAACGCTCGAGGGGTGCCGCAGGGTTCTCAACGCGTGCGACAGCCGTGAGTCGGCCGAGCTGCTGTCGATTGTCATCCTCGACGTCAGGATGAAACTCAAAGGAATTGACAGTGCCGAACTCAAGGCACTGTGCGACGAAATGTTGCGGAGCGCTGCGAGCGAGCCGCCGTCCCCTTCCAAGCAGACGCAGGACCAGCCCCGGCGTCCGCTGCTCCGCGTGGTGAAGTAGCCACGCCGCCGAATCTCGCTTTTTGGCGAGGTTTGTGCGCGTCCCGATGCCGCACCTGTGATCGCAGGCGGCATCGGGAGGAGCCCTGGTTTGGTGCGCCTCTGTTGCGCATTCTCCGGCATCGGTTACACCAGAGCCGGTTCGGCTCCTGGCCGCGCGCATTCCCGGCGCGCCGCACCGGTGCCTGAGATGGCTCAGACGGCATCATGCAAAATGTTTCGATCCCGGCGGCGCTGATTGCCGGCCTCGTCAGCTTCCTCTCGCCTTGCGTCCTGCCCCTGGTCCCGCCCTATCTGATCTACCTGACGGGCGCCACGATCGAGCATGTCGAGAGCGACGAGCCGGGCTCGGCCTCCAAGCGCGCGATCATGATGTCGGCGCTCCTGTTCGTGCTCGGCTTCTCCACGGTGTTCGTCGCCCTCGGCGCCAGCGCCTCGCTGATCGGCGGGCTGATCCGTGCCTGGTCGGCGGAGCTGTCGATCCTCGCCGGCATCGTCATCATCATCATGGGCCTGCACTTCCTCGGACTGACCCGCATCGGCCTGTTGATGCGCGAGGGACGGCTGCCGATCCCCAAGCCGGTCGGCCTCTGGGGCGCCTATATCATGGGGCTCGCCTTCGCCTTCGGCTGGACGCCCTGCATCGGCCCGATCCTCGCCGCGATCCTGTCGATCGCCGCCGCTGAGGCCACGGTGGCGAAGGGCGCGGGCCTGCTCGCGGTCTATTCGGCCGGTCTCGGCATTCCCTTCCTGATCGCCGCGCTGATGATCGAGCAGTTCTCCGCGCTGTTCGCGCGCATGAAGGGCCATCTCGTCAATGTCGAGCGCGCCATGGGCGTCCTGATGGTGATCACCGGCATCGGCTTTCTCACCGGCGCGGTCTCGAATGTGAGCATCTGGCTGCTGGAGACGTTCCCGGCGCTGCAGACCATCGGGTAGGGCGCAATCCGGAAAATGCCGGCGCGCTGATCGCGCCGGCCTCGTCGTGTGCAACTGCTTAGGGTTTGAACACGTAGCCCGGCGAGATCGCCGCCGTCTCCGGGATCGGCGGCAGATCGGCGAACAGTTCGGGACGATCCTTCATGACCTTGAGAATGTGCTTCGGCTCGATATGCGCATTGACGTCGAAGGTCGATTTGAGGATGCCGAGGCGGGAGAGCCGATCCTCGGCGCTCCAGAGCGCGCGGTAATTGTTCGCCGACAGCCGGCGGTCCGCCTGCTGGATGTTGAACTGCATCGCAGCCTCGGCGACGTCCTGCTTCAGCCCCGGAATCCAGCGCGTGGCGACTTGCGCCGCCTGCTTCGGGTTCTTGCGCATCCATTGATCGGCTTCGGAGACCGCGGCGAGGAATTTCTCGATGGTCTCGCCGTTGGCCTGCACCCAGGGGCGAAGCGCGACGTTGAATCCGATATAGGAGATCACGTCGCCGCCCCTGATGATCTCGACCGCGCCGGGCACATCCTTGCCTGCAACGATCGGCCAGGGATCCCAGCCCGAGAACGCGTCGATGCCCTTGGCGAGCAGGGCGACGGTCATGTCCGGCGGCGGCGTGTTGACCAGCGTCACGTCATCGGGCTTCAGCCCGGCCTTCTCCAGCGTCGCCAGGATGTAGAGGTGGTTGATCGTGCCGAAGGAGGCCGCGATCTTCTTGCCCTTGAGCGTCGAGAGGTCACCCTTGACGATGCCTGAACCTTCACGCGCAATGATCGCCATGGTGGCATCGGAGCCGGCCTTGGTGGCGTTGCCGCTGTAATTGCCGAGTGCGACAAGGTCCATGCCGCGCAGCACGGCGCCGATCATGGGCACGCCGACCTGCACGATCTCGCTCTCGCCGGCCTGCAATGCGTTCAGCGCGTCGACGCCGGTCGCGTAGGGGCGTGCGATCGTGACATCGAGCCCGTACTTCTCGAAGAAGCCGCGCTCGAGTGCGATCGGCAGGCCGATCTGGTCGATGCCGGTGACCATGCCGGCCTTCAGTTTCGTCGGGGTCTGGGCGCTCGCCGGCACCATGCCGGCCAAGAGCGCGATTCCGAGCAGCAAGAGTCGTTTCATATTCTCAGCCTCCCTCTTTTATCGGCCCCACCGCCGTCACCCAATAGGGGCGGGCAACGGCGTTGAGGTCCGTTCGTTTGACGCCGCGTAGTTCGATCGAATGCTCGTCCGTTCCCGAGACGCGTCCATATTGCTGGAATGCGAGCACGTGGAAGCGCTCCGGCGTGAACGGCAGCTCGATCTGCACGTTCACTTTTTCCGAGGTTCCCGTGAGCTCCGGCGAGATCTTTCCCGGCGCGGCGACCGTCAACCAGAGTTGGAACAGCGCCCATGCGGCAATCGTGCCGAGCACGATGCGGCCCTTGGGCGAGCGCAGGGCGTCGGAAGCGATGCTCATGCCGCGCGCACCATCTGAAGCACGCGCGCCGAGAGCTGCTTGAAGTGGTCGTCCTTGACGAGGTCGTCCCAGACGCGGGGACGCGGCAGGTCGACCGCGATCTCGTCGAGCACGCGTCCCTTCGACAGCACGACCACGCGGTTGGCGAGAAACACCGCTTCCGGCACGTCATGGGTGATGAAGATCACCGTCGGCTTGCGCTCCTGCCAGATCCGGGTCAGCTCCTCCTGGAGCGTCATGCGCGTCTGCGCGTCGACGCTGGCGAACGGTTCGTCCATCAGCAGGACGTCGGGATTGTTGGCGAGCGCGCGCACCACGCCGACGCGCTGCTGCATGCCGCCGGAGAGCTCGTTGGGATAGCGGTGCGCCGCATGCGACAGCCCCGCCAGCGCGAGATATTCGCGCGCGATGCGGTCGCGCTCGGCCTTCGGAACGCCGCGCATCTTCGGGCCGAAGCCGACATTGTCGAGCACCGTCTTCCAGGGAAACAGCGCGAACGACTGGAACACGACGCCACGCTCGGGGCCGGGCCCGTGCACCGGCTTGCCGTCGAGCAGGATGTCGCCCTTCGAATAGGGAATGAAGCCGGCGATCATGTTGAGGATCGTCGTCTTGCCGCAGCCGGACGGGCCGACCACGGAGATGAACTCGCCGGGTTCGACGTCCAGCGAGACGTCGTGAACGGCGGTGACATGCGCGCCTGCGTAAGGATCGAAGTAGGTCTTGCCGAGATTGCGCAGCGAAAGCGTCTTCATGATGTCACCAATCCCCAGCGTTGGCCGGTCACGCGCTCGAGCGGCGCGAGGACCCAGGCGTCCACGATGTACCAGAGCAATCCGAGAATGATCATGCCGAGCAGAATCTCGACGGTGGAGCCGGCGCGGCGGGCATCGAACATCATGAAGCCGATGCCCGATGTGCCGACGATCATCTCGACTGCAATCAGCGCGCGCCAGCCATAACCGAGGCCGTTGCGCAGGCCCGTGATGATGTTGGGCAGCGCGCCCGGCAGCGTCACCTCCCAGAGCACCCGCGCGCGCGAGGCACCGAGGCTCAGGGCGGCGCGCGCGAGGTCGCGCGGCACGGATTCGACCCCGAGCACGGTGTTGAGCACGACCGGGAACAGCACAGTGTAGACGATGACGAAGGTCATCGTCGTCAGTCCGAAGCCGAACCAGATCAAGAGGATCGGCAGCCAGGCGATGTCGCCGATCGCCTGGAAGAACAGCAGCACCGGCCAGCAGATCCGGTGCGCCCAGCGGCTCGTGCCGATCAGGATGCCCAAGGGAATGCCGAGCGCCATGCCGAGGGCGGCGCCGGTCGCGAGCCGGATCAGGCTGTCCTGGAGATAGTCGGGCAGGATCCCCTTGTAGGTGAGCGCGAAGAACGCGCGTACCACGTCGGCGGGGCCCGGGAAGAACGCGCGCGGAAACACCCCGGCCTCGCTGACCGCGGTCCACAGCGCGAGCACCGGGATGAAGGGAATGATGGCGGCGATCCCCGGCCAGCGCCGGGTCAGGCGGGTGTAGCCGCCCCAGATTTGCAGCAGCAGGTTCATGCGCGCCTCACCAAGCCCCAGCGTTCGATGGTCGCCCGTTCCAGCGGGACCAGCAGTAGACGGTCGATCAGTAGCCAGAGCACGCCGATCACGATCATGCCGAACACGATCACCTCGGTGCGGTAGAAGTCGCGCGCCACGAACAGCATGTAGCCGAGCCCGACATTGGTCGCGATCATCTCGGCGGCGATCAGGCCGCGCCACGCAAAGCCCAGGCCGGTGCGGATGCCGGTGACGATGTTGGGCAGCGCGCCCGGCAGCAGCACTTCGGTCAGTAGCGCCCCGCGGCCGGCGCCGAGCGAGGCGGCAGCATTGCGCAGCGTGTGTGGAATGGTCCTGACGCCGAGCAGGGTGTTGTAGGCGACGACGAAGAACACGGCGTTGAAGATCACGAAGACGATCGCGCCGAAGCCGTAGCCGAACCACAAGGTTGCGATCGGGATCCAGGCGATGCCGGCGAGCACCGAGAAGAAGCGGAACAATGGCGTGAGAAAAGCCGCCACCGTCGGGCTCACGCCCATGGCGATGCCAAGCGGTACGGCGGTGGCGATGCCAATCAGCGTGCCGAGGCCGACGCGAAGCAGGCTGGCGCCGACATGGGCGAACAACGTGCCGTCGCGGATCGACTCCATGGCGGCCGCGCCGACCGCACCGACCGAGGGAAACACGCGCGGATTGACGTTGAACAGCGGGACCACGATCGCCCAGATCGCCACCAGCGCAAGCAGCGGTGCGACGAACATCGCAGCGCCCGCCAGCGAATTGACGCTGCGGATCAATCGCGACGATCGACCTTTCAGACTGCCCGTCACCTGCATTTGACCTCCCTGACGTTCAGCTATGCCTGTGCCGGCATTTCACGCTGATCATTCCTGACATCGTCGCCGTGTCTCGCGCGATCGCGGTTGCCCGTCGGTTGCCACGACCGCGACCTCGGGCGGAGCGAGGATGTGGGACGAGCCCTTCCTGTCATGGTCCACGACGTTGCCTCCTGCTCTTGACGCTCGACGTCCTGGTCGCGCGCACGGCCGATCCGTCCGTTTTCCGAGTTGCCGCGGCGATGACTGTCTTCCGGTTCGAGAGCTTCAACCGGGTGTAGCCGAGCAGGCGTTCCATCGCGGCGCGCGCCTTCTCCGGGTTGGCGCTCTCGATGGCCCGCGCCGCCGCCACGTGGTTCGGCAAATTGTCCTTGAACCAGCCGCCGGGGCTTCCGACGGCAACGGTGAAGACGGTGCTCAGGATGGTGTCGATCGCGCTGCGAAAGCCCTGCAGTACCGGGTTGTGGGTCGCATCAAGGATGGCAAGATGGAAGGCCTTGTCGGCCGCCAGGGCACTGGCCTGGTCCTTTGCGGTCTGCATGGCGGCCAGGGCCGTATCGATCCGCCAGCGATCGTTCCTGGTCGCGCGTTCGGCCGCAAGCGCTGCGGCTGCAGGCTCGATGATCGAGCGCACCTCCTGGATTGCCAGCAGGAGGTCGCGATCCGGTTCGTCCTGGCCGACGAGCCAGCTCAGCACGTCGCGATCGAGCAGGCTCCATTCGTGGCGCGGCAGCACTTGCGTGCCGTGGCGCGGCCGCACGCTGACGAGGCCCTTTGCGGCGAGCGTCTTGATCGCCTCGCGCACCACGCCGCGCCCGACGCCGAAACGGGCTTCGAGTTCCGGCTCCGGCGGCAGGGTGGTGCCGACGGGAATGAGATCCTGGGCGATCTCGCGGCCAAGCGTCGTCAGCACGGCGCGGATGCGGCCGGGCTTGATCAGTTTGTCGGCTGGGCTCGGCCGCGCTCTTGCCACCGGATTGTTTCTCCCCGCCGGCCTGTCCCGGCCGGTTCATTTGTCCTGGCTGCCGCCGGCAGCTTCACATTCATCCGATGTTTAACATCGGATGATTGCGTGGGGCGAGCGCAATTGTCGCAGGATGGGTCGTATTGCGCTGCGATATGGCCCGGGCCCGGAGCGGCTACCGCGCCTCGTCCAACGTACAGACCACCGTGCAGACCACGCCGCGCGGCAGGAAATCGACGGTGGCCTCGCCGCCGAGCTGGTCGCGTGCGCTGCGCTCGATCAGGCGCGAACCGAAGCCGCGCTGTACCGGCGCGGTCACCGGCGGTCCGCCGATCTCGGTCCAGATCAGGCGCAGCCGCGGTTTCGGGGCATCGGCGACGATCTCCCAATCCAGCGTCACCCGGCCGGTCTCGTTGGACAGCGCGCCATATTTCGCGGCGTTGGTGGCGATCTCGTGCACGATCATCGACAGCACGACGGCGAGCCGCGGCGACAGCGGTACGGCGGGTCCGGCCATGCGGATGCGGTCGGGACTGTTCATCAGGAACGGCTGAAGC
This sequence comes from Bradyrhizobium sp. ERR14, assembly GCF_014198235.1. Lineage (NCBI taxonomy): Bacteria > Pseudomonadati > Pseudomonadota > Alphaproteobacteria > Hyphomicrobiales > Nitrobacteraceae > Bradyrhizobium > Bradyrhizobium sp. ERR14. Next base: position 416,412 of record NZ_JACIHD010000006.1, on the reverse strand, counting down.
GCGCGGGCGATCACCTCCCGCAGCTCGGAGCCCGCCCATTTCTCCTGGCTCAGCAAATTATGCGCTTCGGCCAGTGCGCCAAGCCGTCCCTCGAATTTCATCCGCTCGTCCCGGCTGGCGCTGCGGAAGGTCTGCACGGCGATCGCCTGCATCAAGGCAAGCGTGTTCTTGACGCGATGGTTGAGCTCATCGATCAGGAGATTGTGCAGCATCTCGCCGCGCGCGATCGTGGTCGCCATCCTGACCGCGAAGGTCAGGCCGGTCAGCAGCAGGATGCCGCCGATCAGGCTGGTGATCGCGATGTTGCGCCAGAGCGGCGCGATCAGCGAGCTTTCGTCGACGCCGGCGGCGATCGTCCAGCCCGTCAGCCGCGAGCGTGTGTAGGCCGCAGCCAGAGCGACGCCGTCGAGTGACACCGTCGGGAGCGATGCCTCGCTGCGGCGAAACATCTCGGCATAGAGCGAGGGCGAGGCGCGCTTGCCAAAAGTCTCGCTGGGGTTCGGCGCGCGCGCAAACACGATGCCCTTGGTGTCGAGCAGAGTCACGGTCCAGAGCGGGTCGGGCCGTTGCTTCTCCACCAGCTCCTGAAAGATACTGATCGGCGGGCTGAAGCAGAGGTCGTAGATCACCTCGCCGTCGCGGAACACCGGAACCTCGACGGTGAGCACCTGCCGCCCGTTGATCGCGCCGGTGAACAGGTCGGAATATTGCGGCGACCTGGTCGCAAATACCTTTTCGATGATCTCGAGATGGCCGCGTGGCGGCAGGCTTGCGGTGTCTTCCGTTGCGGAGGAGAACAGCAACCGGCCCTTGCGATCGGAGATCAGCACCAACCCGCCCTTGCCATATTGGTCGACGAAGCCGAGCGCGATGCGGCGGAAGTTCTGGAAGTCGTCGTTACGCAGCGAATTCGTCAGTGCAAGGACTTGCAAGCCGCCGGTCATCCGCTGCACCTCGGAGTCGAGCACGAGGCGCATGCTACGCACGTTCTCCAGCACCCGGCGGGTCGCGTCGCTTCGATCCTGTTTGTAATTGTAGAGCACAATGCCAACCGCAAAGACGATCAGCGGCAACATCGTTCCCGTCACCAGAAGAGCGAGCCGGACCGGCAGGGTGAGCTTTGACAAACGCGGGCGTCCCGGTTCCGGCGCAGCGGCGCCGGATTATGATTTTGGGCAGACCATACGTGCGGGACTTGCGCAGCGCCATGTATTTCACAGATGGCGAGCAACGAGATGTTGCAGCGCAGTCCGGGATACCCGCACTTCAGCTCATGCGGAGTGCGGTCAGGAGTGGCGATCCGGGCCTCTCAATGCGGGTTAAGTCCGGGTTGGCGACCGCCTTCACGACGGCCGCCTCACGACTTGATCAATCGATTTCCTGAACCACTGTGCGCGAGCCTGGTCCACAAGCAGCACGCGATCGCCGGAATACACGTAGCGATACTTGGTGAGCGAGGGGACCCCGATCGGACGGCACGGCCTCCAGCTCGACGTCGCCCGGCACGGGCGCGCCGACGATGATCTTTTCCTTTGTCGTGATCGGGCGAAGGTGATGCTCGGTGACGTAGGATTTGATCCTGGTCCGGTATTGCGGCTCGATCTGAACCGCTGCCGCGTGATCGGTTCCGGTGGTGGTCACCACGGTGGATTGCGCGAAGTAAAGGTCTGCACGTCAAACTGAGGAGGATGACAAATGTCAGTATTGATCTTGTGGGCTATGCGGGCGAGCGGGTCCGTGCGGGCAGCGCACAGGTCCGCTCGTGGTCCGCCTCCTGCGAGAGTGCTACTGCGCCCATGCGGACTGGCCGCGCCGGCAGGAGCGCGAGTTGCAGTGCAGCAGGTGTGCCGGGCGTAGCCCTGCGACGAAGAGTACCTCCAGCGCACGCGAAATGACTTCCGTCCGGCCGACGTTTTTCATACGCTTCCCCTTCGCCAGCCGCATACCGGCTGCGCTCACGGCCCGGCTACAGGGCCGGAGCATCAAAAGGGAGGGGAGACGATGAAGCGAAGGTCATTTCTCGCTGGTATCGGTGCGACCACTGCGGCGGCTACGATTGGGATGCCGTCGATCCTCAGGGCGCAAGCGCCGATCTCGCTGAACGGCGCGGTCCAGTTCAACGACGACCACGCCTTCAACCGGGCACTGCTCCGGTTCGAGGAGCTGGTGAAGAAGTATTACGGCAAGCCCGTCAACTTCACGCTGCACAGGAACTCCTCGCTCGGCCTCGAGAAGCAGTATTTCGAGTACATGTCGCAGGGCAAGGCGGTCGATTACGGCATCGTCTCGCCGGCTCACATGTCGACCTTCGCCAAGGCGGCCCCCTTCATCGACGCGCCCTTCGTGTTCAAGGGCATCGAGCACATGAACAAGGTCGTCGAAGCCAACATCCTGGCGCCGATCGCTGACGAGGTCGCGGCGAAGGCCGAGGTCGTCCTGATCGGTTATGCCGGCGGCGGCATCCGCAACATCTTCGCCAACAAGCCACTCAGGAATCTCGCCGATCTCAAGGGACTCAAGGTTCGCGTGCAGGGCGCGCCGATCTGGTCGAAGACCTTTGCGGCGGTCGGCATGAGCCCGACGGTGATCGCCTATAACGAGATCTACAACGCGATCCAGAACGGCGTGATATCGGCCGGCGAAAACGAGGCGGCCGGCGTCGAGGCGATGAAGTTCTACGAAGTCGCTCCGCATCTCAACCTGACCCAGCACGCCGTGTCGATCCGGCCGATCTGCTTCTCGGTGAAGACGCTGAAGACCCTGCCGAAGGAGTTGCAGGACGCGATCATGAAGGCCGGCAAGGAGGCCGGCGACTACGGCCGTCAGCTCGAGTCGAGCGAAGAGGTCGTCAAGCTCGACACGCTCGAGAAGGCCGGCAAGCTCAAGCGCGTTCCCTTCGAGGAGCGGGACGCCATGAAGAAGCTCGCCGACCCCGTGATGGCCACCTACGCCAAGGAAATCGGTGCGGAGGGCATTTTCGAGAAGATCAACGTCGTCTGAGGTCTTTGCGTCCGCCGACAGCATCTCCGGGCAAGCCCCGCTTCTTGCCCGGAGCTGGCGGATGAGCTGCTGCACGGAGCCCCAATGTCTGAAATGCCCGTCCCGTCCACACCGTCGCTGTGGCGTCGCGTCTCGGCGGCCTATGCGAAGCTGCTGGAATTCCTGCTGGCCGTCTGCGTCGGCGTCCTGGTGGTTCCGGTCACGCTGCAAATCATCTCACGCTACACGCCCTTCATTCCGTCCTACATCTGGACGGAGGAGATGGCGCGCTTCCTGTTCGTCTGGACGATCATGATCGGCGCCATGGTCGGCGTGCGCGAAGCGCAGCATTTCGAGGTCGATGTGTGGCCCGATTTGTCGCGGCGGTCGGAGGCCGCGGTGCGAATCCTTGCGCGGCTCGGCATACTGGCGCTGGCGCTGGTGTTCGTATCGGCCGGCCTCGAGTTCACCCGCTTCGCCTGGAACAGGACTTCGGAACTGGCCGATCTGCCGCTTTGGCTGATTCACGTCGCCTGGCCCGTTGCCGGAGTCACGTGGATCGTCTTCGCGGGTGAACAGATCGTCGATGAAATGCGCATTCTGGTTGGGGCAGGGCGATGAGCGGCAATGTACTCTCTGCCGGACAGGCCGCGATGGTGCTGTTCGGGGTTTTCATCGGCCTGCTCATCGCGCGCGTGCCGGTGGCCTTCGCGCTCGGCCTTGCCTGCGTGCCGATCCTGCTGATCGAGCCGCATCTGTCGCTGATGACGCTCGCGCAGGAGACCTTCAATGCGTACAATTCATTCATCCTGCTGGCGGTGCCGTTCTTCCTGCTGACGGCGAACCTGATGAGCGTCGGCGGCATCACCGACCGCCTGGTGGCGCTGTCGCGCTCGATGGTCGGTCACTGGCCGGGGTCGCTGGCGCAAATCAACGTCGTGCTGTCGGTGTTCTTTGCCGGTATCTCCGGTTCCTCGACCGCCGACGCGGCGAGCCAGTCCAAGATCTTCATCGATGCGCAGACCAAGGAGGGCTACGATCTCTCGTTCTCCATCGCCATCACGGCGGTGTCGGCGGTTCTGGCGGTGATCATCCCGCCGTCGATCCTGATGATCGTCTGGGGCGGGCTGATCTCGACCTCGATTGCGGCGATGTATCTGGCTGGCATCGTGCCGGGCCTGCTGATCGCGGGCACGCAGATGGCGACGGTGCACGTCTATGCCGTGCGCCGCGGCTACCCGACCTATCCGAAGGCAAGCTGGGTCGAGATGCGATGCGCCATCTGGCGGTCGATACCGGCCATGATGACGCCGTTCATCATCGTTGGCGGCATCCTGCTCGGCTGGTTCACCGCGACCGAGTCCGCCTGTGTTGCGGTGCTCTATTCTGTCGTGCTCTCAGCATTCTTCTATCGCGAGACGGGTCTACGCGAATTGTACAAGGCGTTGCTCGATACCGGGCGCCTCGCCGGCGTGGCACTGTTCTGCGTCGGCACCGCAAGTGCGTTTGGCTGGCTGCTCGCCTACTACAAGATCCCTCAGGAACTGCTGGCCAATGTCTCGACATGGGGCATGGGCGCTGTTGCGGCCGGCTTCTTCATCTCCTTCTGCTTTCTGGTGGTCGGCTGCTTTCTCGACGCCATCCCTGCGATCATCATCGTCGGCACGGTGCTGGAGCCGCTCGCCAAGTCGGTCGATCTCCATCCGGTCCAGTTCGCGATCATCTCCATCGTGTCGCTGGCCTTCGGACTGGTGACGCCGCCCTACGGTCTGTGTCTGATGATCGCCTGCTCGATCGCGGGCGTGCGGCTGCGTTATGCGCTGAAGGACACGGTCATCATGCTGATTCCGATGCTGCTCGTGCTCGCGGCAGTCATCGTCTGGCCCAGCGTGTCGCTGTTCCTGCCGCGTCTGATCGTGCCGGAGATGCTTAAATGAGCGTCTGATGGCGCGATCCCGCGGCGGTGGGCCGCGGGATCGGTTGGATTGGTTACAGATTGCTCTCGGTGATCGCGGCGTAGACCATGCTGCGCAGCTCGCGCCGGATCGGGTAGGCGCTCGACGGCAGCACCTGCGTCATGAAGATCGCGATCAGCTCTTCGGCCGGATCGATCCAGAACGAGGTCGTGGCTGCGCCGCCCCAATTGTATTCGCCGGGGCTGCCGGCGATCAGCGTTTCGGACGGGCGCATGGTCACCGCGAAGCCGAGGCCGAAGCCGATGCCGTTATAGGTGGCCTCGGAGAAGAGCGAGCGCGACACTTCGGGCAGCGCACCACCGCCCGGAATGTGGTTGCTGGTCATCAGCGCCAGCGTCTTCGGCCCGACCAGCCTGATACCGCCGAGCTCGCCGCCGTTGAGAAGCGCGCGGCAGAAGGTGAGATAGTCGGCGACCGTCGAGCAGAGGCCGCCGCCCCCGGAGATGAAGGAGGGCGGGGTGAGGAATGAGCTCGTCGCGGGGTCGTCCTGAAGCGTCAGGCCCTCGCGTCGCTGGCCGGCATGGAATGTCATGCCGCCGCCGGGATCGGCGGAATAGCAGGCCGCGAACCGATGCGCCTTTGAGGCCGGCACGTGGAAATCGGTGTCGGTCATCCCAAGCGGGTCAAGGATGCGTGATTTCAGGAACTGCTCGAAGGGCATGCCGGAGATCTTGCCGATGAGATAGCCGAGCACGTCGGTCGAGACCGAATAGTTCCAGGCCTCGCCCGGCGAGAACTCCAGCGGGATTTTTGCGAGGCTCTCGATCATGGTCTGGAGCGTGCCTGACTTCTCGACCTCGCCGATTTTCTCGGCGCGGTAGGCGGCATCGACATTGGAGCGTTGCTGGAAGCCGTAAGTGAGGCCGGAGGTGTGGCGCAGGAGGTCGACGATCAGCATCGGCCGGGACGGCGGGCGAGTCAGGAAGGCAGGCGAAGTGCCGGCGACGAACACGCCGAGATCCTTCCATTCCGGAATGAATTTGGCGACGGGTTCGTCGATCGCGACCAGGCCTTCCTCGACCAGCATCATGAAGGCGACGCTGGTGAGCGGCTTGGTCATGGAATAGATGCGGTAGATGGTGTCGTCCTTGACCGCCAGCTTGCGCTCGACGTCGGCAAAGCCTTGAACCGAGCTGCGCGCGACCTTGCCGCGGCGGTAGACCAGAAGATGCGTGCCCGGGAAGCGGCCGGCATCGATGTACCGGTTCTTCAGATGCGCATCGATGCGGTCGAGCGCGGCCTTGGACATGCCGACGGATTCGGGCGAGGCGGGGGTGGGGGCGAGCATCAGTTCCTCCGGGCAGTTTTGTCGGTCCGTTGATAGCCAAATGACGGCCCCATTCCAAGCCGCTCGCGCTTAACGCGAGCGGGCCGGCTGGTGTAGGCTGGCCCCTGGAACGCCTCCAGGCCCCCCCGGGGCCAATGAGAAAACGCAGGGCAAACCATCATGACCCAGTTCAACGAGACTGATCTCACCCAGGCCGTCGTCAAAAGCTTCGACAGCACGCCCGATCCGCGCGCGAAATTCCTGCTCCAGGAATTGGTGAAGTCGCTGCACGATTACGTGAGCAAGACGGGTCTCACCTTCGAGGAATGGGACTACGCCATCGATTTCCTGACCCGCACCGGGCAGAAATGCACCGACACCCGCCAGGAGTTCATCCTGCTGTCCGACGTGCTCGGTGTCTCCATGCTGGTCGACGCGGTCAACCATCGCGACCGCGAGGGCGCCACCCAGACAACCGTGCTCGGCCCGTTCTATGTCGGCGAGCACAAGGTGACCGCGCACGGCACCGACATCTCGCCGAACAATCAAACCGGCGAGCGGATGTTCGTGCAGAGCCGCGTTACCGATCTCAAGGGCAAGCCGCTGGCCAATGTCCCCGTCGACGTCTGGCACGCCGATGACGACGGCTTCTACGATTCCCAGAAGCCGAACTATGACGAGGTCGGCGCTTCGGCGCGGGCGCGCTTCATCACCGATGACGACGGCCGCTTCTTCTTCCGTACCATCTTGCCATGCAGCTATCCGATCCCGACCGACGGCCCGGTCGGCGAGATGATCATGCAGACCAAGCGTCATCCGATGCGCCCGGCGCATGTGCACTTCCTGGTCAACGCGAAGGGATACGAGCCGCTGATCACGCACGTCTTCATGGACGGCGACAAATATCTGGATTCCGACGTGGTGTTCGGGGTCAAGGATGATCTCGTCGCCAAGGTCGAGCCGCGCAACGATCCCGCGATGCCTGACGGCTCCAAGGCGGACGGTCAGTGGCATTTGATGCGCTATGAATTCCACCTCAAGCCCGGTGGCGGCATGGCGCCGACGCCGCTTGGTGTGAAGGCTGTGGAGCGGGCCTGATGGCCCGCCGGGATGCTGCGGCACTCCGGGCGCGTACGACGTCCGCTGTGTTTCCGATAGCGGCACAATAACGGACCTGAGCGTTCGGAGTTGGGCCATCCATGGAAGTCGTCAACCTACCAGAGATTAAGCCGGCACTTGGTCGACTGATCCCGAGTCACCACCCAAGTCTACCTAGGTATGGTCACTTCATACCTGCGCGCGATGGCGCCGACCAGGTGCTTGGTGGTACCGATGCATCCAGAGTGAAAAGCAACGGAACCGGTCTGCGAGCCGGCAGTTGCGGGACAAGGCCGGCGGCGTAGCGCCCGCCGGCCCTTCTCCCGAACTAACCGGCGCTTTGCCGCTCAATTGCTGCTGATTGCCATGGTTGGTGCAGAGAGTACGCCATGAGAAACATCGCCGATCTCCTGATGCGGTTCTGGCAGGGAAGCCGACCCGCGTCCAATACTCAGATTGCGGCTATCGCTGAAAACCAGGATCGATCCAGCATGGCTGATTTTGTCAGGATCCTGCAGGCCTACGATCAAGCCCCGTAGGGCCGACTGCGTCTGTCCGTGATACGGATGTCAGGCAAACAAAACTCAAGACGCGGCCTCACCGCTAGATGGGCCCGTCAGCGACGGGGATCTTGAAGTCTCGGAATTCGGCCGGTGCGCGCACGATGCGTTGCACGATCACCGATCAGGGTTTGGGACCCATTCCTCCGCGGTTGAGTCCCAATGATGGGTGTCGTCGAACTGTTTCCAGAGTGGCCGCCTCGACTTACTCTCACCGCTCTGTCGGTTTGCATTCGGTGCGCGGAGTTGGACGACGAGCGCCCCAGCCTTCATCACCCATTCGCGAGCGTTATATCGGGAGTTCCATTTGATTGCCGCGAGCATTGGATGCCTCCTTCAAAGCAAGAAGCCTTCGTCACTTTAGCTCGAGCCAAGACCCAAGGATGTAAACCACTTCACAGTTGGTCAACATCTTCGACATAGCCGCGGCCCATCTCACTACGCGGCGACCGCAAACTACGTTCGCTCGTTATTCCGGCCCCGGCATGGGTCACGTTGCCGCGCGATCAAAAGGCACGCGACGAAACGCAGCATTGTACTTGCGCGCGAAGGCGCGTCCTTTTGAGAAAGTGTATTCTATCGCTGATGGGCGGCGCTCGATAGAGGTCAGCGCATGCTTGAGCTTTGGAACAGCTGGTACGACACCCTGGCGTCAGTGGAGGCGCTTGCTACGGTCATCATCATTGTCCTAGTGGCTGCAGGCGCTATCACGCTGGCGGATAATCGGCGCCGATGGACGCGTCCGACAAAAGATTGATCTAGGGAGAGCTCGATAAAGTTCCCGCATGACCGTCAAGAGTCGACGCTTCGGCCCTAGCGGGCGTGCAGCAGCGCCAGCAGCACGACGACGGCGCAGGCGAGAGCGGCCGAGGTCAGCTTCCAGAACATCAGCGGGCTGCGCTCCAATAGCGGCGTGATCCGCGTGTCCAGATAGGCCGGATTGGGCGTACGAAGCTCGAAGACGAATTCGGACAGGTCCTCGTGCCGCTTGTAGGGATCGGGATGAAGCGCGCGGCGGAGCGCGCCGTCGATCCAGGCCGGCACGCTGCGGTCGTCGTCCGCGGAGCGATATTTGAGCTTCCGCACGTCCGCCTTACGCCGGATCCTGGCAATTTGGGCGCCGTAGGGAAGCTTTCCCGTCAGCATCTGGTAGCAGATCACCGCCAGCGAAAACATGTCGGAGCGCGGCGAGCCGCCTTGCCCGAGAAAATACTCCGGCGCCGTATACTGGACCGTGCCCAGGATTTCGTCGGCCTCGTCCCGTGGCGCGGCCTCCGCGACGCCCGCGACCCTGACCGATCCGAAGTCGATGATCTTCGCGGTGCCGGTCTTGTCGATCAGGATGTTGTCGGGCCTGAGATCCTGATGCAGCATCTCCATGCGGTGGAAGGCGCGCAGGCCCGCGGCGATCTGCTCAATGATGCCACGCACCGTCTCGAGATCGGGGCGCGGATTGTCGGTCATCCACTGTTTCAGGGTCTGCCCCTCGACGAACTCGGTCGCGACATAGAGATAATTGCGGCGCCGCGACTGTGACAGCGGCTTCAGCACGTGCGGGCTGTCGATCCGGCGCGCGATCCACTCCTCCATCAGGAAGCGCTTGAGATAGGCGGCATTGTCGCGCAAATCGACCGACGGCAGCTTGAGCGCGACCGGCTCCTCGGTCTCGACATCGACGGCGAGATAGATGTGGCTGCGGCTGCTGCCGTGGATCTCGCGGACGATGCGGTAGCCGTCGAACATCGCGCGCGGCTCCGGCAGCGGAGGCAGCGGCAATTGTGAGGTCTGATTGAAGATGCCGGCCGGCTCGCGCTGCGGCACCGCGTCGATGCGGATAATCTGGACGGTGATGTTGTCGTCGCTGCCGCGCCGGTAGGCCTCCTCGACGATCGCCTTGGCCGCTCCGTCGAGCTCGCCTGCGTGCTCGTTCAGCGCGCTTGTGATGAAGCGCGCGTCGACGAATTCGTAGGCGCCGTCGGTCGCCAGCAGGAACGTGTCGCCGGCCTCGACCTCGAACGCCAGGTAGTCGATCTCGAGCTGCGGATTGATGCCGAGCGCGCGGCCGAGATAGGTCTGCTCCGACGATACGATGATCCGGTGATCGTCGGTGAGCTGCTCGAGCGCCTTGCCCGCGACGCGGTAGATGCGGCAGTCGCCGACATGGAAGATGTGCGCTGTGGTCGCCTTGATGACCATGGCACTCAGCGTGCAGACATAACCCTTGTCGCGGTCATAGGCGTATTGGCTCTTGCGCGTCTGCGCGTGCAGCCAGGAATTGGTCGCATCCAGCACGCGGCGGGCGGACGTCTTCACCGTCCAGGATTCCGACGTGCAGTAATAGTCCATCAGGAAGCTCTTGACCGCCGACTCGCTGGCGATCTGGCTCACCGTGCTAGAGGAGATGCCGTCGGCGAGGACCGCCGCGATGCCCTTCAGGCCGAGCAGCGGCTCCTCCGGAATCAAGACGCCGTGGAAATCCTGATTGACCGGCTTGCGGCCCTTGTCGGAGTGCTGGCCGACCGAGATCAGGAGTCCGCGGGTCATCGTCATCACCAGGAGAGAGGAGCCTCACCTTGGCTGGGCGAGGCTCCCCTGTCGAGACGTGTTTGATCAGGCCGCAACGCGGGGCTTCGCGGCCTTGTCGACCTGCCGCTTCGGCAGGGTCATGACGTGCGTGGCGTAAAGGGTCATGCCGGTGAAGGCGAGGCCGCCGACGAGGTTGCCGAGCACAGTCGGGATCTCGTTCCAGATCAGATAGTCCAGGATCGAGAACTTTGCGCCGAGCAGCAGGCCGGACGGGAACAGGAACATGTTCACGACGGAATGCTCGAACACCATGTAGAAGAACACCAGGATCGGCATCCACATCGCGATGACCTTGCCGGGGACCGACGTCGAGATCATGGCGCCGACGACGCCGGTCGAGACCATCCAGTTGCAGAGCATTCCGCGCATGAACAGCGTCGCCATGCCGGCTGCACCGTGCGCGGCGTAACCGAGCGTCCGGCTCTCACCGATGATTCCGATGGCGGTACCGACCTTGTCCGGCGGCTGCGTGAAGCCGAAGGTCGTGACGAAGGCCATCATGAAGGCGACCGTGAACGCGCCGGCGAAGTTACCGATGAAGACGAGGCCCCAGTTGCGCAGCACGCCGCCGATCGTGACGCCAGGACGCTTGTCGATCAGGGCGAGCGGCGAGAGCACGAACACGCCGGTCAGGAGGTCGAAGCCGAGGAGGTACAACATGACGAAGCCGACCGGAAACAAGAGCGCGCCGACCAGCGGCTGACCCGTGTTGACGTTGATCGTGACGGCGAACCATGCGGCGAGCGTGAGGATGGCGCCGGCCATGTAGGCGCGGATGATGGTATCCCGGGTGGACATGAAGATCTTGGACTCGCCCGCATCCACCATCTTGGTGACGAATTCCGAAGGCGCGAGATACGACATCAATGGTTCCTTTTGCTTCGTAAGAGAGATCGACGCGCCCGGGAGCGCGGCTGCAACGTCATGGGCCGTGCCGGCTGGCCTGCCGCGCACGAGGGCTATGGAATGTCTGGAAGCCTTGGGAATCGCGTCACGAGGACTAAAGCCAGGAACGGCCGCGAGGCAGTTGAGCTTCCGGATGCAGCCGCCAGAGGCTGCACAATGCGGCGAGCCGCAGTCTTCGTTGACGTTCATAGAGAAGCAAGTTGCGTGCCGCGCCGTCCGGCAAGAAAAATATAGTCACATCAATAACATGGATCCGGGCCCGATCCGGCGTCACAGCACTTGGCGGCCTGTTGCTTGATCGGTTGCACAAGGTTTGTGCGCCGCACAAGAATTAAGCAGGCCGCAACTTTCGCATGCGGGCGGGACCTGCGACAGTCGCGCGCAGTCTCTTTAATGTACTGATCTATAATAAGTTTTCGGTGTGGCGGGCTTGGCATGAAGCTTGAATAGTTCCATGCCGACGCCATTGAAGCCGTCCCGCGAGACTTCTCATCCGACTTGCCGACGCCACCAGACGGGGGTCTCCCCGTCGTGCGTTCGCATGCGCCAAAGACGGCGCCGCCGGACGGACGGGCTGCTCGTGTGCACTGACGCCATCAATTCTGCAACGACGCAAAGGACGATACAGCCTATGACCAAGCGCACCCGCCGGCCCTCGGAGAGTGGCCTCAGCCGCCGTCAATTGTTGAAGGCCACCGGCTCGACCGCCGCACTTCTCGCCGCCGCAAAACTGAATTTCCCCGCCGGCGCTTTCGCGCAGGATTCAGGCCCCGAGGTCAAGGGTGCCAAGCTCGGCTTCATCGCGCTGAGCGATGCCGGCCCACTCTTCGTCGCCAAGGACAAGGGACTGTTCGCCAAATACGGCATGCCCGACACCGACGTGCAGAAGCAGGCCTCCTGGGGCACCACGCGCGACAATCTCGTGCTCGGCTCCGAAGGCAACGGCATCGACGGCGCGCACATCCTGACCCCGATGCCTTACCTGATCTCGGCCGGCAAGGTGACGCAGAACAACCAGCCGACGCCGATGTACATCCTGGCGCGGCTCAACCTCGACAGTCAGTGCATTTCGGTCGCCAACGAATATGCCGATCTCAAGCTCGGCGTCGACGCATCGCCGTTCAAGGCGGCGCTGGAGAAGAAGAAAGCCTCCGGCAAGGCCGTGAAGGCCGCGATGACCTTCCCCGGCGGCACGCATGATCTCTGGATCCGCTATTGGCTCGCCGCCGGTGGCATCGATCCCGACAAGGACATCGAGACCATCGTGGTGCCGCCGCCGCAGATGGTGGCCAACATGAAGGTCGGCACCATGGACTGCTTCTGCGTTGGCGAGCCCTGGAATCTGCAGCTGATCAATCAGAAGATCGGCTACACCGCGGTCAACACCGGCGAGCTCTGGAACAAGCATCCGGAAAAGTCCTTCGGCATGCGCGCCGCCTTCGTCGACAAATATCCGAAGGCCGCCAAGGCGCTGCTGATGGCCGTGATGGAAGCCCAGCAATGGGCCGACAAGGCCGAGAACAAGGCCGAGCTCGCCGCCATCATGGGCAAACGGCAGTGGATGAACTGCCCGGTCGAGGACGTGCTCGATCGCAGCGCCGGCAAGTTCGACTACGGCATCCCCGGCAAGGTGGTCGAAAACTCGCCGCACATCATGAAGTACTGGCGCGACTTCGCTTCTTACCCGTTCCAGAGCCACGACCTCTGGTTCCTCACCGAGGACATCCGCTGGGGCAAGTACGAGCCTGGCTTCGACACCAAGGCGCTGATCGCCAAGGTCAATCGCGAGGACATGTGGCGCGATGCGGCCAAGACTCTGGGCGTCGCCGCCGCGGAAATTCCAACCTCCACCTCGCGTGGCAAGGAGACCTTCTTCGACGGCAAGGTGTTCGATCCCGAAAATCCGGCAGCCTATCTGAAGTCGCTCGCGATCAAGCGCGTCGAAGTCTGATGGAGCCTGCGGCCGCCGTCAGGCGGCCGCTTCGTCCTTTGAAGCCGGAGAGGGATTTTCGATGAACATGCCTGCCACCAAGATTGAGCTTGAGATCGCGTCGCCTGCGGCCGCTGCCGCGCCGGTCGTCGCGCTGACGCCGAAGCGCCCGCCGCGCACGGATGCCTATGCACGGATGGCGCGGGAAACTGCCGTGCGCGTGATCCCACCGCTGGTCGTGATTGCGCTTTTGACGCTGGTGTGGGAGTTGGTCTGCCGCCGCGCCGGCTCGGCGCTGCCGCCGCCGTCGAAAGTATTCAAGGACACCAAGGAGCTGATCCTCGATCCGTTCTTCGACCATGGCGGCATCGACAAGGGCCTGTTCTGGCATCTGTCCGCCAGTCTGCAGCGCGTTGCCCTGGGCTATTCGCTCTCGGCGATCGCCGGCATCGCGCTCGGCGTCCTGGTCGGACAGTCGGTCTGGGCCATGCGCGGGCTCGATCCGCTATTCCAGGTCCTGCGCACGATTCCGCCGCTGGCCTGGCTGCCGCTGTCGCTCGCGGCCTTCCGCGACGGTCAGCCCTCGGCGATCTTCGTCATCTTCATCACCTCGATCTGGCCGATCATCATCAACACTGCGGTCGGCATCCGCAACATCCCGCAGGACTATCGCAACGTCGCCGCGGTGGTGCAGCTCAATCCGCTGGAATTCTTCGCCAAGATCATGATCCCGGCGGCCGCGCCCTACATCTTCACCGGCCTTCGCATCGGCATCGGCCTGTCGTGGCTGGCGATCGTCGCGGCGGAAATGCTGATCGGCGGTGTTGGCATCGGTTTCTTCATCTGGGACGCCTGGAACTCCTCGCATATCAGCGAGATCATCCTGGCGCTGTTCTATGTCGGCATCGTCGGCTTCGTGCTGGACCGCGTGATCGCGGGCCTCGGCAAGGTCGTCACCCGCGGCACCGCGCTGAACTGAGAGGAGAGGGTACATGACCGCCTATCTGAAGCTCGACCACATCGACAAGGTCTTCACCCGCGGTGCCGCCACCACGGAGGTGCTGAAGGAGATCAATCTCACGATCGAGAAGGGCGAATACGTCTCGATCATCGGCCATTCCGGCTGCGGCAAGTCGACCCTGCTCAACATCATCGCGGGGCTGACCAACGCCACCACCGGCGGCGTGCTGCTGGAGAATCGCGAGGTCAACTCGCCGGGGCCCGACCGCGCCGTGGTGTTCCAGAACCACAGCCTGTTGCCGTGGCTCACCGTGTACGAGAACGTCAGGCTCGGCGTCGACAAGGTCTTTGCCAGGACCAAGTCCCGTGCCGAGCGCGACGCCTGGGTCATGCACAATCTCAATCTGGTGCAGATGGCCCACGCCAAGGACAAGCGTCCTTCCGAAATCTCCGGCGGCATGAAACAGCGCGTCGGCATTGCGCGGGCGCTGGCGATGGAGCCGAAGGTGCTGCTGCTGGATGAGCCGTTCGGCGCGCTCGACGCACTGACCCGTGCTCACTTGCAGGACTCGGTGATGGCGCTGCATCAGAAGCTCGGCAACACCATTTTGATGATCACTCACGACGTCGACGAGGCCGTGCTGCTGTCCGACCGCATCGTGATGATGACCAATGGGCCGAGCGCGCGCATCGGCGAGGTGCTGGAGGTGCCGTTGGTGCGCCCGCGCAAGCGGCTCGAGCTCGCCACCAACACCACCTATCTGAAGTGCCGCCAGCGCGTGCTCGAATTCCTCTATGAGCGTCATCGCTTCGTCGAAGCCGCGTAACGAAGAGTTAACGCAAGCGGATGCCTGCGCACAAATAATCGACATCCCGCTCAATCCTTGTGCGTCGCACAAGGATTGAGCGAATCGCAAATTTTGCGTGCGAAAAAGCCCTGCAGAAATTTCTGGCAATACGAATAACGTCCTGAAATCCCTGTATTTCCAGCGTGCGCGCAACTGGCACGGAAATTGAAATGTCTTTGCGCGACGCCAACGACGACGTCCCTCAACATCATCAATCAGCATCGTGAACTCGCCACCGGGGTGAAGCCTCGGAGCGCGCCTCCATGTGAGGCAGAGCCTGCAACGACGCAGCGGTGAGCCTGGAAGGGATACTCAATGACGAAGAATCCTACTTGGATTTCAGACTGGCGCCCCGAAGATGAGGCGTTCTGGAATGCGACTGGCAAGACTATCGCGCGACGCAACCTGATCTGGTCGATCGTGGCCGAGCATATCGGCTTCTCGGTCTGGCTGATCTGGAGCATCGTCACCACCAAGCTGCCGCAGGCGGGCTTTCACTACTCGACCGACCAGCTGTTCCAGCTGATCGCGGTGCCGGGGCTGATCGGTGCCCTGATGCGCTTTCCCTACACTTTCGCGGTGACCACGTTCGGCGGCCGCAACTGGACCATCTTCAGCGCGGCGATCCTGTTCATTCCGACCTTGTCGCTTGCCTATTTCGTGAGCCAGCCCGATACGCCGTTCTGGCTGATGCTGCTGATCGCCTCGACCGCGGGTCTCGGCGGCGGCAACTTCGCCTCCAGCATGACCAACATCTCCTTCTTCTTCCCCGACCGGATGAAGGGCTGGGCGCTCGGCCTGAACGCGGCCGGCGGCAATATCGGCGTCTCCAGCGTGCAGCTCCTGACCCCGATCCTGATGACGCTCGCCGTCTTCAACCTGTTCCAGGCGACGCCGGTCGACGGCATCTTCCTACAGAACGCCGGCCTGATGTGGGTGTTGCCGATCGCGATCGCGGTGTTCGGTGCCGTGTTCTTCATGAACAACCTCACCACGGCGAAGTCGTCGGTGAAGAACCAGCTTGCGATCGTCAAGCGCAAGCACACCTGGATCATGGCGTATCTCTATATCGGCACGTTCGGCTCGTTCATCGGCTATTCGGCTGCGTTTCCGCTGCTGATCAAGACCCAGTTCCCGCAAATCACGATTGCGATCGCGTTCCTGGGGCCGCTGGTCGGCTCGCTGTCGCGGCCGCTCGGCGGCTGGCTTGCCGACAAGATCGGTGGCTCCGTCATCACCTTCTGGAACTTCATCGTGATGGCGGGCGCAACGGTCGGCGTGCTCTACTTCGTCGGGCAGAAGGATTTCATCGGCTTCCTGTCGATGTTCCTGATCCTGTTCGTGACGACGGGCATCGGCAACGGGTCGACCTATCGCATGATCCCCTCGATCTTCCGCGAAGAGAACCTGTTCAAGGTGCGCGGCAAGGGCGATGCGGCGCGCACGCTCGCGCTGAAGACGGCGAGCATCGAGAGTGGTGCGGCGGTCGGCTTCATCGGCGCGATCGGCGCCGTTGGCGGCTACCTGATCCCGACTGGTTTCGGCAAGTCGATCGCCCTGACCGGAGGCCCCCAGCTCGCGCTCGCGATCTATCTCGGCTTCTACGCCAGCTGCCTCGGCTTGACGTGGTGGTTCTACCTGCGTCGCGGCCCGCAGGGTGAGGGCGCGTCAAGCCTCGCGGAGGCGCGAGTCTGACACTTGGTACGAATCTCGTTTCTCCCCGTACGCGGGGAGAAGCATTGCCCGACAGTTTGACCATGAACCTGGTTCGCAATGGCGCGCACCAAGGCAAACCCAACAGGCAGGAGAACATCATGACGCCAGAACAGATCACCCTCATCCAGCAGAGCTTCGCCAAGGTCGCGCCGATTTCGCAAGCTGCCTCCGTGTTGTTCTACGATCGTCTGTTCGAAGTGGCGCCGTCCGTGCGTGCGATGTTCCCTGAAGACATGACCGAGCAGCGCAAGAAGCTGATGGGCATGCTCGCCGCCGTCGTCAGCGGCCTGTCGAACCTGGAGACGATTCTTCCCGCGGCCTCCGCGCTCGCCAAGCGCCACGTCGCCTACGGCGCCACCGCCGAGCACTACCCCGTGGTCGGCGCGACCCTGCTGTGGACCCTTGAGAAGGGTCTTGGCGACGCCTGGACGCCGGAATTGGCAAACGCCTGGACCGACGCTTACGGCGTGCTGTCCGGCTACATGATGTCCGAGGCCTATGGCGCGCAAGCGCAGGCCGCTGAATAGGAGATGCCTCGTGAGTGAACCGCTGGTCATCGTCGGTAACGGTATGGCAGCCGCGCGTCTGGTCGACGAGCTCGCCAAGTCCGCACTCGGCCGCTACGCGGTCGCCGTGATCGGCGAGGAACCGCGGCTCGCTTACAATCGCGTGCTGCTCTCATCCGTGCTGGCCGGCGAGACCGGCTCGCACGAGATCGAGCTCCGGCCGGCCGATTGGTGGCGCCATCGCGGCGTCACGGTGCGCTACGGCTATCGCGTCACCGAGATCGACACCGGCCGCCGCGAGCTCAAGATCGAAGGCGAGGAGAGCATGGAATATTCCAAGCTCGTGCTCGCCACCGGGTCGACGCCGCTGCGGCTCAATTTGCCGGGTGCCGATCTCGCCGGTGTGCACACGTTTCGCGATACGCGCGACGTCGACCTTTTGCTGACGCTGGCCGCTGCGAAGAAGCGCGTCGTCGTCGTCGGCGGCGGCCTGCTCGGGCTCGAGGCAGCCTACGGCCTTGCCAAGGCCGGTGCGCCGGTGACGCTGCTGCATTTGATGGACCGGCTGATGGAGCGTCAGCTCGATGGGCCGGCCGCCGACCTGCTCAAGACGCTGGTCGAGCGCAAGGGCATCCGCATCCTGCTCAATGCCTCGACCGCCCGCATCCATGGCGATGGTCATGTCGAAGCCGTCGAGCTTGCCGATGGTAGCCGCATCGAGGCGGATGCGGTGATCTTCGCCGCCGGGATCAAGCCGAACGTGGCGCTTGCCAAGGACGCCGGCATCGCGGTCAACCGCGGCATCGTCGTCAACGATGTGATGCAGACGGCATCGCCCGACATCTTCGCGCTCGGCGAATGTGCCGAGCATCGCGGCACCTGCTATGGCCTGGTCGAGCCCGCCTATGAGCAGGCGCGGGTGCTGGCACGGCATCTGGCCGGCCGGCCCGCCGCCTATCAGGGCAGCGTGGTCTCGACCAATTTGAAGGTCTCCGGCGTCAGCGTGTTCTCCGCCGGCGACTTCACGGGCGGGGAGGGCAGCGAGAGCCTGGTGCTGACCGACCGCAGGCGCGGCACCTACAAGAAGCTCGTGATCGCCGACGGCCGGCTCACCGGCGCGGTGCTGATCGGCGATACCGTCGATGCGCTCTGGTATCTCGAGCTGATCCGCAATCGCGACAAGGTGGCGGCGATCCGCACCGACATGATGTTCGGCCGCGCGCTTGCGCGTTCTTCCGAGGCGGCTTGATAGAGCCGGCGTGACAAGGCAGCTTGATATGACGGCGATCGATCCCGCGCTTCGTGCCACCAAGACGACCTGTCCCTATTGCGGCGTCGGCTGCGGCGTGCTGGCGACGCCGGATGGCAAGGGCGGTGCGGCGATCGCTGGCGATCCTGACCATCCCGCCAATTTCGGCCGGCTGTGCTCGAAAGGCTCAGCGCTCGGCGAGACCGTCGGGCTGGAAAGCCGCTTGCTTTATCCGATGATCCGCTGCAAGGGCGCGCTCGAACGCGTCGCCTGGAGCGATGCGCTCGATCATGTCGCCCATCGCATGCAGCACATCGTGGCACGCGACGGCGCCGACGCGGTCGCGTTCTATCTCTCCGGTCAGCTCCTCACCGAGGATTACTACGTCGCCAACAAGCTGATGAAGGGCTTTGTCGGCACGGCGAATGTCGACACCAATTCACGGCTCTGCATGTCGTCCTCGGTCGCCGGCCATCGCCGCGCTTTTGGCGCCGACACAGTCCCCGGCTGCTACGAGGATCTCGACCAGGCCGATCTGCTGGTCTTCGTCGGCTCGAACGCGGCATGGTGCCATCCGGTGCTGTTCCAGCGCATGCTGAAGAACCGTGGGGAGCGTGGCGCGCGCATGATCGTGATCGACCCGCGCCGCACCGACACTGCGAGCGATGTCGATCTGTTCCTCGGCCTCAAGCCCGGCACCGATACCGCGCTGTTCTCCGGCCTGTTCGTCCATCTCGCTGACAATGGCGCGCTGGACCAGGACTACATCGCGCAGAACACGAGCGGTTTCGACGATGCGCTGACGCGTGCGCGCAGCATCGCCGGCAGCGTCACTGCGACGGCGCTCGCGACGGGCCTCTCCGAGCAGGACGTCGCCACCTTCTTCAAGATGTTCCGCGACACGGACCGCGTCGTCACGCTGTATTCGCAGGGCGTCAACCAGTCGGCACAGGGCACTGACAAGGTCAACGCGATCCTGAACTGTCACCTCGCGACGGGACGCATCGGCAAGCCCGGCGCCTCGCCGTTCTCGCTCACCGGCCAGCCCAACGCGATGGGCGGCCGCGAGGTCGGCGGTCTCGCCAATATGCTCGCCGCGCATATGGGCTTCACGCCGCCCGACATCGATCGTGTCAGGCGGTTCTGGAAGGCGCCGCGCATCGCCACCCATGAGGGCTTGAAGGCGGTGCAGCTGTTCGAGGCGATCCATCGCGGCGAGGTCAAGGCGCTCTGGGTGATGGGCACCAATCCCGCGGTGTCGCTGCCCGATGCGGACTTCGTGCGCGAGGCGTTGAAGAAGCTCGAGCTGTTCGTGGTCTCCGAGAACGTGCTCTCCAACGACACGGTCGATGCCGGTCCGCATGTGCTGCTGCCGGCGCTCGCCTGGGGTGAGAAGTCGGGTACCGTGACCAATTCCGAGCGCCGCATCTCGCGCCAGCGCTCATTCCTGCCGGCTCCGGGAGAGGCGCGGCCGGACTGGTGGATCCTGAGCGAGACGGCAAAGCGTCTCGGCTTCGGCGACAGCTTCAACTACAAATCCGCCGCGGAGATTTTCCGCGAGCATGCTGCGCTCTCGGCGTTCGAGAACGACGGTAGCCGCGATTTCGACATCGGCGCGCTCACCGGGCTTTCGAACGAGGCCTTCGACGCCTTGAAGCCGGTGCAGTGGCCGGTGCGCGAAGGCGAGACGTCCAGCGAGCGCTTCTTTGCAAAGGGCGGCTTCTTCACCAATGACGGCAAGGGCCGCTTCGTCGCGCCGGAGGTGCCGTCGCTGCGCGGCGAGACCGGCGCCTCGCGCCCGCTCAGGCTCAATACCGGACGCATCCGCGACCAGTGGCACACCATGACGCGCACGGGTCTCAGCCAGCGGCTGGGCGCGCATCTGCCGGAACCCTTCGTCGAGATCCATCCTGATGATGCCGGCAAATACGGCATCGTTCACGACGGCTATGCCCGCGTTACCACCGATTACGGTCAGTGCATCCTGAAGGTCGTCGTCAGTGACGGCACTCAGCGTGGCACGTTGTTCGCGCCGATCCATTGGAGCGCGATGAATGCCTCGCATGGCCGCGTCGGAGCACTGGTTCAGTCCTTCACCGATCCGTTCTCGGGGCAGCCGGAATCCAAGGCGACGCCGGCCGCGATCGCGCCTTACGAATTCGTCTTCCGTGGCTTTGCGCTGTCGCGGAAGCAGCTCGATCTGCCGCCGAACCTGTTGTGGACCCGCGTCACGGTCACCGGCGGCTTCGGCTATCTCTTCGCCGACAACGCCGACCTTTCGCGCTGGCCGGCCTGGGTCGAGAGCGTCGCCGGCGAGGACGTCGCCGACTATCGTGATTTCGGCGGCGGGGTCTATCGTGCGGCCTCGTTCGCGGGTGATCAGATCGAAACTTGCTTGTTCGTCGGTCCCGCGCATGATGCCGGCGATTGGGAGGTGGTGAAGAGCCTGTTCATGGCCGACCACGTCAGCGACGAGCAGCGCCGCATGTTGCTGTCAGGCAAGTCCGGCGAGGGCGCCGCCTCGACCGGGCCGATCGTCTGCGCCTGCTTCGGTGTCGGTCGCGGCACCATCTGCGAGACCATCGCGGCCGGCGCGCGCTCGGCTGCCGAGATCGGCGCCAAGCTCAAGGCCGGCACCAATTGCGGCTCCTGCATTCCGGAACTGAAGCGCCTGATCGCGACGACGGACGTGGCGCCGGTGAAGCAGGCGAAGGTCGTCGCATAGGCTCGGCTGTCATCGCCCGGCTTGACCGGGCGATCCAGTACGCCGAGACATCTGTGACGAAGCGGTGAGGCCGCGGCGTACTGGATTCCCCGCTTTCGCGGGGAATGACAGTGAGGGCGAGGCGCCATGCCTCCGCCTCAATCGACGCGCCGTCGATTGTGCCCTATGCTGCGCGCTCCCCCTCAACACGTCCAAAACAACAATGATGTACCTGGAAACGCCGCCGCGCCTGATCGAAACCAAGCTCTTCTCCACCATGCCCGAAAAGTTCCGCCGCAAGGGCGTGCGGACGGATTGGGCCGATGCCAACCGGCCGAATGTGCCGACCGACAGCTTCATCGAAGGACCGTCTTTCGACACGGACGGCAATCTCTACATCGTCGACATTCCCTTCGGCCGCATCTTTCGCATCGCGCCTGACGGCGAGTGGTCGCAGGTCGCCGAATATGAGGGCTGGCCGAACGGACTGAAGATTGCCGCGGACGGGTGCATCCTGGTGGCCGACTACAGGCACGGCATCATGGAGCTCGACGCCAAGGCTGGCCGCATCAAGCCCATCCTGACCGCGCGCAATTCGGAATCGTTTCGCGGCTGCAACGATCTGCATCTTGCTTCCAACGGCGACATCTATTTCACCGATCAGGGCCAGACCGGCCTGCACGACCCCAGCGGTCGCGTCTATCGTCTCGCATCGAATGGCCGGCTCGATTGCCTGATCGACACCGGTATCAGCCCGAATGGCCTGGTGCTCGACCCAACAGAAACCGTGCTGTTCGTCGCGATGACGCGCGACAACGCGGTGTGGCGGTTGCCGTTCATGAAGGACGGCAGTGTGTCCAAGGTCGGCCGCTTCTGCTCGCTGTTCGGCACCAGCGGTCCCGATGGCCTGACCATGGACGCCAAGGGCCGCCTGTTCGTCGGTCATGCCTCGCTCGGCCACGTCTTCGTGTTCGCGCCGAACGGCGAGCTGATTGCGCGGATCAAGTCATGTGCGGGGCCGAATTGCACCAATGTCGCGATCGGTGGCGAAAGCAAGGACCGTCTCTATATCACGGAGTCATCGACCGGCAGCGTGCTGGTTGCTGATATCAGCGGATTGAACTCCTGAGCTTCGTGGCAGTTGCCCGAGCGGAAGAGCGACAGCGGAGACGAACATGAACACAAACCCTTTCGGCAAGACCGGTGCCAACGTCTCCGTCATCGGGCAGGGCACCTGGTATCTCGACCATGGCGATCGCAAGCGCGCGATCGCGGCGCTCCAGCGCGGGCTCGATCTCGGCATGACGCACATCGACACCGCCGAAATGTATGGTGATGCGGAGCTCGTCATTGCCGACGCGATCACGGGTCGCCGTGATGAAGTGTTCCTCGTCTCCAAGGTCTTGCCGAACAACGCGTCGCGCGGCGGAACCATCACCGCCTGCGAGCGGTCCCTAAAGCGGCTGAAGACCGACCGTCTCGATTGCTATCTCCTGCACTGGCGCGGTTCCTATCCGCTCGAAGACACCGTGGCCGCGTTCGAGGAACTGGTGAAATCAGGCAAGATCAAGTCCTGGGGCGTTTCCAATTTCGACGCCGACGATCTCGACGAGATTCTCGATGTCGCCGGCGAGGATCGTATCGCCTGCAATCAGGTGCTCTATCATCTGAAGGAACGCGCGATCGAGCACGCGGTGATCCCGTGGTGCGAGCGGCATGGTGTTTCCGTGGTCGCCTATTCCCCGTTCGGTCATGACGATTTCCCTGATGCACGCAGCAAGGGCGGTGCCGTGCTGGCGCGTATCGCAGAGGCTCGTCGCGTGACGCCGCGTCAGGTCGCGCTCAGCTTCCTCACCCGTGCGACTACGGTGTTCGCGATTCCGAAGGCCTCGTCCGCCGAACATGCCGGCGAGAATGCGGCGGCCGGTGATCTCGTGCTGACGAAAGACGAGATTTCGGCGTTAGATGCGGCGTTTCCGCGCGGTCCGAAGCCGCGCAGCCTGCCCATGCTGTAACGCACAAACGGCCATTATTAACGGAGCATTGACGCGCGCGGCGGCTCGCGCATATCGGCATCCTGTTTTCGGAAGTTGTGAACGCGGCGCATTTGTCGTTTTTTACAACCGTTCTCGATTCGCATTTTCCCGGGTTCCAGCCGTGACACCGCCGCCCGCCGCAGCCGCAAGGCTCGACAGTATTCCCATGCCCGTGCCGGAGAAGAAGCAGAAGGCTCGCCGCGCGCCCGCGCGCGTCGACCATCCCTTCAAGGGCATTGCGCTGGTGCTGCTGTCGACGATCTTCCTCGGCTGCTCCGACACCACCGCGAAATATCTCTCGACCAGCCTGCCGTCGATCGAGATCACCTGGATCCGCTTCGTCACGTTCGCGCTGATGTTCACGCCGGTGATGCTGCCGGGCTCGCCGCTGCATGCGATGCGCACCGAGCGGCTCGGCCTGCAGCTGATGCGCGGTGCCGCGCTGCTCGGCTCCTCGCTGTTCTTCATCACCGGCCTGAGTTTCCTGCCCATCGCGGAAGCTTCCGCCACCGGCTTCGTTTCGCCGCTGTTCGTCACTGCGCTGTCGATCGTCTTCCTGAGCGAGAAGGTGGGCCTGCGACGCTGGATCGCGACTGGAATCGGTCTGACGGGCGTGCTGATCATCCTGCGGCCGGGCACCAGCGCGTTCCACGCCGCCGCGTTCTTCCCGATCATCTCGGCGTTCTGCTGGGCGGCGGCGCTGATCCTGACGCGCATGATGAGCGGACGTGAAGCCGTGCTCACCACGATGGCGTATTCCGCGCTCACGGGCGTTGCGATCCTTTCCGTGATGGTGCCGTTCGTCTGGGTCACGCCGAGCTGGACCGCGATCGGGCTTGGCATCGTAATCGGCGTCGCCTCGACCGTCGGCCAGTGGATCATCGTGCTGGCCTATCGCTATGGCGATGCCTCGGTGCTGGCGCCGTTCTCCTACACCCAGTTGCTGTGGGTCAGCATTCTTGGCTTCTTCATCTTCGGCGAGGTCCCCGACCTCTGGACGGTCGTCGGTGCCGCCTTCATTGTCGCAAGCGGTCTCTACATCGCCCATCGCGAGCGTATCCGCCGCGCCCAGCTGCTGGTGCTGGAAGAGCGTTCCCCGAACCCCTGACGCAAGTTCGCGCGCCCCGTTACGTGCTATCAACGGCTCCAACAATACGGGAGGAGCCGGATGCGCGCTGCGATTTTCAGGAACGGTGAGATTGTCGTCGACGGGATGGCCGAGCCGAAGCCGGGCCCCGGCCAGGTGCTGGTCAAGACGCTCGCCTGCGGCATCTGCGGCTCTGACCTGCATGCGCGCCAGCATGCCTCGCGGATGGTGGAGATGGCCAGGAAGACCGGTCGCACGCCGATGGATCTGTCGCGGGACGTCGTGTTCGGCCACGAATTCTGCTGCGAGATCGTCGATTACGGCCCCGGCACGGAACGCAAGCTCAAACCGGGGACGCATGTCTGCTCGCTGCCCGCGCTGGTGACGCCGGAAGGCATCAAGGGGATCGGCTACTCCAACGACTTAGTCGGCGGCTATGCGGAGCAGATGATTTTGAGCGAGCCGCTCCTGCTCGAAGTGCCCAACGGTCTTGCGCCGGAACATGCGGCATTGACCGAGCCGCTCGCAGTCGGCATTCACGCCGTGGCAAAGGCCAATATCCAGGGCGGCGAAGTGCCGCTCGTCATCGGTTGCGGCCCTGTCGGGCTCGCGGTGATCGCGGCGCTGAAGATCAAGGGGCTGCACCCGATCGTCGCCGCCGACTATTCACCGGCGCGGCGCGCGCTCGCGGCAAAGCTCGGCGCCGACGTCGTCGTCGATCCCAGGGTGTCGCAGCCCTATGCGACCTGGGCCGAGCACGCGCAGATGTCGGACGCCGAAAAGGCGGCGAGGCCGCCGTTCCAGGCCATGCTGCCGGCGCTGAAGCCCGCGATCATCTTCGAATGCGTGGGTGTGCCAGGCCTGCTGCAGCAGGTGTTCGAAGGTGCACCGCGTGACGCGCGCATCGTGGTGGTCGGTGTCTGCATGGAGACCGACAAGAGCGAACCCATGCTCGGCATCATGAAGGAGCTCAACGTCCAATACGTGCTCGGCTATACGCCGGAGGAGTTCGCCGCGTCACTTCGGCTGATCGCGGAAGGGCAGGTGGATGCGGCGGCGATGGTCACGGCCGAGGTCGGCATCGACGGCGTCGCCAAGGCGTTCGCCGATCTCGCCAATCCTGAAGCCCACACCAAGATCATCGTGCAGCCGTGGCGGTGACGGTCTCGTAGGGTGGGCAAAGGCGCAAAGCGCCGTGCCTACCATCTTTCCCGATTCAAACGCAGATGGTGGGCACGCTTCGCTTTGCCCACCCTACGAGACCTGAGTTTGCGGCCATACCCATGCAGGCCGAATTCGTTCGCCCCCGTCAATACTTCTCCGGCACGTACATCTCCGGCGGAACCGGGCCGCGCTGATAGTCGGGGTGGCGGACGCGCGGCGGCAGCATCACCGGCGCGCGAGCGACCTCCTGATACGGGATCTGGCTGAGGAGATGCGCGATGCAGTTGAGCCGCGCGCGCTTCTTGTCGACGGCATCGACGATCCACCACGGCGAGTCCGGCAGGTGCGTGTGCTCGAGCATCGTCTCCTTGGCCTTGGTGTATGCCTCCCAGCGACTGCGCGCCTCGACGTCCATCGGGCTCAGCTTCCACTGCTTGAGCGGATCCTTGATGCGCATGGTGAAGCGGAACTGCTGCTCGTCGTCGGTGATCGAGAACCAGTATTTGACCAGGATGATGCCGGAGCGGATCAGCATGCGCTCGAACTCGGGCACCGTCTTGAAGAATTCCTGGTACTCCTCCTCCGAGCAGAAGCCCATCACGCGCTCGACGCCGGCGCGGTTGTACCAGCTGCGGTCGAACAGCACGATCTCGCCGCCGGCCGGCAGGTGCGACACGTAGCGCTGGAAGTACCATTGCGTGCGCTCGCGCTCGCTCGGGGCGGGAAGCGCCGCGACGCGGCAGATGCGCGGATTGAGGCGCTGGGTAATACGCTTGATGACGCCGCCCTTGCCGGCGGAGTCGCGGCCCTCGAACAGCACGACAACCTTCTTGCGCTCGCTTTGCACCCAGTCCTGCAGCTTGACCAGCTCGCCCTGGAGCCGCAGCAGCTCCCGGAAATAGAGCTTGCGATCGACCGTCGGACCCGGTGTGTCGGTTTCGTCCAGGAGCTCGTCGAGCCTCGTGTCATCGAGCTCCATCTCCAGCTCCTCGTCGAGGTCGTCGGCCATCTCCTGAATGATGCGCTCGCGCTTGGCGGTTTGGAAGGTGCGGTCGGATGCGGTCATGGGCTTCTTCTCTCGGCTGGGGTGCCAGTGTTACCAACGACCATCGGCGGGGTTTGTTGCGTCCATGTGACAGCCGCTCTGTCCTGCGGAGGCAGGTCACACCGGCAGCGCGATCGAATATTTCACCTGGCTCAGCGCAAAGCTGGACTCGATCGAGGCGATGCCGTCGAGCCGGGTCAGCTTGGTCTTCAGGAAGGTCTCGTAGGAGGCGAGGTCGGCCGCAACGACGCGGAGCAGATAGTCGCGGTTGCCGGTCATCAGATAGCATTCCAGCACCTCGTCCCATTTCGAGATCGCGCGCGCGAAGCGGTTGAGATCCTCCTCCTTCTGCCGCGCCAGCTTGATCGAGATGAAGACGCTGACATGCAGGCCGAGCGCCTTCTGATCCACGGTCGCAACATAGCGGCTGATGACGCCGCGCTCCTCCAGCAGCTTGACCCGGCGATGGCAGGGCGAGACCGAGAGCCCGACCTTGTCGGCGAGTTCCTGCATGGTCAGCCGGCTGTCGGCCTGAAGCAACGCGAGGATTTTGCGGTCGATGGCGTCGAGCTCTGGCATTGGGATAGGCCTTCAAATTTCTGGCGATTATTAGTATAGTATCCCAATATTGACGGGTATTGCGCGAAGAATTGAGAAGTTTGGCGCCTCCCGCGGGCGTATCATCGCGCCACCTGTTCCCGGGAGCCTTGCCATGCCCGTCGATACCGCCCGCCTCGACACCTTGACCGCGCTGAGCCGCAAGGCGCTGTGGCTGTCGTCCTGGACCATCCACCACGCCAACCACATCCGCCCCAATGCCGACGGCTTGAAGGTCGGGGGACATCAGGCCTCGTCCGCCTCGCTCGCCACCATCATGTCGGCGCTGTATTTCCATGTGCTGCGCCCTGAGGATCGCGTCGCGGTGAAGCCGCATGCAAGCCCGGTGTTCCACGCCATCCAATATCTGTTCGGCCGGCAGAGCCGCGAGAAGCTAGAGAACTTTCGCGGCTTCAAGGGCGCGCAGTCCTATCCCTCGCGGACCAAGGACGTCGACGACGTCGATTTCTCCACCGGCTCGGTCGGCCTCGGCGTTGCGCAGACGCTGTTCGCTTCGGTGGTGCAGGACTATGTCAAGGCGCATGGCTGGATGAAGGATCGCCGCGAAGGGCGGATGATTGCCCTCGTCGGCGATGCCGAGATGGACGAGGGCAATATTTGGGAGGCGCTCGCCGAGGGCTGGAAGCACGGCCTGCGCAACACCTGGTGGGTGGTCGACTATAACCGCCAGTCGCTCGATGCCGTCGTGCGCGAAGGGCTCTGGGAAAAGTTCGAGACCATGTTCCGCAATTTCGGCTGGGACGTCGTCATCGTGAAATACGGCCGCCTGATGCGCGAGGCCTTCGCCGAGCCCGGCGGCGAGGCGCTTAAAGCTTGGATCGACAATTGCCCGAATGCGCTCTACGCCGCGCTCTGCTTCCAGGGCGGCGCCGCGTTCCGCAAGCATCTGCATGACGAGATCGGCGACCAGGGCCCGATCACCAGGTTGATCGACAAGCGCAGCGACGACGAATTGCTGGCGCTGATGTCGAATCTCGGCGGCCACGACATGGCGAGCATGCTGGAGGCGTTCGAGTCCATCGATCACGACCGTCCGGTCTGCTTCATCGCCTACACCATCAAGGGCGTCGGCCTGCCGTTCCAGGGTCACAAGGACAATCACGCCGGCCTGATGACGGTCGCGCAGATGGAGAAATATCGCGACAGCCAGAACATCCGGCCCGGTCACGAATGGGAGAAGTACGAAGGGCTCGCGCAATCCGTCGCCGAACTCGACGCGTTCCTCGCGCGCGTGCCGTTCAACCAGGACGGCCGCCGGCTGACCGCGCCCGTCGTCGAGGTGCCCCAGCAGCTCGCGTTCAAGCCGTCACCGCAGATGTCGACCCAGCAGGGCTTTGGCCTCGTGTTGAACGAGATCGCGCGCAGCGACAGTGAGTTGGCAAAGCGCATCGTCACGACCTCGCCCGACGTCACGGTGTCGACCAATCTCGGCCCGTGGGTCAACCGGCGCGGCCTGTTCGCGCGCGCCGAGAAGGCGGACTTATTCCGCAGCGAGAAAATTCCCTCCACGTTCAACTGGGACTTTTCGCCCAAGGGCCAGCATCTCGAGCTTGGAATTGCCGAGATGAACCTGTTCATCATGCTCTCGGCGCTTGGGCTGTCGCACCAGATCAACGGCGAGCGGCTGCTGCCGGTCGGCACGCTCTATGATCCCTTCATCGAGCGCGGGCTCGATGCGCTGAACTACGCCTGCTACCAGGACGCGCGCTTCATGGTGGCGGCGACGCCATCAGGCATCACGCTCGCACCCGAGGGCGGCGCGCACCAGTCGATCGCAACGCCCCTGATCGGCATGGCACAGGACGGGCTCGCCTCGTTCGAGCCGGCCTTCGTCGACGAGCTCGCCGTGATCATGGCTTTCGGGTTTGAGCACATGCAGCGCGAAGCGGGCGAGGGCGGCTCGGTGTACCTGCGGCTGTCGACGCGCAGCATCGAGCAGGCGCAGCGGATCATGACGCCGGAGCTGCAGCAGGGCATCACCGACGGCGCTTATTGGCTGCGCAAGCCGGGCCCGAATGCCGAAGTCGTGATCGCCTATACCGGCGCGGTGGCACCTGAGGCGATCGAGGCGACCGGCTTCATCGGCGAGAGCCGGCGCGACATCGGCCTGCTCGCGATCACCTCGGCGGACCGCCTCCATGCGGGCTGGACCGCCGCGCGGAAATTGCGGCGGGATCGCCGCGGCGTGCAGCATCTCAGCCACATCGAAAAGCTGCTGGCGCCGCTGCCGCGCGACTGCGGCATCGTGACCGTGATCGACGGCCATCCCTCCGCGCTCGGCTGGCTCGGCAGCGTCCGCGGCCACCGCGTCGAGGCGCTCGGTGTCGAGCAGTTCGGCCAGACCGGCACGATCGCCGACCTCTATCGGCACTACGGCATTGATGCCAACGCCATCATCGATGCGGCCGAAAGCCTCACCACCGGCGCGCCGGTGCTGCACCGGAAGATGGCGGTGTAGTCGAGGTAACCGGTCGCATGGGCCCCGGCTCTGCAGCGCACCGCTGCTCTGGACGATGCTTCGCATCGCCAGGATAGCGCTGCGCTGCGTCCGGGGCACGAGCCTGGTTGGACTCGCTCCAATCTCGTGTCCCGGACAAGGCGCGACATGAAATGTCGCGGCGCAGAGCCGGGACCCAGGCCGCTTGCCTCGCTCCGTCTCTCCGCCCATATTCCGCGCGTCCGCCGCAACGCTGGCCCCGCATATGGCGGGTTCAATTGCCGGCGCTTTCGTGCAAGGATGCCTGCCGAAACGCCCCACATGCCCCCAAAAAGAGGTTAACGATGGTCAATCGCATGCAATTCTACATCGACGGCGCCTGGGTCGATCCCGCCGTCAAGAAGTCCACCGCCGTGGTCAATCCCGCGACGGAAGAGGCGATGTACGAGGTTGCGCTGGGCTCCAAGGCCGACGTGGACAAGGCGGTTGCCGCCGCCAAGCGCGCCTTCGCAACCTTCTCCCAGACCAGCCGCGAGGAGCGCGTCGCGCTGCTCACCAAGGTCATCGAGGTCTACAAGGGCCGCCTCAAGGAGATCGGCGCGGCCGTCTCCGACGAGATGGGCGCACCACTGCCGATGGCGGAGAAGCTCCAGGCCGGCGCCGGCCTCGGCCATCTCATGACCACGCTCGACGTGCTCAAGAACTACCATTTCGAAGAGCCGGTCGGCACCGCCATGGTGCTGCGCGAGCCGATCGGTGTGGTCGGCATGATCACGCCCTGGAACTGGCCGCTCAACCAGATCGCCTGCAAGGTCGCGCCCGCGCTCGCCGCCGGCTGCACCATGATCCTGAAGCCGTCGGAGTTCACGCCGACCTCGGCGCTGATCTTCGCGGAAATCCTCCATGAAGCTGGCGTGCCCAAGGGCGTGTTCAACCTCGTCAACGGCCTCGGCCCCGAGGTCGGCGCCGCCATGAGCGAGCACCCCGATATCGACATGATCTCCTTCACCGGTTCGACCCGCGCCGGCATCGACGTGGCCAAGCGCGCCGCGCCGACCGTGAAGCGCGTCAGCCAGGAACTCGGCGGCAAGTCGCCGAACGTCATCCTCGAAGGCGCCGACCTCACGAAGGCGGTGACCGGCGGCGTGATGCACATGTTCAACAACTCCGGCCAGTCCTGCAACGCGCCCTCGCGCATGATCGTGCCGCTGTCCAAGATGAAGGACGTCGCCGCGATCGCGAAGGCCGTCGCCGACAAGACCAAGGCCGGTGATCCCCGCGCCGAAGGCACCACCATCGGTCCCGTCGTCAACCGCGGCCAGTGGGACAAGATCCAGGGCCTGATCAAGAAGGGCATCGACGAGGGCGCAACGCTCGTCGCCGGCGGCCCGGGCCTGCCCGAAGGCGTCAACAAGGGCTTCTATGTCCGCCCGACCATCTTCGCCGACGTCACCCCCGACATGACGATCGCTCGCGAGGAAATCTTCGGGCCGGTGCTGACCATCATCGGCGCCAAGGACGAAGCCGAAGCGGTGCAGATCGCCAACGACACGCCGTATGGCCTTGCCGGCTACGTCACGGGTGCCTCGGTCGAAGACGCCAAGCGCGTCGGCCGCCAGATCCGCGCCGGCAACGTCAACCTCCAGGGCGTGCCCAACGACCGCACCGCGCCGTTCGGCGGCTACAAGCAGTCGGGCAACGGACGCGAGTGGGGCAAGTACGGCCTCGAGGACTTCCTCGAAGTGAAGGCCGTCGCCGGTTTCAACGCGGCGTAAGTTTTAGCGCGTGAACGAATGACGCCGGAGCGGGCAACCGCTCCGGCGTTTTTGTTTTGGGCGGCGTGTCGCGAAGGCGAGGTGCCGTAGGGTGGGCAAAGGAGCGAAGCGACGTGCCCACCATCACGCCACAAGCGAGCAGTGGTGGGCACGCTTCGCTTTGCCCACCCTACGAGCTCGGCGCTATCCCCCCACCGCCCCCTGCGTGTTCACATACAGCGCGTAGATCGACTGGCTCGCCGCCATGAACAGGCGGTTGCGCTTGACGCCGCCGAAGCAGAGATTGGCGCAGCGCTCGGGCAGGGCAATGCGGCCGATCATGACGCCGTCGGGCGCGAACACCACCACGCCGTCGAGCTCGGGATCTCCCATGCCCCAGCCGCACCAGAGATTGCCGTCGATGTCGCAGCGCATGCCGTCCGGCGTGCCAGGGCCTGCATCGATGTGGACGCGCTTGTTGGAAATCTCGGTGCCGTCAGCCGAGACGTCATAGGCGAGGATTTTTCGGTTTGGCACGCCGCGGGATTCCACGACATAGAGGATCTTTTCATCCGGCGAGAAGCACAGCCCGTTCGGCCCGAGCACCCCCTCGGCGACAATGGCCGCCTTGCGCGTCTCGGGATCGAGCCGGTAGACATTCGGCTCGATCTCGGGCTCGGCCTTGTAGCCCTCATAATTGCCGAGCAGGCCGAAGGTCGGATCGGTGAACCAGATCGAGCCGTCCGATTTAACAACGACATCGTTCGGCGAGTTCAACCGCTTGCCGCTGAATTGATCCATCAGCACGCTGACGCTGCCGTCATACTCAGTGCGGGTCACGCGGCGCCCGCCATGCTCGCAGGTGACGAGCCGGCCCTGCCGGTCGCGCGTGTTGCCGTTGGCGAAGTTCGAAGGCTTGCGGAACACGGAGACCGCGCCGGTCTCCTCCTCCCATTTGACGATGCGCTGGTTCGGGATGTCGCTGCACAAGAGATAGCGCCCGTCGCCGAACCACACGGGACCCTCGGCCCAGCGCAGGCCGGTCGCGAGCCGCTCCACCGCGGACAGCTTCAGCCAGTATTTTTCGAACCGGGGATCGAGTGCACGAATGGCCGGGTCGGGGTAATACGTCGCCGGCCGCCAGCCTGGCCGCTCCTGGGTGTGGGACGATGCCTCATTCATGTCGGTTCTCTCGTTTCGTTCCCTCTGGACAATGCTGCTATCATTAGAGACACGTGACCGCAAATCGGTCACCAACGGCGAGGGAAGACATGCCGCGTATTTTGATGACGGGAGCTTCGGGCGGAATCGGCACGAGCCTGCGAAGACTGCTGCCGCCGATCTATTCGGATCTCCTGCTGTCCGACATCAAGCCGCCCGCCGATCTCGGCGCGAACGAGAAGTTCAAGGCAGCGGACCTCGCCGATCTCGCGCAGTGCGAGGCGATCTGCGAGGGCGTCGACGGCATCATTCATTTCGGAGGCTATTCGGTCGAAGGCACCTGGGACCAGATCCTCCAGGCCAACATCATCGGCGGCTATAATCTGTTCGAGGCGGCCTACCGCAAGGGCGTCAAGCGCGTGGTGTTCGCCTCGTCGAACCACGCCGTCGGCTTCTATCCGCGCCACCACAAGATCGACACCGACGTGACCCCGCGTCCCGATGGCCGCTATGGCGTCAGCAAAGTGTTCGGCGAGGCCGTTGGCGCGCTCTACGCCGACAAGCACGGGATGAAGGTGACGTGCCTGCGCATCGGCAATTTCGGCGACATGCCGCTCGATCAGCGCCGGCTCTCGATCTGGCTCAAGCCCGACGACCTCGTGCAGCTCTGCCGCATCGGGCTCGAGCATCCCGACATCCATTTCGAAATCTTCTACGGTGCATCCCTCAACGAGCGCGCCTGGTGGGACAACCACCGCGCCTACGAATTCGGCTATCGCCCCACGGGCCGCGCCGAAGATTTCCGCGAGCACGCGATGGCCGAGCAGGCCAAGCTGAAGCCGGATCCGGTCGGCGATTATTTCCAGGGCGGCACGTTCTGCAGCATGGAGTTCGATGCGGATCCGGACCGGATCATCGATTGGAATAAGCGGTAGCGCCTGTCGTCATGCTCGGGACAAACCCGGGCATGACGGTCCGTTGATCTAGATCAACCTTCCTCTCGTCGTCTGGCTCTCGATAAGTGCGATCGTAGTTCGACCGCCGGCAGCGAGAGCCACGACAATGAGAGTCAAATTGTCAGTCGTCGCGATGCTCGCGGCGATCTTGCCAGGGCCAACGCGAGCCGCGGCGCTCAGCGACGCCGAAGCGACGTTCCTCGACCAGATGGTCACGGCATCCGTGGTGCTCGAACAGCGATGCGACGGTTACGAGGTCGATGGCAGCGGCAGCGTCCAGCTCGGCGCCCGACTCCTTGGCAGTCCCGATGCGGCAATGGCGATGATCGACGCCTATGCCGCTGCCATCAAGGCCCGCGACGGCGTGAGCTACGATCCCGGCAAATTCCGTCCCGAAGTGTCCGATATGGCCAGCAGAACATTCAGGCGTGTCCGGACGGACTTGATCAGGAACCCGAAAAGGGCCTGCGCCGATTATGGCGAGGCGAGCGTGGATCGCGGACTGTTGAGGCGGTACTGAACGGGTCTTCAGCATCGTTCCAACGGCAGCTCGATCGGTCTACGCGCTAGCCCCTCCAATCCTCGCCAGATAATCCCTCTTGCTGAACTGCATATGATCGACACACAGCTGCGCCAGCGCCCAGCTGTCGCGTCCCCTGAGTAGCTCGATCATCATCTCATGCTGCCGCCGCGATTGCGCGAGGCCATCGCGGTCGGCGAGGTTCTTGGCGCGCATCGGCAGGGTCAGGTTCATGTAGTCCTGGAGCGAGCCCACCAGGTAGGGATTGCCGCAGGCCGAGAACAGCGCGAGGTGGAAAGCGTCGTTGGCTTCGTGGATGCCGCGCAGATCCTGCGCATCGGCTCTCGCGCAATATTGCCGTTGCAGCGCGGAGAGCTTGTCGATCAGCGATCGCGGCGCGGGCAGCGGGATCATCAGCGCGGCCTGCCGCGTCAGCATCTCCCGGACCTCGTAGATCTGCCGGACTTCCTCGGCCGAGTAGAACCGCACGGTGGCGCCGACGTTCTTTTCGCGGCGGACGATGCCGCGGCGCTCGGCATCCACCAAGGCTTGGCGCACGAAGTGGCGCGAGGTGCCGTAGCGCGACATCAGCGCGTCCTCGGTGAGGCGCGCGCCGGGCGCGAGGCGGCCGAAGATGATGTCCTCCTCCAGCCGCGCGACGACGTCGTCCGGATCGTCGTGCCGGACCGGCATGCTGTCTGCGGTGCGAATGTCGGACATGCCCTCGGCCTCCCGGCGTCTGGCCGGCTCGCCCTGTGGAGCAGGGAAGGGACGGATTGTCAATAATTCGCGCCGGAGATGGTGCCCTTAGGCGGAAAATGCGACAATATGGACCGATCTTATTGACAATCGAGGTGCGGGCTGTACCACAATGGCAAACTGAAGGAGTGGCATGATGACGAGTGGGTTGCGCAAGGGTCTGACGAGCTATGGCGATGCCGGCTTCTCGCTGTTCCTGCGCAAGGCGTTCATCAAGGCCATGGGCTATTCCGACGACGCGCTGGAGCGCCCGATCGTCGGCATCACCAACACCTATAGCGACTACAATCCCTGCCACGGCAACGTTCCGCAGATCATCGAAGCCGCCAAACGCGGCGTGATGCTGTCGGGCGCGATGCCGTTCGTGTTCCCGACCATCTCGATCGCGGAGAGCTTTGCGCATCCGACCTCGATGTATCTGCGCAATCTGATGGCGATGGACACCGAGGAGATGATCCGCGCCCAGCCGATGGATTCGGTGATCGTGATCGGCGGCTGCGACAAGACGCTTCCGGCGCAGGTGATGGCCGCGATCAGCGCGGACCTGCCGACCGTGGTCATTCCGGTCGGGCCGATGGTGGTCGGCCATCACAAGGGCGAGGTGCTGGGCGCCTGCACCGATTGCCGCCGTCTATGGGGCAAGTATCGCGCCGGCGAAATCGACGATGTCGAAATCGAAGCAGTGAACGGCCGTCTCGCGCCGTCGGTCGGCACCTGCATGGTGATGGGTACGGCCTCGACCATGGCCTGCATGATCGAAGCCATGGGCCTGTCGCTGCCGATGAGCGCGACGATCCCGGCGCCGCATGCCGAACGATTCCGCCTTGCCGAGGCGAGCGGCAAGGTCGCCGCCGAGATGGCCAAGACCAAGGGGCCGAAGCCGAGCGAGCTTTTGACACCCGCATCTTTCAAGAACGCGCAGGTCGTGCTCCAGGCGATCGGTGGCTCCACCAACGGCCTGATCCATCTCACCGCGATGGCGCATCGCTCGCCGCATCGGCTCGATCTCGAAGTGTTCGACCAGATCGGCCGCGAGGTGCCGGTGCTGGTCGACCTCAAGCCGTCGGGCGAGCACTATATGGAGCATTTCCATCACGCCGGCGGCGTGCCGAAGCTGCTCGCGCAACTCGGCGACCTCGTCGATCTCGACGCCAAGACCATCTCGGGCCAGACGCTGCGCGATGTCGTCGCCAATGCCGAGGACGTGCCCGGTCAGGACGCCATTCGCTCGCGTGACAATCCGATTAAGAAAGAGGGCGGCCTTGCCGTGTTGCACGGCAACCTCGCGCCGCGCGGCGCGGTGATCAAGCAATCGGCCGCGAGTCCGAAGCTGTTGAAGCATACCGGGCGGGCCGTCGTGTTCGAATCCGTCGAGGACATGACCTTGCGGGTCGATGATCCCAATCTCGATGTCAGCGCCGACGACGTGCTGGTGCTGCGCAATGCCGGCCCCAAGGGCGCGCCGGGCATGCCGGAGGCGGGCTATCTGCCGATCCCGAAAAAGCTGGCGCGCGGCGGCACCAAGGACATGGTGCGCATTTCGGACGCGCGCATGAGCGGCACCGCGTTCGGCACCATCGTTCTGCACATCACTCCGGAATCCGCCGTCGGCGGGCCGCTGGCGCTGGTGAAGAACGGCGACAAGATCAGCCTGGACGTAGCCAAGCGCAGCATCGAGCTCTTGGTCGATGCGGCCGAACTGGAGCGCCGGCGCGCTGCCTTGAAGCCGGCGGCTGCGCCCGATGAGGCGCGGCGCGGCTATGCCTGGCTGTTCAACGAAACCATCATGCAGGCCGACGAGGGCTGCGACTTCGATTTCATGCAGAGGACTGGGAAGACCGAGACAAGCTGACGAACGACGAGCGCTCAGACCGCACAAGCGGCGGGCGATAACATAGGGGGAAACGATGATTGCACGATCCATGCCAAGATTCTTACATGGGTTGGCGGCTGCGGCCGCCGTGCTGTTCGTGACCGGGGCGGGGGCGCAGGAGGTGAAGCATTATCGCTTCGCCTATGACCAGCCGCGCAACACCGGCTATTCCATTGCGGGCGACATCTTTGCCGAAAAGCTCAAGGAGTTGAGCAAAGGCACCATGATCATCGATCAGTATCCGGGCGCGCAGCTCGGGCAGGAGCCGCAGGTGCTCCAGCTCGTGAAAGCCGGAGACGTCGAATTCTCGATCATCTCCTCCGCCAACACCGCGACGATCTCGCCGCAGGCCGGCGTGATGTCGCTGCACTATTTGTTCCGTGACGAGAAGCACGTGGTCAAGGGGCTGGCCGATCCCCGCGTGTTTGAAGCGCTCAAGACGATGATCGACGAGACCACGCAGGGCCTGCACGTGATCGCGACCGGATCGCAGGGCGTGCGCCACATGTACGCCAGGAAGGAGATCCACAACGTCGGCGACATCAAGGGCGCAAAGGTCCGCGTGCAGGCGACCGCGACCGAGGACACCATGTTCCCGGCCTACGGTGCCCAGACCGTGCACATGCCGTTCGGCAGCGTTTACACCAGCTTGCAGACCGGGGTCGTCGACGTCGCCGAGAACAGCATCAACGTCTACCTCGTCAACAAGCATTACGAGGTGGCGCCGGTCCTCAACATCACCGAGCACGAGGCCAACAACGCGCTGGTGTTCATCTCCGACAAGCTCTGGCAGGGCCTGTCGGCCGAGCAGAAGGGCTGGGTACAGACGGCGGCCAACGAGATCAGCACCAAGGAGCCGGCGAAGGCGTTCGAGCTGGAGCGCACCGCCGCCGAAAAGCTGAAGAAGATGGGCGTGAAGGTCGTCGATAACGTCGACAAGAAGAGCTTTGTTGCGGTCGCCGATCCCTATCTCGACAAGCTCGCCAAGGAGCTCGGGCCGCACGCCGAGAAGATCAAGGACTTGATCCGGTCAATCAACTAGGTCGCTTGCGGCCATCCTTCGAGACGCCCGCCTTGCGGCGGGCCCTCAGGATGAGGTCTCGTTTCGCGGCGAGATTTTAGACCCTCATGGTGAGGAGCCCGTGAAGCGGGCGTCTCGAACCATGCAGGCCGAGTGTGATCGGCAGCTTCCCAGCTGTCACATCCGATAGCTTTGGAACGGGGACTAATGGCCATCGCCGACAAACTGCTCGTGCATCGCCAACGCCACCTGAAATGGCGCTGGCTCGACTGGCTTGAGCTCGCGCTGATGATCCTCTGCGGCGTGCTCTGCTTCGGCTTCTCGCTGTCGGTCACCGCGGACATCGTCACCCGGACCATCGGTCATCCCTGGCTGTGGCTGCAGGAGGTCACCTCGACGCTGTTCATCTACGCGATCTTCATCGGCACGGCCGCTGCGACGCGCCGCAACGACCACCTCTATCTCACCGCGATCTCCGAGGCCTTGCACGGCACCTCGCGGCTGATCGTCGAGCTGATCATCCGCCTCGTCGTGCTCGGTGTCGCCTTCTGCCTGATCTGGTATGGCTATCAGAATTATCTGCGCGGCTTCGGCAGCTTTCGCCTGCCATCGGGCACGCCGATCGCCTCGCTCTATGCGATTATCCCGCTGTCGGGCGTGCTGATCGGCCTGTTCACCATCGAGCAGCTGGTCAACGGGCTGCGCAACGGCTTCGACCATCCCGAGCCGCCCGAGGAGGATGGAACGCCCATCGTCACCGACGCGCAGGCGAGGGCACAGCTATGAGCGCACCTGTTGTTCTGGCGTTAATGACGATCTGCTTCCTGTCGTTCGGCTATCTCGGCGTGCCCGTGCCGTTCTCGCTGATGGCCGGCGTTTTCATCGGCGCGATCCTGTCCGACGTTTCGCTCGCGGCCATCATCCAGAAGATCTTTGACGGCGTGGATTCCGAGGCGCTGCTGGCGATCCCGTTCTTCCTGCTGGTCGGCGAGCTCATGAGCTCGGCGAATGTGGTGGTGCGGATCGCGAACCTCTCGGTGTCGCTGGTCGGGCATATCAGGGGCGGGCTGTCGCAGGTCGTCGTCGTCTTCAGCATGTTCTTCTCGGAGATGTCGGGCTCGACCACCGCCGACGTCGCCGTGATGAGCCGCGCGCTTGGCGGGCCGATGAAGCGAGAGGGTTACGAGCCGGCCTTCATCGCCGCCATCATTGCCTCGGCCTCCACAATCGCCGCGCTGGTGCCGCCGAGCATCACCGCCGTGGTCTATGGCGCGGTCGGCAACGTCTCGATCGCGGGCCTGTTCATGGCGGGCGTGGTGCCCGGCCTGATGATCGGCTTCGGTCTGATGCTTTATTGCTACTTCTTCGGCCCCTCCGGCCTGCGCAAGCCGCGCGCGCCGCTTCGGCAGGTGGTGTTCGCTGCCGGCGATGCGGCGCTGCCGCTGATGATCCCGGTGATCCTGCTCGGTGGCATCCTGACCGGCTGGTTCACACCGACGGAAGCCGGCGTGGTCGCCGTGGTCTGGATCGTGCTGGTCGTGATCCCCGCGCTCAATCGCGGGCACATCAAGAGTATCCCTTACGATTTCTGCATTGCCGGACTGATCTTCTCGCTGCCGCTGGTCACCATCGGCGCGGCCAATGCCTTCGGCTGGATGCTCGCTTATCTGCGTGGGGCGAGCTACATCGCCGAAATCATCACCTCGATGGCAGGTAACGATCCGCATCTGATCATGCTGCTGATGGTGCTGCTCTTCACCGTGGTCGGCGATTTCATCGAACCTGTGCCGACCATCATCATCTTCATGCCGCTGGTCAACACACTGACGGAGGCGGGTGACATCAATAGCGTCCATATGGGCGTGGTGCTGATCGCCACGCTCGCCTTCGGCCTGATCACGCCGCCTTACGGGCTGGTGCTGCTGATGGCCTCGAAATTCGTCGGCATTAGTTTCGCGAAAGCGCTACGCGCTGCGTTGCCGATCTATCTGGTGTTCCTGGGGACGATCGCATTCGCGATCTACTTCCCGAGCGTGGTGCTGTGGCTGCCGCAGAAGGTGCTGCCGGAATCGGTCGGCTGCTTCAAGTCGCCGGCGGGGACGGGCTATATCTGTCCGAAGTAACGACTTGCTCGACGCGCCATTGGGCCTGCTCGCGCAGGTAACGGAACGGCGTGCCATGGCTATTCTTGAAGTAGCTGCCGCACAGCGCGTTGGCCATCCCCTGCATCACCGCGTCATGGCAGACGAACAGGAGATCGTCGCCGGGATGACCGTCGAGCCACGCCGAGACGCAAGCCAGCGACCGTTTCGTCATGGCGTCCCAGCTCTCGCCGTCGGCCGGCAGGATCGAGACGAGGCCCGTCGCCGACTTGACCCCGTGCTTGATCATGAGGTCGCGAACTGGCAAGCCTTCAAAGCTCCCGAAGTCGAACTCGATGATGCCGTCGTCAATCGCCAGCGGCACCGAGATCGCGGCCGCGATGATCTCGGCCGTTCGCGCCGCGCGGGCCAAGGGACTTGCGACGATGCGGCTGATGCCTGCGCCGCGCAGCATGTCCACCGCCTCGTGCGCCTGCCTGAGGCCATCCTCGTTCAGCGGATTGTCGGTCCGCCCCTGGAATCGTCCCTCGCGATTCCAGTCGGTCGCGCCGTGGCGAAGGCCGTAGAACGTACGCGCTGGTGTCGTCACTTCGACTTGCTCGTGAATTTCTTCACGGCGCTGCGAAATTCCTCCGTATTCATCGCCATGATAATCTTGTGCTCCTCGGCATCGAGCTGCTGCTTCACCGGCGTGGTGGCGGCCTGATAGACCAGCGATTTGGTGCCTGATATCGCCGCCGGCGGGTTCTGCGCCAGACGCTCCGCGAGTTTTCGTGTGGCCGCTTTCAGTTCGGCGGCCGGAACCGTCTTGGCGACGAGGCCCCATTCATAGGCCTGCTGCGCGGTAAAATTGTCCTCGGCGAGAAAGATCTGCAGCGCCCGGCGGGAGCCGACCGTGCCGACGATGCCGACCGTCGAGCCGCCGTCCGGCGACACCCCGATCTTGGCATAGGCCGGCGTGAATTTGGCGTCGTCCGCGGCGATGCAGAGATCGGTGACGAAGGCGAGGCCCATGCCGGCACCGGCGGCCGAGCCGTGAACGCTGGACAACGAGATTTTCGGCATGCGCCGGATGATTTCGATGAAGGCGTGATAGTGCTTCAAGAGCTCGCCGACAACAGGCGTCACCGTGCCCGCTTCGGCGGCGGCACCAATCGTCTGCAGATCGCCGCCGGCCGAGAACGCACGGCCTTCGCCTTCGAGCACGACGACCCTGATGTCGTCGTCGCCTTCGAGATAGGCCGCAAGCTGCTCTAGCTTCTGCGCGATGGCGAGATTGATGGAGTTGAACGCGGCGGGACGGTTGAGCGTGATGGTCGCGATCGAGCCGTCGATCCGCAGCAGGGCGGGATCATCGGGCTGGGAGATGGGAGCTGGCATCTGAGAGAGTCTCCGGCAGGAGGTGGTTGCTGCAACTAAATCGCAGAAGGGCAGGGGTGACAATCCCCGACCGCCGCCCTTGCGCGGGGCGAAACGATAGGCTCAAATGGGGCTGCCTTTGCCAAGGGACGGACACGAGCGCCGGCTCCTCGTAAGGCCAGCAACCAAAATCAGCGAGAGAGGAGACGGCATGGGTCACGCTCGTGTCTTCCGGAAATGGGCTGTCCAATGAGCGACGGTCCGGTGATCATCGTCGGTGCCGGCCATGGCGGCTATCAGGTCGCGGCATCGCTGCGCCAGGCGGGCTTTTCGCAGCGCATTGGCCTGATCAATGACGAGGCGCATCTGCCCTATCAGCGGCCGCCTTTGTCCAAGGCCTATATCAAGGGCTCGGCCGGGCCGGAGAGCCTGATGTTCCGGCCGGAGAAATTTTATCAGGACCAGAAGATCGAGCTGATCGCGGGCCGTGCAGTGTCGATCGACCGCGCCGGCCACAAGGTGCTGCTCGCCTCGGGCGAGACGCTGGCCTACGGTCATCTCGTGCTGGCGACGGGCGCGCGCAACCGGCTGCTTGATCTGCCGAATGCGAATCTGCCCGACGTGAAGTATTTGCGCATCCTCGACGAGAGCGAGGCGCTGCGTGCGATCATGCCCTCGAAGTCACGGGTCGTGGTGATCGGCGCCGGCTTCATCGGCCTGGAATTCGCCGCCACCGCGCGGATCAAGGGCCTCGAGGTCGACGTGCTGGAGCTCGCCCCGCGCGTGATGGCGCGGGCGGTGACGGCGGAGGTGTCGGAGTATTTTCAGGAACGCCATCGCGAGGCCGGTATCCGCGTCCATCTCGGCGTGCAGGCGACCTCGATCGAGGCAGAAGGCGGCAAGGTCACCGGGGTCTCCCTGAGCGACGGTCGGCATCTGCCCGCCGACCTCGTCGTGGTCGGCGTCGGTGTGCTGCCCAACATCGAGCTTGCCGCGGAAGCCGGGCTGCCGGTCGCCGCCGGGATCATTGTCGACGAATATCTTTCGACGGCTGACCCTGACATCTCCGCGATCGGCGATTGCGCACTGTTCGCAAGCCCGCGCTTCGGCGGATCGCTGCGGCTGGAATCGGTGCAGAACGCCACCGACCACGCCCGCTGCCTCGCCGCGCGACTGACCGGCGACCGCAAACCTTACGACAGCCATCCCTGGTTCTGGAGCGACCAGGGCGACGATAAGCTCCAGATCTCCGGCCTCACCACCGGCTACGACCGCGTCGTGCTGCGTGGCAGCGCCGCGAACAAGGCGTTTTCCGCGTTCTGCTACAAGGGTGAGACGCTGCTCGGCATCGAATCGATCAACCGCGCCGGCGATCACATGTTCGGCCGACGGTTGCAGGGCATGAATCGCTCGATCACGCCGGCGCAGGCCGCGGATGAAAGCTTCGATCTGAAGAGCGCGCTGGCGTGATCAGCCAGCGCGGAGCACAGCCGCCACTTCCGCAGCCGTCGGCATCGACGGCCCCGCGCCCATGCGCTGCACGCTGATCGAAGCGGCGGCGTTGGCGAAGGCGAGGGCGGCGCGCAAGGGCACGCCGTCAGCCAGTTGCGCGGCGAGCGCGCCGACAAAACAATCACCGGCACCGGTGGTATCGATCGCCTTCACGGCACGCCCGGGCACGGCGACCTCTTCGCGTCCAGCAAGCGCAAGCACGCCACGTCTGCCGAGCGTCACGCAGATGCTCTGGTCCGCGCGCGCCTGAAGTTTTCGCGCGACATCGAAGATCCTCGCGGTCTCGTCGCCGTCGGACAGCTCCACTCCGGCAAGGAAGCCGAGCTCGGTCTCGTTAAGCACGAGGATATCGACGAGCGCGAGCAGTTCACCGGACATCTTTTGCGCTGGCGCCGGGTTCAGCAAGGTCGCGGCCCCGGCATCGCGTGCGCGCCGGAAGAACGCGGCAATCGTCGGCAGCGGGATCTCGAACTGGCTGACCGCGACGTCACCCTTCGCCAGCGGCACGTCCGCGATGTCGTCCGCACTGACCTGCGCATTGCTGCCGGGGATGACGACGATCGTATTGTCGGAGGCGGCGACGGTGATGATCGCAGTGCCGGTGTGGGTGTCGGCGTCGCGGACGGAGCCGAGATCAATGCCCTGATCGCCAAGAAACGTCCGCAACTCGGCCCCGAACGAATCCTTCCCCAGTCGCCCGATCAGCATGGTCTTCGCGCCGAGCCGTGACGCCGCCACCGCCTGGTTCGCGCCCTTGCCGCCTGGAAAATACAGCACCTCGCGGCCGGCGACGGTCTCGCCGACGCGCGGGTGGCGATCGGCGGTCGCCACCACATCCATGTTGATGCTGCCGGCGACGAAAACGCGCCCCATCTGGATCTAGACCCTGACCTCGAACTCGTGCCTGACCTTGGCGATGTCGACGAGCGTCGGCAAGCCGGCCTCGTTGCCGAGGCGCTGGATCTTGAAGGTCGAGGCGGCCCGGGCAAAATCAAAGTGCTCGCGCCAGCTTTTGCCGGGATGGGCGAGGT
Source organism: Bradyrhizobium sp. ERR14 (assembly GCF_014198235.1). NCBI lineage: Bacteria > Pseudomonadati > Pseudomonadota > Alphaproteobacteria > Hyphomicrobiales > Nitrobacteraceae > Bradyrhizobium > Bradyrhizobium sp. ERR14. The sequence goes on along the minus strand of NZ_JACIHD010000006.1, from coordinate 372,692 downwards.
AGGAATAGACATAGGCGCCATGGAACACGTCGCCGGCGCCGTTGGTGTCGATCACGCGCTCGCGCGGAATCGGCATCGCCGGCATCACCTGCACCGTCCCTGTTTCGTCGTACCAGAGCAGGCCCTTCTCGCCCATGGTGATGCCGCCGATCTTGCAGCCGCGGCTCTTGAGATAGTCGAGCATCTTCTCCGGCGTCAGGTCCATCTGTTCGCACAGGCGCTCGGCCACGATGGCGACGTCGATATATTCCAGCAGCTCATGGGTGTTGGTGCGCAGGCCGCCGCCGTCGAGCGAGGTCAGGATGCCGGCCTCGCGGCAGACCTTGGCGTAGTGGATCGCGGCATCGGGCTGATGACCATCCACGTGCAGCGCGCGGCAGCCGCCGAGATTGAGCATCGGAAAGGGGTGGATGTGCTCGTCGTCGCGGCAGCGGACGATGGCGCGTTTGCCGTCCTTGGGCATGATGAAGGAGAGCGAGGACTGGTTGACCTTCCGCCCGTGCAGCGAGATCGCGTATTTCGCGCACATGTCCTGGAACATGCGCCCCAGCCAGTCATTGGCCGCGGTGGCGATAAGATCCGGCACGATGCCGAGCTTGGCGCAGCAGAACGCCGCCGTCACCGCGTTGCCGCCGAAGGAGACCGCGTAGTCCGAGGCCACGTGCTTCTCGTCCCCAGTCGGCATGTGGTCGGTGATGAAGACGACGTCGATATAGGTCTGTCCGATGAAGAGAGCCTGCATTGCTTGTCCGTCATGCGCTTTGTGGTCCAGGCCGGCGCGCTTACTGTAGCACCGGTTCCGCTCAGGGATCGCTGAAATTATTCGCAAATCTGCCGCCCCAAGCGCTTGAGGTCAGCATGGGGCCGGAATACGACCATCACCGGGCAATGCCAAGCCCGGACAAACGCCGTGTTTTCTGCGCATTGGTTCCAGGTCAATAAAAGGGTCGATCAAAAGTGGGACATATGATCACCGGCCTCGATCACGTCGTCGCTCTGGTCAGGGATATCGGTGCAGCCAAGGCGGCCTACCAGACGCTGCTCGCCCGCGCGCCGGCCTGGCAGAACTCCGGTGAGGGCGCCGACCGCGTGCTGTTCACCCTCGAGAACATGACGATCGAATTGATGGCGCCGAGCGGTTTCAGCGTGACGGCCGATCGGATGCGTGCGCTGCTCGACGACCAGGAGGGCGTGCTCGCCAGCCTGTGCTTTCGTGTCGCAGACATGAGCAGGATGCACCGGCGGCTGCAGCGGGTGGCCTTGAGCCCGGATCCGGTTGCCGAGGTCGAAAGCAGCGACGACGAGTCGGGCGCCGTCCTGCACTGGAAGCGCACGCGCGCCGCCACGGAACTCACGCGCGGCGTGCGCATGTTCTTCCTCGAGCTGGCCGACGAGCGTCCGCTCTCCCCGGCGACCGACGTCGCGCCGATCGACGCACTCGACCATGTCGTCGTCACCACCGAGGATTCCGAACGCGCCGCCGCGCTCTACGGCGCACGGCTCGGGCTCGATTTGGCGCTCGATCGCTCGCACCAGGACTGGGGCCAGCTGATGTTCTTCCGCTGCGGCGATCTGATCGTCGAGGTGGTGCGCCGGCCGGTCGCCGGCGGTGACCACGCGCGTGACCGGCTCTGGGGCCTGAGCTGGCGGGTCGCCGACATCGACGCCACGCGCGCCCGCCTGATCGCCGCCGGCCTCGACGTCACCGAGGTCCGCAACGGCCGCAAGCCCGGCACGCGAATCATGACGGTGCGAAACGGCACCTGCGGCATTCAGACCGTGCTGCTGGAGCGCTCGCCCAAGCCGGTGGGGTGAAAGCGGTCTTTCCACTCGAAGACTCTCGTAGGGTGGGCAAAGCGAAGCGTGCCCACGTCTTGGCTGCTCGATGAGAAGACGTGGGCACGGCGCAAGAGCGCTTTTGCCCACCCTACGAAACCGGCTTGCTTGGCTTTCACTGTCGCGAAACTATGCGGCGGGCTGCCCGCGTGTTACACGCGTACCGACAGCACCCCAGCGAGCACTCCACTTGGCGAAGGCAAAGCGAACTCTGAAATGGCAGCGCGATCCCGAGGGGATGCGGCTGCGCATTCTCGAAGCCGCCAAGCAGGAGTTTTCCGCCCACGGGCTCGCCGGCGCACGCGTCGACCGCATCGCGGCCAAGGCCGGCGCCAACAAGCGCATGCTCTACTACCACGTCGGCAACAAGGACGAGCTTTACCTCGCGGTGCTCGAAGGCGCCTATGACAAGATCCGCAGCGAGGAGCGGGGGCTCGATCTCGAACATCTCGATCCGCCCAAGGCCATCCGGCGCCTGATCGAGTTCACCTGGAACTACTTCCTGCGCAATCCCGAATTCCTGTCGCTGCTGCAGACCGAGAACCTCGCGCGCGCAAAGCACCTGAAGAAATCGACCAAGGTCAAGTCGATGCACTCGCCCTTCGTCGAGATGATCCGCACCGTGGTGCGACGCGGCGTCGACAGCGGCGACTTCCAGGTCGCAGTCGATCCGGTCCAGCTCTACATCTCGATCGCGGGGCTCTGCTTCTTCTACCTCTCGAACTCGGCGACGCTCAGCGTGATCTTCGGCCGCGATCTCCTGGACAAAAAGGCCAAGGACGAACGGCTGGCGCACATGGTCGGCCTGGTGCTGGCTGCGCTGACGGGACAGTCGGTGGCCTTGTTCGAGATCGCGAAAGAGCCGAAGTCGCGCAGCGTGGTGGCGCAGACGGTGTAGTGCTCGCTCGTCGCTGGTCGACGATCAGCTGCTGATGCCAAGTTCTCCGCTGTCCTCGCCCGACTTGATCGGGCGATCCAGTATTCCAGAGACAGCGAAGGGATGCGGAGAGGGCGCCGCGTACTGGATTCCCGCTTTCGCGGAGACTGACACCGAGAGTGGGGCGGTCTCATGCCCCGGACGCAGCGCAGCAACGTCCCATTTCCAAAGCACCGCGGAACCGCCGCCGCAAAACGTCACAGGGAAAGGTCTGGACAGTATTTATCCAACGGGTTAATTTCTCCCCACAACGAAGAAGACTGCCGGGAGTGAAAATTGGCCGAGCTGAAGCCGCAGAATGCGATCTCCAAGCTGCTGAATGCGGCCTGGGTTCGGCCGTTCTTGTTCCTCGTCTTCATCGTCGTCGCCTGGGATCTCGCCATCCGGCTGTTCAGGATCCCCGCCTACCAGATCCCGTCGCCGCTCGATGTCGTTGCCGTATTGCGTACCGATTGGCCGGAATTGCTGCGCCAGTCCTGGCCGACGACCTATGCGACGGTCTGCGGTTTCGCGCTGTCCGCTCTGTTCGGCATTCCCGTCGCGATGCTGATTGCGGGCTCGAAGACGGTGGAGAGCTACATCTATCCGCTGCTGGTGTTCTCGCAATCCGTGCCCAAGATCGCGATCGCGCCGCTGTTCGTGGTCTGGTTCGGCTTCGGCATCATTCCAAAGGTGATCTCGGCATTTCTGCTCGGCTTCTTTCCGGTGGTGGTCTCGGCGGTGCAGGGCTTCAAATCGGTCGATCCTGACATGGTCGATCTCGCCCGCGCCATGCAGGGCAGCCGCTTCCAGGTGTTTTGTGCGGTGAATCTGCCGCACGCGCTGCCGGCGATCTTCTCGGGTCTCAAAGTGTCGGTGACGCTCGCCGTGGTCGGCGCCGTCGTCGGCGAGTTCGTGGGGTCCAATTCCGGCATTGGCTACGTGATGCAGCGCTCGATCGGCACCTTCGACCTGCCGACGATGTTCGCAGCCCTGGTGATCCTCGCGCTGCTCGGCGTGATCCTGTTTTGGATCGTCGACCGGATCGAGAAGCTGGTCATTCCCTGGCATGTTAGCCAGCGCGAGGACGTGATTTTCGCTTCTTAACTAAAGCACAAACGGCCACCAATGGCCGACGCAACAACGGCAAAGGGAGAGTGACGATGAAGCGGTGGATAGGAGCTGTCTCGGCGGTGCTGCTGACCTTCGCGGCCATGCCGGCGCAGGCGGCCGACAAGGTCGTGCTGATGCTGAACTGGTACGTCTATGGCGAGCACGCGCCGTTCTATTACGGCAAGGCCAAGGGCATCTACGCCGCCGAAGGCATCGAGCTCGAAATCCAGGAAGGCCGCGGCTCGGCCGCGACCACGCAGGCCGTCGCTGCCAAGACCGCCGATTTCGGCTATGTCGACGTTCCCACCATGATGCGCGCCGCGATCAAGGGCGCGCCCGTGGTTGCGACCGGCGTGCTGCTGCAGACCTCACCGATGTCCGCCATGGGTTTTGCTGACAAGAACATCAAAAAGCCCGAAGACATCAAGGGCAAGACGGTCGCGATCACGCCGGCCGATTCCATGACCCAGATCTGGCCGCTGTTCCTGAAGAAGACCGGCCTCAAGGAAAGCGACTTCCAGACCGTTGCCGGCGACGGCCAGACCAAGCTCAACGCGGTCATCAACGGCCAGGCTGATCTGCTGCTCGGCTATGTCATGGACCAGTCGATGAAGATCAAGGACGCCACCGGCAAGGACGTCTACCCGATCAAGTTTGCCGACTACGGCATCAACATGGTCTCCTCCGGCATCATCGCCAATGCCGACTATGTGAAGGCCAATGCCGATCTCGTTCGCCGCTTCATGTCGGCGACGACCAAGGCGGTCGAAGCCGCCGAGAAGGAGCCGAAGGCCGCGGCGCAGTCGATCCTCGATGCCAACCCCAAGGGCGGCAAGATCGACACGCTGACGCAGGGTTTTGAGCTGACCATTCCGCTGTACCGGACCGCGGAGACCAAGAGCAAGCGGCCGTTCCAGGTCACGGACCAGAACATGACGGACTCCGTCAACCTGATGGTCGAATATGGCGGACTGGATGCCAAGGCCAAGGACAACCCGAAAGCCTTCTACACCAACGACTATCTGCCGAAGAGCGGCTCGTGAGCGATCAATATCCGCCGTCGTCCCTGCGAACGCAGGGACCCATTACCACCGGCCTCGATTGTTATGAAAGGTCTCACTCCGCGTGCCCGGATGCGCCGGCACGGCGTATGGGTCCCTGCGTTCGCAGGGACGACGGGGGGAGAGCGCTGCGATGAACCCTGCGACCAAACCAATCGATGTCCAGCCGGCCGCCCATCTGAGACTGGTGAGCGACCGGGCCGCGGGCGATGCCTCGGGCATCAAACTGTCCGGCGTGTCGAAGACCTACCGGACGCGCGACGGCGATGTGCCGTCGCTGCGTCCGCTCGACTTCCACATCAACGACGGCGAGTTCTTCGTCGTGGTCGGGCCATCCGGCTGCGGCAAGTCCACGCTGCTCAAGCTGATCTCCGGCTTGCTGCAGCCGACATCAGGCGAGATTCTGGTCGAGGGCGAGAAGGTGACGACGCCGCACGGCAATGTCGGCGTCGTCTTCCAGAACGCGTTGCTGCTGCCCTGGCGCAACATCCTGTCCAACGTCATGCTGCCGATCGACATGAAGCGGCTGCCCCGGGACAAATATCTTCCCCGCGCCAAGGCGCTGCTGAAGCTGGTCGGCCTCGAAGGCTTCGAGAAGAAGCTGCCGTGGCAGCTCTCCGGCGGCATGCAGCAGCGCGCCTCGATCTGTCGCGCACTGGTGCACGATCCAAAAATCATGCTGATGGACGAGCCGTTTGGCGCGCTCGATGCGCTGACGCGGGAGCGCATGAATGTCGAGCTGATGCGGATCCAGCGCGAGACCAGGAAGACGGTGCTGCTGATCACGCATTCGATTCCGGAGGCCGTGTTCCTGGCCGACCGCGTGCTGGTCATGACCGAGCGCCCCGGCGCAATCGCCGCGATCTACGACGTACCGCTGCCGCGCCCGCGCTCGCTCGACGTCATGGCCGACCCGGTTTTCACCGAGCTTGTGCAGCGCATCCGCAAGCATTTCTTCTCGCAAGGGGCATTGGACTAAGGCAATGCGTTTGGTTTCGGTCGCAACCACGATAACGGTGCGCTCTTTCTCCCGCTTGCGGGGGAGGGTTGGGGAGGGGGTGTCTCCGCTCGCGAGGACCCCTAAGAGGAGAAAACCCTCACCCGGCGCGTTGCGCCGACCTCTCCCGCAAGCGGGAGAGGTGCACCGCCGCCGTGGCGAAATCGTCGGGACCAACTAGCACCATGTCACCCCGCCTGAAGCTGCGAGACATCGCCTTCTTCGAACGTCCCGTGCAGTTCGCGCGGCCGTTCCGCTTCGGTGCGATCACCATCAACGCGACGCCGCAATTGTTCGTGCGAGTCGAGATCGAGGTGGAGGGCAGGCGCGTTGCCGTCGGCGCCAGTGCCGAGCTGCTCGTGCCAAAATGGTTCGACAAGCGGCCGGAGCTGTCCCCGGCGCAGACGGTGGATGGCTTGCGGCGGTCGCTCGAGATTGCGCGCGGGCTTTATCTTGCGGAGACCGGGTTTCGTCCAGCGTTTGGATTGCATGCGTCGTGTATTGCCGCCCAAGTCAAGGCGTGCGCGGAAGAGGATATTCCGCCGCTTGCAGCGGGCTATGGTCCGGCGGAAATCGACAAGGCGATCCTCGACGCGCTCCTGCGCGCGGTCGGTGCGAGCTTTTTCGAGGGAATGGCTGACAACATCGCGGGGATCGACGGGCGGATGTCACTCGATCTGACCGGCGCCGAGATCGCAGGGTTTCTGAAGGGCCGAACGCCTCTGCCGCGGGTTGCTATACGGCACACGGTTGGCCTCGATGACAAGATCGAGGGCGAGGGTGGGGTAGCGGACGTACGCGAAAACGCTGGCGCTCGCTATTTCAAGCTCAAATTGTCGGGCGATCCGGAAGCAGATGTGGCACGGCTGGCGCGCATCGGCAAAGAACTCGGAAATCTGGATCGTGACTACAAGGTCTCCCTCGACGCCAACGAACAATACGCCGACCTTGCTGCATTGCGTGCATTGATCGATCGCCTTGATGGCGACGCAGCCCTGCACGGAATCTCGACCCGGCTTCTTTACATCGAGCAGCCAATGCCGCGCGATATTACATTCCAGACCGCTCTCGGGTCGCTCGCCACGCGTGACTTCATCATTGACGAAGCCGATGATTCCTACGGAACGTTTCTGGCGATGAGGCCGCTCGGCTATCGCGGCATCTCCTCGAAATCCTGCAAGGGTCTCTACAAATCGATCCTTAATGCGACCCGCGCCGCGCAATGGACTACCGGCGCTGAAACGTTTTTCATCACAGGTGAGGATCTGACCTGCCAGGCCGGCCTCGCCGTGCAGCAGGACCTCGCGCTCGGCGCCTTCATCGGCGTCACCCACGCCGAACGCAACGGCCATCACTATGTTGACGGCTTTGGCGACACGTCTCTCGCCGATGCGCAGGCGTTCGCCGCCGCGCATCCCGATCTCTATGGCGATGCCGGGCAGGGCATCCGCCTCTCCATTCGCAACGGCGATCTCCTGACGGGATCGCTTCACGCAACGGGCTTTGCGACGTCGGTTCATCCGGACTGGTCGGCGCTCCGCCCGCTCGAACAGCCGAGATCACTTCAGGAGCATTTGACATGACCACCCAACGCCTCGGCCTCATCATGAACGGCGTCACCGGCCGCATGGGGCTCAACCAGCATCTGATCCGCTCGATCGTCGCGATCCGGGAGCAGGGCGGTGTACGGCTGAAGAACGGCGACCGCGTGATGCCGGATCCGATCCTGGTCGGCCGCAGCGCCGAGAAGGTCGAGGCGCTCGCCAAGCGCTACAACATCACGCGCTGGACCACCGATCTCGATGCGGCGCTCGCCGACAAGAACGACACCATGTTCTTCGATGCCGCGACGACGCAGGCCCGGCCGGGTTTGCTGACCCAGGCGATCAATGCCGGCAAGCACGTCTATTGCGAGAAGCCGATCGCGACGAATTTTGAGGAGGCGCTCGAAGTCGTCAAGCTCGCCAATGCCAAGGGCGTCAAGCACGGCACGGTGCAGGACAAGCTGTTCCTGCCCGGCCTGAAGAAGATCGCCTTCCTGCGCGATAGCGGCTTCTTCGGCCGCATCCTCTCGGTGCGCGGCGAGTTCGGCTATTGGGTGTTTGAAGGTGGTTGGCAGGAAGCGCAGCGGCCGTCCTGGAACTATCGCGACGAAGACGGCGGCGGCATCATTCTGGACATGGTTTGCCACTGGCGCTACGTGCTCGACAACCTCTTCGGCAATGTCCAGAGCGTGAGCTGCATCGGCAACACCGACATCCCCGAGCGTTTCGACGAGCAGGGCAAGAAGTACAAGGCGACCGCGGATGATTCCGCCTATGCGACCTTCCAGCTCGAAGGCGGTGTCATCGCCCACATCAACATGTCCTGGGTGACGCGCGTCTATCGCGACGACCTCGTCACCTTCCAGGTCGACGGCACCCATGGCTCGGCGGTCGCGGGGCTCAGCGACTGCATGATCCAGGCGCGGCAGGCCACCCCGAGGCCGGTGTGGAATCCCGACGAGAAGCGGCTGCACGATTTCTACGGCGACTGGCAGAAGCTGCCCGACAACGTCAGCTACGACAACGGTTTTAAGGAGCAGTGGGAGATGTTCATCCGTCACGTCTACGAGGATGCGCCCTACAAGTTCACGCTGCTCGAAGGCGTCAAGGGCGTGCAGCTCGCCGAATGCGCGCTGAAGAGCTGGAAGGAACGGCGCTGGATCGACGTCGCGCCGATCAAGGCGTGAGATCGATTGGATAAGTCTCGATGTCTGTTAAGCCGTCATTGCGAGCGAAGCGAAGCATTCCAGAGTCTTTCTGCAGAGGCAGTCTGGATTGCTTCGTCGCTTCGCTCCTCGCAATGACGGGGAGAGGTCTGAAGTCATGAACAAGCCCGTTCTGCCGATGTCGTCATTGTCGCTCAAGCTGCCCAAGGCCGACCGGTCGATCGAGACCTACCGGCTCGCAGCCTCCCGTACGTTTCCCGCAAAGCTCGAAGGACCGCTGAACCGCATAGCCTTCTCGGCCGTGCACACGGTCGTCGATCCCTTCGCGGACAACGATCCCTGGCTGTCGGCTGCCGTCGACTGGGACAAGACCATCGCCTTCCGCGAGCACGTCTGGGACCTCGGTCTTGGTGTTGCCGAGGCCATGGACACCGCGCAGCGCGGCATGGGGTTGGACTGGCCGACCTCGCTGGAGCTGATCACGCGCTCGGTCGCCGCCGCCAAGCGCCGCAACGCGCTGGTGTTCTCCGGCGCCGGCACGGACCATCTCGCGGTCGAGGATGCCAGGAGCCTCGACGACGTGATCCGCGCCTATGAGGAGCAGATCTCGGCGGTGGAGAAGGTCGGTGGCCGCATCATCCTCATGGCATCGCGCGCGCTGGCCAAGCTTGGCCGCAACGCTGACGATTACGCCAAGGTCTATGACCGCGTGCTGTCGCAGGTCCGTGAGCCCGTGATCATTCACTGGCTCGGCGACATGTTCGATCCGGCGCTGGCGGGCTATTGGGGCACCGCGGATCTCGACAAGGCGATGGACACGGCCGTGGCCATCATCAACGGCAACGCCGCCAAGGTCGATGGCGTAAAAGTCTCGCTGCTCGACAAGCAGCGCGAGATCGACATGCGCCGGCGCCTCGACAAGCGCATCAAGATGTACACCGGCGATGACTTCAACTATGCGGAGCTGATCGCCGGCGACGAGCAGGGCTTTTCGCATGCGCTGCTCGGCATCTTCGACGCCATTGCGCCGGCGGCATCCTACGCACTGTCGCGGCTGGCGGCCGGGGATGAGGCCGGATTCCACGACGTGCTGGGGCCGACGGTGCCGCTGTCGCGCCACATCTTCAAGGCGCCGACGCGGTTCTACAAGACCGGCGTGGTGTTCATGGCGTATCTCAACGGCCACCAGGACCATTTCACCATGGTCGGGGGACAGGAGAGCACGCGCTCCACGTTGCATCTGGCCGAGCTGTTCCGTCTGGCCGACAAGGCCGGCCTGCTCGCAAACCCTGAACTCGCGACGCAGCGGATGAAGACCGTGCTCGCCACCCACGGTATCGAATCCTGATGCGCGATTTTTCGTCCGACCATCGCTGGCTGTCGCTGAACACGGCGACCGTCCGCAAGCAGGGTGACCTGGTCGAGATCATCAATGCCTGTGCAAAGCAAGGCATCCCCGCCATCGATCCCTGGCGCGACCAGGTGGCATCCGTCGGCCTCGACCGCGCCGTGCGCGCAGTGCGCGATGCCGGCCTCGAGCTCTCAGGCTATTGCCGCGGCGGCATGTTCACCTCGGACGCATCGCGCCGGAGCGAAGTGCGCGACGACAACAGGCGCTGCGTCGACGAAGCCAAGGCGCTGGGCGCGCCCTGCATCGTCCTGGTCGTCGGCGGCCTGCCGCAATATTCGCGGCCGGGCAGCGAGGCCTCGAAGGACATTGTGCGGGCACGCGGGCAGGTCGAGGAGGCTCTCGCCGACATGCTCGACTACGCGAGGCAGGCCAAGCTGCCGCTGGCGATCGAGCCCCTGCATCCGGCTTACGCAGCCGACCGCGCCTGCGTGAATACGACGAAGCAGGCGCTCGACATCTGCGACCGGCTCGATCCTGCTCGCAGCGGCATGCTCGGCGTCGCGCTCGACGTCTATCACATCTGGTGGGATCCGGAGTTGATGAGCCAGATCGCGCGCGCCGGCAAGGATCGCCTGCTCGCGTTCCATGTCTGCGACTGGCTGGTGCCGACAAAGGACATCCTCAACGACCGCGGCATGATGGGCGACGGCGTCATCGACATCAAATCCGTGCGGGCGGCGGTCGAAGCGGAGGGCTTTGAAGGCTATTCCGAGATCGAGATCTTCTCCCACGATTGGTGGGGCAAGCCGATGGAGGAGGTGCTGCGGACCTGCATCGCGCGGCATAAGGCGGCGGTGTAAAGTTACCACGAGTGGCGGCCCCTACGGGCTGGCGAGCTGTTGCAGCGTGTTGAAGCGGACGTTCTGCCCGCTGTTCGGCGTCGATAGAACTGGTCCAGCGCAAGTTCGCCCCGCTGGCGAGGCGGCGAGCTGGTCGGAGTACCACCAAAGATGTGGTGGACTGCCATCAGCTTTCAGGCAGAATGTCATCATGCCGATGCCGCAGCCTCGCCACAGTCTGTGCCAGATCGGATGCGGTAATCAGTGGCATCAACGATCAGCAGGGACGGCGGATGTACCCATGCCTGTTGACCTTGAATGGCCCCGACGTGCAACCGTCGGGGCCATTGCCGTGTCCGGCGTGACATGGCTGGCGAGCTTTGCCGAAGGCACTGGCGTGCTTTGGCGCGGCGAAGGACCGCCAAGGACGATCTGCAATTCAATGCGCCGTGCCAAACTGGTTTTGCGATCGAATTTGTCGGCCACGGCCGTTCGCCGAAAAGTCGGACGATTGCGCTATCATTGATTCACCGTCAAACACCGGACTATCACCTGTCAATTCGATCTGCGAAGCTGTGACAACAGAATGCGCTTGCAAACAAGCAAGCGTGAAGAGAGGTTCGCAGTGGATAAGGTGCAGCGTTTGCGTGCGATGAGCTCACTATGCCGCCAACAGGCCGCGTACAACAGCATGAACAAATGGAAGCTGCTCGCAGAAGCGGAATACTGGGATCATCTGGCTAATCTCGAGTTGTCTTCTCACTTCCAGCAATGCAACGCGATCACAAACACGAATGAGGCTGGGCAGTCCTCGTGAGGTCGGAAACGAGGCTGTCGCTTGCGTTACGTGCCGCCGCACCCTCACAGAAAGTGCGCGGCAGCGACATACATGGTCTCGTTGAGCTTTGAAGCAGGACGATTACGTGACCCCGCTTCGTTCGACCGCGACGCAAATTGCAACGAGAGAACGCGATGCCGTCCTCACGGCCCCGCGACCTGTTGCAGCGTGTTGAAGCGCGCCTTCTGCTCGCTGCTCAGCGTGGCATAGAACTCGTCCAGCGCAGGCTCTACCAGCTTGGCGGCCGTCAGCATCGCCTCGAGCCGGTGCTGCATCGCCTCCAGCCGTCCGACCGGCGTCAGCGGCACATCGTTCGGGCAAGCCGCTTGCAGGCCTTCAACGCCTTTGGCTGTCGCTTCACTGAGGCGGTCGAGCGCCTCCTTCTGCTTGCCGGCTGGGTGGAGCACAGCCTCGATCCTTTGGATCGGCAGCTGGGTCAGGCTGGATTTCGGATCGCCGCAGCCCTCGACGTTGGCTTGTTGCTGCGGCGAGCGCTCGCCGACATTCGGGCCGAGCGCATTGAAGCTGGCCTTCTGCTCGTCACTGAGCGAGTTGTAGAAATTGTCCAGGGCCGGTCGAACGATCTTGACGGCTTCCAGCGTCGCGCTGATGCGGTTCATCATCGCGCGCAGGCGGCCGGGGGGAGTCAGTGCATAGGTCTCCGCGCAGGAGTCCTTGAACACGCCGGCAGCGCTGGCCGCCGCGGTCTTCAATTCATCGAGCAGCGCGCGTTGCTCCGGCGTCGGCCGCACCGCTTTCGCGATATCGGCAAGCGGCCAGGCGGTGACGCCCTTGTCCGGTGTGCCGCACAATTGCTGTAGCGTTTGCGGGCTCACGCTCGCGCGCGGACGGGCGCGACTGCTGCCGCCGGCTTGCGGATAATCATACGGGTTGGTGCTGGCATAGGCGGAATAGGGGCCGTCACCACCCCAGAACACGGTGTCGACGAAGTCGTCATAGGCATATGCCCAATAACCGGGCTCGTAGCCATAGGACCAGAACGTGTAGTTGAAAATGTCGGAATAAGCGTAAGGCCAGAACACCGGCCCAAGCCACGCCACGAACACCGCGGGATGGCGGTGTCGCCAGGCCTGCCGGGGAGCCCAGCCGCTCTGGCGGGTGGTGAGCGCCGCCTGGGCTTGCGCAGGGGCCTGCTCGCGGAAGCGTTCGGCAAATCGCCCGCGCTCGGCCGCCTGCACGGCGGCGACGGCAGTGGCGGCTCGCCCGACTGTGGCGGGCTCGGGGCCCAACCGCTGCAGGCGTGCCTGATCGCGCTGCTGCATGCTCTGTTCGCGCTGGAGCAGGCGGTTCTGCGTCTGCAGCGTCCGCTCCTGTGCACGTTGCGCCCGCACGCCTTCCGGCTTCTGCGACTGCAATTGCTGCACGCGCTGTTGCATCCGATCGATGCGGCTCTGCCGTTCCGAGCTCTGACGCGTGAGCATCTCGCGCTGCCGCTGCTGCACGATTTGCTGTCGCTGCTGGATCTGCTGCTGATGCTGCTGCGCGCGCTGCTCCATCCCCTCCTGTCGCGGCGGCCGCGCGGTCACAGCCGATGGCCCGCTTGGACGCGAGGGGGCGGCGATATGCGGCGTCGGCCGCGGGGCCATGGCCGGACGTTGTGGTGCTGCCGGCGCCCGGTGGATTTCAGGTCGCGGCGCTGCCACGTGCGGGGCGGCTCGCGGCGGTGGTGCTGCAAAACGGGGGCCCGGACGCGGCGGCGGTGCGGCGATGTGGGGCGCCGGGCGCGGCGCCACGGCCGGTCGCTGCGGCATGGCCGGTGGATGGAATGCCGGGGCGGCGGGACGTGCCATCGCTGGCGGCGCCGCCGGACGGGCCATGGCCGGCGGTGCTGCTGGCCGTGCTGCCGGCGCTGCGGCCGGACCGGCAGGTCCGCCCCTTCCATGTCCCTGGCCGGGTCCTTGGGCGAGCGCGCCGACGCTCGTCGCCAGCATCGAGACACCAATGAAAGCAGCCGTAAGGCAAGCGCCATGCGGAAGCATGATTGTCGCTCCCAGCTCGTAATCGCCCACGACGTTCAACGCACAGCTGGCGGAATCGTTCGTTGCCGGCCGCGGCCGGCATTGCGATCTTCCGACGCAGGCTGCCTCAAGAGAAATCCTGCGTCAGGGTGGTGGCGAGCCGCTCTAACGCCCAGTCGACCTGGTCGCTTGTGATCACCAGCGGCGGAGCGATGCGGATCGTCTGCTCGTGGGTATCCTTGGCCAAGATGCCCTTGCTCTGAAGCGCCTCGCAGTAGCGGCGGGCGCGGCCGGCCTCGGGATGCAGCTCAACCGCCAGCATCAAGCCGCGTCCGCGCACCTCGCGGATCGTGTTGGCACGAATGTCTTTCAAGCCTTCCAGAAAGCGCGCGCCCTGCCTGGCCGCGTTCTCGATCATGCCTTCCTCGGTCAGCACGCGCAGCGCCGCGCGCGCCACCGCGCAGGCAAGCGGATTGCCGCCAAACGTCGAACCGTGCTGGCCGGGCCTCAATGTCCCGAGCACGTCGTTGTTCGAGAGCACGGCCGACACCGGATAGAAGCCGCCGGACAAGGCCTTGCCGAGCAGCGTCACGTCCGCCTCGATTCCCTCGTGCTGTTCGGCGAGAAGCTTGCCGGTGCGGCCGAGCCCGGTCTGGATCTCGTCGAGCACCAGCATCACGTTGTTGGTGGTGCAGAGCTCCCGCACCTCAGCGAAATAACCGGCTGGAGGAAGGATGACACCGGCTTCGCCCTGGATCGGCTCGACCAGAAAGGCGACCGTGTTTGGTGTGATTGCCTCCGCCAGCGCCGTGGCGTCGCCGAACGGGATGATCTTGAAGCCCGGCGCGAACGGGCCGAAATGTGTACGAGTGTCGGGGTCGGTTGAAAAGCCGACGATGCCCAGCGTGCGTCCGTGGAAATTATTGGCGCAGACGATGATCTCGGCCTGGCCGTCCGGCACGCCCTTCACCTCGTAGCCCCATTTGCGCACCGACTTGATCGCGCTTTCGACCGCCTCGGCGCCGCTGTTCATCGGCAGCACCTTGTGGGAGCCGGTCAGTGCCGCGATCTCTTCGTAGAAGGGGGCGAGCTGGTCGTTGTGGAAGGCGCGCGAAGTGAGCGTCAGCCTGTGCGCCTGTTCCACCATCGCCGCCAGGATCTTGGGGTGGCAGTGGCCCTGGCTGACCGCCGAATAGGCCGAGAGGCAATCGAGATAGCGGTTGCCCTCGGTATCCCAGACCCAGACACCTTCGCCGCGGGACAGGACGACCCCGATCGGCTCGTAATTATGGGCCCCAAAGCGTGCTTCCGTTGCGACGAAATCAATGACCGACGCGCTCATCTGTCGTCACTCCATGGCTGCGCGCGGCGGTGCCAACCGACTGCACCGCCGGCCCTCAGCTTGATCTGGGTATCAACTTGCCGCCTTGGAAGTCTTCATCCCTCCGGTGGCGTAGCCCGATCTGATTTGCCAAAAGTATCAGAGGGTTCTCTACTGTGCATGGGGTTGTTTTCGCAGTTTTTGGTGTCGAGCCCTCAGCCGATCCTACAGGGCACGCTCAAAAAGCCGCGAAACCGCACCCGTCCGCCCCGCACCGGCTGGCCGCTGACGGCATAGTTCGGGAAGCGCGCCAGGAAGCGCGAGATCGCAATCGCGCCCTCCAGCCGCGCCAGCGCCATGCCGGCGCATTGATGCGCGCCGGTGGCGAAGGCGAGATGCCGGTTCGGCGTGCGCGCGATGTCGAAGCTCTCGGGGTCCGGAAACTGTGCGGGATCGCGGTTGGCGGCGCCAATACACAGCGTCACCGACGTGCCGGCATCGAGCATGACGCCGCCGAGTTCGATCTTTTCCGTGGTCATGCGGTTGCCGAGCTGGTTCGAGCTCTCATAGCGCAGCATCTCCTCGACGGCGGTCTTGATCATGTCGGGATTGCCGATCAGCCGCTGCTTCTGGTCGCGATTGCGATCCAGCGCGACGAGGCCGTTGCCGATCAAATTGGTGGTGGTCTCGTGCCCGGCATTGAGCAGGAAGATGCAATTGTGCAGCAGCTCCTTCTCGGTCAGCCGCTCGCCATTCTCCTCACCCTGGATCAGGCGCGTCAGCACATCGCGCTCGGGATTGCCCGGCTTGTCGCGCCGGCATGCCACCAGCGTCTGGAGATAGCTGAGAAAATCCGTCACCGCCTTGTTGCCGCGCGCGGCGACCTCGGGCGACACCACGGGTTCGAGCGCACCAAGGATCGCCAGCGACCAGTCGCGCAGTGGCCCGCGTTCCTCGTGAGGCACGTCGAGCAGATTGCCAATCACCTCGATCGGGATGGACGCGGCGAAATCCTCGATCAGCTCGCAAGCCCCTTTGGCCGCGATGGCATCGAGCAGATCGTCCACCAGCTTGACGATGTCAGGCTCCATGCCGGCGATCGCCCGCGGCGACAGCGCGCCCATGATCAGGCGGCGCACGCGGGTATGCGCCGGCGGATCGTTGAAGACGAGGCTGGTGGTGTGATGCTCGTAGAGCGGGGTGTCGCCGTATTTCGGCGCGAACTCGCGCTTCTTGTCCGAGCTGAACGACTTGGTGTTCTTGTAGGTGGTGACGAGATCGTCATAGCGGGTCAGGAACACGGTGCCGTTCGGCAGACGCTTGACCGGCTCGTTCTCCCGCAGTGCACGATAGGTCGGGTAGGGGTCGTCGTAGAATTCCGGCGTCAGCTTCTCGAGGTCGAAGCTTGCCGCCAGCGCCTTCGCATCTGCGTTCATCCCGTTATACTCGCCGGTTAAAGCCGTTATGCCGTTTTTGTTGTTCTGGTCGGCGCATGCATGCGTCTACAGTCTGCCCACCTTGCTAGCCGACCGGACAGGAAAATGCACGCACGCGCTGACGCTGCCGACACGGCGCCGAATTGGCCCGACGATATTTTCGCGACCTTGCAACGCTTCGATGTCAGGCAGGTACCTTACGTGCCGGATGCCGGCCATTCCAAGTTGATCCAGCGCGTGCTGGCATCGTCCACGATGCGCGGCATTCCGCTCACGACGGAAGAGGAGGGCGTGGCGCTTCTTGCCGGCGCCTGGGCCGGCGGACAGCGCGGCGTCCTGCTGATGCAGTCGAGCGGCGTCGGCAATTGCATCAACATGCTGTCGCTGATCCCGATCCTGCGCTTCCCGTTCCTGACGCTGGTGACCATGCGCGGCGAGTGGGGCGAGTTCAATCCGTGGCAGGTGCCGATGGGCTCGACCACGCAGGGCGTGTTCGAGCTGTCGGGTGTCCAGGTGCTGCGGGCCTCCAGCGCGGCCGAGGCGCCGGCCGTGCTCGAAGCCGCTGCGTCGCAAGCCTACAACGCGCTCACCCCCACCGCTGTCCTTCTGTCGCAGCGCCTGATCGGCGCCAAGGTTTTCACCAAATGAGTAAGGCTAATCTCCTCGATCGCCGCCAGGTGGTGTCCACGCTGCTCGCGAACCGCAAGGACGTCGTCGCGATCGGCGGCCTCGGAGCCTCCACCAACGACATGTGCGCGGCCGGCGACCACGCCCGCAATTTCTACCTCTGGGGCGGCATGGGCGGCGCCGCGATGATCGGGCTGGGGCTCGCCCTGGCGCAGCCAAAACTGCCGGTATTGGTCATCACCGGCGACGGCGAGATGCTGATGGGCATGGGCAGCCTGGCCACCATCGGGCTGCAGAAGCCGTCCAACCTCTCGATCGCAGTGCTCGACAACGAGGCCTATGGCGAAACGGGCGGCCAGACCAGCCACACCTCCGCTGCCGCCGATCTCGTTGGCGTCGCCAAGGCCTGCGGCATCGGGGATAGCCGGGCCGTCACGACCATGGCCGAGGTCGAGGCCTTTGCCAAAGCCGTCCACGACGTCTCTGCGGGGCCGCGCTTTGCCAATATGAAGATCGACAGCGCCAGCCTGGAGCGGATTTTGCCAAGCCGGGACGGGACTTACATCCTCAACCGGATCCGCGGCGACCTCGGCTTCCAGCCAATCTAGGGCGGCCCTGTCCGTGCCCACCGGCGCCCAGGTCCTGCACGGAAGCCGTGCAGGCAGGGCCAATTTCCACTGAATTAACGACGCACTCAGGTTGCGATGCAACATAGTGCTTGACTTTTTGCGTGGGTGAGTGCTTACTCACTAGCATGAGCTCATTGCGTATGACGAGCGACCTGAGGCGTCAATTGATCCTCGGAGCCGCGAAACGCTGCTTTGCCCGACATGGCTATACCGGCACCACGACCAAGAGCGTGGCGGCCGCCGCTGCCATTTCCGAGGCGTTGCTGTTCAAGCATTTCCCGTCCAAGGCGGCGCTCTACGCCGAAATCCTCAGCGACGAATGCGAGGCCGACCCGGCGCTCACCGAGCTTCTCGAGCGGGAGCCTTCGACCGCCACGCTGGTCGAAGTGATCCGCGGCATGGTCGAGCATTTCCTGCACATCGCTGATGGTCCCGATCAGGAAGAGGCTCAGCGCCTGCGACTGATGGCCACGAGCCATTTGGATGATGGCGAATTCGCCCGTTTGCTGTATGCCAAGATCGAGACGCTGATCGGGGCGATCTTCGTCTCCTCGCTCGAACGTGCCGTTGCCGCCGGGGACGCGCGGCTATGCAGCGGCAATCCACTCAATCTGTTCTGGTTTGCGCATCACTCGGTGATGACTGCGGCGCTGACCAGGCTGCCGGCCACGCCTTGCCTCGCTTACGGCAAGGCTGAAGACCTCGAGCGGCAGCTGTGTGAGTTTCTCCTGAGGGGTATCGGACTTAACGACGCCGCAATTGCTTCGCATCTGGGCCACAATCAGGCCGCGGATGCCGGCAAGGCGGCGATTGCAGAGAGTGCATGACATGAACATCGTAACCGAACACAAGATTTCGGGCGAACCGATCGACAACAAGGCTCCCAAGCGTCCGGTCCGGCCGGTGCTCTGGTTCATCATCGTCGGCACGCTCCTGGCGGTGCTGGTCGGCGGCCTCGTCTGGTTCAATTATTTCCGCGGCCAGATGATCAAGCAGTTCTTCGCCAACAACAAGCCGCCGCCGACCGCGGTCAGCGCGGCGGAGGCCAAGTCCGAGGTGGTGCCGAACCTGCTCACCGCGGTCGGCGGCCTCGTCGCCGTGCACCAGGTCGACGTCAGTGCCGACGTCAACGGCCGCGTCACCGAGATCAAGTTCGCGCCGGGCACGCGCGTCGAAGCCGGCACGCCGCTGGTCCAGCTGTTCGACGCGCCGGAGCAGGGCGACCTTGCCAATTACAAGGCCCAGGCGACCGTCGCGCAGCTGTCGCTTGATCGTGCCAAGCAGCTGGCCGCGCGCCAGTTCGGTCCGCAGGCGACCGTCGATACCGCGCAGGCCGCCTACGACCAGGCGCAGGCCGGCATCGCCAAGACCGAGGCGCTGATCTCGCAGAAGCTGGTGCGCGCACCGTTCTCCGGCGATCTCGGCGTCCGCAAGGTCGAGGTCGGTCAGTATCTGACGGCGGGTACGGCGATCGTGTCGTTGACCGATCTGTCGGAGCTGTGGGCCAACTTCACCGTGACGGAAAAGGATTCCGGCAGCCTCAAGGTCGGCCAGACTGTCAAGTTGAAGGTCGATGCCTATCCGGGTCGTATCTTCGAAGGCAAGATCACCACGATCGAACCGCAAATCTCGACCGACACCCGCAACATCCGCGTGCAGGCGACGATCGCCAATCCGGAGAAGATCCTGAAGCCCGGCATGTTCGTGACCACCACGGTGGTGCTGCCGGACAAGCCGGCCGTGATCACCGTTCCGGAGACGGCGGTCGACTACACGCTGTACGGCGACTCGGTGTTCGTGATCACCGAGAAGAAGGAAGAAGACGGCAAGACCAGCCTGTCCGCGGTGCGCACCTTCGTGCAGACCGGCAACCGGGTCGAAGGTCGCGTCGAAATCATCAAGGGCGTGAAGGCGGGCGACAAGGTCGTTGCCGTCGGCCAGCTCAAGCTGCAATCGGGCGCGGCGGTGTCGATTTCGACCGACCCGGCTCCGCAGATCCCGGCGCAGCCGCCGCGCTACTGACCCTCTGCATTCAAGTGATCCGGCTCGGCCGGATCACTTTTCTTGAGACATATAGATCGAGATCGCCGCGATGCGCTTTACCGATATTTTCATCAAACGCCCGGTTCTGTCGGTCGTCGTCAGTCTGCTGATCCTGCTGATCGGCCTGCGCGCGGCGATGGTGCTGCCGATCCGGCAATATCCGAAGCTGTCGAACACGGTCATCAACATCACGACCGTCTATCCGGGCGCGTCCGCGGATCTGATCCAGGGTTTCATCACCACGCCGATCGAGCAGGCGGTCGCGTCCGCCGAGGGCGTCGACTACATCACCTCGTCCTCGGTGCTCGGCACCTCGACGATCCAGGTCTACATCAAGCTGAACTTCGATCCGAACCAGGCTCTCACCGAGGTGCTGGCGAAGACGAATTCGGTCAAATACCTGATCCCGAAGGAATCCAACGACCCAATCGTCACCAAGACTACGGGCCAGACTACGGCCGTGATGTATCTCGGCTTCTCGTCCGAGGAGCTCTCGGGCTCGGCGATCTCGGATTATCTGACGCGCGTGGTGCAGCCGGTGCTGTCGACCGTCGACGGTGTGGCTTCCGCCGACATTCTCGGCGGCCAGACCTTCGCGATGCGGCTGTGGCTCGATCCCGAGAAGATGGCCGGCCGCAACGTGTCGCCGGCCGACGTCGCGGCGGCGATCACCGCCAACAACTTCCAGTCCGCGGCGGGGCAGACCAAGGGTTATCTCATCGTCTCGAACGTCTCGACGAACACGGGCCTGACCGACGTCAACCAGTTCAAGAAGATGATCGTCAAGGCCAAGGACGGCGGCTTCGTGCGGATGGAGGACATCGGCACCGTCGAGCTTGCCGCCCAAAGCACGGATGCGAGCGTCGCCTTCAACGGCGAGCACGCGATCTTCATCGGTGTGCAGGCAACCCCACAGGGCAACCCGCTGACGCTGGTCAAGGGCGTGCGCGCGCTGTTCCCCGAGCTCGAGCGCAATCTGCCGCCGTCGATGAAGATGAAGGTCGCCTACGACTCGACCAAGTTCATCCAGTCCTCGATCGACGAGGTGGAGAAGACGCTCGGCGAAGCCGTGATCATCGTGATCGTGGTCATCTTCCTGTTTCTGGCGTCGCTGCGGTCGGTCATCATTCCCGTCGTCACGATTCCCTTGTCGATGATCGGCGTCTGCACCCTGATGCTGGCGCTGGGATTCAGCTTCAACCTTCTGACGCTGCTCGCGATGGTGCTGGCGATCGGCCTTGTGGTCGACGACGCTATCGTCGTGGTGGAGAACATCCATCGCCATCTGGAGGAGGGCAAGACGCCGGTCCAGGCGTCGCTGCAAGGCGCGCGTGAAATCGTCGGCCCGGTCATCTCGATGACCATCACGCTCGCCGCGGTGTACGCGCCGATCGGCTTCCTTGGCGGCCTCACCGGATCGCTGTTCCGCGAATTCGCCTTCACGCTGGCGGGCTCGGTGATCGTGTCGGGCGTGATCGCGCTGACATTGTCGCCGATGATGTGCTCGGTGCTGCTGAAGAACACCGAAGAGGGCCGCTTCGCCAAGACCGTCAACAAGGTGTTCGGCGCGCTGACGCGCTGGTACGGCCGCAGGCTCGACCGCTCGCTCGACTACAAGGCCATCACGGGCCTGTTCGCGGTGACGATCCTCGGACTCGTCGGCTTCCTTTACATGCACACGTCGAAGGAGCTGGCGCCCGAGGAAGACCAGGGCATCGTGTTCGCGGTGACCAAAGCGCCGAAATACGCCAACATCGACTATGTCGATTTCTACGGCGACAAGCTCGACCATGAATTTTCGAAATTCCCCGAGACCGATCTGCGTTTCGTGCTGAACGGCATCAACGGCCCGCAGGGCGGCATCGCCGGCATGCTGCTCAAGCCCTGGGAGGAGCGCAAGCGCTCGTCGATCCAGTTGAAGCCGCTGGTGCAGGCCGAGCTCTCCAAGATCGAGGGCGTGCAGGCCTTCGCGTTCAACCTGCCGCCGCTGCCGGGCGGGCCGGGCGGTCTTCCGGTGCAGATGGTGATCAATTCCACCGCCGGGTTCCAGACGGTCTATGAGCAGATGGAGAAGCTGAAGGACGCTGCGCGCAAGAGCGGCATGTTCATCGTCTCCGACAGCGATCTTGCCTACAACCAGCCGAACGTGAAGGTCACGATCGACCGCACCAAGGCGCAGGATCTCGGCGTCAATATGCAGAACCTCGGCGCCACGCTCGCGGTCCTGCTGGGTGGCAACTACGTCAATCGCTTCAATCTGGAGGGCCGGTCCTACCAGGTGATCCCGCAGGTTCCGCGCGCCAAGCGGCTGTCGCCGGAATCGCTCGGTGGCTTCTATGTGACGACCAACACCGGCCAGCAGCTTCCGCTGTCGACGGTGGTGTCGATCGAGACCAAGACCGATCCAAACTCGCTGACGCACTACAATCAGCTCAATTCGGCGACGTTCTCGGCCGTGCCGATGCCCGGCGTGACCGTCGGTGCGGCGGTCGACTTCCTCGAAAGCGAGGCCAAGAAGCTGCCGCAAGGCTTCAGCCACGACTATCTCGCCGACTCCAGGCAGTACGTGCAGGAAGGCAATCAGCTTGCGATCACCTTCGGCTTCGCGCTCATCATCATCTTCCTGGTGCTGGCCGCGCAGTTCGAGAGCTTGCGTGACCCGTTGGTGATCATGATCTCGGTGCCGATGGCGATCGTCGGTGCGCTGATCCCGCTGTTCTTCGGCGTGGCGACCATGAACATCTACACCCAGGTCGGTCTGCTCACCCTGGTCGGCCTGATCACCAAGCACGGCATCCTGATGGTGGAGTTCGCCAACGAGCTCCAGGTCAACGAGCGGCTCGACCGCCGCTCGGCCATCGAAATGTCGGCCCGCATCCGCCTGCGGCCGATCCTGATGACGACGGCCGCGATGGTGACCGGACTGATCCCGCTCCTGACTGCGACCGGCGCGGGCGCGGCCAGCCGCTTCTCGATCGGCCTGGTCGTCGTGGCCGGCATGTCGATCGGCACGCTGTTCACGCTGTTCGTGCTGCCCGCGGTCTATGTGGTGCTGGCAACCGACCATCGCGCGGCCGCCGATTCCGAGCGGAACAAGCAGGTCAATGAGCTCGACCTTGGCTCCAAGGCCCTGCGGCCGACCTGACGCCGCAAGCTAGCAAGCGAACGAGGGCGGCAGCGGCGGGTCCGCTGCCGCCCTTTTTGTTGCGTCCGGGCGCCGGGCTCACTGGATGGGGCCTTATCCCGCGCTTGCGAAAGACAAGGTCCCGTCTTCTTGCTAGGTTCCGGGTGATGAGCCTTTCTCTCCATCCCGACACCCCGCAAGCCAGGACGCTGCCGAGCGCGGCCTCGGATGGCGTCGCTGCCGGCGCGGGTGCGGGGCGGGGGATCAGGACCCGGCTGTTCACCAAATATGTCGCGCTGTTCGTGGCTGTCGTCGCCATCGCGCTGCTGGCCAACGGCCTGTTCGAGGTCTTCTTCTATTATCGCGAGCACAAGGCTTCGCTGATCCGGGTCCAGCATGAGCAGGCCGAGGCGGCCGCAGCCAAGATCGGCCAATTCGTCAAGGAAATCGAGAACCAGCTCGGATGGACGACGCAACTGCCGTGGTCGGCGGGCTCGACCGAGCAGCGCCGGTTCGACGCGCTGCGGCTGCTGCGCCAGGTGCCCGGGATCACCGAGCTTGCCCAGGTGGATTCGACCGGCAAGGAACGGTTGCGGGTCTCGCGGCTGGCGATGGATGCGATCGAGAGCGGGATCGACCTGTCCAATGATCCGAAGTTCACCGAGGCGGTCGCGCACAAGGTCTATTACGGTCCGGTCTATTTCCGCCGGGAGTCTGAGCCCTACATGACGCTGGCGCTGGCCGGCGCGCGCAGGGATGCAGGTGTCAGTATTGCCGAGGTCAATCTCAAGCTGATCTGGGACGTGGTCTCGCAGATCAAGGTCGGCCAGCACGGGCATGCCTATGTCGTCGGCCCGGAAGGGCGCCTGATCGCGCACCCCGATATCAGTCTCGTGCTGCGCAACACCGACATGTCCGGCCTCGCACAGGTGCGCGCCGCGCAGGCGGCCGGCGGCACCATGCCGGACGCGCTCGAGGAAGCGCGCAACATCCAGGGCCAGAAGGTCCTGACCGCATCGGCACCAATCGAGCCGTTGCACTGGACCATGTTCGTCGAGCTGCCGGTCGAGGAGGCCTATGCGTCGCTCTACGCCTCGCTGCAGCGGCTTGCGATCGTGCTGCTCGGGGCGTCGATCTTCGCGGTGCTTGCGGGGGTATTCCTTGCGCGCCGCATGGTCGGGCCGATCCAGGCCCTGCGCAGCGGTGCGGAACGGATCGGCGGTGGCGACTTCTCCCAGCGCATCTCGATCCGGACGGGCGACGAGCTCGAAGGGCTCGCCGACCAGTTCAACGACATGGGCGCGCGCTTGCAGGAATCCTATGCCGACCTCGAAAACAAGGTCGAGCAGCGCACTGCGGAACTGCGGGAATCGCTGGAACAGCAGACCGCAACGTCCGAAGTGTTGGAAGTGATCAGCTCCTCGCCGGGCGAGCTGGAGCCGGTGTTTCGCAAAATGCTGGAGAATGCCACGCGCGTGTGCGGCGCATCCTTTGGAACGATGAATTTTTGGGACGGCGAAGAGTTCAATCTGGCTGCGGACTACAACCTTCCATCCGAGTTCTCTGATTTCAGGCGACGCACACCGATGCGTCCTTATCCCGGCACCACGCTTGAAACTGTCGTCCAGACACGAAAGTCTTCGCAGGTTCCCGATCTTAGGGAGAGCCCGGCTTACCTGGCTCGCGTTCCCAATGTCATTCCGATGGTGGAGGTTGCCGGAGCCCGCACGCTCATGGTCGTCCCCATGCTTAAGGAAGATCAATTGATCGGCGCGATTACGATCTTTCGAAAGGAGGTACGGCTCTTCACGGACAAGCAGATCGCGCTGGTCGAAAACTTCACCAGGCAAGCGGTCATCGCCATCGAGAACACGCGGCTGCTTCGAGAGTTGCGTGAGCGCACCGAGGCACTGTCCCAATCCCTGAGCGAGCTGCGCGCCGCCCAGGATCGCCTGATCCAGACCGAGAAGCTTGCCTCGCTCGGCCAGCTCACCGCCGGCATCGCCCACGAGATCAAGAACCCGCTCAACTTCGTCAACAATTTCTCCGCTCTCTCGACGGAGCTGATCGATGAGCTCAACGAGGCGCTGCAATCGGCTGCGCTCGACGGCAAGACCAGGGAGGAGGTCGACGAGCTGACCCGCATGCTCAGGAGCAATCTCGAGAAGGTGGTGCAGCACGGCAAGCGCGCCGATTCCATCGTCAGGAACATGCTGCTGCATTCGCGCGAGGGTTCCGGCGAGCATCGGGCCGTCGACATCAATGCGATCGTCGAGGAGAGCCTCAATCTCGCCTATCATGGCGCGCGCGCCGAACGGCCGTCCTTCAACGTTACGCTCCAGCGCACGTTCGATCCCGCTGCCGGTATGGTCGACATCTATCCGCAGGAGATCACGCGCGTCTTGCTCAACCTGATCTCGAACGGCTTCTATGCCACGGCCAAGCGCAAGGAGAGCGCGGGTGAGACCTTCGAGCCGAGTTTGAGCGCAGCAACAAAAGACCTTGGTGGCAGCGTCGAGATCCGGATTCGTGACAATGGCACGGGAATTCCGCCCGAGGTGAAGGAGAAGATGTTCAATCCCTTCTTCACCACCAAGCCGGCCGGCGAGGGCACTGGGCTCGGCCTCTCCATGAGCCATGACATCGTCGTGAAGCAGCACGGTGGCACCATCGACGTGAACACCACACAAGGTGTATTCACCGAGTTCATCATCACCCTGCCGCGCACGATGGCGGCGGACGGCACTTCCGGAGGCAAGTCGTGAACGTTTACATCCTGGTCGTCGACGACGAGCCCGACGTCGAGGCGCTGTTCCGGCAGCAATTCCGGCGCGAGCTGCGCGCCGGCCGCTTCCAGATGGAGTTCGCCTCCTCGGCGCCCGATGCGCTCAAGCGGGCCGCCGAGGTTCGCGATCCTTCGCTGATCCTGATCCTGTCCGACATCAACATGCCCGGCATGAGCGGGCTCGACATGCTGCCGAAGGTGCGTGCCGCGCATCCGGACGTCCCCGTCATCATGATCACGGCCTATGGCGACGCCGAGACGCGGCGAAAGGCGATCGAGCGCGGCGCCGTCGGGCTTCTCACCAAGCCGATCGACTTTGCCTTGCTGCGACAGGAGATCGACACGAGGCTCGAGCAAGCCGCATGAGCGCGACCATCCTCTTCGTCGACGACGAGCCGGATCTCGAAGCGCTGGTCCTGCAAAAGTTTCGCAGGCAGATCCGCGACGGACAGGTCGCCATCATATTCGCCCGCGACGGTATCGAGGCGCTGGCTTCGCTCGAGCAGAACCCGCAGGTCGACATGGTGGTCTCCGATATCAACATGCCCAGGATGGATGGCCTCTCGCTGCTCGCGAAACTCCAGGAGGCCGAGGACAAGAAGTCGACCATCATTGTCTCGGCCTATGGCGACATGAGCAATATCCGCACCGCAATGAACCGCGGCGCGTTCGACTTCCTGACCAAGCCGATCGACTTCGCCGATCTGGAAGCCACCATCGAGAAGACCATCCGCCATATCGAGATGCTGCGCGAGGTGCGGCGGCGCCAGATGGAAGCCGAGCGCGCCCATGCCGCGCTATCGCGTCATTTCTCGCCCGAGCTTGCCAAGCGTCTGGCCGCCAGCGGCGACGGCGAGGGCATCGAAGTGCAGTGGCGCGATGTCGCCACCATCTTCACCGATATTACCGGCTTCACCTCATTGGTCGAGAGCGCGCCGCCCGAGACGTTGGGCAAGTTGCTTAACGAGTATGTCGGCGGCATGACCGAAATCGTCTTCGCCCATGAGGGCACGGTCGCAAAGATCATCGGCGATGCGATCCAGGTGCTCTTCAACGCGCCCGGCGATCAGCCGGATTATGCCACGCGTGCGGTCGCCTGCGCCCATGAGCTCGATGCCTGGGCGCAGGACTTTCGCGCGCGCCAGAGCGCCATGGGCGTGACCTTCGGTGCCACCCGCATCGGCATTCACGCCGGTCCCGCGCTGGTCGGCAATTTCGGCGGCAACCGCTTCTTCGATTACACCGCGTATGGGGACTCCATCAACATCGCGGCGCGGCTGGAGGCCGCCAACAAGCATCTGGGCACCCGCATTTGCGTCAGCGCCAGCGTCGCCGAGGCGGCTGAGAATTTTCAAGGCCGCCCCGTGGGGGAGCTGATGCTGCGCGGACGCAGCGAGCCGTTGCGCGCGTTCGAGCCGCTCCCACCGGGCAAGTTCGAAGCGCCGGAAACGGCGCTGTATTCGGAGGCTTTCGCCAAGATGGAGGCCGGTGATGCCGCGGCCATGCCGGCCTTTGCCGCGCTGGTCGGCATGCACGCCGACGATTCCCTGGCCGGCTTTCACCTGAAGCGCCTACTCAACGGCGCCAAGGGCATTCGCATGCAACTGGAATAGGAGTTCGCCATGGTTCGTGAGTTCGCTGCCGGCAATTACCGCTTCATTCCGTCCGTGTTCCAGTATTCGGCGGGGGCCGCCGCGGACGACGGCTACGAGGTCGAACGTGTCCGCTTCGATCGTCTGGTGTCGCTCGCGGAAGGGTTTGCACTGGCGGCAAGATTCATTCAGGAGGCAGGACGGCCGCTGACGGCATTCTGCGCCTGCGAGCTGCGTTCACCGGCAGCCTTCAGCGAAGAGGGCTTTCGCGCGTTCAACCTGCACTATGTGAAGACGCTGTCCGAATGGAGCATCTTCGACGGCACCACCAATCCGGTGGCGCGCAGCAATGTCTGTCCCGAGATCGATCCGCCGTCAGAGCCGTCGTTCTACGCGTTCTCGTTCACGCGTCCGACCCGCTCGAAAGCGCCGTCCTTCGTGATATCAGGCGGCGCCGAGGCGCGCGAGGGCGGCGGCACCTATGTCGAGCGCACCGTGCGCTATCGCGACCTCAGCCCGGAGGGGCTGCGGGAGAAGGTGCGCTTCACGACGACGTCGCAGATGGAAAACCGGATGGCGGCCTTCGGCTTCGGCTGGAGCGACACCACCGCGGTGCAGGCCTACTCCGTGCACGACTTCCACCACGCACTCGCCGACGAACTGGTCCGCCGTGGCGCGCTGCGCTCCGGCCTGACCTGGCATTTCGCCCGCCCTCCGGTAGTCGATCTCGAATACGAGATGGATTGCCGCCGCGTGTTGCGGGAAGTGGTGATTTGAGGTCCTCATCCTGAGGAGCGGCCGTCAGGCCGCGTCTCGAAGGATGGCCGCGGGTTGCAGCGGGGCCTTCATGGTTCGAGACGCGCGCGAAGGGCGCGCTCCTTACCATGAGGAATAGCTAGCGCTGCCGCGGATCGAGCGCGTCGCGCAGGCCGTCGCCGAGCAGGTTCAGCGACAGCACTACGAGGAAGATCGCAAGCCCCGGCCAGATCGCCATCCACGGCGCCTGTGTCAGGAAGCGTTGCGCGGCGTTGAGCATGCTGCCCCAGGACGGCGCCGGCGGCTGCTGGCCGAGGCCGAGGAACGACAGCGCGGCTTCGGCGATGATGGCGGCGGCGATCGAGAGCGTCGCCTGCACCAGCAGCGCGGGCAGGATGTTCGGCAGGATATGCGACAGCGCGATCCGCCATGGCGGGTTGCCGAGCGCGCGCGCGGCCTCGACATAGTCCTCGGCCTTGACGACGAGCACCTGGCCGCGGGTCAGGCGGATGAAGATCGGCGTTGCGGAGATGCCGATCGCGATCATGGCATTGCCGAGGCTCGGCCCGAGGAACGCCGCCAGCGCGATCGCCAGGATCAGGAACGGGCAGGCCAGCATCGCATCCGTGATCCGGCTGATCAGCGCATCGACAAAGCCGCCGCGATAGCCGGCGAGCAGGCCGAGCGGCACGCCGATGCCGAGCGCGATCGCTACCGAGATGAGGCCCGCAAGCAGCGAGGCGCGCGCGCCGTAGACGATCCGGCTGAAGATGTCGCGGCCGAGCTCGTCGGTGCCGAACCAATGCGCCGCGGTGGGCGGCTTGCGCACCAGGCTCCAGCTCGTCGCGATGGGATCATAGGGCACGATGAGCGGGGCCAGCACGGCGAGCACGATGAACATCGTGAGCACGGCGAGCCCGAACACCGCCGCCTTGCGCTTGAACAGCCGCCGACGCGCGCGGCGGGCCGGGCTATCCAGCTCGTCGGCTTGCGTGAGAGGGCCCGGCAGCGCGGCGTCGGTCATGCTCTAGCCCCGCAGCCGCGGATTGACGAGGATATAGGCGATGTCGGCAACGAGATTCAGCGTGATATAGACCGTGGCCGTCACCAGCACGACGCCCTGCACCACGGCGTAGTCGCGGTTGAAGACGGCATCCACGATCAGCTTGCCGAAGCCGGGAATGGAGAAGATCTGCTCGGTCAGGACGGCGCCTGATAACAGCGTGCCGAGCTCGAGCGCGCCGAGCGTGATGACGGGCGTCAGCGCATTGCGCATCGCGTGCTTCAGGATCACCGAGCGCTCCAACAGTCCCTTGGCCCGGGCGGTGCGGACGTAGTCACTTTCCAGCACCTGCAGCATGGCGCTGCGGGTATGCCGCATCAGGACCGCGGCAATCGCGTTGCCGAGCACGAAAGCCGGCATGATGGTGACCGCCAAGCTCGCGCGCCAGTTCTCGGTGAGCGGCACGTAGCCGGAAGCCGGCAGCCAGCCAAGCTCGATCGAGAACAGGAAGATCAGCATGATCCCGAGCCAGAAATTCGGCGTCGAGATGCCCCACAGCGCAAACAGGTTCGCACCGTAATCCCAGGCCGAGCCTTTCTTCACGGCTGCGACGATGCCGGCGGGAATGCCGATCAGGAACGCGATCACGATCGCCATCGCGCCGAGCTGCAGCGTCACCGGCAGCTTCTGAGCGATCAGCTCGCGCACCGGCATCTTGTTGCGCAGCGACTCGCCGAAATCGCCAGAGAGTACGCCCTTGATCCAGTAGGCGTACTGCACCGGGACCGGCTGATCGAGCCGGTACTGGTGGCGGATCTGTTCGATCACGGCCGGGTCGCGCTCTTCGCCCGCCATCACCAGCGCGGGATCGCCCGGCAGCAATTGCTGCAGCGAGAAGATCAGTACCGAGACGAAGAACAGCGTCGGCACGATCTGCGCGAGGCGGCGGGCGAGGAAGTTCAGCATTCTGGCGGCGTCACTTCAGCTTGAGCCCGATCACGCGCACGAGGCCGTCGGGCATCTGCTTGTAGCCTTCGAGCTTGGTCGTGTGCGCGATGATGATGCGGCGGTGGTAGAGGTACAGCAGCGGCTCCTCGTCCTGGACCAGCTTGGCCAGGGCCTCATAGCTGGCCTTGCGCTTGGTGGGATCGGTGACCGATCGCGCGTCCTCCAGCGCCTTGTCGGCCTGCGGGTTGTTCCACGCGCCGTAATTCTGCGGCGCACCGCTGTGCAGGAATACAAAGGTGTTGCCGTCGGGATCGACGCGCCCGCTCCACGCCAGCATATAGGCCTGGTAATCGCCGGACTCCGCCTGCTTCAGCCCGGTCGCGAATTCGGTGAGGCGGATCTTCATGTCGAACCCGGCCTCGGCCGCCATCGACTGGATGACCTGCGCCGGCGTCTCGGTCTCCGCGCCCTTCGGCACCAGGAAATCGACGCTGACCGGCGGTGTCACGCCGGCCTCCTTCAGCAGCGCCTTGGCCTTCTCGACGTTGCGGTGACGGACCGGAAGGGATTTCTGATAGTAGGGATGATCAGGGTTGACCCATTGATTGCCGACCTGAAACTCGCCGTTGAACACGACCTGGTTGATGGCGTCGCGGTCGATCGCAAGGTCGAGCGCCTGGCGCACCTTGGCGGACTGGCTGAGCGGCCCCTTGGCCTTGTCCTTGCCGATGTTGAGCGTGACGCCCTGATAGCCAAGCTCGATCGCGGTCGCGACCTTCAGCCGTGAATCCGCGCGGACTTCCTTCAGGTCGGTGGCGAGCACGCGCTCGATCAAATCGAGGCCGCCGGATTTCAGGTTGGCGAGCCGCACCGTGGCATCGACGATCGGCTGGAACACGATCCTGTCGATGAAGACGTTGTCCTTGTTCCAATAGTCCGCGAATTTCTCGAACACGATGCGGTCCTGCTGCACGCGCTCGACGAATTTATAAGGGCCGGCGCAGACCGGGCGCAGGCCGAACTTGTCGCCGGCCTCTTTCGCCGCCTTCGGCGACACCATCATCCCGGCGCGGTCGGTTAGCTGGGCCAGCAGCGGCGAGAACGGCGACTTCAGCACCAGCTTGACCGTGAGGGGATCGACGATGTCGATATGATCGACCGAGGCGAGCTCGGGCTTGCGGAACGAGCCGGGGAACGTCAGATGCCGCTCCAGCGAGAACTTTGCGGCCTCGGCGTCGAATGGCTCGCCGTCGTGGAATTTCACGCCGGGGCGGAGCTTGAGGACCAGCGCCTTGCCGTCGTCGGCGGTCTCGCTCGACAGGGCGAGCTGCGGCACGATGTTGAGCTTCTCGTCGATGTCGAACAGCTTGTCGCAGAAGGCGGAGAACACGATGCGGCCGACATAGGTGCGCGCCATCGTGGGATCGAGGATATCAGGATCCTCGGCGAGGCCGATGCGCAGCGTGGTCTGGGCCTGCGCGGCTCCAAGCGACAGCAGGACAGCGGCGGCCGTTGCGGCCAGGCGAAACATCTTCATCGGACAATCCCCATTGCTTCGGCTACGTCGTTGTGGGCGCGGCGCCTTGTATACCAACCCCGGCAGGGCTCCCGCCTTCCGTCTTTCGGCTGAAGGCCGCGACCAATTTTCCAAGCGCCGGCGAAAACCCGCCGGCTGCCGGCAGGATGGCGTCGGCAGACGGCAGCTCCGCCGTGCGGTGACAGGCGGCGGCGTGGCCAGCGCCGTCAGCTAGAAGCGCAGGCGCCTCGTTGCGGCAGCGCTCGATCACGAACGGGCAGCGGGTGTGGAAGCGGCAGCCGGCGGGCGGATTGAGCGCGCTCGGGATCTCGCCCTCGAGCAGGACGGTCGCGCGCTTCGCCTTCGGCTGTGGCAGCGGGATCGCGGACAGCAGCGCTCGGCTATAGGGATGTCGGGGTGAGGCGAACAGCGCATCCGCCTCCGCCGTCTCGACGATCTGGCCGAGATTCATCACCGCGACGTGGTCGGCGATGTGCTTGACCACGGCGAGGTCGTGCGAGACGAAAATATAGGCAAGGCCGAGCCGGTCCTGTAGCTCGCGCAGCAGATTGAGGATCTGCGAGCGGATCGAGACGTCGAGCGCCGAGACCGGCTCGTCGCAGATGATCAGCTTCGGCTCGACCGCGAGCGCGCGGGCGATGGCGATGCGCTGGCGCTGGCCGCCGGAGAATTCGTGCGGATAGCGCCATGCCAGCCTCGGCTCCAGCCCGACCAGCCGCAAGATTTCCGCGACGCGCGCGCGCCGCTCTGCCGGCGGCACGAGATCGTGCAGCGCCAGCGGCTCGGTCAGGATCTGCCCGACGGTCATGCGCGGATTGAGCGAGGCGTAGGGGTCCTGAAAGATGATCTGCGCTTCGCGGCGGAAGGCGCGCAGCGCATTGGGATCAAGCGAGAGGAGATCGCGGCCGTCGAACCGGACCATACCCGCGTCCGGCTCGATCAGCCGCAGCACCAGGCGGCTTACGGTGGATTTGCCGCAACCGGATTCGCCGACGAGCGCCAGCGTCTTGCCGGCTTCGAGCGAGAAGGAGACGCCATCGACCGCCTTGACGTGCGCCAGCGCCCGGCCGAACAGCGAGCGCTCGGCGACGAAGTGCTTGACCAGGCCCGTGACCTCGAGCAGTGCCATCACGACACCAGACGTTCGAGCGGCGCGCGGATGCAGCGCGAGAGGTGACCGGGGCTGACTTCGATCAATGGCGGCGGTGCCTTGGTGCAGGCGTCCAGCACGAACGGGCAGCGCGCGGCGAAGCGGCAGCCTGCGGGCGGCTGCGCCATGTTCGGCACCATGCCTTCGATCGTCGCAAGCTGTTCAGCGCGATGGTCGAGCCGCGGGATCGAGCCGAGCAGGCCGACGGTGTAGGGATGCTGCGGCGCCGAGAACAAGTCGTCCACCGGCGCGCGCTCGACGATCTCGCCGGCATACATCACCGCGACCTCGTCGCAGACCTCGGCGACCACGCCGAGATCGTGCGTGATCAGGATGATCGCGGCGCCGCTTGCCGCTTTCAACTCCCGCATCAGCTCCAGGATTTGCGCCTGCAAGGTGACGTCGAGCGCGGTCGTCGGCTCGTCCGCGATCAGCAGGCGCGGATCGCAGGCCAGCGCCATCGCGATCATCACGCGCTGGCGCATGCCGCCGGAGAGCTTGTGCGGATATTCGTCGATCCGCCGCTCGGGCGAGGGGATGTGGACGCGGCGCAGCAGCTCGATCGCCCGCTCGCGCGCGCTTTTCCGCGAGCCGCTGCGGTGGCGCAAAATGGTCTCGATGATCTGGTCGCCGATGGTGAAGCTCGGATTGAGCGAGGTCATCGGCTCCTGGAAGATCATCGCGAGCCGGTTGCCGCGCAGATTGCGCAGGGTCTGGTCCGGCGTCCGCAGGAGATCGAGGCCGTCGAAGCGGATCGCGCCCGATATCTCCGCACTTTGCTTCGGCAACAGGCCCATGATCGCCAGCGACGTCACGCTCTTGCCGCAACCGGATTCGCCGACGAGGCCGAGCGTCGCGCCGTTGGCGACACTGAGGTCGACACTGTCGACCGCGTGGGTGATGCGGCCGTCGTCGCCGTGGAAACGGATGCGGAGGTCCCTGATCTCGATGAGGGGGCTCGCGCTCATGATTGCCTTGCACGCGCTGCTTGGATGCTGGCGTCGATGACGCTGCGATCGGTATTGCCGGCCGGGTTCTGCCGCGTCGGCATGGATGTGCGAAAATGCACCCAGAGCTCGTGGCTGACCTGCTCGAGGCGTTCGAGCTCACTGATCGGATCAGGATGGTCGTCGGCGCGAATGTCCAGTGCCGGCCATTCCTCCTCGCCATGGATCAAGAGCGCGGCGGACTGCTTGCCGCGCTTGTCGCCGCCGGCGGCTTCGCCCGCTCGCATCGCGGCGAGCAGGCGGCGCGGGAAGGACAGACTGTCGTTGGCGATATAGGTCTTCGCGGTCTCGTCGAGCACGTCGGCGCCAGCCAGCATGTTGCCGGCGATGGAGAACCCGCTGCCTGCGATGTGCCCGCACCAGTCGACGCAGTCGCGCCCGGTATGGGCGGCGATCTCGCCGCTCGCATCCATGATGTGGATCTGACGGCTCTCGCGGCCATCGTCGGTCGCGAGCAGCGCGGCCAGCACGTCGTGCGCATTGAGGCCCTGCCGCAGCAGCTTGAGGCCGTCGATGCCGTAATAGGGGTTGACGAAGGCCTGTGTCGC
Source organism: Bradyrhizobium sp. ERR14 (assembly GCF_014198235.1). NCBI lineage: Bacteria > Pseudomonadati > Pseudomonadota > Alphaproteobacteria > Hyphomicrobiales > Nitrobacteraceae > Bradyrhizobium > Bradyrhizobium sp. ERR14. Next base: position 338,546 of record NZ_JACIHD010000006.1, on the reverse strand, counting down.
GATCGCGCCGAGGCCAGCCGCGATATAGGGCACGCGCGCGCCGACGGCGAAGAACCGGGTGGCAACCGCGATGCCGAGCTGGCCGGTAGCAGGGTCTCGCGCGATGATCGACCAGGTCATGTGCTGCCTTCAGCGTCCCGCGGCGTAACCTTGCATGCCGCGCGGATTCGCGGCGGCGCGCCGCCGCACGCCCACGCGCGAGGCCGCGGTGAGGCGGCCTTCGGACCAGTCGGGGCCAACTTCCACGATGTGTCCGCGCTCACGAAGGTTCTCGATCGTCGCCTTGGACACGCGGTTCTCGACCACGAGCACGCCGGGGCGGGCTGTACGCGGCCAGAACGAGATCGGGAAATGCTCGGAGTGCCAAGCCGGCGCGTCGATCGCCTCCTGGAGATTGAGATTGCAATGGACATGGCGCAGGAAGAACTGCGTGATCCACTGGTCCTGCTGGTCGCCGCCGGGCGAACCCCAGGCGAGGTACGGCTCGCCGTCGCGCAGTGCCATGGTCGGCGACAGCGTCGTGCGCGGCCGCTTGCCCGGCGCGAGCGAACCAGGTTGGTTCTCCTCCAAATCGAACATCTGCGCGCGGCTGCCGAGGCAGAAACCCAGCTCGGGAATGATGGGCGAAGATTGCAGCCAGCCCCCTGAAGGCGTCGAAGACACCATGTTGCCGGCTTTGTCGACAATGTCGAAATGCACGGTGTCGCCGCGCACCTCGCCGAAGCGCCCCACGGTTGGTTCACCGGCGCCGAGCGCGCCAACGGCCTCGCGCTGGCCTTCAGCGCGGCGCAGCTTGACGACGCCGCCAAAGCCCTCGATTGCGCCGGGCCGGAGATCGAGCGAAGCCTTCTCGGTAACCAGCTTGCGGCGTTCGTCGTTATAGGCGTCCGATAGCAGCGTCGCGGTCGGGATCTCGCTGAACTTGGGGTCGCCGTAGAATTTTTCGCGATCGGCAAAGGCAAGTTTTGCGCATTCGATCTGGAGATGGATGAACTCCGGCCCGGTGGGATCGAGCCCGTCGAGGGCAAAGCCCTTCAGAAGCGCGAGCTGTTGCAGCGTCACCGGACCCTGGCTCCAGACTCCGGCCTTGCAGACGGTATAGCGGCCATAGTCGTAGGTGAGCGGCGCTTCGATCGTCGGTTGCCAGCGCGCCATGTCGTCGGCAGAGAGCACGCCGCGATGCGGCGAACCGCTGACGTCCATCACCTCTTGCGTCCGGCAGAATTTGTCGATGGCTTCCGCGACGAAGCCTTGCGACCAGGCTTTGCGCGCGCGCTCGATTTCGGCATCACGGCCACCGCCGCCGCTCTCGGCTTCGCTGAGAATTCGTGCGTAGGTCGCGGCCAGCGTCTTGTTGGTAAAGAGCGTGCCGGGCTTCGGCACCTCGCCGTTCGGCAGGTAGACGGCGGCCGACGTTGGCCAATGCTTGCGGAATAATTGTTCGACGGTCTGGATCGTGGCGCAGGCGCGCTCCACCAGCGGGTAGCCGTCGCGCGCATAGGAGATTGCGGGCTCCAGCACGTCGCGCACGCGCATCGTACCGTAGTCGCGCAGCAGCATCATCCAGGATTCGAAGGTGCCGGGGACGCAGGCCGCGAGCAGGCCGGTGCCGGGCACCATGTCGAGGCCTTCGCTCTTGTAATGCGCGATGGTGGCGCGCGCCGGGGCGGGGCCCTGGCCGCAGATCACCTCGGTGCGGCCGCGCTTCACGTCGTGGACGATGACAGGCACGTCGCCGCCGGGGCCGTTGAGATGCGGCTCGACCACCTGCAGCGTGAAGGCGGTGGCAACGCCGGCGTCGAAGGCATTGCCGCCCTTTTCCAGGATGGCCATGCCGACGGCGGTCGCGATCCAGTGGGTTGTGGCGACGACCCCGAACGTGCCCTCGATCTCGGGGCGGGTCGTGAAGGGATCGGGATTGACATTGCTGGCCATGGATTACCTCATTTGCGGCGCGCGCAATTGATCACAGGCGATGCCGCGCCGCCAATGCGCTGCCAGCATGGCACGCGCGCGTCACGCCGGGACCGGCGCGGTGTTGACGGCGTGGCAGGCGACGCCGTCAATCAGTTCCGGCGTCTCCTTGCGGCAGAGATCGAACGCCAGCGGGCAGCGCGGATTGAAGGCGCAGCCGGGCGGCGGATTGATCGGGTTCGGGATCTCGCCCTTCACCGGAATGCGTTGGCGGCCGCTCATGGCGAGGTCGGGCACGGCACCCAGCAGCATCTTGGTGTAGGGCATACGCGGACGGGCGAACAGCTCGCGTCCTTCCGCGATCTCGACGATGCGGCCGAGATACATCACGCCGACGCGGCTTGCCATGTGGCGGACCACGGCAAGGTTGTGGCTGATGAACATGTAGGTCAGACCGAACTTGTCCTGCAGGTCGCGCATCAGGTTCAGGATCTGCGCCTGTACGGAGACGTCGAGCGCCGAAGTCGGCTCGTCGCAGACGATGAACTCGGCATCCGATGCGAGCGCCCGGGCGATCGCGATGCGCTGGCGCTGGCCGCCGGAGAATTCGTGCGGAAACTTCAACCGATCGTCGGGATGCAGGCCGACGAGGCTGAGCAGCTCGCCGACGCGCGCCTGGATGTCGCGCTCACCCTGGATCAGGTCGAAGGCGCGGATCGGCTCAGAGATGATGGCATCGACGCGGAAGCGCGGGTTCAGGCTCGCATAGGGATCCTGGAAGATCATCTGGATGCGGCGGCGCAGCTTTCGGCGCGCCGGCGCCTGCCGCGGATCGGTCATCGAGACGCCGTCGATCAAGACATCGCCGGAGCTCGGCGGCAGCAGGCCGACGACCATCCGCGCCACCGTGGTCTTGCCCGAGCCGGACTCGCCGACCAGCGCAAAGGTCTCGCCCTTCCTGATATCGAAGGTGACGTGATCGACGGCCTTGAGATATTCGAGATGGCCGCCTTCGAGCACGCGGTTGAGCCAGGGTTTCGAGACGTCGAACACCCGGCGCAGATTTGTGGCCTGGACGAAGGAAGCGCTCATGCCGCGCTCTCCGCCGGCACGCTGTCATAGAGATGGCAGGCGACCGATTGCGCACCGCGCGGCAGCGGCTCGGGTCGATCGACACGACAGCGATCGAACGCGAACGCGCAGCGCGGGTTGAACGAGCAGCCGCGCGGGATCGCCGACAGCCGCGGCATCGAGCCGGGAATCTGCATGAGACGCTTGTCGTCGCCGGCCAGCGTCGGGATCGCGCCCATCAAGCCCTTGGCATAGGGATGCAGCGGATTTCTGACGACGTCCTGCACCGGACCGATCTCGGCGACACGGCCGGCATACATCACGGCGACGCGGTCGGAGGTCTCCGCGATCACGCCCATATCGTGCGTCACCAGCATCACGGCGGTGCCGTGGTCGCGGCCAAGCCGCTTGATCAGCGAGATGATCTGCGCCTGCACGGAGACGTCGAGCGCGGTGGTCGGCTCGTCCGCGATGATCAGCTCGGGCTCGGCGCAGATCGCGAGCGCGATCACGACGCGCTGGCGCATGCCGCCGGAGAATTCGTGCGGGTAGCCGTCGATGCGCTTTTCCGGCGCGGGAATGCCGACCTCGGCAAGCAGGTCGATGGCGCGGCGGCGGGCGGCCGTCTCGGACAGGTTCAGGTGGGTTCGGATCGTCTCGATGATCTGGTCGCCGACCCGGTAGAGCGGATTGAGCGAGGTGAGGGGGTCCTGGAAAATCATGCCGATCCGTTTGCCGCGGATGCGGCGCATCTCCTCCGGCGGCAGATTGTCGATGCGCAGGCCGGCGAGATGAATCTCGCCGCCGGCGATGCGGCCCGGCGGGTCGATCAGGCCGATCACGGCGAGGCCGGTGACGGATTTACCGGCGCCGGATTCACCGACCACGCCCAGCACTTCGCCCTTGGCGATGTCGAAGGAGACGCCGTCGATGGCGCGCAGCGTGCCGCGGCGGGAGGCGAACTCCACCTGAAGGTTGCGGACGGAGAGGATGGGCTCGGTCATGAGTGAGGCGCTCTTGTCGAGGTTGCTCATCGGAGCTTCGGGTTGAGCGCATCGCGCAGCCAGTCGCCGAGCAGGTTGATCGACAGGATCAGCCCGGCCAGCGCGAGGCCGGGGAATGCGACGATCCACCATTCGCCCGCGAACAGATAATTGTTGCCGATGCGGATCAGCGTGCCCAGCGAGGGCATGGTGTCGGGCAGGCCGACGCCGAGGAAGGACAGCGTCGCCTCGGTGATGATGGCCAGCGCGAGGTTGATGGTGGCGATCACAAGGATCGGGCCCATCGTGTTCGGCAGCACGTGCCGCAGCATGATCTTTGGCGCGGGCAGGCCGATCAGTTGCGCGGCGGCCACGTAATCCTTGCTCTTCTCGACCATCACGGAGCCGCGCACCGTCCTTGCATACCCGACCCAGAAACTCAGGCCGATCGAGATCACCAGCACCACCAGCATGCTGGTGGCATCCAGGCGGTTGCCGAGGATGGATTTCGCGATGCCATTGACCAGCAGCGCGATCAGAATGGCGGGAAAGGTCAGTTGCACGTCGGCGATCCGCATGATCACGCCATCGACCGCGCCGCCGAAATAGCCGGCGATCAGGCCGAGTGCGATGCCGAGCGCGCCGGCGAAGATCACACCGGCCACGCCGACGGCGAGCGAGATGCGCATCCCGTAGAGGATGGCGGAGAATACGTCGCGACCCTGCTCGTCGGTGCCGAGCAGGAACGGGCTTTGGCCGTCGGCGGTCCAGAGCGGCGAGATGCGCGAGTTCATCAACTGGAGCTGCGCAGGATCGAACGGGTTCTGCACCGCGAGCGCGGATGCAAAGATCGCGAGCAGGAAAAGCAGCACGGTAATGGCCGCTGCCACCATGGTCAGCTTGGAGCGGCGGAACGAATAGAAGATGTCGCTGTCGAGGGCGCGGCTGAGCCAGCTGCGACCGGCATGCGCGGGCGGCGCGCTCTGCTTGTCGGAATTGGAGGCGACGGCGTCGGACATGCAGGGGCCTTATGTAGCGCGGCCGACGGTCGCGCGCAGGCGCGGATCGACCACGGTGTAGAGAATGTCGACCACCAGATTGATGGTGACGAAGATCAGCGAGACCATCAGCAGGTAGGCGGCCATGATCGGGATATCGACGTTTTGCACGGCCTGCACGAACAGGAGTCCCATGCCCGGCCATTGGAACACGGTTTCGGTGATGATCGAAAATGCAATAACCGAGCCAAACTGAAGGCCGGCCACGGTGATGACGGGGATGAGCGTGTTCTTCAGCGCGTGGCCGAAATGGATGGCGCGGGTAGTCAGCCCGCGGGCGCGGGCGAAACGGATATAGTCGGTTCGCAGCACTTCCAGCATCTCCGCGCGCACCAGCCGCATGATCAGGGTCATCTGGAACAGGCCGAGCGTGATCGAGGGCATGATCAATGCCTTCAATCCCGACAACGTGAGCAGGCCCGTGCTCCACCAGCCGAGCTTGACCACCTCGCCGCGGCCGAACGAGGGCAACCAGCCCAATGTCACCGCGAACAGATAGATCAGGAGAATGCCGATCAGGAAAGTCGGCAATGAGATGCCGATCAGTGAAACCGCCTGGAATAATTTGGCGAGCACGGTGTCGCGCCTCAGCGCCGAATAGACGCCCATCAGAATGCCGAACACCATTGCAAACACGGTGGCGCAGATCGCAAGTTCCAGCGTGGCCGGCATACGTTCCATCAACAGGGTCGAGACCGGCTGGCGGAACTGGTAGGAGACGCCGAACTTGAATTGCGCGGCGTCGGCGAAATAACGCACGAACTGCACCGGCACGGGATCGTCCAGGCCGAGCGACTTGCGCACGGCTTCGCGTTCGGCCGCCGACGTGTCGATCGAGACGATCTGGTTGACGGGGTCGCCTGCGAAACGGAACATCGAGAAGGCGATGATGCCGACGGCGAACATGACGCCGATGGCCTGAACGGCGCGGCGAAGAGTGAAAGCGAGCATGCCTTCCACTATCCTTGGGTGTGCGTGCGGTCGACGTCTTTGTCAGCCGGAAAAGGAAAGGTCCCGGATGCATGACGCCGCCGGGACCTCGTGTTCAACTGGCACTATTCCTTCTTGGTCGCCCAATGGAACATGACCAGATTGTCGGCGCGCTGCGGCAGGTTGACCTTCTTCGACACGCCCCAGGCCAGCGCCTGCTGGTGCAGCGGGATGTAGGACCAGTCCTTGTTGCCGATTTCGTAGGCCTGCTTGATCAGCTGGTTGCGCTTGGCAGTATCGGTTTCGACCAGCACCTTGTCGGTGATGGCGTCGAACTCCTTGTTGCAGTAGCCGCCGAGATTGGCCTCGCCGCGTGAGGATTTCGCATCGTCGCGGCAGCCCATGATGTCGTAGAGCACGTTGTGGGAGTCCATCGTGCTCGGCGTCCAGCCCAGGAGGTAGAATGAGGTCTGGTAGCCGCCCTGCTTCAACACCTTGGCGAAGTACTGCGCCTTCGGCTGCGCCAGCAGGTTGATCTTGACGCCGATGCGGGCCAGCATGCCGACAACGGCCTGGCAGATCGCGGCGTCGTTGACGTAACGGTCGTTCGGACAATCCATCGTGACCTCGAAGCCATCGGGATAGCCGGCTTCGGTCAGGAGCTTCTTGGCTCCATCAGGGTCGAATTTCGGCCGCGTGAACTCCTTGGACAGTGCGAACAACTCCGGAGCGATCATCAGCGCCGATGGCGTCGACAGCTCGCGCATCACGCGCTTCTTGATCAGCTCGATGTCGATCGCCTTGTAGAAGGCCTCGCGGACGCGGACGTCCTTGAACGGGTTCTTGCCCTTGATGTTGGAGTAGAGCAGCTCATCGCGCATCTGATCGAAGCCGATGAAGATGGTGCGCAGCTCCGGCCCCTTCAGCACCTGGGCGTTCGGGCTGGAATCGACGCGGGAGATGTCCTGGATCGGCACCGGCTCGATGACGTCGACTTCGCCTGAGAGCAGCGCAGCGACGCGGGTTGCGTCCGAAGCGATCGGGGTGAAGACGATCTCCTTCAGGTTACCTTCGACCTTGCCCCAGTAATTGGGGTTGGCCTTGAAAACCGTCTTCACGCCGGGCTGATGGCTTTCGATGGTGAACGGACCGGTGCCGTTCTCGTGGAGAGAGGCATAGCTCGGCGTGGTCGCCGCCACCGGCGTCGGGTCGACGACGTTGTTCTCCTCGGCCCATTTCTTGTCCATGATGTACCAGACATCCCACGAGTTATGCAGGATGGGATTGGGCGAGGGCAGCACGAAATCGACGGTGTAGTCGTCGACCTTGACGACCTTGACGTCGGGCGCAAGGCGGGTCTGCATATTGGACCCTTTCTTGCGGACGCGATCGGCGGAGAACACGACGTCGTCGGCGGTGAAGGGATCGCCGTTATGGAATTTCACGCCCTTGCGCAAATGGAAGCGCCAGCGGGTCGGCTCCGGGGTTTCCCAGCTTTCGGCGAGCGCCGGAATGATCTTGAGGTCTTTGTCGCGCGCGGTGAGGCCTTGATAGACGTGGCCGAGATGGGCGTGGGTGGTGCTTTCGTTCAGCGTATAGGGATCAAGGGATTTCAGGTCACCCTGGTTGGCATAACGCAGCGTCTGGCTCGACGCCGGCGCGACCGTCAACGCAAGCGTACCGGCGAGCGTCGCCGCAAACAGACTTCGACCGACTGACATTCTTGACCCTCTCCACTCTACCGTGCCGATGATTTTTGATTGTTCGGCAGGGCTGATTGATCCATGTTGCCCAGAGTTCTCCACCGGTGCAAGCGCCATTCCAGCAAGGAACGCGCCAAGTTGCACCGCTGTGCAGCAATGCTGACCGTGCCGCCTGGCATGGAGGACCGCGTCTTTCGACTTTGGTTGACTATATCGGCCGATTGCGGGACGGGGCATGTCGCGCCTGCATCAGGTCGCTTGCGTCGCACCACAACTCGCGGCGATACTGCCGACAGGCCGCTCGAATCTCATCCGGAGGGGACATGAAAGTTAATATCGAAATCGACTGCACCCCCCTCGAGGCCCGCCAGTTCTTCGGTTTGCCTGACGTGGGGCCGATGCAGACGGCGGTGATGGACAAGCTGCAGCAGCAGGTGCTCAGCAACATCGAGAAGGTCTCGCCGGAATCGCTGATCCAGAGCTGGTTCACCTTCGATCCCAAGATCGCCGAGCGGTTTCAGGACATGTTCGTCACGATGGCGGGCCTCGGCGGCACGCGCAGCAGCGACAAGAAGAAATAATGCCGTCCGGGCCGGACGGGCGACAGGCACCGGGCGGGCTTCGTCCGCCGGGCCTCGCCTTGCTGCTTGCAGAAGCGCGCGGCCTGTTCGAATTCAATGCGAGCCTGCTGCTGTCGCCAGTCCTGATGCGGGCGCCCAGGGGTGACGGTCATCCGGTGCTGGCGCTGCCGGGCTTTCTCGCCAGCGACCTCTCGATGGTGCCGATGCGGCGCTATCTCAGCGAGCTCGGCTACGAGGCGCAGGCCTGGCGGATGGGCCGCAATCTCGGCGGGCTCGGCCGGATGCGGGAATCCTTACGCGCCCGTCTTGCCGAGATTCATGCCGCGAGCGGACGCAAGGTCAGCCTGGTCGGATGGAGCCTCGGCGGCGTCTATGCTCGCGATCTCGCACTCCAGGCGCCCGACATGGTCCGTTATGTCGTCACGCTCGGCAGCCCTTTTGCCAATGACGTGCGGGCGACCAACGCCACGCGGCTCTACGAGGCGCTATCAGGCGAGCGGGTCGAGGATTTCGCCGAATTGCGCGAGGCGATCGCCGGCGATCTTCCGGTGCCGGCGACGTCGATCTATTCGCGGGCCGACGGTGTCGTGAACTGGCGAACCTGCTTGCTGCGTCCCTCCGACCGTGCCGAGAACATCGAGGTGCATCTGGCGAGCCATATCGGGCTCGGGGTGAACCCTGCGGCGCTGTGGGCCGTGGCCGACCGCCTGGCGCAACCGGAAGGGGAATTCTCGCCATTTGACCGGGCAGGGCCGTTTGCCATTGCATATGCCCCGCCGGAACAGGCAGTATCGGCCTGACGAGAAGCGCCGGCCAAGGCGCCCGTCAAATCTTGCGGGAGGGAACTATGGCTGACGGTAAGAAGCTGTCGTCGCTGGACGCGTCGTTTCTCTATCTGGAAACGCCGGAGATGCCGATGCATGTCGGGAGCATGGCGATCTTTCGCCTGCCCGACGACTACAAGGGCGACTTCTTCGAAGACTTCAAGGCGATGATCGTATCGCGCCTGCACATCGCGCCGATCCTCAAAGCGCGGCTGGAAAAGGCGCCGCTCGATATCGATCATCCCTCCTGGGTCGAGGACGATCAGTTCGACATCGACCGCCACATCTTCCGTGCCAGCCTGCCGCAGCCGCGTGACCGCGCCACGCTGGAGCGCATCGTCGGCTGGATGCACGCCAAGCTCCTGAACCGGGCTCGCCCGCTCTGGGAGTTCTACGTGTTCGAGGGCATGAAGGACAACGAGGTCGGGCTCTATTCGAAGATGCACCATGCCGCGATCGACGGCGGCGCTGGTGCCGCCCTGACCAACATGATCTACGACATCTCGCCGATCCCGCGGAAGGTCGATCCGCCGGCCGCGGGATCCAAGCCTGGACAGGAGCCGCGTGACATCGCCGCCAACCTGCTCGATTCCTATCAGCAGCTGTTCAACCAGCCACTCGACGCGGGCAAGGCCGCCCAGAATCTGCAATTGCCGCGCACCGGCAAGAGCGACATCGGCTCGATCCTGTTCGACAATGCGATGTACCAGATCGAGAGCGCGGTGCGCTTTGCCGGCAATATCCCGACCATGGTCAAGAGCGTCTCCGAGGTGCTTGGCAAGGTCGCCGATCCGAAGTCGCGCGAGAGTCTCGCCAGCATGGTGTCGCCGCCGACCATGCTCAACAAGACCATCTCCTCGGAGCGAAGCTTCGCCGGCGTGTCGATCCCGCTGTCGCGGGCGAAGGCGCTGGCCAAGCAGGCCGGCGGCAAGCTCAACGACGTCGTGCTGGCGCTCGCCTCCGGCGTGGTCCGGCGTTACCTGAAGGAGTACAGCACGCTGCCGGCGAAATCGCTGACCGCGGCGGTGCCGATCTCGCTGCGCGAGGAGGGTAACACCGAAGCCAATAACCAGGTGTTCGGCATGATCTGCGCGATCGCGACCAACATCGACGATCCCAAGGCGCGGCTCGAAGCCATCATCGCGCAATCGACCAAGTCCAAGGAGATGTCGCACCCCTTGCGCGCGCTGATGCCCCAGGTCTCCAACATCTCGATGCTCGGCGCGCCGATCATGGTGCAGATCCTGGCGCTGCTCTACAGCCGCTCGAACCTGTCGGACGTGCTGCCGCCGGCCGCGAACATCACGGTGTCCAACGTGCCGGGGCCGCGGCAGACGCTCTACGCTGCCGGCGCGGAGCTATTGCACATCTTCCCGGTGTCGATCTCGACGCACGGGCAGGCGCTCAACATCACCGTGCAGAGCTATCGCGACCAGCTCGATTTCGGCTTCATCGTCGGCGCCAACATCATTCCGCATGTGCAGGTGATGTGCGACATGCTGCCGGAGGAGTTCGCCGCGCTGGAGGCGGCCTACGCGCCGCCGGCGACCGACATCAAGGGTGCCGCTGAGTAGGAATGGTTCGATGATTGAAATGCCACCGCTCAAGTTCGTGCAGACGAACGGAATCCGCATGGGCTATTACGAAGCTGGCCCGAACACCGACATGCCGCCGATGGTGCTGTGTCACGGCTGGCCCGAGCTCGCCTTCTCCTGGCGCCACCAGATCAAGGCGCTGAGCGAGGCCGGCATCCGCGTGATCGCGCCCGACCAACGCGGTTATGGCGCGACCGACCGGCCCGAGCCGGTCGAGGCTTACGACATTGAGCACCTGACCGGCGACCTCGTCGGGCTCCTCGATCATTTGAATATCGACAAGGCAATCTTCGTCGGTCACGACTGGGGGGGCTTCATTGTCTGGCAGATGCCGTTGCGCCACATTGAGCGGGTTGCGGGAGTGGTCGGCATCAACACGCCTCATACCAACCGCGCCTGGGCCGATCCGATCGAGCTCCTGCGCGCGCGCTTCGGCGACAAGATGTACATCGTGCAGTTTCAGGATCCGGCGCGTGAGCCCGACAAGATCTTTGGCAGTCGCGTCGAGCAAACCTTCGATGCTTTCATGCGCAAGCCGGTGCCGCGCCCGCCCGACGCGCCGGCAGAGGAGGTGGTTGCCGGCGTCGGCGCTTCGCCGCGGGTCAATCTGGCGTTTCCGCAAATGATTGCTGCCTATGATGCGAAGCACGATCCGCGCACGCCCATCCTGTCACCGGAAGAGAAGAAGGTGTTCGTCGACAATTTCACCAGAACCGGCTTTACCGGCGGTATCAACTGGTACCGCAACATGTCGCGCAACTGGACGCGCGCCGAAGGGCTCGATCATACGGTGCGGGTGCCGTCGCTGATGATCATGGCCGAGAACGACGCGGTGTTGCCGCCGTCTTCCGCCGATGGCATGGACAAGCTGATCCCCGACCTCGAGAAGTATCTGGTGAAGGACAGCGGCCATTGGACGCAGCAGGAGAAGCCGGAAGAGGTCAGCGCCAAGCTGATCGAATGGCGTAGAAGGCGGTTTGGGTGAGGACGCAGACGTCATCCCGGGGCGATGCATGGCATCGAACCCGGGATCTCGAGATTCCGGGTCTGGTCCTTCGGACCATCCCGGAATGACGCAAGGCAGAGGGAAACGCACGTCAATGTCATCCAAGAACCGTCTGGACCCGATCCCGCATCCGCCGACCAAGCCTGTGGTCGGCAACATGCTGTCGCTGGACTCGGCCGCCCCCGTGCAGCATTTGACGCGGCTCGCCAAGGAGCTCGGTCCGATCTTTTGGCTCGACATGATGGGCTCGCCGATTGTGGTCGTCTCGGGCCACGATCTCGTCGATGAGCTCTCCGACGAGAAGCGTTTCGACAAGACGGTGCGCGGCGCGCTGCGGCGCGTGCGCGCGGTTGGCGGCGACGGCCTGTTCACGGCCGACACCCGCGAGCCGAACTGGAGCAAGGCCCACAACATCCTGCTCCAGCCGTTCGGCAACCGCGCCATGCAGTCCTACCACCCGAGCATGGTCGATATCGCCGAGCAGCTCGTCCAGAAGTGGGAGCGGCTCAACGCCGACGACGAGATCGACGTCGTCCACGACATGACGGCGCTGACGCTGGACACCATCGGCCTGTGCGGTTTCGAGTATCGCTTCAATTCGTTCTACCGGCGTGACTACCATCCTTTCGTCGAGTCGCTGGTGCGCTCGCTCGAAACCATCATGATGACACGCGGCCTGCCGTTCGAGCAGCTCTGGATGCAGAAGCGGCGCAAGACGCTCGCCGAAGACGTCGCCTTCATGAACAAGATGGTCGACGAGATCATCGCCGAGCGGCGCAAGAGCGCGGAAGGGATCGACGACAAGAAGGACATGCTCGCCGCGATGATGACCGGCGTCGACCGTTCGACCGGCGAGCAGCTCGACGACGTCAACATCCGCTACCAGATCAACACCTTCCTGATCGCGGGCCACGAGACCACCAGCGGCCTGTTGTCCTATACGCTCTATGCGCTGCTCAAGCACCCGGACATCCTCAAGAAGGCCTATGAGGAGGTCGATCGTGTCTTCGGCCCCGACGTCAACGCGAAGCCCACCTACCAGCAGGTGACGCAGCTCACCTACATCACGCAGATCCTGAAAGAGGCGCTGCGGCTGTGGCCGCCGGCGCCGGCCTATGGCATCTCGCCGCTCAAGGACGAGACACTCGGTGGCGGCAAGTACAAGCTCCGGAAGGGCACCTTCACCACCATCCTTGTGACGGCGCTGCATCGCGATCCCAGCGTCTGGGGGCCAAATCCGGATGCGTTCGATCCCGAGAATTTCAGCCGTGAGGCGGAGGCCAAGCGGCCGGTCAATGCCTGGAAGCCGTTCGGCAACGGCCAGCGCGCCTGCATCGGCCGCGGCTTTGCCATGCACGAGGCCGCGCTCGCGCTCGGCATGATCCTGCAGCGCTTCAAGCTGATCGATCACCAGCGCTACCAGATGCATCTGAAGGAAACCCTGACGATGAAGCCGGAAGGCTTCAAGATCAAGGTGCGCCCGCGCGCCGATCGCGAGCGTGGCGCCTATGGCGGGCCCATCGCGGCTACGTCCTCGGCGCCGAAGGCGCCGCGCCAGCCGACGGCCCGGCCCGGCCATAACACGCCGATGCTGGTGCTTTACGGCTCCAATCTCGGCACCGCCGAGGAACTCGCGACGCGCATGGCTGATCTCGCCGAGATCAACGGCTTTGCCGTGCATCTCGGCCCGCTCGACGATTACGTCGGAAAGCTGCCGCAGGAGGGCGGCGTTCTGATCATCTGCGCGTCCTACAACGGCGCGCCGCCTGACAACGCGACGCAGTTCGTCAAATGGCTCGGCGACGATCTGCCGAAAGATGCCTTCGCCGGCGTGCGCTACGCCGTGTTCGGCTGCGGCAACAGCGACTGGGCTGCGACCTATCAATCGGTGCCGCGCCTGATTGACGAGCAATTGTCGTCGCATGGTGCGCGCGCGGTTTATCCGCGCGGCGAGGGCGATGCGCGCAGCGATCTCGACGGCCAGTTCCAGAAATGGTTCCCGGCGGCGGCCCAGGTCGCGACGAAGGAGTTCGGCATCGACTGGAATTTCACCCGCACTGCCGAGGATGATCCGCTCTATGCGATCGAGCCGGTGGCGGTCACAGCCGTCAACACCATCGTCGCCCAGGGCGGTGCTGTCGCGATGAAGGTGCTCGCCAACGACGAGCTTCAAAACAAGGGCGGATCCAATCCATCCGAGCGTTCGACGCGCCACATCGAGGTGCAGCTGCCGTCCAACGTCGCCTACCGCGTCGGCGATCATTTGAGTGTCGTGCCACGCAACGATCCCACGCTGGTGGATTCGGTCGCCCGCCGCTTCGGCTTCCTGCCCGCCGACCAGATCAGGCTTCAGGTCGCCGAGGGCCGCCGTGCGCAATTGCCGGTAGGGGATGCCGTGTCGGTCGGCCGCCTGCTCAGCGAGTTCGTCGAGCTGCAGCAGGTCGCGACGCGCAAGCAGATCCAGATCATGGCCGAGCACACCCGGTGCCCGGTCACCAAGCCGAAGCTGCTCGCCTTCGTCGGCGAGGAGCCTGAGCCGCTCGAACGTTACCGCAGCGAGATTATAACCAGTCGCAAATCGGTGTTCGATCTGCTGCTCGAATATCCCGCCTGCGAATTGCCGTTCCATGTCTATCTGGAAATGCTTTCGCTGCTGGCGCCGCGTTATTACTCGATCTCGTCCTCGCCGTCGGTCGACCCGGCGCGCTGCAGCGTCACGGTCGGCGTGGTCGAAGGGCCGGCCGCCTCCGGCCGCGGCACCTACAAGGGCATCTGCTCGAACTACCTCGCCAACCGTCGCCCGGGCGATGCGATCTACGCCACCGTACGCGAGACCAAGGCCGGCTTCCGGCTTCCCGACGATCCCTCGGTGCCCATCATCATGATCGGCCCCGGCACGGGCCTCGCGCCGTTCCGCGGCTTCCTTCAGGAGCGGGCGGCGCGCAAGGCGAAGGGCGCCACCCTCGGACCCGCGATGCTGTTTTTCGGCTGCCGCCATCCCGATCAGGATTTTCTCTACGCGGACGAGCTGAAGGCGCTGGCGGCGAGCGGCATCACGGAACTCTTCACGGCGTTCTCGCGCGCGGACGGACCGAAGACCTATGTGCAGCACCTGCTCGCCGCGCAGAAGGACAAGGTCTGGCCGCTGATCGGGCAGGGCGCGATCATCTATGTCTGCGGCGACGGCGGCAAGATGGAGCCGGACGTGAAGGCGGCACTGGTCGCGATCCATCGCGAGAACAGCGGCAGCGACGCGGCCGCAGCTGCGCGCTGGATCGAGGAGATGGGGACGAAGAACCGGTATGTGCTGGACGTCTGGGCGGGTGGGTGATTGTTCGCCCGATCGTGCTAAACGTCCCTCATGATTCCCTGGGAAAAAATCGATACCGCCAAGATCCCCGGCTCCGACGAGGAGCTCCGCCTGATGCGGCGGGGCAAGGAGTTTTCCATCAAGCTCGGCACCAACGAGTTGATGAACAACCGCCTGTCGGGCTCGGAGGCCGCGCTCGCAACGCTCGCGGCGAAGCAGATCGAGACGGTCGCAAAACCCGTCGTCCTGATCGGCGGCCTCGGCATGGGCTTTACGCTGCGTGCAGCGCTGGCGGTGCTTGGCGCCAAGGCGAAAATCGTGGTCTCCGAGCTGGTGCCCGCGGTGGTCACCTGGGCACGTGGACCGATGGCGGAGGTCTTCGGCGATAGTCTCGATGATGCCAGGGTCAGCATCCGGGAAACCGATGTCGGCGAAGTCATCCGTGCCAAGAGCGCGGCCTTCGACGCTATCCTGCTTGACGTCGACAACGGCCCCGAGGGGCTGACCCGCAAAGGCAATGATGCGCTCTACAGCGCAAGCGGGCTGGCGGCGGCGAAGACAGCACTGCGGCCGGGCGGCGTGCTCGCCGTCTGGTCGTCGGGACCCAATCACGCCTTCACCAAGCGCCTTAAGCGGGCGGGCTTCGACGTCAATGAAGTCGCCGTCCGCGCCACCGGCAGAGGCGGCGGCGCGCGCCACGTAATCTGGATGGCGAAGAAGAGTTAAGCCGCCTGCGCGGCCGCGCCATGCGCGTGCTTGTCGATGGCGCCGATGATCTCGGGCCAGAACCGCATCGGCAGCGCATGGCCCATGCCCTCGATCATCAACAGTTTTGCGTTCGGGATTGACGCCGCCGTGTCCTTGCCGCCCTCGGGCCGCACCAGCGGGTCGACGGTGCCGTGAATGACCAGCGTCGGCGCCTGCACGGCGTGCAGCCTTTCCTTGCGACTGCCGGACGCCAGCACGGCGCGGAGCTGGCGGCCGACGCCGGCTGGATTGAGCCCGCGCGCGAACACGCGCTCGGCGCGTTCAGGATCGAGCGCTTCCTCCTCCGGAAAATGTCCGGCGCGCAGCACCTTCCAGGTTTGGCCGTAGCGGACGATGAACTCTTCCTTGCTGCGCGGCGGCGGCGCCATCAGCATTGCGGCGGCCTCGCGCGTCGGCGGCGGCACGCGCGGATTGCCTGTCGTCGACATGATTGAGGTCAGCGAGCGCACGCGCTGCGGGAACGACAGCGTCACCTCCTGCGCGATCATTCCGCCCATGGACGCACCGACAAGATGCGCCGACTTGATGCCGAGCGCGTCCATCAGCCCGACCGTGTCTTTCGCCATGTCGATCAGCCTGTAGGTTGCCGCGACGGGAATCTTGAAGAAGCGCAGCTTCAGTAGCTCGAGTGGCGTCAACCGCTTGCCGCCCGTCAGATGGCTCGACTTGCCGATGTCGCGATTGTCGAAGCGGATCACGCGGAAGCCGCGTGCGGCAAGCTGCTCGCAGAACGCATCGTCCCAATGGATCATCTGGGCGCCTAATCCCATGATCAGCAGCAGCGGCTCGGCATTGTCGTTGCCAAAAATCTCGTAGCAGATGTCGATGCCGTTGGCGCGGACGGTCTGGGGCGGCTGATGGGTCGTCACAGGCGTTCCCTCAAGCGTTTGACTGATGCTGTATCGCACGGTTTCCCGTTGCAATGAAAGCCGCACGCGGCACCGAGCCGCTGCTTGCCGGTTGACCGGCACGGCGCAACGGTGTGGTATGGCGGAAAAAGAAGGGCATCGAAGCTCTCGACATCTGGAGGACGCCGATGACCGACAAGACCAATGACCCGGTCGCCATGTGGCAAAAGATGGTCGGTGAGATGGAGAAGGGGTTCAACTCCTTCGCCAACCAGGCCATGTCGTCACCCGAGTTTTCGCAGGCGATGAACCGTGCGGGGGGAGTTGCTGCAGGTGCTCAGAAGCAGCTCGGCGAACTCATGGAGAAGTATCTGGTCTCCATGAACCTGCCGAGCCGGGAGCAGGTCACAGGCCTTGCCGAAAGGCTGCAAGCTATCGAAGGCCAGATCGGTGAGATCAAGTCGCTGCTGAGCCAGATGGCTGCAAGTGCCGGCGTGTCTCAGGGGGCCGATTCCGCATTGCGGCCGCCACGCACCAAGCGTCCGCCGTCTGAGGGCGGAGAGCAGGCATGAATGCAGCTCCCGGACTTGATTTCGCATCTATCCCGGAACGCATCCAATCCGAGGTGCAGCGCGCCATCCAGCGCAGCATCAAGGGCGTCGAATATTTCTCGACCTCGGGTCCGTCACTTGGATCGACGCCTAAGGATGTGCTGCATTCGCGCGGCACGATGAGCCTCTATCACTATCGGCCGATGTCGGACGAGATCTACCGTGTGCCGGTGCTGATCGTGATGGCGACCACCAACCGCGGCTACATCCTCGACCTCGTGCCCGGTCAGAGCTTTATCGAATTCCTGCTCAAGCGCGGTTACGACGTCTATATGCTCGACTGGAGTGCGCCACGGCCGGAGGAGAAGAGCCTGCGGATGGAGGACTACGTCCTCGACTTCATCCCGGACTGCGTCCGCCGGGTACAGGCGGATTCCGGCGAGCAGGACGTCTCGGTCATCGGCTATTGCTTCGGCGGCGTGCTGTCGCTGCTCTACGGCGCGATCCACAAGGACGGGCCGATGAAGAATTTGATCTGCTTCACCACGCCGATCGACTTCCGAGAGATGAAGCTGTTCTCGAACTTCTCCGACCGTCGCTATTTCGACGTCGACCATCTCGTCGACAGTGTCGGCAACGTGCCGCCGGAGATGATCCTGTCCTCGTTCGAGATGTTGCGTCCGGCCTCGCGCACGGTCAGCCAGATCCAGCTCTGGGAAAACATCTGGAACGACGAATTCGTCAAGTCGTACCGCATGTTCGACCGCTGGGCGACCGACACGCTGCCGCTGGCTGGCGAGTATTTCCGCGCCATCACCAAGGACCTGATGTGGGACAACAAGCTGTTCAACGACACCATGTCGGTCGGCGGCCGGCCTGCGAAGCTCGACAATATCAAGGTGCCGATCCTGCATGCGGTGGCCGAGCACGATCACATTGTGCCGTATGAGGCCGCCAAGCACCTGATCGCGAAGATTGGTTCTGCGGACAAGGAAGAGGTGATGCTGAAGGGCGGTCACGTCTCGCTCGTCGCGGGAGCCAACGCCGTCAAGCGGCTATGGCCGAAACTGGATTCCTGGCTAGGGAAGAGATCGACATGAGCGAGCAGCGTTCGTATCCGCGCCACGTCAAGACCGACGCCGGCGATATCGAGATTCGCCTGATGTCGCCCGCGGATGAAGCCGCGGTGCTCGCCTTCGGCAAAGGCCTGCCGACCCACGATTTGCTGTTTTTGCCGCGCAATATCAGCGAGCCGAAGGTGCTGTCGGCCTGGGTCAAGGAGATCGAGCGTGGCGCGATTACGAGCCTGCTTGCAGTCAGGGACGGCAAGGTCGTCGGCTGCGGCACGCTGGTGCGCGATCCGCACTCCTGGTCACCCCATGTCGGCGAGATCCGCATGGTCGTCTCGCTCGATGTGCGCGGGAAGGGGGTAGGGCGGGCGCTGTCGCAGGAGACCTTTGCGCTCGCGCTCGGCGCGGGCCTGGAGAAACTTTCGGTCCAGATGACGGTCGACCAGCAGGCCGCGATCGCCGTGTTCGAGAGCCTCGGTTTCAAGGCCGAGGCGCTGCTGCGCGACCATGTCCGGGACGTCGACGGCAAGACCCACGACATCGTCGTGCTCGGCCACAACATCGCGCAGGTCCAGGCCCAGATGGAGGCCTACGGGCTGCCGGGCGCGGTGCAGCACTAGGACCGCCGTCCAAGCCACCGCGGTCCGACCACTCTGGGGAGCCCGCTTGGCCAGGGAGGCATCAGATTGCCGCCCGTTAAGGCTGTTCACAGTTTCGTGATATCGCAGTGCAATATGAATATTGCATCGCACAATTAACTATGCCATATAAGCCGTGCCCCGGGCCAATGCGGACGGGGTGAGCCCATAGCTCAAACCAATGAGGATGGAGAGAACCCCATGACCACTGAAACCAACACCGCTTTCGAGGGCTTCAAGGACGCTTTCAAGAACATCCAGAATCTGGAAGTTCCCGAGGCCGCCCGCGAGTTCGTCAAGAAGACCGCCAACACCGCCAAGGATCGTGCTGCCGAGGCCTTCGCAGGCTCCGAGCGCGTGACCGCCGCCGTCGAGAACGCGGTGACCGAATCCGTCGCTGAGGCCGGCAAGATCAGCCGCAACATCCAGCAGGCGATCTATGACGACGCCCAGGCGTTCTTCGCCGGCATCGACAAGCTTGCTTCCGCCAAGTCGGTCAGCGAAGCCGTCGAGATCCAGTCGAGCCTGCTCCGCGCCCGCGGCGAAGTGTTCGTCTCGCGTGCCAAGGCGACCGCCGACTATTTCGGCCAGCTCGCCGCCAACGGTGCGAAGTCCGCTCAGGACAATTTTGCCAAGGCCTACAACAAGACCGCCTGATCCGGCGCCCTGAGTGAAAACTGAAATTTGAGGCCCGCTTCGGCGGGCCTTTTGTTTCTGCGCTGCCGTCATTGTGACTGACCGTCATTCCGGGGCGCCCGAAGGGCGAACTCTGGTGCGCAATTGCGCACCAGAGAATCTCGAGCTTCTTAGGTGCGCAAGAGCGCACCATAGTTCGATGCTTCGCATCGCCCCGGAATGACGTAATCTCCCATCCGTCATGAATGCACCCGCGACCTTCTCCTTCGACACTCCCGGCGATGCCGAACGCGCGGCCGAGCTGCGCCGCGTGAAGGCGCTGGCGACGCTGGTCTTGGCCGCGACGCTTCTGCTCTTCATCGTCGCGAAATGGCTGCTGCCGGTGCATCCCGTGTTCGGCTTCATCGCCGCCTTCGCGGAAGCCGCGACCATCGGCGGGCTTGCCGACTGGTATGCCGTGGTCGCGCTGTTCAAGCGTCCGCTCGGCCTGCCGATCCCGCATACCGCGATCATCCAGAGCAACCAGGCCCGGATCGCCGACAAGCTCGGCGAATTCATCCAGGTGCATTTCCTCGAGGCCGGTCCGGTCGAGGCCAAGCTGAAGGAGATCGATTTCGGCTCCTTCGTCGCCGACTGGCTGCGCGACCGCAAGCGCAGCGACGATCTCGCGCGCTTCGCGCTCCGCCTGTTGCCGGAAGCCGTCTCGGCGACGGAGAGCTCGGGCCTGATGACCTTCATCATCCGCCGCATGTCATCGCAACTCCAGGCCATCGACCTCGCCCCGCTCGCGGCCGGCACGTTGCGCGGCTTCGTGGCGGAGGGGCGCCACCAGATCCTGTTCGACGATCTCCTGCGCGTGATGCACGAGACGCTGAACCAGAAAGAGACGATGGGGATGATCCGGGAGAAAGTGCGCGCGGAATTGCCAACCCTGCTGCGGCTCTATCGCGCGGACAAGTTTCTGGTGAACAAGATCGTGGCGTCCGCCACCGCCTTCTTCAATGAAGTGCGCAGCGATCCCAAACATCCGTTCCGTGGCGAGTTCGATCGCATGGTGCTGAGCTTCGTCGACCGGCTCGGCACCGATCAGGCCTATATCGACCGGATCGACGGGCTGAAGCGCGATCTGCTTGCGCGGCCCGAGCTTGCCGATCTCGCCCGCACCGTGTGGGCCAACACGCGCTCTTTCATCGAGCGCAGCGCGAGCGGCGAAACGCAGGTGCTGCAGCATCATCTCGCCGGCATGTTCGTCGCCGCAGGAGAAGCGCTCGCGGGCGATGCCGAGCTGCGCGGCGAGATCAACAAGGGGCTGGTAACGGTGCTGCGCAGCTTCGTCGCCGACCAGAAAAGCGGCGTCTCCATCTTCATCTCCGACCAGGTCAAGGCGTGGGACATGGCGCAGTTGATTTCGCTGATCGAAATCAACATCGGGCGCGACCTGCAATACATCCGTTTCAACGGTTCGCTGATCGGTGGGCTCGCCGGGCTGGTGCTCTACTCCGTAGAATTCCTGCTCCGATTGCTGTGACTTTTGCGTCACGGACGTTAGCATTAACGCGCGGGCCTATTGTCGCCCCGCGACTCTCCCGCTTGAATGTCGGGAACCGGCCGCCTAGCTGATTCATGCTGCGCTGCGGAACGATCAAGAAGCCGGCGTATTGGAATTCATGCCCATTTGCCGGCATCGCGCCCGGCGTCTTCTCAGGGGAAACATTGATGACCGCTACTGCCCAGACGCTGCGTCCGCCGTCGAGAACACTGATGTTTCTGGAAGGGCGCGCGATCCACGAGTTCGGCGCGTTCCTCGGCGCGCTGCCGCTGCTGAGCCTTGCGCCGCGCGGCGATGGGCATCCGGTGCTGGTGCTGCCGGGCCTCGTGGCCTCGGATGCATCCACGCGTGCGTTGCGGACGTTTCTGACCAGCAAGGGTTATGCGGTGAGCGGTTGGCGCCAGGGCCGCAACTATGGTCTGCGCGAGGGCGTGCAGCATGCCATGGTAGATCTGGTCGAGGAGCTCAGCGACACCCATGGCCGCAAGATCAGCCTGGTCGGCTGGAGCCTCGGCGGCCTCTATGCACGCCAGCTCGCCAAGATGATGCCCGAGCGCGTGCGCCAGGTGATCACGCTCGGCAGCCCCTTCGCCGGCAATCCCCGCTCCACCAATGCCTGGCGCGTCTATGAATGGGCGAGCGGTCGGAAGTCGGACGAGGTCGACCCGCGGTTCGGCGGCGAGCTCGCGGTGCCACCGCCGGTGCCGACCACCGCCATCTTCAGCCGCACCGACGGCGTCTGCGCCTGGCAGGGCTGCATGGAGAAGACGGGCGCCCAGACCGAGAGCATCGAGGTCGAGAGCAGCCATTGCGGCATGGGCCATCATCCCGCCGTGGTCTATGCGGTGGCCGACCGGCTCGCGCAGAAGGAAGGCCAGTGGCGGCCGTTCGATCGTAGCGGCTGGCGCAGCCTGGCCTATCCCGATCCGCATCGGTAGTGCGCCTCTTCACCTCGCCCCACTTGCGGGGAGAGGTCGGATCGCATCGGAGATGCGATCCGGGTGAGGGGGAGTCTCCGCGACTCCCGCTCTCACCGAATGCGCGGAGGCTCCCCCTCATCCCGACCTTCTCCCCGCAAGCGGGGAGAAGGAGAAGTGGCGTCGCTCCGGTCCATTGTCGCGCCTGTATCAAACGCGCTATGCCTCGGGCATGGCGCATCCGTTGTCCCGCATCATCGACCAGCTCAAGCGCGAACCCTCGCGCACCGGCTCCATCGTCATCACCGTGTTCGGCGACGCCATCGTGCCGCGCGGCAGCTCAGTGTGGCTCGGCACGCTGCTGGAATTCTTTCAAGGGCTCGACATCGACAGCGGCGTGGTGCGCACGGCGATGTCGCGGCTCGCCGCCGACGGCTGGCTCACGCGGGAAAAGGTCGGCCGCAACAGCTTCTATCGGCTGGCCGACAAGGGGCGCCAGACGTTCGAGGCCGCGACGCGCCACATCTACGATCCGCCGCCATCCGACTGGACCGGACGCTTCGAGCTGCTCCTGATCGGCAACGGTGAGGACCGCGACGCCTCGCGCGACGCGCTGCGCAATGCCGGCTTCGGCAGTCCGCTGCCGGGCGTCTGGGTCGCGCCGTCGGGGGTGCCAGTCCCGGATGAAGCTTCGGGCGCGATCCGTCTCGAGGTCTCGGCGGAGGATGACAGCGGGCGTCGACTGCTCAGCGCAAGTTGGCCGCTGGATCGCACCGCGGATGCCTATCTGAAATTCATGAAGACGTTCGAGCCGCTGCGCGCCGCGATCGGCCGCGGCACGGATCTGTCCGAGGCCGACGCCTTCACCGCGCGCATCCTCTTGATCCACCACTACCGCCGCGTCGTGCTGCGCGATCCGCTGCTGCCCGAAAGCCTGCTGCCGACGAACTGGCCGGGCAGGGCCGCACGGGACCTGTGCGGCGAAATTTATCGTGCGCTGCTTGCCCCCTCCGAACAATGGCTTGATGGACATGGAACCAACGAAAAGGGGCCATTGCCGCCAGCGCGGAAGCTGCTGGAAAGGAGGTTCGAGGCCTGAGTTTTATGTTACAGAAATATCTTGCATGACGTAATTATTGTTATATATTCCCTCCCAATAAATCGGGAGGATGCGCATGTATACCCAGGCGCTGAATACGGCCGAGACCAACGACCGCAGTCTTGAGGACGCAGGCCAAGCTGCGCAGTTCCAGGCCCGCATCGATGCCGAGGAGCGCATCGAGCCGAACGACTGGATGCCGGCGGCCTATCGCAAGACGCTCACACGCCAGATTTCCCAGCACGCCCATTCCGAAATCGTCGGCATGCTGCCCGAAGGCAACTGGATTACCCGCGCGCCGACCCTGCGCCGCAAGGCCGCGCTCCTCGCCAAGGTGCAGGACGAGTGCGGCCACGGCCTCTATCTCTACGCCGCGGCCGAGACGCTCGGCACCTCGCGCGAAGAGCTGGTCGACGCCATGCTCGCGGGCAAAGCCAAGTATTCCTCGATCTTCAACTATCCGACGCTGACCTGGGCCGACATCGGCACCATTGGTTGGCTGGTCGACGGCGCCGCGATCATGAACCAGATCCCGCTGTGCCGCTGCTCCTATGGACCCTATGCGCGCGCGATGATCCGCGTCTGCAAGGAAGAATCCTTCCATCAGCGCCAGGGCTACGAGATCATGCTGACGCTGTGCCGCGGCTCGGACGAGCAGAAGGCGATGGCGCAGGATGCGCTGAACAGATGGTGGTGGCCGGTGCTGATGATGTTCGGCCCGCCAGATAGCACGAGCCAGCATAGCGACACTTCGACGAAGTGGAAGATCAAGCGCTTCTCCAACGACGAGCTGCGCCAGAAATTCGTCGATGCCACGGTGCCGCAGGCGCAATATCTCGGCCTCACCATCCCCGATCCCGACATGATTCAGGATGCCGACGGGCACTGGCGTTACAGCGAGATCGACTGGACCGAGTTCAAGCAGGTCCTCGCCGGCAACGGCCCGTGCAATCGCGATCGCATGGCTGCGCGCCGCAAGGCGCACGAAGACGGCGCCTGGGTGCGCGAAGCCGTCGCCGCCTATGCGGCCAAACGTTCGCATCGCCAGACCGCGCAAGCCGCGGAATAGGGAGACCAATATGGCCACGCCGAACACACCGCTGTGGGAAGTCTTCATTCGCAGCCGCAACGGGCTCGCGCACAAGCATGTGGGATCGCTGCATGCGAGCGACGCGACGATGGCTCTGCAGGCTGCCCGCGACGTCTACACCCGCCGCGGCGAGGGTCTCTCGATCTGGGTCGTGCCGTCCACCGCGATCACCGCTAGCGATCCCGCCGAAAAAGGCATGATGTTCGAGCCGGCGGAATCGAAGATCTACCGGCATCCGACGTTCTATGAAGTGCCGGAAGAAGTGGGGCACATGTGATGGCGATCGCCAACATCGAGGTCTCCGAAACGCCGCTGGTGCTCTACGCGCTGCGCCGCGCCGACGATGCGCTGATCCTCGGCCACAGGCTGTCGGAATGGTGCGGTCACGCGCCGATGCTGGAAGAGGATATGGCCCTCTCCAACATCGCGCTCGACCTCATCGGCCAAGCGCGCGAGCTCTACAGCTACGCAGCCAAGGCCGAACGCAAGGACAACGACGAGGACAAGCTCGCTTATCTGCGCGACGTCAGGCAGTATCGCAACCTGCTGCTGGTCGAGCAGCCGAACGGCGATTTTGCCCAGACGCTGGTGCGACAGTTCTTCTATTCCGCGTTCGCCGACCTCTACTGGCGCGCGATGATGAATTCGCGCGACACGACGCTGGCCGCGATTGCCGCCAAATCTGAGAAGGAGAGCGCCTATCATTTGCGCCACGCCTCGGAGTGGCTTATCCGGCTCGGCGACGGCACCGATGAGAGTCATGCCCGCGCGCAAGCCGCGATCGATCAGCTCTGGGCCTTCACCGGCGAGATGTTTGCCGTCGATGATGGCGAGCGCGCGCTGATCCACGCCGGTATCGCGATTGATCCCGGCACCTTGCGTGGTCGCTGGTTGCAAACGCTTTCCGATGTCGCCAGTGAAGCCACGCTGGTCCTGCCGCAGAACGACTGGATGCAGCAGGGCGGCCGCGTGGGCCGGCACAGCGAACATCTCGGCCATCTCCTGTCCGAGCTGCAATCGATGCAGCGCACCTTTCCGGGGCTGACATGGTGAGCGTGCTCGACCGTGACAGCGAACTGCGCCGGCGCGCCTGGGACGCCGCGGCGAGCGTGGTCGATCCCGAAATTCCAGTGCTGACCATCGCCGACCTCGGCGTGCTGCGCGAGGTTGCGCTCGACGGCGATCACGTCGAGGTCGCGATCACCCCGACCTATTCCGGCTGTCCGGCGATGAACATGATCGCGCTGGAAATCGAGGTCGCGCTGGAGCGCGCCGGTTTTCGCCGGTCGAAAGTCCGCACCGTACTGTCGCCGGCCTGGACCACCGACTGGATGAGCGAGGAGGGTCGCCACAAGCTGCGCGCCTACGGCATCGCGCCGCCGCAGGCTTCAAGCTCGCGCCGGGCACTGTTCGGTGAACAGGCAGTGGCCTGCCCGCAATGCGGCTCGGAAAACACCGAGCTGCTGTCTGAATTCGGCTCGACCTCCTGCAAGGCGCTGTGGCGCTGCAAGTCCTGCCGCGAACCGTTCGATTACTTCAAGTGTCATTGACCATGTCAGCCACCGCACCGCGCTTCCATCGCCTGGCCGTCAACGATCTCCGCCGCGAGGCGTCCGACGCCATCTCGATGACCTTCACCATCCCCGGCGAACTCGCCGGCGATTACGCTTTCACGCCTGGCCAATACCTCACGCTCCGCACCACGCTGGACGGTGAGGAGGTGCGCCGCTCCTATTCGATCTGTTCCGGCCCTGATGACGGCGAGATCCGCATCGCCGTGAAGAAGGTCGACGGCGGTGCGTTTTCGAACTGGGCAGCCGAAGATCTCAAATGCGGCGACGAACTCGATGTGATGACGCCGACGGGCCGCTTCGGTGCGATTCCTCACGCGGATGCCGGACGCATCCATGTCGGGTTCGCCGCAGGCTCCGGCATCACGCCGATCCTGTCGATCGTCAAGGGCACGCTCGCGCGTGAGCCGGACAGCCGCTTCTTCCTGTTCTACGGCAACCGCACCACCGACAACATCATGTTCCTTGAAGCGCTCGAGGAACTGAAGGACCGCTTCATCGACCGCCTCTCGATCTTCCACGTCATCTCCGGCGAGGAGCAGGACATCCCGATCTTGCACGGCCGGCTCGACGGCGACAAGGTGAGGGTGCTGCTGCGCTCGCTGGTGCCTGCGGCCAGCGTCGATCACGTCTACATTTGCGGGCCCCTCGGCATGAGCGAGGATATCGAGGCGACCTGCCGCGAGCGCGGCATCGCCGAAGAGCGTATCCACGTCGAGCGCTTCGTCTCCGAGTTCGGCGGCAAGCCGCGGCCGAAGAAGGTGGTCGCGCCCGACGCGCCGCCGAAGGCGATCGCCTCGCTGATCATCGACGGCAAACGCCGCGACGTGCCGGTCGCGGAGGACGAGGCGATCCTCGATGCCGCGCTGCGCGCCGGCGTCGATCTGCCCTTCGCCTGCAAGGGCGGCATGTGCTCGACCTGCCGCGCCAAGCTGGTCGAGGGTGAAGCGCCGATGGACATCAACTATTCGCTGGAGCCCTGGGAGCTGAAGGCCGGGTTCGTCCTGACCTGCCAGGCCAAGCCGTCGTCGGAGCGGGTCGTGGTCGATTATGACCATGTCTGACCGGGCGCATCAGAACCCGACAATGCAAATGCGTCGCATTATTTGACAGTTTTCGCCAACCAGCAGAACATCATGGGCCAACATCTGGCCGGGAGAAGCGCGTGAACGTCAAAGCCGCCCTGTCGCCTGAGGATATTGCCCGCGCCTGCGCTGAGGCGATGTGGACGGAGGACGATGCCTCCAAGGGGCTCGGCATGGAGATCGTCGAGATTGGCCCCGGCTTCGCGACGCTCGCAATGACGGTGCGGCCAGACATGGTCAACGGCCAACGCATTGCCCATGGCGGCTTCATCTTCACGCTCGCCGATTCCGCCTTCGCGTTTGCCTGCAACTCGCACAACGAACGCGTGGTCGCAGCGCAAGGGCAGATCACCTTCATCAAGCCGGGCAGGCTCGGCGACCGCCTCGTCGCAAAGGCGCGCGAGATCACCCGCGGCGGCCGCTCCGGCATCTACGACGTGCGCGTCACCGCCGGTGACGTCGTCGTCGCCGAATTCCGCGGGCACTCGCGTGTCATTCCCGGCACGTGGCTGCCGACGCAGGACCAATAATCAAGCAAGAAAAAACTAATCAATGATGGGAAACGAGGATGGCTCTGACGAGACTCAAGGAAGGCGGCAGCGCCTATAGCGCCGAGATGGACGCGCATGAGCGCGCCTCGCGCGACGAGATCATGGCGCTGCAGAAGCAGCGGCTGGCCTGGTCGCTGAAGCACGCCTATGACAACGTCGCGCATTATCGCAAGGCCTTCGACGAGGCCGGCGTGCATCCGTCCGATTTTCGCGAGCTCTCCGATCTCGCGAAATTCCCGTTCACGGTGAAAACGGATCTGCGCGACAATTATCCCTTCAACATGTTCGCCGTGCCGCGCGAAAAGCTGGTGCGCGTGCATGCGTCCTCCGGCACGACCGGCAAGCCGATCGTGGTGGGGTATACGCAAGGAGACATCGACACGTGGTCGGACGTGATGGCGCGCTCGATCCGCGCCGCCGGCGGGCGTACGGGCATGATCATCCACAATGCCTATGGCTACGGCCTCTTCACCGGCGGCCTTGGCGTGCACTACGGTGCCGAAAAACTCGGCTGCACCGTGGTGCCGATCTCGGGCGGCATGACCGAGCGGCAGGTGCAGCTGATCAACGACTTCCGGCCCGACATCATCACGGTGACGCCGAGCTACATGCTGGCAATCCTCGACGAGTTCAAGCGTCAGAAGCTCGACCCGCGCCAGTGCTCGCTCAAGGTCGGCATCTTCGGCGCCGAACCCTGGACCAATGCGATGCGCGGCGAGATCGAGGACGCCTTCGATATGGATGCGACCGACATCTACGGTCTCTCCGAGGTGATCGGCCCCGGCGTCGCCCAGGAATGCATCGAGACCAAGGATGGCCTGCACATCTGGGAGGATCATTTTTATCCCGAAGTGATCGATCCTGAAACGGGTGCGGTGCTGCCGGACGGTGAGAAGGGCGAACTGGTCTTCACCTCACTCACCAAGGAAGCTTTTCCCGTGATCCGCTATCGCACCCGCGACCTGACGCGGCTGTTGCCAGGCACGGCGCGGCCGGGCATGCGGCGGATGGAGAAGGTGACGGGCCGCTCGGACGACATGATCATCCTGCGCGGTGTCAACCTGTTCCCGACGCAGATCGAGGAGGTGCTGCTCGCGACCGACTGGTGCGGCGGCCACTTCATCCTGGAACTGACCCGCGAAGGCCGTATGGACGAGCTGACCATCATCGCGGAGGCGCGGTCCGAAAGCTGGGACGGCCGCGGTCTCCTCGACCATGCCGACCGGATTGCGACCCACATCAAGAACACCATCGGCATTAGCTCCAGGGTGCAGGTGGTCGCGCCCGCCACGCTGGAGCGCTCGCTCGGCAAGGCCAAGCGTCTCTACGACAAGCGGCCCAAGGCTTGACTTTACGGCTTGACTTGACGGATTGACTTGACCGGCCCCAGAGGCGACAAGGCCCGCGAGAAATCGCGGGTCTTTCATGTTGCCAGCCGATAC
Source organism: Bradyrhizobium sp. ERR14 (assembly GCF_014198235.1). Lineage (NCBI taxonomy): Bacteria > Pseudomonadati > Pseudomonadota > Alphaproteobacteria > Hyphomicrobiales > Nitrobacteraceae > Bradyrhizobium > Bradyrhizobium sp. ERR14. The sequence goes on along the minus strand of NZ_JACIHD010000006.1, from coordinate 309,756 downwards.
CAAAACCGTCGAAGCGCGCTGCGTGCGCCTCAATGCCAAGGCCGAGAATGCTGCCGCGGTTGCGCCGGTGGTCGAGCGTCACACGCTGACGCGCGGTCCGAACGATGTCCTGATCGAGGTCAAGGCCGCCGCCGTCAATCCCTCCGACGTCAAGGCCGCGACCGGCTTGATGCCCTATGCTGTGTTCCCGCGCACGCCCGGCCGCGACTATTCCGGCGTGGTGACCGACGGGCCGGCCGGCGCGGTCGGCCGCGAGGTGTTCGGCTCCTCCGGCGATCTCGGCATCCGCCGCGACGGTACCCACGCAACCCATCTCGTCGTCGAGGCTGATGCGGTGGTGGAGAAGCCGAGCACGGTGTCGTGGGAGGAGGCAGCGGGCATCGGCGTGCCCTTCGTCACCGCGATGGAAGGCTTTCGCCGCGCCGGCGTGCCGAAGAGCGGGGAGACCGTTTTGGTGTTCGGCGTCAATGGCAAGGTCGGCCAGGCCGCGGTGCAGATCGCGACATGGCAGGGCGCGCGCGTCATCGGCGTGGTGCGCAAAGCGGAAGCTTACGAAGGCCACACCAACGCCCCCATCGAGGTGGTTGACGCCTCCGCGACCGACGTCGCCACGCGCGTGCGCGAATTGACCGGCGGCAAGGGGGTCGATGTCGTCTTCAACACGGTCGGCGATCCCTATTTCCAGGCCGCGCACAAGTCGCTCGCATTGCGTGGCCGTCAGATCCTGATCGCCGCGATCGACCGCATCGTGCAGTTCAACATCCTCGAATTCTACCGGGGCCAGCACACCTATGTCGGCATCGATACCCTCGGCCTGTCGTCGGCCGCGACAGGCGCAGTGCTGCGCGATCTCGGCCCGGGCTTTGCGAGCGGCCAGCTGAAGCCGTTCCCGATCAAGGCGAATGCCGTCTATCCGCTGGAGCGCGCCAAGGAGGCGTATGTCGCGGTTGCCGGCTCCTCGCGGGATCGCGTGGTCCTGAAGCCGTAATCATGGACTCGTCCGCAGCACTCGTCATCTTCGCCGGCCTTGCCATCGGCCTTGTCTACGGCGCCGTCGGTCTGCTCAGCGGCTTCTGCCTGATGAGCAGCATGCGCGGCTGGCTTGCGGAGGGAGACGGACGGCTGGTGCGGACCTATGCGCTGGCGATCGCCGTCGCGATCGCCGCCAGCCAGTTCCTTGCCGGCAACGGCATTGCTGATTTGAGCAAGTCGATCTACCTGCAGCAGACGTTCTCGGTGCCGGTGCTGTTCCTCGGCGGAGTGCTGTTTGGTTACGGCATGGTGCTGTCGAACGGCTGCGGCTCGCGCGCCCTGGTGCTGCTCGGCCGCGGCAATCTCCGCTCCTTCGTCGTCGTGATCGTGCTCGCCATCGCTGCGCAGATGACGCTCAAGGGGCTGATCGCACCGGCGCGCATCGCGCTGGTTCAGGCCTCGCAAACCATCGTCAATGTCAATTCGCTGCCTTCGTTGCTGGCATCGCTTGGCCCCGGTGAAGTGCTCTCGCGTGCGCTGGCGGCGGCCGTGATCGTCGTCGCGCTGATCCTGTTTGCCTTCGCGCATCCGATGTTCCGGCGCTCACCGGGCCAGATCGCGGCGGGCGTCGTCGTCGGCCTGCTCGTCGCCGCCGGCTGGCTTGTCACCGGCTATCTCGGTGCCGACGACTTCAATCCGGTGCCGGTGACCTCGCTCACCTTCATCGCGCCGATCGCGGACGCGCTGCAATACGCCATGCTCTCGACCGGCCTGACGCTCAATTTCGGCATTGCGACGGTCGCCGGCGTCTTCGCCGGCAGCCTGATCACCGCACTCGCCACAGGCCGCTTCAAGCTTGAAGGCTATTCCTCGCCGCGCCACATGCTGCGCTCGGGCAGCGGCGCCGCGCTGATGGGCATCGGCGGCGTGATGGCGTTCGGCTGCTCGATCGGGCAGGGGCTCACGGGCGTATCGACGCTGGCGCTGGGCTCGTTCGTCGCGCTCGCCGGCATCCTGCTCGGCACGACTGCAGGTTTGCGTGGCGTGCTGCGGGTTCAACCGCTCGCGGTGGCCTGACCGCGCAACAGCCGGTCGCCGAGCGTCGCAAGTCCGATGCCGGTGACGATCAATCCGGCGGCGACAGCGAGGCTCAAGTCGAGGGGCTCGTCCAACAGGATCGCAGCACTGGCGATACCGACGAGCGGCGTCCCGGTGGTACCAAGCGACGTCGTCAGCGCCGAGATGCTCTTGTTGACCATCGACATCGCCCAATAGGCCAGCGCGCTTCCGATCAGGCCAGAGTACAGGAACAGCATAGCCAGCCGCCACGACCATTCCACGTGCGGCAGCCCGTCGATGACCATCGCAAGGGTCGAGAGCACGCCCGTGGCCACGAGCAGCTGCCAGAACAGGAGCTGGAGCGGAGAGGCGATCCAGCGATGCGCGCGGATATAGATGATGTTCGCAGCCCACGAGATCGCGGCCAGGATGACCATGCCGGCACCGAGCACGACGTTGGCATTGCTCCAGTCGATTGAAGACGGATTCAGGATCACGGCAAGGCCGATCAGTCCGAGCAGGGCGCCGGCGAGCTTGGGCGCGGTCAGGGTGTCCTTTCCGAGCAGGGGTGCCGCAATCGCGACCCAGAGTGGCGTGGTGTAGCCGAGCACGATGCCCTTGCTTGCGGGCAGGAAGCGCAGGCCGGTCGCGACCAGAATCGAGAAGAGCGTCATGTGCAGCAGCGCGACGCTGAGGACTACTGGAACGTCGCGTCGCTCCGGAATCACAAGATTGTTGCTCAGCCCGAGGATCACAAACAATCCTGCCAGCGCGATCCAGCTCCGGATCGCCGAGCTCCACAGCGGCGGGACGAGCTGCACCAATTGCTTCGTCACCGACCAGTTCACGCCCCAGGCCAGCACGACAATGAGGAACAGGCCGACGGCCGCGCGGGGTGACAGGGAGTTCATCGCAAGATCCTTGAACCAGTCCGGTCCGGCAGATAGCATCCGCGCTGGTACCCACAAAAGCGCCAGATGAGAAAGGAACAAGGTGCCAGTTTCGGATGATATGATCTCGGCCCTGATCGACCTGAAGCGGACCGGCGACGACGGGCTGGTGGCTCAACTGACGAGCCAGCTCCGAGGCTTGATCGCGGCCGGCCGCCTCGGCAAAGGTCGCGCGCTGCCGTCGAGCCGCCGGCTCGCGAGCGATCTCGGCGTTTCCCGCAACACCATCACCTATGCGTTCGAGCAGCTCGCCGCGGAGGGATACCTCGAGGCCTCGCATGGCCGCCGTCCGGTGGTCACCGTCGACGGCGGCGAACGAGGCGAAGGAGCGGATACCGTTGCGGCGCGCGTGCGCTCCGGCAAGCTGCGGCTTTCACCCTGGGCCTCGCAGCTCAAGCAGACCGACTGGCCGATGTCCTATCAGGTGCCGCTCAGACCGTTGCGGCCAGGGCTTGGAGATGCGCGGGAGTTTCCGAACGAGATCTGGGCTCGCTGCCTGCGCCGCAGCGCCGTGCGTGCGGCCAAACGCGAACTCGGACCGGTCAACCGAACGCGCCTGCGCGAGGCGCTCGCGCATTACCTGGCCGCGAGCAGAGGCGTTCGTGCCACGCCAGAGCAGATCATGATCCTGCCGAGCGCGCAGGCCGCACTGACCTTGATCGCGGCTGTTCTCATCTCCCCCGGCGACGAGGTCTGGGTCGAGGATCCCGGTTATCCCGGCGCGGCCGCCGCTTTCTGTGCCTCCGGCGCGCGCGTGACCGGCATGAGGCTGGACACGCAGGGCATGCAGCGGATGCCGGGTCTCGCGGCCCCGAAATTGATCTTCATGACGCCATCGCACCAGCATCCCACCGGACGGCTGATGTCGCTGGCGCGTCGCACCGAATTTCTTGGTGTGTGCAGGCCCGGCAAGAGCTGGATCGTGGAGGACGATTACGACGGCGAATTCCACTATGACAGCCGGCCGGTGCCGGCCTTGCAAGGGCTCGATGCCCATGGTCGCGTGTTCTATGTCGGTACCTTCTCGAAGGTGATGACGTCGGATATCCGGCTCGGCTATCTCGTCGTGCCGCCGGCGCTGGTCAGCACCTTCGAGATCGCACAGCGGCACATCGGGCTGATCGCGTCCAGCCACATCCAGGAAGCGCTGGCCGAGTTCATCGCCGACGGGCATTTCCTCGCGCATCTGCGCCGGATGCGCCGGCTCTATCACGCGCGCCGCGACCACATCGTTGCAGGACTGGAGCGCCATCTGGGCGAGATGCTCTCGGTCGAAGTGCCCGCGGGCGGCATCCAGCTCGTCGCCCGTTTCAAACGCGGGAGCGCCGATCGGTCGGCAGTCAAGCGACTGGCTGCCGCGGGCGTTGAAACGCGGGCGCTGTCCAGCCTGGCGCTGGATCGACCCCGCGATCATGGCCTGCTGCTTGGCTTTGCGGCCTGGCGCGAGAACGAGATCAGCGCGGCATTGCGGACGATGGCATCGTGCTTCTAGCGCAGTCGCGCTAGTCCACGGCCTTCGTCACGATGCGGATCTCCGACGTCAATGTCCGGTGCACGGGGCACTTGTCGGCGATCTCCATCAATTTCTTGCGCTGCTCGGCATCAAGCGCGCCATCCATCGCAATGTCGCGTTCGATCTGGTCGAGCATGCCTTCGCGTGTCTCGCACTCCGCGCAGTCTTTGGCGTAGATCTTGGAATGCTTCAATCTGACGGTGACGCGGTCGAGCGGCAGCGATTTGCGGTCGGCATAAAGACGCATGGTCATGGAGGTGCAGGCCCCTAAGCCAGCGAGCAGGAAGTCATAGGGCCCAGGACCGGCATCCTCGCCGCCGGCGGCGACCGGTTCGTCCGCCACCAGACGATGTGGTCCGACCGTGAGGAGCTGGTTGAACTTGCTCTTGCGGGTCTCCTGCACCACGACCTGGCGCGGCGCCTCGGGCAGATCCATCGCCTTCGCGGGCTTTGCGGTGTCGATGTAGCGGCTGGCCCAGGCCGTAATCACGTCGGCTGCGTAGAGGGCGTCGGCGGGCTTGGCAAGCAGATGATCGGCATGGTCGAGCGAGACGAAACTCTTGGGGTGCCTGGCCGCAACGAAGATCTTGGTCGCGTTGTCGATGCCGACGGTGTCGTCGACCGGCGAGTGCATCACCAGCAGCGCCTTGTGCAGTCCCGTGATGTCCTTCATCAGCTCGTGCTCGGCGATGTCCTCGAGGAACTCGCGCTTGATCCGGAACGGCCGTCCTGCGAGCGAGACCTCGACCTCGCCCTGCGCGCGGATGTTGTCGAGATGCTGCCTGAAGAGGCCGGTCACGTGCGCCGGATCGGATGGCGCCGCGACGGTCACAACTGCCCTGGCTTCCGGGATACGTCCGGCTGCCGCGAGGATCGCGGCGCCGCCGAGGCTGTGGCCGATCAGGATCGACGGCGCCTTGCGGGCACTGCGCAGATGGTCGGCCGCGCGGATCAGATCGGCGACGTTGGACGAAAACGTCGAATTGGCGAAATCGCCTTCGCTCGAGCCGAGCCCGGTGAAGTCGAAGCGCAGGACCGCGATGCCCTTGGCTGCCAGCGCGACCGAGATGCGCTTGGCGGCGAGCGTATCCTTGCCGCAAGTGAAGCAGTGCGCAAACAGCGCGTAGGCCGCGGGCTCGCCGTCCGGCAACTCCAGTGCGGCGGCAAGCTGATGTCCGCCTTCGCCGGTGAATTGAAAGCGTTCCGTCGGCATGGGCTTCCCCTCGTTCCTGCTTGAATTCTAATCGTCGGAATAGCGTTGCTCGGCCCAGGGGTCGCCGCGGTTATGATAGCCGCGGACTTCCCAGAAGCCCGGTGCGTCCTCGGTCAGGAATTCGATGGCCTGGAGCCATTTCGCGCTCTTCCAGAAATAGAGATGCGGCACGACCAACCGTACCGGGCCGCCATGCTCCTCCGTCAGCGGCTGGCCGGACCAGCTATGGGCGAGCAGCGCATCCTCGGCGGCAAAGTCTTCCAGCGCGAGGTTGGTGGTGTAGCCGTCATGGGAATGCAGCGTCACAAAGCGTGCGTCCTCGCGCGGCTGGCAGGCCGCGAGCAGCTCGCGCGTGGCAAGCCCTTCCCACTCATTGTCGTAGCGCGACCAGGTGGTGACGCAATGGATGTCGGAGGTGAACCGGGCCTGCTTCTGCGCGATGAATTCGGCGAATGTCCAGAACACGGGGCTCTCGATCGCGCCATAGACGTCGAGCCGCCAGCGCTCGCGTGACACCGGCGGCACGACTCCGAGATCGAGCACAGGCCAGTCCTTGGTGAGGTGCTGGCCGGGCGGCAGCCGTTGGTCCTCCGGCCGCGTGATCTTCCCCGTGAGAAAGCGGCCCTCGCGCGCCCATTTCTCCTTGGTGCGCGTCAGCTTGCTGTCGGATGGCGTCTCGTCAGCCATGGTCTACTCGTGCCGATGCATTGCCGAAGTGTGCTTGGTGTCGCGCATGGTAGCATAGATCACCAGGGACAGGCAGATGATGCCGCTGAGGTAAAAGTAGAACCATTCCTCGTGCCCGATGCTCTTGAAATAGAGCGCGATCGCTGGCGCGGTGCCGCCGAAGACCGATACCGTGATGGCATAGGGCAGGCCGACGCCGAGCGCGCGGACATTGGTCGGGAACAACTCGGCCTTCACCACCGCGTTGATCGAAGTATAGCCGGCGACGAACAGCCAGGCACAGCAGATCAGGACGAACGCGACGAAGGGCGACTTGGTCTCCTTCAGCGTCATCAACAGCGGCACGGTCGCAAGCGTGCCGGCGACACCGAAGAAGATCAAGAGCGGCTTGCGTCCGATCTTGTCGGAGATTGCGCCGTAGATCGGCTGGAGGATGGTCGCGAAGACCAGGGTGCCGAAGATCACGAAAGTGGTCTGGTCCTCGGTCAGCCCGACCGAAAGCTTGACGAAGGTCTGCATGTAGGTGGTGAAGGTATAGAACGCCGCGGTGCCGCCGGCGGTGAGGCCGACCACCAGCAACAGCTCGCGCGGATAACGCAGCAAATTGATGATCGAGCCGGTCGGCTTGACTACCTTCTTGGCTTCCTCGAACGCCTCCGTCTCGTGCAGGCCGCGCCGCATCACCGCGGCGAAGATCGCGAGCGCTGCGCCGATCGCGAAGGGGATACGCCACCCCCAGTCCTTCAGCTCCTGTGGAGTGAGGAAGACCTTTTGCAGGAGCAGCAGCACGATGATCGCGGTGAGCTGGCCACCGATCAGGGTGACGTATTGAAAGCTCGAATAGAAGCCGCGGTGCTTGGGGTCGGCGACCTCGCTGAGATAGGTGGCACTTGCGCCATATTCGCCGCCGAGGCTGAGGCCTTCGATGACGCGGGCGAGCGCCAGGATCACCGGCGCGGCGAATCCGATCGTGGCATAGGTCGGCGTCAGCGCGATGATCAGCGAACCAAAGCACATGAAGACGACAGAGAGCGTGAGCGAGATGCGCCGTCCGAAATGGTCGGCGAGATAGCCGAAGAACCAGCCGCCGAGGGGCCGCATCAGGAACGTCGCCGCGAAGACGACGGCGACGTTCAATTGCTGCACGACGGGGTCGTTGCCTGGGAAGAAGGCGGGAGCGAAATAGAGCGCGAACGCCGTATAGGCGTAGAAATCGTACCACTCGACCAGATTGCCGATGGAGCCGATGAAGATCGCCTTGATCCGCCGCTTGGCGTCGGCGATGTCGATGTGGTCGGAGGCCGGTTGAATTGCTTGTTCAGTCACGTCCGGCCTCTCCGTTGTCTGGAAAGGCCTACATCGCCTTTCCGAGCAAGAATGGCAACTGGCGGGGGCCCCGCACCGTGCCCTGTGACCAGGTCACCGCGCCTGCCGGATCGAGCCGGAAATCTGGAATGCGTTTCAGCCATTCCTCCAGCGCAACCTGCATCTCCATGCGTGCCAGGTTGGAACCGACGCAGCGGTGAATGCCGAGGCCGAAGGCGGCGTGCCGGTTTTCGCGACGGTCGATCACGACTTTGTCAGCGTCCGGAAACATCTTTGGATCGCGGTTGGCGGCCGGGAACGACAGCAGCACCATGTTGCCCGCCTTGACCGGGCAGCCCGAGATCGTGGTCTCCTTGACCACCTCGCGGGCCATCGTCACCGGAGAATAGGCGCGCAGCAGTTCCTCAACTGCGGTCGGGATCAGTCCCGGCTCGGCGATCAGTCGCTCGCGGTCCCCCGGCGTCTTCGCGAGGTGCCAGAGCGAGGAGCCGATCGCGCTCCAGGTGGTGTCGATGCCGGCGATCAGGAGCAGGCGCAGCGAGCCAAGAACGTGCGAGTCTTCGAGCGGGTTGCCCTCCTTGTCCTTGGCGTTCATCAGGTAGGAGATGAGATCGTCGGTCGGCTTGTCCTTGCGCGCCTCGATATGCGCGCTGAAATAGGCGCTCATCTCCTGCACGGCCTGCAGCAGCTTGCTCTCGTCCTTGATGCCCAGCTCGAGGATCATGTGGATCCAGTTGATGAAGAGATCGCTGTCGCTCTCGGGGATGCCGAGCATGTGGGCGATGGCCCGAACCGGGATATATTTGGCGTAGCGTGCGGCGGCGTCGACCTTGCCATCGGCGATGAAGCCGTCGATCAGCTCGTTGCAGATCGCGCGCATCCGCGGTTCCAGCTTCTTCATCGCGTCCGGCGTGAAGGGCGGCAGCAACAGTTGCTTGGCCGGCTTGTGCACGGGCGGATCTGAGGTGATCGGCGGGGCGGCGTTCCTCGCGATCTCGGGACGGACGTCGCGCACGATGATGCGGCGCGAGGAGAAATGCTCGGTGTCGTTGGCGATCTCGCGCACCGCCTCATAGGTCGTCGGCATGTAGCAGCCGAGGAAACGCTCGGTGTGCACGACCGGGCTCGCTGCGCGCAGCTCGTCCCAGATCGGGAAGGGATCCTCCGTCTATTGCGGATCGGTATGGTCGAAATCATGGACCCAGTCGGTGACGGGCGGATGGGCGGCAGGCGGACTGGCGTCGGACATGGCAGGGAATCCCTTGGCTCGTGTTCGCTGGAAGGACGCGGGGGCGGCCGCGCGCTACTCCTCGATCACATCGATCGCGATTTCCGGGCAGTTGGATTTGGCAAGCCACGCCTTGTCCTCGAGCCCCGGCGGGACCGTGCCGTCGCCGGCTTCGTGGGCGTTGCCGTATTCGTCCAGCTCGAAAAGTTCCGGCGCGAGGGCCTTGCAGCGCGCGTGGCCCTGGCATTTGTCGGGATCGACGTGAACCCTCAGTCGCTCTGTCATGGCGGCATCCTCGGTCGTATCCGCGCGTGGCCCGATGGCGGCGCGTTCCTCATGTCAATTTTATCCGCGGCATTCGCCGCCGGCTTTAAGTTATATGCTATTACATTCGCGACAGGCTTTCCCTGTCAAGCGCAAACTTATAGGTTCGCCCCACCATGCGCTCACAACTCGCCCGCAAGCCCGCGAACACCTACCATCATGGCGATCTTCGCGATGCCTTGGTCAAGGCCGCTTTGCGCGAGGCGGAGCAGGGCGGCGCCGAGGCCATCAGCATCAAGGCGCTGGCAAAGCAGCTCGGTGTGTCGCAGCCGGCGCCGTACCGGCATTTCGCCGACCGCGAGGCGCTGCTTGCAGCGGTGACGGCGGAGGCGTTCAGGCAGCTCAGCGCGATCTTGCGAGAGGCCATGGCTGGGACGTCGAAGCAATCAAAGCTGTCGCGGCTGGCGCAGGCGACGCTCGAGTTTGGCCTGCGCCGCAACGGCATCTACCGCTTGATGTTCGCGTCCCGCACCGTGGCATGCGCCGACAAGGGCAGCGAGCTGCACGAGGCCACGCGCGAGACCTTCTCGCTCGTGATCGAAGCCCTGGAAGCGCCCGCCGTCGGCTATTTGCGCGAACGTCAGGCGCTCAAGATCTGGGCGGCGTTGCACGGCGTGGTGATGTTGGCCGAGCAGGGCCTGTTCACCGGCGAGGCCGCGCACGCCACGCGCGAGGAACTGGTCGAGGATTTCGTCAGCGAAACGAAGGCCGCGCTCGCCGCTGCCATCAAGGGCGCGCGGCGTCGAAAAGCGACAGGTGCCTAAGCCTTCGCTTTCAGCAGCTTCATCAGCTTGTCGACCGCGCTCTCAGGCGTGGTTACGACGGGACGGCCGGTTGCTTCCGTCACCAGAGGCGCCGTCGAGGCGATGCTGAACTGTGCCAGCGCGATGACGTCGCAATCGCGCAAATCGCGCGAAGCTTCAACAATCAGCCGGTCGTGCGTAGCGCGGTCGCCGCGGTCGAGCGCCGCCAGCGCGCCCTCGGCAAGCTTCGGCACGATTTGGACGGAGGCCGGAAACTCCGGCGGCATCGAGGCCAGGGTCGGCGGAAAGGTGGACAGCAGGCCGATCCGCCTGCCCATCGTCACTGCGCGCTCGATCATGGCTTCGTTGGGTTTGAGCACCGGCATCGGCGCATGCGCGCGCGCGACCGCCTCGATACAGGTGCCGAAAGCTGAGCAGGTAAACAGGATCCCGTTCGCTCCGGTCGCCGCCGCATAGTCGCCGAGCGCGAGGAAGCGCTCTGTCATGGCATCGTTGAGTGCGCCGTCGCGGGCCAGATCCGCCGACAGGCTGTCGTCGAGCAGGTTCATCAGCCGCGCCTCTGGCCAGGCCTTGGCGAACGCCGCTTCGATCGGGGCGATGGAGTGCTTGAGGGCGTGGATCAGGGCGATGCGAGGGGACGTCGTCATCTAAGGTGGCTATCCATGGGTCTCGTGCCCCGGACGCAGCGCAATGTGCAGTATTGCGCTGCAGAGCCGGGGCCCATTGTGGCTGATGGGTCCCGGCTCTGCGCAGCGGTGTTGCACGCCGCAGCGCGTCCGGGACACGATCACGGTTTACTTGAACGGCACCGCGTACATCAAGCCGCCCTTGCTCCAGAGGCCGTTGAGGCCGCGATCGAGCTTGAGCGGGCTCGCCTTGCCGACATTGCGTTCGTAGATCTCGCCGTAATTGCCGGTGACCTTGATCGCGGTGACCAGCCATTTGTTGTCGAGCCCGAGCCGCGAGCCGAGGTCGCCGGAGGCGCCCAGCAGGCGCTGGATCGCGGGCGTCTGCGACTTCGCCATCTCCTCGACATTGGCCTGCGTCACGCCGAGCTCCTCGGCCTCGATCAGGCCGTAATGCAGCCAGGTGATGATGTCGCTCCAGACCTCGTCGCCGTTGCGGGTGAAGGGCCCGAGCGGCTCCTTGCTGATGGTCTGCGGCAGCACGACGTAATCGGCCGGGTTCGGCGCGGCGGTGGTCACGGCGCCGGCGAGTGCGGAGGCGTCCTGGGTCATGGCATCGCAGCGGCCGCCGAAGAATGTCTGGTACATGGTGTCGACGCGGTCGAACACCAGCGGCTTCCAGTCGATGCCGTTGGCGCGGCCGTAATCGCCGAGCGTCACCTCATGCGTGGTGCCCTGCGCGACGCAGACGGTGGCGCCCTTGAGGTCCTTGATGTCCTTGACGCCCAGATCCTTCTTCACGACAAAGCCCTGGCCGTCGTAGAAGTTGATCGGACCTTGCCGCAAGCCCAGCGTCACGCCGCGCAGATAGGTCTGCGTCGAGTTGCGGTAGAGCACGTCGATCTCGCCTGACTGCAGGGCGGTGAAGCGGTTCTGCGCGGTCAGAGAGACGTAGCGCACCTTGCTGGCATCGCCCAGCACGCCGGCCGCGAGCGCGCGGCAATAATCGACGTCGAGACCTTTGTAATTGCCCTGCGAGTCGGGCGCGGAGAAACCGGCAAAGCCGGCGCTGACGCCGCACACCAGCGTGCCGCGGCTCTTCACCGTGTCGAGCGTCGCGGCGGATGCGACAATTGTCGATGCAGCGAGCACGCTCGCTGCGATAACCACTTTCCTCGTCATGCTACTCCCCTCAGTGATTGACACTACGCAACACGTTGTCGACGGCCGTGCCGAGCTTGTCGACGATCAGGTCGATCTCCTCTGCGGAGGCGATATAGGGCGGCGCCAGCAACACGTGGTCGCCGCGAACGCCATCCACGGTGCCGCCGCCGGGATAGCAGCCGAGCCCATTGGCGAAGGCCTCCGCCTTGATCTTCTGATTGAGCTTGAGCGCAGGATCGAACGAGGTGCGGCTGGCGCGATCAGAGACCAGCTCGATCGCCCAGAACAGCCCTCGGCCCCTGATATCGCCGACATGGCGGTGATTGCCGAAGCGCTCGGTCAGGCGCTGTTCGAGCTGCTTGCCGCGCTCCTTGACGCGCTCGAGCAGGCCGTCCTCGCGGATCACCTCCTGCACCGCCAGTGCGGCGGCGCAGGCGAGGGGATGTGCCAGATAAGTGTGGCCGTGCTGAAAGGCGCCCGAGCCGGCGCGGATGGTGTCGATGATCTTGCCGCTCGCGAGCATCGCCCCAATCGGCTGGTAGCCGCCGCCGAGCCCCTTTGCGATCGCCTGGATGTCGGGCGCGATGCCTTCCTGCTCCCAGGCATGCGTGGTGCCGGTGCGGCCCATGCCGCACATGACCTCGTCGAGGATGAGCAGCGCGCCGTGCCGGTCGCAGATCTCACGCACCGCCCTGAAGTAGCCGTCCGGCGCCGTCACCGCGCCGGCGGTGGCGCCGACGACCGGCTCGGCGAGGAACGCCGCGACCGTGTTGGGACCGAGCCGCTGAAATTCCGCTTCGAGCTCCGCCGCCAGACGCGCCACGAACTGCGCATCGGATTCGCCGTCGCGCTTCTCGTGATAGGCAAACGCCGGCGTCACATGGCTGAAGGCGGCCGAGAGCAGCGGCGCATAGGGCGCGCGCCGCCAGGCATTGCCGCCGGCGGCGAGGGCGCCCAGCGTGTTGCCATGGTAGCTCTGTCGCCGCGCGATGAAATGTTGCCGCTGCGGCTCGTCGCGCTCGATGAAATATTGCCGCGCGAGCTTGATGCTCGCTTCGATCGCCTCGGACCCGCCGCTGACGAAATAGGCGTAGGCAAGACCGCCCGGCTCATGGCCGACCAGCGTCTCGGCGAGAGCCTCGGCGGGCTCGGAGGAGAAGAAAGCAGTATGCGCGTAGGCCAGCGTTGAGGCCTGCTTTGCCATCGCCGCGATCACGCGTGGATGCTGATGGCCGAGGCAGGAGACTGCCGCACCGCCGGAGGCGTCGATGATGCGCCGCCCGTCCTCGGCAAAGAGATAGACGCCTTCGCCGCCGATCGCCTTGGGCGGCGTCTCGCGGAGCGAGCGGTGCAGCACACGGCTGGTGCGAGCGGCCATGGGTCAACCTTTCTCTGAGACGTAGATGGAGGCAGCAGTGAGCCGCGCCTCGGTATTCTCCAGGCGCTTCTTCGCGGCGGCGCCGCCGAGCGAGAACGTTACGGCAGCCAGCGACTGCGCGATCGCGATCGCGCCGGTGAGACTCGGGAAGAAGCCGGGAGAGGAGGCCGCCTCGAACAGCAGCAAATGGTCGGCGCCCTCGGCCATCGGCGCAGAGAGGGTGTCCGCGATGGCAATCAGCGTCGCGCCGCTGTGATGAGCGGCTTGCGCGACGCGGACGCTCGCATGGGTGTACGGCAGGAAGCCGATGACGATGACGGCTTCGCCCGGCCGGAAGGCGCCGAGGTCGAGATCGTCGGGGCCGGACACGCCGACGAGTTGCACCTGCTCGGGGCGGAACAGCCGAAGCTCGTAGTTCAGGAGCTCGGCAACGCTGCGGCAGCTGCGATAGCCGGCAATCCAGATCCGCTCGGCCTCATGCAGGGAGCGCGCGGCCTCCGCGATCGGTTGCGCCGGAATGCGCGGAAGGCCGTCGGCCTCGGCTTCGAGCTTGTCGGTGACGAGCGCGACATCGGCATTCGGGCCGGGCCGGCGGCTTCTGGCGCGGCCGGAGAAGGGCGAGGTCTGCGATGGTCGCCGCGCCTCGGTCAGCGCCGCGCGCAATTCGTCCCAGCCCGAATAGCCGATCGCCTTGGCGAGCCGCGTGAACGCGGCGGGATCGGCGCCGGCTTCCGCAGCGAGGTCGCGCATCGAACGGGTGGTGGCGTCATAATCGTTGGCGGCGACGAAGCGCCCGACTTCCTGCAGCCGCATCGGCAGCGATGGCAATGCAATGCGCAGTTCGCTCAGCGGCGAGGATTTCGCGGACTCGACCATGAAACATTTGTTGCACGAAATATAGATTGGTGCAACAGTTGACGTGTGCCGCCCGGAAATCGCTGCCTCTCGAGAAGGGTTTTTGTGCCGTGACATCGGACACGCCGAGACCGCCACCGCGCCGCCGCCTGTTTGGCGCATGGGGACGCCGCGAGCTGCAGGGCCTGTTCTGGCAGGTGCTGGTGGTCGGGATCGCGCTCGCGGTCATCGGCTTTCTCTGGTCCAACACTGTCACCAACCTTTCGGCGCGCCGCATCACGACCGGTTTTGCCTTCCTCGGACGCGAGGCCGGCATGCCCATCGCCGACAGCTTGCTCGCCTATAATCCGAGAGACACGTATCTCTGGGCCTTCGTCGTCGGCATCGGCAACACCTTGCGCGTCGCCGTGATCGGCATCGTGCTCGCGACTATCCTGGGCACCCTGATCGGCATCTCGCGACTGTCGGCCAACTGGCTGCTGTCACGACTTGCCGCCGTCTATGTCGAAACGCTCCGCGACATCCCGCTGCTGCTTCAACTCCTGTTCTGGTACGTGCTGATGCAGGCGCTGCCCGCCGCGCGCGCGGCATGGCGGCCGGTCGAGGGCGTGTTCCTGTCCAATCGCGGCCTGATCCTGCCGGCCATTCCGCTTGGCCCGCCCCAGCTTTGGGTGCTCGGCACGGCGGTGTTCGGCCTTGCCGTGGTCTATCTCATCCGGCGATGGCTGATCGTGCAGCAGATGCGCGACGGCAGACCCCGGCCGGTATGGCCCTTTGCGGTGAGCTTCATCCTCGCGTTGCCCGTTCTGGTGTCCGTACTGCTTCGCGTGTCCTGGAAGATCGAGTGGCCGGAGCTGCGCGGCTTCAATTTCGTCGGTGGGCTGACGCTCGCCCCAGAATATTTCGCGCTGCTGATCGCGCTCGTCACCTACACCTCGGCCTTCATTGCCGAGATCGTGCGCAGCGGCATCCAGTCGGTGCCGCGCGGACAGTGGGACGCCGCCAACGCGCTTGGCCTGCGCCGCAGCTTCATGCTGCGGCAGATCATCCTGCCGCAGGCGCTACGCGTCATCGTGCCGCCGATGACGAGCCAGTATCTCAATTTGACCAAGAATTCCTCGCTCGCGGTCGCGATCGGCTACCAGGACGTGGTCTCGATCGCCAACACCACGCTGAACCAGACCGGGCAGGCGATCGAGGCGATCGCGCTGATCATGGCGGTGTTCCTGACCATCAGCCTTTCCATCAGCTTCTTCATGAACTGGTACAATGCGCGCATCGCGCTGGTGGAGCGCTGAGCATGACCGCGATCACCGACATGCCGGAAGTGCCGCGCGCCGCCCGCCGCCCGCAGATGGGAAATCCGGTGTTGCGCTGGCTGCGTACCAATCTGTTCTCGTCGATCCCGAACGGCATCCTCACCGTCGTGCTGCTGGCGATCCTCGCCAAGGGCATCTTCAGCTTCGTCCAGTGGGGCATCGCGAATGCCGTCTGGCTGACCCCGGCGAACGATTCCAGCGCCTGCCGCGCGGTGCGCGGCCTCGGCGCCTGTTGGGCGATCATTCCCGAAAAGTACCGCTTCATCCTGTTCGGCACCTATCCGTTCGACGAGCAGTGGCGGCCGGCGCTGTCGGTCGTACTGTTCATCGCACTGTACTTTCTCTCGACCCGTCGCGTTTTGTGGCGGCGCGAACTCATCTATCTCTGGATCGGCGCGCTCGCGCTTATCAGCGTGCTGATGTGGGGCGGCGTGCTCGGCCTTTCCTTCGTCTCGCAGGATCGCTGGGGCGGCCTGCCGGTCACGCTGATACTGGCGACGTTCGGGTTGGCTTTCGGGTTTCCGCTCGGCATCCTCGTCGCGCTCGGCCGGCGTTCGAAGCTGCCGGCGATCCGCTCGCTCAGCGTGCTCTATGTCGAGCTGATCCGCGGCGTGCCGCTGGTGAGCCTATTGTTCATGGCAAGCGTGATGTTTCCGCTGTTCATGCCCAGCGGATTCAACATCGACAAGCTGCTCCGCGCACAGATCGCGATCATCCTGTTTGCGGGCGCCTACCTCGCCGAAGTCATCCGCGGCGGCCTTCAGGCCGTGCCACGCGGGCAGTATGAAGCGGCGGACGCGCTCGGGCTGTCCTACTGGCGCAAGAACCGGCTGATCATCCTGCCGCAGGCGATCCGCCATGTCATCCCGCCGCTGGTCAACACCTTCATCGCATTCTTCAAGGACACCAGCCTCGTCCTGATCATCGGCATTTTCGATCTGCTCACGACGGCGAAGACGGCGATCATCGATCCTGCGTGGCAACAGTTTTCGGTCGAGGTCTATATCTTCGTCGCTGCAATCTACTTTGTGTTCTGCTTCGCGATGTCGCGGTACAGCCGTAGCCTGGAAGCGACGGGCGGGAGGTGATCTTCCTTCTCCCCTTGTGGGAGAAGGTGGCGCGAAGCGCCGGATGAGGGGTTCTATCGTCGAATTCAGACGGCGAGGGAGTCCCTTGTGGAGAGATACCCCTCACCCGTCTCGCCGCTATGCGGCGAGCCACCCTCTCCCACAACAAGGGGAGAGGGTGTTACGGAGCGCGCGGTGTAGAGTGGAATTACTTCCTCACCTTCGGATCGATTGGCGTGGTGCCGCGCAGACCCAGAATATCCTCCAGCACCTTCGCGCCCGCGAGCACCTGCGCATCGCCCCTTGGTGCACCGACCACCTGCACCCCGACCGGCAGGCCCGACGCCGTGAAGCCGCATGGCAGCGACAGCGAGGGGCAGCAGGCGAGCGTGATGGCGTAGACGATGCCGAGCCACTCGACGTAATTGTCGAATCTTTTGCCGGCGCATTCGGCGACATAGCGGTGTTCGATCGGGAAGGGCGGCACGATCGTGGTCGGCGTCAGCAGCAAATCGTAGGTCTTGAAGAACTCGACCGCGCGCGCCGTCATGCCGACGCGCTGGGCCTCGGCGCGTTCGAGTTGCTCGACCGTCAGCTTGAGGCCTTCCTCGATGTTCCAGATCACCTCGGGCTTGAGCAGGTCGCGCTTGGTGCGCAGCAGATTGGCCTTGGTGATCGCGAAATCGAAGGCGCGCAGAACGTGGAAGCATTCATGCGCATCGCGCCAGTCCGGATGCGCCTCCTCGACGATGGCGCCAGCCTCGGCAAAGCGTTCCGCCGCCTTGCGCGTGATCGCCTTCACCTCGGGATCGACAGGCGTGATGCCGAGATCGGGCGAATAGGCGATGCGCTTCGGCTTCTTGCCGGACTGAGCCGCCGACAGGAACGAGGTCGTGGGCGCCGGCAGCGACAGCGGATCGTCCGCATAATCGCCGCTCATCGCATCCAGCAGCAGCGCGAGATCCTCGACGCTGCGCGCCATCGGGCCGACCACGCCGAGATTGCGATCGATGCCGGATTTGGGGGTATGTGCGACGCGGCCGATGCTCGGGCGCATGCCGACGACGCCGCAGAAAGCCGCGGGGCTGCGCAAGCTGCCGCCCATGTCGGAGCCTTGCGCCAGCCAGGCCATGCCGGTGGCCAGCGCCACGGCCGCGCCGCCGGAAGAGCCCGCCGCGGATTTTGAAGTATCCCAGGGATTGAGGGTTGCGCCGAACACTTCATTGAAAGTGTTGGCGCCGGCGCCGAATTCCGGCGTGTTGGATTTGGCGTAGACCACCGCGCCGTTGGCCTCGAGATTCTCGACCATGAGGTCGGACTTGGCGGGGATATTGTCCTTGAAGATCGGCGAGCCCTGCGTGTTCAACACGCCCGCAACGTCGGTCAGATCCTTGATCGGCACCGGCAGGCCCGCGAGCAGCCCCCGCGCGCCGGCGGGTTTCCGCATCAAGGCCTTGGCGTTGTCCCGCGCCCGATCGAAACACAGGGTCGGCAGTGCATTGACCTTGCCGTCGACCTCACTGATGCGCTTCTCCGCAACATCCAGCAGCTCGAGCGGCGATACATCGCCGGACCGCAGCTTGTCGACGACGGCGCAGGCGGTTTCACGGATCAGGTCTTGAGACAATTACTTTACTCCTGTGCTTATTGTGTTCGTCATTGCGAGGAGCGAAGCGACGAAGCAGTCCAGAGTCCCTCCGCGGGCAACAATCTGGATTGTTTCGCTTCGCTCGCAATGATGCGGATAGAGTTAGCCCCAGCCAGCGCTGATGCCGCCGTCCACCGTGTAGATCACGCCCGACGTATAGCCGGCGCGGTCCGATGCCAGGAACGCCATGAGATCGCCGATCTCGCGCGCATGCGCGGGACGGCCGAGCGGCAGGCTCTTCTGGAATTCCTTGTAGCGGCTCTCGTCGCCGAACTGGTGCTTGGCCCGCGTCTTGAGCAGGGTGACGTGGCGATCGGTGCCGACGGGGCCGGGATTGATGCCGACCACGCGGATGTTGTCGGCGAGACTTTTTCCGCCGAGCGCGCGGGTGAAGGCCATCAACGCGGCATTGCCGGCGCTGCCGCAGATGTAATTGGCGTCAAACTTTTCGCCGGCTGCGCCGATATCGTTGACGATCACGCCGCCGCCCTTCGCCTTCATCTGCGCGTAGATCTGCCGCGTCAGGTTGATATAGCCGAACACCTTCAATTCCCAGGCGTGACGCCAGGTCGCCTCGTCGATCTTGTCGATCGAGCCGCCGGGGATGTCGCCCGCATTGTTGACGAGCACGTCGATGTCGGCGGCTTCCTTCGCAAGCCGCGCCAGATCCTCGGCCTTGCGAAGATCGACGATGCTCGTTGCGGCATCGATCTGGTGGGCGGAACGCAGGCGCTCGGCCAGCGCCTTGAGCTGGTCGCCGTTGCGGGCGGCGAGCAGGAGGTGCGCGCCTTCCTCGGCAAACGCTTCGGCGGCGGCGGCGCCAATGCCCTTGGACGCGCCGGTGATCAGGACGCGCTTGCCGCGCAGATGCAGATCCATGAGGGTACTCGCAGGATAGGAACAGGATGAAATCAGTAGGCGCTTGGCCGCGCCATGGTCAACATTGCAGTGCAGCGTTGCACTGCCGCTGCGTTTGGTCCATTGCAATGCGGTCAAAAGGCGGCGACTGCCGGACCAACCAAGGACGTTCTCGATGAGCAAGAAACAATACCGGATCGCGGTCATTCCCGGCGACGGCATCGGCAAGGAAGTGATGCCCGAGGGCCTGCGCGTCCTGGAGGCCGCGGCGAAGAAGCATGGGGTCTCCCTGCATTTCGACCATTTCGACTTCTCGTCCTGGGACTATTACGAGAAGCACGGCCAGATGATGCCTGACGACTGGAAGGAGAAGATCGGCAAGCACGATGCCATTTATTTCGGCGCGGTCGGCTGGCCGGCCAAGATTCCGGACCACGTCTCGCTATGGGGCTCGCTGATCAAATTCCGCAGGGAGTTCGACCAGTACGTGAATTTGCGCCCGGTGCGGCTGATGCCCGGCGTGCCGTCGCCGCTGGCGGGCCGCAAGCCTGGCGATATCGATTTCTGGGTGGTGCGCGAGAACACCGAAGGTGAATATTCCTCCGTCGGTGGCCGCATGTTCCCCGACACCGACCGCGAGTTCGTCACCCAGCAGACGGTGATGACCCGCACCGGCGTCGACCGCATCCTGAAGTTCGCCTTCGAGCTCGCGCAGTCGCGGCCGAAGAAGCATTTGACCTCGGCGACCAAGTCCAACGGCATCTCCATCACCATGCCCTATTGGGACGAGCGCGTTGAAGCGATGGCGAAGAAGTTTCCGGGCGTGAAGTGGGACAAGTACCACATCGACATTCTCACCGCGAACTTCGTGCTGCATCCGGATTGGTTCGACGTCGTGGTCGGCTCCAATTTGTTCGGCGACATCCTCTCCGACCTCGGCCCGGCCTGCACCGGGACGATCGGCATCGCGCCGTCAGGCAATATCAACCCCGAGGGCGATTTCCCCTCGGTGTTCGAGCCGGTGCACGGCTCGGCGCCTGATATCGCCGGCCAAGGCGTCGCCAACCCGATCGGCGCGATCTGGTCGGGCGCCATGATGCTCGAGCATCTCGGCGAGAAGGAAGCCGGCAAATCGATCGTCGAGGCGATCGAGCGCACGCTGGCCGAACGCACGCTCCGCACCAAGGACCTCGGCGGCAACGCCGACACCACGGCCTGTGGCAAGGCAGTCGCGGATATGGTGGATTGAGGCTCTTTACCCTCTCCCTTGTGGGAGAGGGTGGCTCGCCGCCTAGCGGCGAGACGGGTGAGGGGTATCTCTCCGCGGAGTTAAACCTCTCAAAAATTTTTCGCGGCACGAACCCCTCATCCGGCGCTTCGCGCCACCTTCTCCCACAAGGGGAGAAGGGAAGAGAGGCGTGCCCCGCGCCTTTCAGCCAGCGATGTTCTCGATCGCGGCCTGATCCAGCCCGAACTTCTTCCCGGCCTCGATGATCTCCTGCCAGGTGGTCGGATCGACCGGAATGCCTTCGGCAAGGCGCTTCTCCTTGGTCTCGCGCTCGGGCTCGCCGGCGATTCTGACCTTGTCGACGCCGGGGGCAGGCGGCGAGCCGGTTTGCCAGGCAACAAAACTCTCGACTTCGCGCGCGAGGTTTTCGCCGGTGCCGAGCTTGCCGGGATCGATGACGATCGAGAGCATGCCGTTGAGGACGTTGTACTTGCCGTCGGAGGGGCCCTTGACCACCTGCCCGCCGGAGAGCGCGCCGCCGAGGATCTCGCACACGAGCGCGAGCCCCGAGCCCTTGTGCTCGCCGAACGGCAGGATCGCGCCATGCGGCGGGATCACGGTGTAGCGCGGGTTGGTGGTGGGCTTGCCTTCGTTGTCGATGATGGTGCCTGGCTCCAGCGCGACGCCCTTGTTGTGGGCGACGCGGGTCTTGCCCTGCGCGATCCGGCTGGTGGCGAAGTCGAGCACGATCGGGTGTTTGCCGGCGCGCGGGATGCCGACGCAGAACGGGTTGGTGCCGTGGCGCGCATCGCTGCCGCCCCAGGGCGCCACGATCGGGCGGGAAATGACGTTGACGAAGTGGATCGAGACCAATCCGTGGTCGATGCACTGCTCAGCCCAGTGGCCGATGCGACCGATGTGATGCGAATTGGAGAGCCCGACGAGGCACACGCCGTTTCGCTTAGCGCGTTCGGCTGCCAGCTCCATGGCTTCATGACCGATCACCTGGCCGTAGCCAGTGAGTCCGTCGAGGGTGAGGAGCGGCCCCGTGTCGAGCACAATCTTGACGTGCGCGTTGACGGCGAGGCCACCATTGGTGACGCTCTGGACATAGCGCGGGATCATACCGACGCCGTGGGAGTCATGGCCCTTGAGGTTGGCCTCGACCAGATTGGTGGCCACGAGCTCGGCTTCGCGGTCCGAAGACCCGCCTGCCTTGACGATGGCACGAATGGCGTTGGTGAGCGGCTCTGCCTTGATGGTGCGATAGTCGGCCATTGTTATTGCTCTTATCCTTTCACAATTTGGCGGGGAGCGTAGGGTGGGTTAGCCGAAGGCGTAACCCACCACTTCTGTCTCCGCGGAAACTAAAGAGGTGGGTTACGCCTCGCAGATGCGCTTTGCGCACCTGCAAGGCTAACCCACCCTACGAATTCACGATGCGGCGGCAATGAACCAATGCGGCTTCAATCAGGTTCTCGCTCGCCTCCGGCGTGCGGAAGGCGGAATGCGCCGACAGCGTCACGTTCGGAATTTTTGTCAGCGGATGATCGCCGGGCAGAGGCTCGGTGTTGAAGACGTCGAGGCCGGCATGGCGCATGTGGCCCGATTTCAGCGCGTCGATCATCGCCTGCTCGTCGACGATCGCGGCGCGGGCGGTGTTCACGAAGATGACGCCCGGCTTCATCTTTGCGATCTTCTCGCGCGTGATCATGCCGCGCGTCTCGTCATTGAGCAGCAGATGCAGCGACACGACGTCGCTCCTTGCCAGCACGCTGTCGAGATCGGTGAATTCCACGCCCGGATGGCTCTTCGGCGAGCGATTCCAGGCGATCACCTTCATGCCGCTGCCGGACGCAATGCGCGCGACCTCGGCGGCGATGCCGCCGAAGCCGATCAGGCCGAGCGTTTTGCCGGTGAGCTGCATACCGTCTTCGCGCAGCCAGTTGCCGCCGCGCATCTCGCGATCCATCATCGCGATGACGCGGGCCGAGGCCCACATCAGCGCGATTGCGGATTCAGCGACCGCGGTGTCGCCATAGCCCTTGATCAGGTGCACGGAGATGCCGAGTTCTGCCAGCTCCTCCGGGTTCATGTAGCTGCGCGCGCCGGTGCCGAGGAACACGACGTGCTTCAGCCCCGCACATTTCTTCGCCACCTCGGTCGGCAGCGCAGTGTGATCGACGATGGCGATCTCGGCGCCGTCGAGGATGTCAGGATATTGCTCGGGCTTGATATCGGGATCCCTGTGGATCCGTACCTTGGGATCCCCGGGCTTCTCCAGCCGTTCCATGATCACGGCAAGCGCTTCATTGGCGTCGACGAAAACTCCGCGCATGGCTCTCTCCGGTCAGGACGCGACGCCGGCGATCGCCAGCACGGTATGCATGAGAACGTTGGTGCCGGCAGTGCAGTCGCCCTGCGTGGCATCCTCCAGCTCGTTGTGGCTGATGCCGTCCTTGCAGGGCACGAACACCATCGCCGCCGGCATGATCGTGTTGAGGTTGCAGGCGTCGTGGCCGGCGCCGGAGGTGATGCGGCGCGAGGAATAACCGAGCGTCTTTGCCGCGTTCTCGACTGCCGAGATCAGCTTGGGATCGAAATGCGTCGGCGGCTTGCGCCAGACCAGGTCGATCTTGACCTCGACCTTGCGGCGCGCGGCGATTTCGGCAATCGCGGCGCGCAGATCGCGATCGAGCGCGTCCATGATGGCGCCGTCCGCGCTGCGGCAATCCATGGTGAAGGCGATCTCGCCGGGAATGACGTTGCGCGAGGGATTTGCGATCACGGCTTCGCCGATGGTGCCGACCGCGTTCGGGCCGTGCTTCTTCGCGATGGATTCCATCGCCAGCACGATCTCCGACAACGTCGCCAGCGCGTCGCGCCGCAGCGGCATCGGCGTCGATCCGGCATGGCTCTCGAAACCGGAGATCTTGCCGTCATACCACAGCACACCCTGGCCGGAATCGACCACGCCGATGGTCTTGCCTTCGGCCTCCAAAATCGGGCCCTGCTCGATGTGCAACTCGACGAAACAGCCGAGCTTCTGGAAGCCTACCGGCTTGTCGCCGCGATAGCCGATGCTGTCCAGCGCCTGGCCGACGGTCGTGCCCTCGGCGTCCTTGCGCGACAAAATGTCGTCGGTGGTGAAGTCGCCGACATAGGCGGCGGAGGCCATCATCGCGGGTGCGAAGCGCGAGCCTTCCTCGTTGGTCCAGTTGACGACGCAGATCGGCGCTTCGGTCTCGATGCCGGCATCGTTCAGCGTGCGGATCACTTCAAGTGCGCCGAGTGTGCCCAGAATGCCGTCATACTTGCCGCCGGTCGGCTGGGTGTCGAGATGCGAGCCGATGCCGACGGGCGGCTTCGACATGTCGCGGCCCTTGCGCAGGCCGAACTGTGAGCCGAGCGCGTCGGTGTGCACTTCGAGCCCGGCGTCCTCGCATGCCTTGCGGAACCAGTCGCGCACCAGCTTGTCTTCGCTGCTCAGTGTCAGCCGCCGCACGCCGCCTTTGGCCGTCGCGCCGAATTGCGCGGTCTCGTGGATGGAGCCCCAGAGGCGGGCGGAATCGATTTGCAGATTGGTGGCGGCTCGGCTCATGCGGTGGGGTCTCTCGATTGTCCGGCGCCTTTTTCAATGACGCGCCAGCGCGGGCGCGTCAACTGCGAGGCTGCTCTGCGCAATCTGCCGTGCAAGCTCGGCGACGCGCTCCACGGCGACGACGTCGGGCGAGGCGAGCCAGCTCGCGGTGAACGTCAGCGGTGCGATCGCCAGATCGGTGTCGAGCAGCTGCAGCCGGCCGTCGGCGAGCTCGTTCTCGACGATCGCGTCGGGGATCACGGCGACGCCGAGGCCTTCGACCGCCATGTGGATGACGGTCGCGAGCGATGCGGACGCGTGCAGCCGGATCGGCGGCAGCTCCGGCCGGTCGAATACCTCGCGCACGACCTCGTAAGGCTTGGTCTTGCGCGGGAAGGTGATGATCGGAAATCGCGCAAGCTCCGCCGGTGTCACCCGGCCTTTGCCGAGGCCGAGCGAAGGGCTTGCGAGGAAGCCGATCGGGTAATCGGCGAGCACGCGATTATGCACGCCGGACGCCGACAGCGGTCCGACCACGAAGGCAAGCTCGATCTCCTGCGCGAGCAGGCGCGCGGTGAGGTTGGGCGTGATGTCGACCTCGATCTCCAGCGACAGGTTCGGATAGATTTGGTTCACGCTCTTCACGAGGCGCGGCAGCCAGGTGTGCACGATGGTCTCGGCGACGCCGAGCCGCATCACGCCCCGCATCGCCGAGCGGTCGCCGATCTCCGCCATCATCTGGGCGCGCAGGCCGATCAGCTTCTCGGCATAGACCATCATTTGCCGGCCGCTCGGCGTCGGCGAGGCGACGCGGTGGTCGCGGTTGAGGAGCTTCACGCCCATCTCGCGCTCGAGCTGGGCAATGCGCTGGGAGATCGCCGGCTGGGTCGTGTTGAGCCGTGCTGCAGCGCCGCGGAAGCTGCCGAGCTTTACGACCCAGAGAAAAGTCTCGATCGACCTGAAGTCCAGCATTGGAAGGATTTTCCTCGTCGATAAAATGAATTTATCGATATCGATTAGAAAGGACGATTAGACTTTATAGCACGCTTGGTGTTGGCTGTCTTTGTCGAGTTTATAGGCAGGTCGATTACATGACTGTTTTGGTGGCAGTGCAGCAAACTGAAACGCCCGACGCCCTTCCGAGCCGCAAGGCGCGGCTTGCCTATCGGCAAGGGCTGGTCGCCTCCACCGCCGGCGTCGCCCCCGGCTTCGTCCAGGGCAATCTGGCGATCCTGCCGGCGGAATATGCCAGCGCCTTTCATCGCTTTTGCCAGCTCAATCCGAAGCCGTGCCCGATCATCGGCATGTCCGATGTCGGCAGTCCTTTCGTCCCTTCGCTCGGCGTCGATCTGGACATCCGTACCGACGTGCCGCGCTACCGGGTCTGGCGCGACGGCGAGGTCGTCGACGAGCCGACCGATGTGACGAAGCATTGGCGCGATGATCTCGTGACCTTCGTGCTCGGCTGCTCCTTCTCGTTCGAGGAAGCCTTGCTCGACGAGGGCATGCCGATCCGGCACATCGAGCGCAATGTGCGCGTGCCGATGTATCGTACCAACATCGCCTGCGGCGAGGCCGGTCCGTTCGCCGGTCCCATGGTGGTCTCGATGCGTCCGTTCAAGCCGGCGGATGCGATCCGCGCGGTGCAGATCACCTCGCGCTATCCCGCCGTGCACGGCGCGCCCGTCCATCTCGGCCATCCGCATCTGATCGGCATCAAGGACATCGCCAAGCCGGACTACGGCGATCCGGTGCCGGTCGCCGACGACGAGATTCCGGTGTTCTGGGCCTGCGGCGTGACGCCGCAATCGGTGATCAACGCCGCCAAGCTTCCGTTCGCAATCACGCATTCGCCGGGCCTGATGCTGGTGACGGATCTCAAGAACAGGACCATGGCCGTGATTTAGTGAGCAGCGTTTGCTGCTTCTTCGGGCTTTACCGCATCCATCAATCGCTTCATCCGATCAGACGAAATTCAGTAACAGGGGACTTTGCCATGACGATCACTCGCCGCGACGTGTTGTTGGGAGCCACCGCGACCGCTGCACTGGTGCCGCTCGCCGCACGCGCCCAGACTTCCGAAGTCGTGATCGGCGTCATCTATCCGTTCTCCGGCGGCAGCGCGCAGCAGGGCGTCGACGCGCAGAAGGCCTATGAGACCGCGCTCGAGGTCATCAACAAGGACACCGATTTCGACCTGCCGCTGGCGAAGGGCGAGGGCCTGCCGGGCCTCGGCGGCGCAAAAGTCCGCCTCGTGTTCGCCGATCACCAGGCCGATCCGCAGAAGGGCCGCGCCGAAGCCGAGCGCCTGATCACGCAGGAGAAGGTCTCCGCCATCATCGGCACCTATCAGAGCGCCGTCGCCGTCACCGTCAGCCAGATCTGCGAGCGCTACCAGGTCCCGTTCGTGTCCGCCGACAACTCCTCGCCGAGCCTGCATCGCCGCGGCCTGAAGTATTATTTCCGCGCCGCGCCGCATGATGAGATGTATTCGGCCGCGATGTTCGACTTCTTCGATGCCATGAAGAAGAAGGGCACCAAGATCGAGACGCTGTCGCTGTTCCACGAGGACACCATCTTCGGCACCGATTCCGGCAACGCCCAGGCCAAGATCGCCGGCGAGCGCGCCTACAAGATCGTCACCGACATCAAGTATCGCGCCAACTCGCCCTCGCTCTCGGCCGAAGTGCAGCAGCTCAAGTCTGCGAATGCCGACGTGCTGATGCCCTCGAGCTACACCACCGACGGCATCCTCCTGGTCAAGACCATGGCCGAACTCGGCTACAAACCGAACGCGATCGTGGCGCAGGACGCCGGCTTCTCCGAGAAGGCGCTGTACGATGCCGTCGGCGACAAGCTCGAAGGCGTGATTTCGCGCGGCACCTTCTCGCTCGACCTCGCGCAGAAGCGCCCGATGGTCGGCAAGATCAACGAGATGTTCAAGACGCGGTCGGGCAAGGACTTCAACGACCTCACCTCGCGCCAGTTCATGGGCCTGATCATCCTTGCCGACGCCATCAGCCGCGCCAAGTCGACCGACGGCGAGAAGATCCGTGATGCGCTGGCCGCGACCGACATCCCGGGCGAGCAGACCATCATGCCCTGGAAGCGCGTCAAGTTCGACGAGATGGGCCAGAACAACGACGCCGACCCGGTTCTGCTGCAGTATATCGGCGGCAAGTTCGTCACCATCTTCCCGCCGCAGGCCGCGATCGCGGAAGCGGTCTGGCCGATGAAGTAAGACTGGGACGCGGGAGCTCAGATGCAGCTCCCGCCCTCATCCTGAGAAGCGGGCGTAGCCCGCGTCTCGAAGGACGAGGGCTGGGCCATCCTTCGAGACGCGCGCCGGTGCGCGCTCCTCGGGATGAGGATCTATTTCGGGGGACAGACTTTTGACAGCCCAAGCCATTATCCAGAGTCTTGCCAGCGGCCTCCTGATGGGCCTGCTGTACGGACTGATCGCGGTCGGCCTCGCGCTGATCTTCGGCCTGATGGACGTCACGAACTTCGCCCATGGCGAGTTCCTGATGATCGCGATGTATCTGTCCTTCTTCCTGTTCGCCTTCTTCGCGATCGACCCCTTGCTGTCGGCGCCGTTGGTCGCCGCGGCGCTCTTTATCTTCGGAGCGGTGATCTACCTGCTCATTGTTCGCTTTGCCATGCGGGCCAAGGCCAACGCCGGCATGGTGCAGATCTTCACCACCTTCGGCCTTGCCATCGTGATGCGGGGCCTGGCGCAGTTCTTCTTCACGCCGGATTATCGCAGCATTCCGCAATCCTGGCTCGGCGGCAAAACCATCTCGGTCGCCGGCATCTTCCTGCCGGAGCCGCAGCTGGTCGGCGCGCTGGTCTCGATTCTCGCCTTTGCCGGCCTCTACTTCTTCATCCATCGCACCGATTTCGGCCGCGCGCTGGAAGCCACCCGTGAAGATCCCGGTGCGGTCGCGCTGGTCGGCATCGACAAGAACCGCGTGTTCGCGTTCGGCTGGGGCCTCGGTGCCGCGCTGGTCGGTCTCGCCGGAGCGATCATGGCAAGCTTCTTCTATATCTATCCCGATGTCGGCGCGTCCTTTGCGCTGATCGCCTATGTCACGGTGGCGCTCGGCGGCTTCGGCAGCGTGTTCGGCGCCTTTGCCGGTGGCATCATCGTCGGCCTCGTCGAGGCGGTCACCGCGCTGGTGCTGCCGCCGTCGCTGAAATCGGTCGGCATCTACGCGGTTTACCTGCTGGTCGTCTTCATCCGGCCGCGCGGCCTGTTCGGATCGATCTGATGGACAAGGATTTTGCAGCGCGGCGCCGCCGCGACCTCATCATCGCCGCGGTGCTCGCCGTGATTGCCGCGCTGACGCCATTGTTCGTGAAGGACGTCGTCGTCCAGAACATCCTGATCCTGACCCTGATGTATGCGGGACTGTCGCAGAGCTGGAACATCCTGTCCGGCTATTGCGGGCAGATCTCGCTCGGGCACGCGCTGTATTTCGGCCTGGGTGCCTACACCACCGAGCTGCTGTTCACGAAGTTCGGCGTGCTGCCCTGGTTCGGCATGTTGGCGGGCGGCGTGGTGTCGGCGCTGATCGCGATGGGGCTCGGTTATCCCTTCTTCCGCCTGCGCGGCCATTACTTCGTGATCGCCACCATCGTCATCGCCGAGATCGGCTTGCTTCTGTTCCACAACTGGGAATGGGCCGGCGCCGCGATGGGCATCACCATCCCGATCCGCGGCGACAGCTGGCTGAAATTCCAGTTCCTGCGCACCAAGCTGCCGTACTTCTATTTCGCGCTGGCGCTGTGCTGCCTCGCCTGGTTCGTCACCTGGTGGCTGGAGAACTCCAAATGGGGATTTTGGTGGCGGGCGGTGAAGGACAATCCGGAGGCGGCCGAAAGCCTCGGTGTCGACGTCTTCAATTCCAAGATGGGCGCGGCCGCCGTCTCCGCCTTCCTGGTCGCGGTGGGTGGCAGCTTCTATGCCCAGTTCGTCTCCTACATCGATCCTGAAAGCGTCATGGGCTTCCAGTTTTCGCTCTTGATGGCGCTGCCCGCCGTGCTCGGCGGCATCGGCACCCTGTGGGGCCCGGTGCTCGGCGCCGCCATTCTGATCCCGCTGACGGAGCTGACCCGCTTCAAGTTCGGCGGCTCCGGGCGCGGCGTCGACCTCATCGTCTATGGCACGCTGATCGTCCTGATCTCGCTGGCCTTGCCGCGGGGACTGCTCAGCCTGTTCTCACGCCCGAAGAAGACGGGGGCCGCACGATGACCGCGCTTCTTGAAACCCGCGGCGTCTGGCAGCGGTTCGGCGGCCTCGTCGCCAACAGCGACGTCTCGATCTCGGTCGGCCGCGGTGAGATCGTCGGCCTGATCGGCCCGAACGGCGCCGGCAAGTCGACGCTCTTCAACCTCATCGCCGGCGTTCTGCCGCCGACGCAAGGCTCGATTCTATTCGACGGCGAGGACGTCACCCACATGCCGGCGGCCGAACGCTGCCAGCGCGGGGTGGGGCGCACCTTCCAGGTGGTCAAGAGCTTCGAGACCATGACCGTCATCGACAACGTCATCGTCGGTGCGCTCGTGCGCAACACGGTAATGCGCGAGGCCCGTCGCAAGGCGCATGAGGTGTTGGAATTCACTGGCCTTGCCGCGCGTGCCGACGTGCTCGCCAGCGACCTCGTGCCGGCCGAGAAGCGCCGTCTCGAAGTCGCCCGTGCGCTCGCGACCGAGCCGAAACTGCTGCTGCTCGACGAAGTCCTCACCGGCCTGACGCCGACCGAGGCGCAGACCGGTGTCGCGCTGGTGCGCAAGGTGCGCGATGCCGGCATCACCGTGTTGATGGTCGAGCATGTCATGGAAATCGTGATGCCGCTGGTCGACCGCGCCATCGTGCTCGATCTCGGCAAGGTGCTGGTCGAGGGCAAGCCCGCCGATGTCGTTCGCGATCCCAAGGTGATCAGCGCATATCTGGGAGATCGTCATGCTGTCGGTGCGTGAAGTCACGACCGCCTATCAGGGCCTGGTCGCGATCTCCTCGATCTCGATCGAGGTTCAGAAGGGCGAGATCGTCTGCGTCGCCGGCGCCAATGGCGCGGGCAAGTCGACGCTGCTCAAATCCATCGCCGGCGCCGAGCGTCCGCGCTCAGGCACCGTGACGTTCGACGGCAAGCGCCTCGACGGCATGGCGCAGCACCACATCACGGCGACCGGCATTGCCTATGTGCCGGAGAATCGCCGCCTGTTCCCGCGTCTGTCGGTGCGCGATAATCTGCGTCTCGGCAGCTATCTCTACCGTGGCGAGGCGAGCCGCGAAGGACCGCTCGATCTCGTCTTCCAGCTGTTTCCACGCCTGGCTGAACGCCTGGAGCAGCGCGCCGAAACGCTCAGCGGCGGCGAGCAGCAGATGCTGGCGATCGGCCGCGCGCTGATGACGCGCCCGCGCCTGTTGATGCTGGACGAGCCCTCGCAGGGCATCATGCCGAAACTGGTCGACGAGATTTTTCAGGCCGTAAAGCGCATCCGCGATGCCGGCATGACCGTTCTGATCGTCGAGCAGCGCATGGCCGAATGCCTGGAGATCGCCGACCGCGCCTACATCCTGCAAACCGGCCGCGTGCTGATGCAGGGCCCCGCGGCTGAGATCAGGGGCAATCCCGACGTGAGGAAGGCGTATCTCGGATTGTAGCCGCTCGCTACGATCCCTATTCTGATTGTTTCTTGTTCCGGTTCTTGCTTGCGCCACGCAGCGTCGGCGCTGGTGCCGAGGGTTGCCCGAAGCCATTCATCTGAATGCAAGAGAGCAGGTCGACGTAGCTTTCGATGCCACCGGCGGAGGCCTCGGTGTAGCATTGGATGCGAATTGTCTCCGGCGTTGTCGTCCAGATGGACCCGAGCTGTTGCTGTGCGGTCTGCTCGTCGCTCATGCAGGCCTCATAGGACTGCGGCTCGGTCAGCGACTTGTCGATCTCCTGAGTTGCCTTGCAGTTGGCCTCGACCTTGAGATCGGGGACGCCGCCGCGCCCGGACGTCTGGGCGTTTGCGGAAAGTGACAAGACAATAAAGCAGGCGGCAGAGAGGAAGGCGCAGGATACTTTGAAATCCATGACAATTCTCCCAGCGATCGATGAAACAACTCCTTCAGTCAATTACAGGGGGATCATGTGCTCGCGATCCCGGCAATGCAAATCAATTCCGGCAGTGTCAGACGGTGTCGTAGCCCGGATGAGCAGAGCGATATCCAAGGCCCTGGTCCTGCATATCGCTTTGCTCATGCGGGCTACGATCGTCTCGTTCCACGATCTCTGCCGTCATCCTGAGGTGCGCGCTCTTGCGCGCCTCGAAGGATGGGCCGCGAGCGCCTGTAGCCCATCCTTCGAGGCTTCACCTTGCGATGCGAATGCATCGCAAGGCTCGCACCTCAGGATGACGTCGGTGGGTGTGGCGGGCGGCCGTCGCCATATTCTCCGCAATGGCGAGGTGAGAGCCGGGCTAATGCCCGTGCCCATGCTCCGGCAGCGTCACCCCGAACACCTTCACCAGATCGGCCACCTGTTCCGGCGACAGATAGCGCGGGTTCATCCCGCGCAGCAGCAGGTACAGCTTCGCCGTCTCCTCCAGCTCCTCCGTGGCGAACACCGCCGCTTCCAGCGTGTCGCCGGCAACCACCGGGCCGTGATTGGCGAGCAGCACCGATGAATATTTCCCCGCCAGTCCCTTGATCGCGTCGGCGACCGCGGGATCGCCGGGGCGGTAGTACGGCACGAGCGCGGTGGCGCCGCATTTCATCAGATAATAGGCCGTCATCGGCGGCAGCGCGGCGCGCGGGTCGATCTCGGGCAGCATCGAGAGCGCGACCGAATGGGTGGAGTGCAGATGCACGATCGCGCGCGCACTGCCGCGCGTGTCGTAGAGCGCGGTATGGAGCGGAACCTCCTTGGTCGGCGCATCGCCCGATACCAACCGTCCCTGGTCGTCCAGCCGTGACAGTTTTGCGGGATCGAGAAAGCCGAGCGAGGCGTTGGTCGGCGTCACCAGCCAGCCGCCGCCATCGAGCCTGACGCTGATATTGCCGGAGGAGCCCGGCGTCAGACCACGCTCGAACAGGGACCGGCCGAACCGGCAGATATCCTCGCGCAGCCTCGTCTCGTTGCTCGTGTCGGTTCTCATGGCCGTCATGTCCGCTTGTCTCACGCTTTGGCAGCGCGGCCAAGCCGTGATATCGGTTCGCCGAGCCGCCGCAAAAGCCGGCCGTCCGGGAAACGTTCGCAAGGGTTAGTTGCATGTCCGCCTCCACGTCACAAAATCAGCGCATCGCGGTCATCGGGCTCGGCTCGATGGGGTTTGGCATGGCGACCTCGCTGAAGCGCGCCGGTCACGCCGTCACCGGCTACGACGTTTCGGCCGAGGCGGTGGCGCGTTTCGTGAAGGATGGCGGTGCGGGTGCCAAAACGCCGGCCGAGGCGGCCAAGGGCGCGGACATCGTCGTCAGCGTCGTCGTCAATGCCGCGCAGACGGAAGCCGTCCTGTTCGGCAAGGATGGGGCCGCCGAGACCATGCCCGAAGGCAGCGTCTTCGTATCCTCCGCCACGATGGACCCGGACGTGGCGCGACGTCTTGCCAAGCAGCTGGAGGCAACCGGCCGGCATTATCTGGATGCTCCGATTTCCGGCGGAGCGCAGCGCGCCGCGCAAGGCGAGCTAACGATCCTCGCCTCCGGCAGCCCCACAGCGTTCGCGAAGGCACGGCCCGCGCTCGATGCCATGGCCGCGAAGCTCTACGAGCTCGGCGATGCCGCAGGCCAAGGTGCCGCCTTCAAGATGATCAACCAGCTGCTCGCCGGCGTGCACATCGCCGCCGCCTCGGAGGCGATGGCATTCGCCGCCAAGCAGGGTCTCGACATCCGCAAGGTCTATGAGGTGATCACGGCCTCCGCCGGCAATTCCTGGATGTTCGAGAACCGCATGCCGCACGTGCTCGACGGCGACTACACACCGCGCAGCGCGGTCGAGATCTTCGTCAAGGACCTCGGCATCATCCAGGACATGGCGCGCAGCGCTCGATTCCCCGTGCCGGTCTCCGCGGCCGCCCTCCAGATGTTCCTGATGACATCAGCCGCCGGCATGGGCCGCGACGACGACGCCTCGGTGGCGCGGATGTATGCGCAGGTCACCGGCGTCAAGCTGCCCGGCGACAAGTAACGAAGAGGACTCCAATGCCCCGTTTCGCCGCCAATCTCTCGATGATGTTCACCGAGGTGCCGTTCCTCGATCGCTTCGATGCCGCCGCTTCAGCCGGCTTCACTGCGGTCGAGTTTCTCTTTCCCTATGAGCATCCCGCCGAGGCGGTCGGCGAGCGCCTCAAGCGCAACGGCCTGACTCAGGCGCTGTTCAATCTGCCGCCGGGCGACTGGAACGCCGGCGAGAAGGGTTTTGCGGCGCTCCCCTCGCGCTTCTCCGATCTCAAGACGGGCCTGGAGACGGCGCTGCCTTACGCCAAGGCGACCGGCGTCAAGCGCCTGCACCTGATGGCCGGCATCGCCAACCGCGGCGAGCGCGTCGCGATCGAGGCGTTCTACAAATCGGTGGCATGGGCTGCGGAGTTCTTCGCCCCGCACGGCATCGATATCGTGCTCGAGCCGATCAATGCGCGCAACGTGCCCGGCTACTTTCTCAACGATTTCGGCTTCGCGCGCGATCTGATCCAGGAGCTGAGGCTTCCGAACCTCAAGCTCCAGTTCGACATCTATCACTGCCAGATCATCCATGGCGACGTCACGATGCGGCTGCGCGAGATGATGCCGATCATCGGCCACATCCAGATCGCCAGCATCCCCTCGCGCAACGAGCCCGACGGCGAGGAGCTGAACTATCCGTTCCTGTTCGAAGAGCTCGACCGGCTCGGCTATGCCGGCTTCGTCGGCTGCGAGTACAATCCGCGCGGCAAGACCACCGATGGCCTTGCCTGGTTCAAGCCTTATGCAGGAGTGAAGCCGTGACACTTGCGTTGGGCTGCATCGCCGACGACTACACCGGCGCTTCCGACCTCGCCAACACGCTGACGCGCGCGGGCCTGCGCACCGTGCAGACCATCGGCGTGCCCGCGGACGATCTCGCACTGCCTGAGGTCGACGCCGTCGTGGTGTCGCTGAAGAGCCGCTCGATCGAGGCCGGCCTTGCCGTGTCGCGTTCGCGCGCGGCGGATCAGTGGCTGCGCGGCCGCGGCGCCGGCCACGTGCTGTTCAAGATCTGCTCGACCTTCGATTCCACCGACGCCGGCAATATCGGTCCGGTGATGGACGCGCTGCGCGCCGATAGCGGCGAAGGTGCCGTGCTGGTGACGCCGGCGTTCCCGGAGACCGGCCGCACCGTCTATCAGGGCAACCTTTTCGTCGGCGCCGTGCCGCTCAGCGAGAGCCCGCTGAAGGACCATCCGCTCAACCCGATGCACGATTCCAACCTGGTGCGCGTGCTGGCGCGCCAGAGTAGGACGCAGATCGGTCTCGTCGACCTCGCCAACGTCACGCGCGGCGCAGATGCCGTGCGGGCACGGCTGGCCGAGCTGGCGGGCAAGGGCATCGGCGCGGCCATCATCGACGCGGTCTTCGATCGCGATCTCGAAACCATCGGCCTCGTCGCCGCCGAACATCGGCTGTCGGTCGGCGCCTCCGGCATCGGCCTCGGGCTCGCGCGTGCGCTGGTGTCGACGGGTAAAGTCAAATCGGCCAGGGCGAACGGCGAGACCGGCGCTGCCGTCGGTGGACCGGCGGCCTGCCTCGCCGGGAGCTGCTCTCAGGCGACGCTTCAGCAGATCGCCAACGCCGAACGGGTCATGCCGGTGCTTCATCTCGATCCTGACCGTATCATTACGGGGGCCGGCGAAGCGCAGCGCGCGTTGGACTGGGCGAGGCCGCGGCTGGCGGAGGGCCCGGTGCTGATCGTCTCGAGCGCGACGCCCGATCAGGTCGCCGCGCTGCAGGCGCGGCACGGCCGCGACGCAGCCGGCCATGCGATCGAGCAGACCATGGCCGACATCGCGGAGAGCCTTGTAAAATCAGGGGTGCGGCGACTGATCGTTGCCGGCGGCGAGACCTCCGGTGCCGTGGTCGATCGGTTGAAGATGCCCGGATTTCTCGTGGGAGTAGAAATCGCGGCAGGTGTCCCGGTGCTGCATGCGGTGGGCGCGCAAGCCGACATGCTGCTCGCTCTGAAGTCCGGAAACTTCGGCGGCGCTGAATTTTTCTCCGATGCGCTTAGGCTCATGCGCTGAGCGCAGAGCATTTTTAGCGACGTGTTCATCTCTTTGAGGCTCCGTACTCGTACGGAGTCGTAGTTAACATCTGCGCAGGTGCTCTGGTGTTGGATGTTGGTGCCGCTCCCTTTGGTTGATTCGTAAAACTTCCGGACGCGCACCGCGCCAGCACAAAGAGACCCGATTATGCTCGCCACCATTTCCATCCGCGCCAAGATCATCAGTGTCGTGGCGTTCCTGCTTGTCGCAATGGCCGGCATGGGTCTCCTGGCCGTCATGAAAATGCGGTCGATGAACGCCAACACCACCGACATCACCACGAACTGGATGCCCAGTGTGCGGGTGCTCGGCGAACTTCGGGCGAGCGTCATTACCTATCGCAACGTGGTCCGCCAGCACATGCTGTCTGAAACGCTGGACGAGAAGCTCGCCAACGAGAAGACGGGTGTGACGGTGATCGAAGCGCTGGCCAAGATCCGCGGCCGGTATGAGGCAATGATCACCTCGCCGGAGGAGCGGGCGCTCTACAACCAGTGGTCAAAACTCTGGGACGACTACAAGAAGGGCACCGAGGAGGTGATGGCGCTCTCGCGCAAGGAGGCCGGCAAGGTCCCGCACGAAGCGCAGGAGCTGAATACCAAGACCGTCAACAAGATCGGTCTTGCGTCGGATGAGGTCCTGATGAAGGACATCGAGCTCAACACCAAGGGCGGCGATCAGGCGGCACAGGATGCTGCGGACAGTTATTCTTATGCTTTCATGCTGGTCTCGATCATTCTCGGCGCCGCCGTCATCATCGGCATCGGCGTCGGCTTCTATCTCGTCCAGGACGTCTCGAAGGGCATCAACTCGATCATCGAGCCGATGCAGGCGCTGGGCAGGGGCGACCTGTCCGCCGAGGTCCCGCACCGGGGCGATAAGACCGAGATCGGCGCCATGGCTGACGTGCTCCAGATCTTCAAGGAGGCGCTGATTGCCAAGAAGGCCGCCGACGAGGCAGCGGCCGCGGATGCCGAAGCCAAGATCGAGCGTGGCCGCCGCGTCGACAACATCACCCGCGAATTCGAAACCATGATCGGCGAGATCGTCCAGACCGTGTCGTCGGCCTCGACCCAGTTAGAGGCCTCCGCCTCGACGCTGACTTCGACCGCCGACCGTTCGCAGCGGCTGGCGACCACCGTCGCCGGCGCTTCGGAGGAAGCCTCGACCAACGTGCAGTCGGTGGCCTCGGCGACCGAGGAGATGGCTTCGTCGGTCGGCGAGATCAGCCGTCAGGTGCAGGAATCGGCGCGGATGGCGGGCGACGCCGTCGGTCAGGCGCGCGCCACCACCGAGCGCGTCAGCGAGTTGTCCAAGGCGGCGTCCCGCATCGGCGATGTGGTCGAGCTGATCAACACCATCGCCGGCCAGACCAACCTGCTGGCGCTGAACGCCACCATCGAAGCCGCACGTGCCGGCGAGGCCGGCCGCGGTTTCGCCGTGGTGGCCTCCGAGGTGAAGGCGCTCGCCGAGCAGACCGCCAAGGCGACCGGCGAGATCGGTCAGCAGATCTCCGGCATCCAGGCGGCGACCAACGACTCCGTCGGCGCTATCAAGGAAATCTCCTCGACCATCGAGCGCCTCTCGGAGATCTCGTCGGCGATTGCAGCGGCGGTGGAAGAGCAGGGCGCAGCGACGCAGGAGATCGCCCGCAATGTGCAGCAGGCCGCGCAGGGCACCCAGCAGGTCTCCTCCAACATCACCGACGTGCAGCGCGGCGCGACCGAGACCGGCACGGCCTCCTCGCAGGTGCTGTCGGCGGCGCAAATGCTGTCGAACGATTCGGGGCGGCTGAAGAATGAGGTCAGCAAGTTCCTGACCAACGTCCGCGCGGCGTAAGTTCTCGCGCACAGCTACCCTCCGGGAACGAGCGGCGCCAAAAGCGCCGCTCGTTTTCTTTTTCTGCCGGTAGCATGATCTCGCCTAGAGGTAGCATCATGGGGAAGCACCCGTAGGCGCACGGGGTTCCCCTTTCATGGTTGGTTAAATTCGCTTTATGAGAATAACGCAAAGACGACTCGAACAGCGGCCGTCCGAATTGGAATGAACAAATAATCAATTCATTTGGGGCTCCGATGCGCAAGAATTTTCCCGTCACCGATGTCGAATATCCGGTCAGCGACGAGACGCTGATCGTTTCGCGCACCGATCTCAAAGGCAAGCTCAGCTTACTTCAACGAGGACTTCATCGCGGCCGCCGGCTTCACATCGGCCGAGCTAATGGGCCAGCCGCACAATATCGTTCGCCACCCCGACATGCCGCCGGAGGCGTTCGACAATCTCTGGGACACGCTGAAGGCCGGCAAGCCGTGGCTCGGCGCGGTGAAGAACCGCCGCAAGAACGGCGACTTCTATTGGGTGCTGGCGACTGCCTCGCCGATCCGGGAGAATGGCCAGGTCAAGGGTTACACCTCGATCCGCACAAAACTGCCGGCCGATCAGCGCAAGCTCGCCGAGGAGGTCTACGGCGCGATTCGCGAGAAGAAGCCGCACGGTTATCGCGTCGACGCCGGCATCATCCGTCGCCGCTCGTGGCTCGACCGCTTCAGCGTCTTCACCGGCACGCTGAGGGCGCGCCTCGTCACGACGATGGCGCTCCAGACGTTGTTCATGCTCGCGCTCGGCATCGGCGGCGCGCTCGCCTCCGGCGGTTCGGCCAGCCTGATGCTGTCCGCGCTGGCCGTCGTTGGCGCCCTCGTCGTCGGTTTCGCGGGACTTGCAACCATGCGCGCGATCCAGGGGCCGATGCAGCAGCTCAACGGCACTCTGGTCAACCTCGTGCAGGACAAGCTCGACAACCGCATCGTGATCGAGCGCGACGACGAGATCGGCGAGGCGCTGCGCAACCTCCAGACCGTGCAGACTATCATCCGCTTCAGCCGCGACGAGGTGCAGGCGGTGCAGCGCCGTGCCGAGACCCAGCGCAAGGCCGACATGACCAAGCTCGCCGACGGCTTCGAGGCCGCGATCGGCGAGATCGTCGAGACCGTGTCGTCGGCCGCAACCGAGCTCGAGGCGTCCGCCTCGACGCTGTCCTCGACCGCGGGCCGCGCGCAGGAGTTGGCGACAGTGGTCGCATCCGGCTCGGAAGCCGCCTCCAGCAACGTTCATTCGGTCGCCTCGGCCGCCGAGGAGATGTCGTCCTCGGTGCGCGAGATCGGCCGCCAGGTGCAGGACTCCTCCCGGATCGCGAGCGAGGCGGTCAGTCAGGCGCATGCCACCACCGAACGTGTCAGCGAATTGTCGCGGGCCGCATCGCGGATCGGGGACGTCGTCGAGCTCATCAATGCGATCGCCGGCCAGACCAATCTGCTGGCGCTCAATGCCACGATCGAGGCGGCGCGGGCCGGCGAGGCGGGTCGCGGCTTCGCCGTTGTGGCCTCCGAGGTCAAGGCGCTCGCCGAGCAGACGGCCAAGGCCACCGGCGAGATCGGCCAGCAGGTCGGCGGCATTCAGGCGGCGACGCAGGATTCGGTTAGTGCCATCGGCGAGATCAGCGGCACCATCGCGCGCCTGTCGGAGATTGCTGCAGCGATCGCCGCGGCCGTGGAGCAACAGGGCGCGGCCACACAGGAGATTGCCCGCAACGTTCAGCAGGCCGCCCAGGGCACCCAGCAGGTCTCGTCCAATGTCGGCGACGTCCAGCGCGGCGCCTCCGAAACCGGCTCGGCATCCTCGCAAGTGCTGTCGGCGGCGCAGATGCTGTCCCGCGATTCCAACCGTCTCAAGCTTGAGGTCGGCAAGTTCCTGAACTCCGTCCGCGCCGCCTGAGACAGGCCGCCGCATAGCTGCGATGTCGATTTCGCAGTGCGGTAGCAGGGAAGTGAATGCAGGATAGTTCTGGTTATTAGCGTTTCCGGCGGTGCTCGGGTAAAGGGGAATGGGGATCGCCGTGGGGGCAGATTCCGTATCCTCGCTTGACCCGGATTTGCCTGGCGCATGATTGCTCTGGTCCGTATTGCCCTGAGCCGGCCCTATACGTTCGTCGTGCTGGCACTCCTGCTGCTGATCATCGGACCGCTCGCGGCGCTGCGGACCCCGACCGACATCTTTCCGGACATCCGCATTCCCGTGATCGGCGTGGTCTGGCAGTACACCGGCCTGCCGCCCGACCAGATGTCCGGCCGCATCACGACGCCGTTCCAGCGTGCGCTGACGACCACGGTCAACGACATCGAGCACATCACCGCCAATTCCTATAACGGCTTTGGTATCATCAAGATCTTCTTCCAGCCGAACGTCGACATCCGTACCGCCAACGCGCAGGTCACCGCGATCTCGCAGACGCTGATCAAGCAGATGCCGCCGGGCGCGACGCCGCCCTTGATCCTGAACTACTCGGCCTCCACCGTCCCGATCATCCAGGTGGCGCTGTCGGGCGACGGGCTCACCGAGCAGAACCTCGCCGACATCGGCATCAATCAGCTCCGCACGCCGCTGGTCACCGTGCCCGGCGCGGCGATCCCGTACCCGTTCGGCGGCAAGCAGCGCCAGATCCAGATCGACCTCGATCCCACCGCGCTGCAGGCCCGCGGCCTGTCCGGCCAGGACGTCGCCAATGCGCTCGCCGCGCAGAACCTGATCACGCCGGTCGGCACCCAGAAGATCGGCCAGTTCGAGTACAACATCCAGCTCAACAACTCGCCGCTCAGGATCGACGAGCTCGGCAACCTTCCGATCAAGACGGTGAACGGCGCCATGGTCTATGTGCGCGACGTCGCCACCGTGCGCGACGGCAATCCGCCCCAGACCAACATCGTCCATGTCGACGGCAACCGCTCGGTGCTGATGATGGTGCTGAAGGCGGGCGCGACCTCGACGCTCGATATCATCGCCGGCATCAAGCAGAAGGTGATCGAGGTCAAGGACCAGCTCCCGGACGCGCTCAAGATCGGCTTCATCGGCGACCAGTCGGTGTTCGTGCGCGGCGCGATTCAAGGCGTCGCGGTCGAGGGCGTGATCGCGGCGCTGCTCACCAGCGTCATGATCCTGTTGTTCCTCGGCAGCTGGCGCTCGACCATCATCATCGCGGTGTCGATTCCGCTGTCGGTGCTGGGCGCCATCATCATGC
Source organism: Bradyrhizobium sp. ERR14 (assembly GCF_014198235.1). Lineage (NCBI taxonomy): Bacteria > Pseudomonadati > Pseudomonadota > Alphaproteobacteria > Hyphomicrobiales > Nitrobacteraceae > Bradyrhizobium > Bradyrhizobium sp. ERR14. The sequence continues at coordinate 269,655 of NZ_JACIHD010000006.1, read as the reverse complement.
TGTCGGCGATCGGCGAGACGCTCAACATCATGACACTCGGCGGCCTTGCGCTCGCAGTCGGCATCCTCGTCGACGACGCCACCGTCACGATCGAGAACATCAATTACCATCTGGAGCAGGGCAAGCCGGTCGAGCAGTCGATCCTCGACGGCGCCAACCAGATCGTGACGCCGGCCTTCGTGTCGCTGCTCTGCATCTGCATCGTGTTCGTGCCGATGTTCTTCCTCTCGGGCGTCGCGCGCTTCCTGTTCGTGCCGATGGCGGAAGCCGTGATGTTCGCGATGATCTGGTCGTTCATCCTGTCGCGCACGCTGGTGCCGACCATGGCGAACTATTTGTTGCAGGCGCATGTCCATCATGAAGGCGGGCCGCCGAAATCGCGCAATCCGCTCGTCTGGTTCCAGCGTGGCTTCGAGGCACGGTTCGAGCGCATCCGCGGCGGCTACCATGGCTTCCTCGGGCTGGCGCTGGCGCACCGCGCGGTGTTCGTGATCGGCTTCCTCTGTGTGGTCGGCGCCTCCTTCGCGCTGGTGCCGTTCCTCGGCCGCAATTTCTTTCCCGCGGTCGACGCCGGCAACATCCTGATGCATGTCCGCACCCAGGTCGGCACCCGCGTCGAGGAGACCGCCAACCAGCTCGCCGACGTGCAGAAGGCGGTCCGCAAGCTGATCCCCGGCGAGATCGAGACCATGACCGACAACATCGGCATGCCGATCTCCGGCATCAACATGACCTACAACAACACCGGCGTGATCGGCCCGCAGGACGGCGACATCCAGATCAAGCTGAGGGAAGGCCACAAGCCGACCGAGGAACACGTACGCGTGCTGCGTGAGCAATTGCCGCGGCTATTCCCCGGCGTCAGCTTCGCGTTCCTCCCCGCAGACATCGTCAGCCAGATCCTGAACTTCGGCGCGCCGGCGCCGATCGATCTCCAGATCCGCGGCGCCAATCTCAGTGCCAATTTCGCTTACGCCAACAATCTGCTGGCAAAAGTCCGCAGGATCCGGGGCGTTGCAGATGCGCGCATCCAGCAATCGCCGAACGCTCCGACCTTCAACATCGATGTCGACCGCACCCGCGCGCAATATGTCGGCCTGACCGAGCGCGACGTCACCAACAGCCTCGTGGTCAATCTCGCGGGCTCCTCGCAGGTGGCGCCGACCTACTATCTCAACCCCGAGAACGGCGTGTCCTACTCGATCGTGATGCAGACGCCGCAGTACCAGATCGATTCGCTGAGCGCGCTGCAGACGCTGCCGATCACCGCGGCCGGCAATGCGCAGTCACCAATCCTCGGCGGCATCGCCGACATCAAGCGTTCGAGCTCGAGCGCGGTTGTCTCGCAATACGACATCCAGTCGATGGTGCAGATCTTTGCGACGACCTCGGGCCGCGATCTCGGCGCGGTCTCCGCCGATATCCGCAAGGTGATTGCCGAGACCGCCAAGGAGGTGCCGAAGGGTTCCTCCGTGGTGCTGCTCGGACAGGTGCAGACCATGAACAGCGCCTTCACCGGCTTGTTGTTCGGCCTGCTCGGCGCCGTCGTGCTGATCTATTTCCTGATCGTGGTGAACTTCCAGTCCTGGTCCGATCCGTTCGTGATCATCACGGCGCTGCCGGCCGCGCTCGCCGGCATCGTCTGGATGCTGTTCGCGACCGGGACCACGCTGTCGGTCCCCGCGCTCACCGGCGCCATCATGTGCATGGGCGTTGCCACCGCCAACAGCGTGCTGGTGATCTCCTTCGCACGCGAGCGCTACGAGGAGCTTGGCGATCCCGTCGCCGCCGCGCTCGAAGCCGGCTTCGTCCGGTTCCGCCCCGTGCTGATGACCGCGCTTGCCATGATCATCGGCATGGCGCCGATGGCGCTGGGTCTGGGCGAGGGCGGCGAGCAGAATGCGCCGCTCGGCCGCGCCGTGATCGGCGGCCTGATCTTTGCAACCTTCGCCACGCTGATGTTTGTTCCCGTGGTGTTCAGTATGGTCCACAAAAAGCAAGGCGCCAAAGCCGCCGCCCCATTGGAGACCCCGCATGTCGCCCACTGAACCCCGCTCCCCGGTTTCGCACCGGAAACTGGGCATCTTCGGCGTGGTGGCGCTGATCGCGGCCGGCCTCGTCGTCGGCACCGGCATCCGCGCGCGCGAGGAGCAGGGCTCCAGGCTAAAGGAATGGACCGACGATCAGGCCGTTCCCAGCGTCGCGGTGGCGCAGCCCAGCGCCAAGGCGCTCAACGCCACCATCGATCTGCCGGGCCGGCTGGAAGCCTATTATCGCGCGCCGATCTTCGCGCGCGTGTCGGGCTATCTGAAGAGCTGGAGCGCCGATATCGGCGCGCGCGTCAAGGCCGGGCAGGTGATCGCCGAGATCGAGGCGCCGGACCTCGATCAGCAACTGCTTCAGGCTAGAGCCGACCTCGCCAGCCAGCAGGCCAGCGCCAGGCTGTCGGAAGCCACGCTGAATCGGCGCAAGACGCTGGTCGCCTCCAACTTTGTCTCGGCGCAGGAGATCGACGAGCGCACCGCCGATCTCTCCAACAAGAATGCCGCCGTCAATTCGGGCAAGGCCAATGTCGAGCGGCTGGAAGCGCTGGCCGGCTACAAGAAGATCACCGCGCCGTTCGACGGCGTCGTCACCGCGCGCGACACCGATGTCGGCGCGTTGATCAATGCCGGCGGCGGCTCGGGCCCGGCGATGTTCGTGATCTCCGACATCACCAAGCTGCGCGTCTATGTCAACGTGCCCCAGAATTACGTGCCGGCGATCAAGATCGGCGCCAAGGCGACGATCACGCTGCCCGAGTATCCGAACCGGACTTTCCAGGCGACGGTGGAGGCGTCCTCGCAGGCCGTCGACGTCGCCTCCGGCACCACGCGCATGCAGCTCGGCCTCGACAATTCCTCAGGCGAGCTGATGCCCGGCGGCTATGCCAGCGTCAAGCTCAACCTCCAGCGCGATACCGCGCCGCTCAGCATCCCCGCCAGCGCGCTGATCTTCAACAGCAGTGGCCTGCGCGTTGCCACCGTCGGTGCGGACGACAAGGTGCTGTTCAAGCCCGTGACCATCGCCCGCGATCTCGGCCGCGAGATCGAGCTGGCCTCGGGAATCACCGCGGACGACCGCGTCATCACCGCGCCGCCGGACGGGTTGTCGGACGGCGATCAGGTCCGCGTCGTCGGTGCGGGTGCGAAGGGCAAGCCGACGACCGCGTCGGAGAAGCAGGCGCCGAAGGGGTAGGGCGACCTCGTGTCCCGGACGCAGCTCTCGTAGGGTGGGCAAAGGCGCTCTTACGCCGTGCCCACCAATCTTTCCTGATCACATGAAGACGGTGGGCACGCTCCGCTTTGCCCACCCTACGAAACCTTCCACTCCGGCACGCCATCCGCCGCCATTGCGATCTCGCCGAGCGAGCCAATCGGCGTGCGATCCATGTCGAGCAAGTGTCCCAATGTCGCGCTATCGCCCGCCGGAATCCGCGCCAGCGTGCGCCTGTCATCTTCCGTCCGCAGCATCACCACGCCATGCTCGACCTCGCCGCCGCGGCCGTAGAGCACCGTGAAGCTCTCGACCTTGCCCTTGCCCGAGGCCTCCGTCACGAACTCCGGCACCGCGCGTTTGTTGCGGTCAGCCTCGCCTTGCACACTCGTCTCCTGCGCCAGCGCCTCGCGCGGCCCCGCCTTCGCCACCACCAGCGCGTGATGCTTGGTAACGAAGCCGCCCTGGCCGTAGAGCAGGCCAAGTTTTGCGCCCTCGCGCACACGCCGCACCATCGCGCAGGCCGCATGCGTCATGTAGGTGTTGAGCGGGGCGCCGAAGAAGGTGAGGCCGCCGGTCACGGTCGGTTGCACGTCGGCGCCAAGGCCGAGCGTTCGCCGCGCCATCTTGGGCACGCAGGGGAAGCAGCTATAGAGCTCGATGGCATCGAAGTTTTTGCCGTTGCCGCCGGCAAGGTCCATCACCGCTTTCAGCACCGCGTTCTGCGGATGGCTCTCGTAGAACTGGTCGCGCAACAGATAGTCGCGTGGCTCCTCCGCCGAGGCGCCGCCGAGCGGATAGACCAGCCTGTCTTCCGCGATGCCGAGCGCACGCGCCTTGGCGAGGCTGGTGAGCAGCAGCGCACCGCCCATGTTGACGCTGGGGTTGGCGACCATCAGCTTGTTGTAGGGCCACGCGATCAGCCGGTTGTCCGCGGTCGGCGTCGTGATCTCCTCGGGCGCATAACGCCGCTTCAGCCAGGCATTGGGATTTTGCGCGGCGGCTTCCGAATAGCGCGACCACAGCGTGCCTGATTCCGCCATCGCCTCGCGCGGCGTCTGGCCCCAACGCGCGGAGGAGGCGGCCTCGTAGAACGGATAGACCGTGACGGGACGAAACACGCCGAGCTTCACCGCCAGCGGCTTCTGGAATGCCGCGCCGCGCTTGGGTTCCTCGACGTCATGGGCAAATGGTGTCCACGGCAGCTTGACGCCGGCACGCTCGGCCTTGGTCGCGATCGATTGCGCTTCGGCGCCGCACACCGCCGCCACGCTGCATTCGCCGCGTGCGATGCGCTTGGCGGCTTCGTGGATATAGCGGATCGGGCTCTCGCCGCCGACCGGGCCGTAATAGCAATGCGCAGGCGTGATGCCGAGGCGCTGCGCCAACAGCTGCTCCGGATCGCGGTAGCGCCAGCTCAGGAAGTTGACGACGTCGAGCGACTGCACCTCGCCGAGCAACTTTGCGCCGGCATCTGTTTCCGCGCGCCGCAGTGCCTGCTCCAGCAGGTCGAGCGGCTCGAGGCCGTCAGTGATGTCTTTCGGGCGATCGACAATCTCGCCGATGCCGACGATGACGGGGATGCGGTCTTCGGAGGTAGGGGAATTGGTCATTTCTTCTTGCTTCACGTTTCAGATTCTTGGCACGCCGTCGCCCTTCGAGGGCCGCTGAAGAAGTGGCCACCTCAGGGTGACGGCTACGGAGGAGGCGTCATCCCCGCGCAATGGCGAAGCCATTGTCGCTGGAGGTGCGAGCCGAGCGACGCTTGCGGCGCTTGGCGAGCCTCGAAGGATGGGCCACGGGCGGCGATGCCGGCCACCGGCAATCACTCCGCCACCAGCGCATTCATGTGCTCGACGGCTTCGGCGAAATCCTCCTTGAACTCCTGCACCACCGCGCCCGCCGACTTCACGCTGTCGACCAGCCCGACACCCTGGCCGACGAAATAGCTGACGAGATCGCGCGCCTTGGCGTTGCCGCTCGCCGCCGCGCGGTCGATCGAATTGAAGGCATCGCGGCTGACGATGCTCTGCAGCGGCATCGGCAGTGCGCCGGGGCTGTCCGGCGCGCGGTCCCAGGCATCGGTCCAGACCGAGCGGAGCTGCCGCGCCGGCTTGCCGGTGCGGCCTTTCGAGCGGACTGCATCACGGGAAGAGGCCGCGATCATCTTCTCGCGAAAGATCTCCGTGGTCTCGGCTTCCACCGTCGCAAGCCACACCGAGCCGGTCCAGGCGCCGGCCGCGCCCATCGCCATGCACGCCGCCATCTGCCGTCCCGTCATGATGCCGCCGGCCGCCAGCACCGGCACGTCGCGGATGGGCTTGATCGCCTTGATCACCTCGGGCACCAGCACCATGGTCGAGACCTCGCCGCAATGCCCGCCAGCCTCGGTGCCCTGCACGACGAGGATGTCGACGCCGGCCGCGACCTGTCGCAGCGCGTGCTCCTTGGCGCCGACCAGCGCTGCGACCGGCACGCCGTGTTTCTTGCCCATCTCGATCATCGCCTTCGGCGGCACGCCCAGCGCATTGGCAATCAGGCGGATCGGATGATTGAAGGACACCTCGAGCAATTGCAGCGCCGTCTTTCCGTCGAACGGCTGCGGCTGATCGGCTGCGACCTCCGTGGTCGTCAGCTCGATGTCGTATTTCTTCAGGAGCTCGCGCGTGTAGGTGCGGTGCTCCTGCGGCACCCGCGCCTCCAGGCTCTTCCAGGTGACGTCCTTTTCGCCCGAGGTCGAGATGTTTTCGGGGATCAGCACGTCGATGCCGTAGGGCTTGCCGTCGACGTGATCGTCGATCCATTTCAGCTCGCGTTCGAGCGTATCGGGCGTGTGCACGGTGGCACCAAGCACACCGAAGCCGCCGGCGCGGCTGACGGCGGCGACGACGTCGCGGCAATGGCTGAAGGCCAGCAGCGGGAACTCGATGCCCAGCATGTCGCAGATCGGCGATTTCATGGCTCTCTCTCCCGGCGGTCTTCGCGTTCTCGTTGCTTTCGCGCGCGAAGCAAGGTGACGCTAGCCGATCGTCACTGGCGATGACAGGCCGGATTCGGCGAGGCATCTTGTGTGTAGGCGTCGCGCTCTACCCGAAGGCCGCTGCGTCCCAGTTGACGCCGCCATTCCGAGCTCGCCCTGCGGGCGGCCGGATGACGGGAGGAGCCTGCCATGACGAAACGGTGAGATGCCCCGCCCGGCAATGCAACTCGGAGGGCTTGTCATCGGCCATTCGCGGGCTAATTAATGCAGGCGCATCTTTCCGCCGGAGCTCCTCGCATGACCGATACCCCCGCCTACGTGCCGCCCAAAGTCTGGACCTGGAACAAGGAAAATGGCGGGCAGTTCGCCAGCATCAACCGCCCGATCGCCGGTCCCACCCACGACAAGGAGCTGCCGGTTGGCAAGCATCCCTTCCAGCTCTATTCGCTGGCGACGCCGAACGGGGTGAAGGTCACGGTGATGCTGGAGGAGCTTCTGGCGCTCGGGCATAAGGGGGCCGAATACGACGCCTGGCTGATCAGAATAGGCAACGGCGACCAGTTCGGCAGCGGCTTCGTCGACATCAACCCGAACTCCAAGATCCCCGCGCTGATGGACCGCTCCGGACCGGAGCCGATCCGGGTGTTCGAGTCCGGCTCGATCCTGCTTTATCTCGCCGAGAAGTTCGGCGCCTTCCTGCCGAAGGACATCAAGAGCCGCACCGAGGCGATGTCCTGGCTGTTCTGGCAGATGGGCAGCGCGCCCTATCTCGGCGGCGGCTTTGGCCATTTCTACGCCTATGCGCCGTTTAAGATCGAATACGCCATCGACCGTTTCGCGATGGAGACCAAGCGCCAGCTCGACGTGCTCGACCGGCGCCTTGCCGACAACGAATATCTCGCCGGCAAGGAGTATACCATCGCCGACATGGCGGTGTGGCCCTGGTACGGCGCGCTCGCCAAGGGGCTGGTCTATGGCGCCGGCGAATTCCTCTCGGTGCAGGACTACAAGAACGTGCAGCGCTGGACCGACCAGATCGCGCAGCGCCCCGCCGTGAAACGCGGGCGCATGGTCAACCGCGTCTCCGGCGATCCCGCCAGCCAGCTGCACGAGCGGCACGATGCGAGCGATTTCGAGACGAAGACGCAGGACAAGGTCGAAGCGGCGACGTAGGTCTCGTAGGGCGGATTAGCCGAAGGCGTAATCCGCCATCTCGCAAGAAAGACGGCGGATTACGCTTCGCTAATCCGCCCTACGATCTTCGTAGGGTGGGCAAAGCGAAGCGCGCCCACGGTTTCCAGCGCAACATGGAGGGATGGTGGGCACGTCGCTGACGCTCCTTTGGCCACCCTACGAAGGCTGATCCAGGCGCGTAGGGCGGATTAGCCGAAGGCGTAATCCGCCATCTCGCAAGAAAGACGGCGGATTACGCTTCGCTAATCCGCCCTACGATCTTCGCAGGGTGGGCAAAGCGAAAGCGTGCCCACCACCTCACGCGTAGGCCACAATGGTGGGCACGGCGCGCGAAGTGCGCGCCTTTGCCCACCCTACGGCTCTTCCCGAGCGGGAAGAGGAGAGACCTTTAAGCCATGCTCAGCTCATGCCGACCGACCACCATCCAGTGCACCTCGTCCGGGCCATCCGCAAAGCGCAGATGGCGCACGTCCTGATACATCTCGGCGAGCGGGGTCCAGTGCGAGATGCCGGTAGCGCCGTGCATCTGGATCGCCTGGTCGATGATCTTGCAGGCGCGCTCGGGCACCATGGCCTTGACCATGGAGACCCAGACGCGGGCCTCCTTGTTGCCGAGCACGTCCATCGCCTTGGCAGCCTTCAGCACCATCAGCCGCATCGCCTCGATCTCGCAGCGCGCCTGGGCGATGATCTGCATGTTGCCGCCGAGATGGGCGATCTTCTTGCCGAAGGCTTCGCGGGTGAGGCCACGCTGCACCATGAGATCGAGCGCCTTCTCGGCCTTGCCGATGGTGCGCATGCAGTGATGGATGCGGCCCGGTCCGAGGCGGAGCTGCGAGATCTCGAAGCCGCGGCCTTCGCCGAGCAGCATGTTCTCCTTCGGCACCCGCACATTGTTGAAGCGCATGTGCATGTGGCCGCGCGGGGCGTGGTCCTGGCCGAACACATACATGGGCCCGAGCACCTCGACGCCGGGCGTGTCGCGCGGCACCAGGATCTGCGACTGCTGCTTGCTCGGCGCCGCGTCCGGATTGGTCTTCACCATCACGATCAGGATCTTGCAGCGGGGATCGCCGACGCCGGAGATGTAGTACTTCTCGCCGTTGATCACCCATTCGTCGCCGACGAGCTTTGCCGTCGTCGAGATGTTCTTGGCATCGGAGGAGGCGACGTTCGGCTCGGTCATGACATAGGCCGAGCGGATCTCGCCGTTGAGCAGCGGCTTCAGCCACTTCTCCTTCTGCTCCTTGGTGCCGACGCGCTCCAGCACCTCCATGTTGCCGGTGTCCGGCGCCGAGCAGTTCATGCTCTCGGACGCCAGCGGGCTCTTGCCGAGCTCGGAGGCGATATAGGCGTAGTCGAGATTCTTCAGGCCCTGGCCGGTCTCGTCGTCGGGCAGGAAGAAGTTCCAGAGGCCCTCCTGCTTGGCCTTGTTCTTGGCCTTCTCCAGCACCTCGAGCTGCTTCGGCGTGAAGCTCCAGCGGTCCGCCTTGCCTTCGCCGGCCTTGGCGAACTCGATCGACATCGGCTCGACGGTGTCGCGGATGAACTTCTTGACGTGATCGTAGAGCGGCCGGACCTGGTCCGACATCCGGAGGTCGTTGAGCTCGTCGCCGGGATTGAGGGTGTAGTTGGTGGTGCGGGGAATATAGGTGTGTTTTGTCATTGTTCCTCCCGGGGACGCTGAGATCGTTCTGGGCGCAAGAATAGTCGCAGCGCGGCCAAAGTGCGAGCGCGCATTTTTCACGCGCAGCCATGCCACGCGATGGAATATCGCGAGGGCGTTTAAAATGTTGTTTGAATGGGGTGGAGTGAGGCGGCAGGCGCGAGCCTCACTCTCCGCCGTCATCGCCCGACTTGATCGGGCGATCCAGTATCCCAGAGGCGGCAGTGATTGAATCGAGAAGCCGCGGCGTACCGGATTCCCCGCTTTCGCGGGGAATGACAGCGCCGGTTACGTCAGCTCGGCATCCGATGCATCGCGCAGATCTTGTTGCCGTCGAGGTCGCGCAAATAGGCGAGATACAGTTTGCCGCCCGGGCCCTGGCGGATGCCCGGCGGATCCTCAATCGATTTTGCGCCGGCTGCGACGCCAGCCGCGTGCCACGCATCGACCTGCTCAGGCGAATTGCAGGCAAAGCCGATCGTGCCGCCATTCGCGCAAGTCGCCGGCTCGCCGTTGATCGGCTTCGACACCGAGAACACGCCGGTCTTGGTGATGTAGAAGATGCGGTGGCCGTCGACCCTGGCCGGCCGCACTTCGAGCGTGCTCAGCAGGTCGTCGTAGAACGACTTGGCCTTGTCGAGGTCGTTGGTGCCGATCATGATGTGTGAGAACATTTGCCCATTCCCTCAATGTTGTAGCCCGGATGGAGCGCAGCGAAATCCGGGTCTTGCTTGCTTTTGGCTGTCCCGGATTGCGCTGCGCTCCATCCGGGCTACGAAAATCAAAACGCGGTATAGCCGCCGTCGATCACGAACGTGTCGGCCGTATGATACGACGACGCCTTGCTCATCAGATACACCGCAATGCCGCCGAAATCGGATGCCTCGCCGAAGCGGCGCACCGGAATGCGGGGCATGACGTTGGCGACGAATTTTTCGTTGGCCATGAGACCGGACGTCATGTCGCTCTTGATCCAGCCCGGCAGGATCGCGTTGGCGGTGACGCCGTGGCGGGCGAGCTCGACGCCGAGCGCGCGCACCAGCGCGTTGATCGCGGCCTTGGTTGCGGCATAATGCTCGTTGCGCGCGGTGCCGAAGATCGAGGCGAGGCTCGAGGTCGCGACCAGCCGGCCGAAGGGATCGCCGGCATTGGCGCGGTCGGTCATGTGTCTCGCCGCGGCCTGGAACGCGTGGAACACGCCGTCGAGATTGGTCGCAAACATCGTGCGCCATTCTTCCTCGGTGCGCTCGATGAAGGAACGCCGGCCACCGCCGCCGATGCCGGCATTGGCGAAGCAGCCGTCGACCCGGCCGAAAATGTCGAGCGTCGCCTTCATCGCGGCATTGACCGAATCCGGATCGGTGACGTCGCAGACGCGGGCATCGACCTTGCCTGATAGCCCCGCCATGCTCGCGGCAGCAGCCTTGTTCTTGTCGGCATTGCGGCCCCAGATCGAGACGTTGCAGCCCTGGCTGGCGAGCGCCTGCGCGATGCCGAGGCCGATGCCGCCATTGCCGCCGGTGATCACGGCGACGCGGCCGGAGAGGTCGAAAAGGTTCATGGCGCGTTTCCTGTTTTTGGGTATGCGGCGCATCAGCCGCTGCGCGCAAGATTGCTTGCTATGCTCTGATCACCATGGACAAGACCGCGCCAAAAATCAAATATGCGCCCCGGCAAAAGTAATTCCGGTCTGCGAAACTGACGCAGGCTGCAACTGACGAGGAAACCATGCAGTTCAAACACGTCACGCTCGATTTCGATGGCTCGGTTGCGATCCTCAGGCTCGACCATCAGGAGGTGATGAACGCGGTCTCCGTGGACATGCTGGGTGGTCTCGCCGAGGCGCTCGATGCAATTGAGGAGAAGAAGGACGAGGTGCGCTGCGTGGTGCTGACCGGCGCGGGCCGCGCGTTCTGCACCGGCGCCAATCTGCAAGGCCGCAACAACCAGTCGAAGAAGACCAAGGCCGGCCTGACGCTGGAGACCGGCTTTCATCCGTTCCTGCGCCGCATCCGCAATCTGCACTGCCCGATCGTGACCGCGGTCAACGGCCCGGCGGCAGGCGCCGGCATGAGCTTCGCGCTGCTCGGCGACATGATTTTATGCGCGCGGTCCTCCTACTTCCTTCAGGCCTTCCGCCGCATCGGCCTCGTACCGGATTGCGGCTCGACCTGGCTGTTGCCGCGCCTCGTCGGCCGGGCGCGCTCGATCGAATTGTCTCTGATGGGCGAGCGGCTGCCGGCGGAGAAGGCGCTGGAATGGGGCCTCGTCAACCGCGTCTATGACGACGGCGTGCTGATGGAGGAGGCCACGAAGCTCGCGCGCGATCTTGCCAGCGGCCCGACGGTAGCGCTGTCGCTGATCCGCAAGCTCTATTGGGACAGCCCCGAAAACTCCTTCGAGGATCAGCTCAATCTCGAATTCCAGTGCCAGCTTCGGGCCGGCGACACCCAGGATTTCCGCGAGGGCGTCGGCGCGTTCCTGGAGAAGCGTCCCGCGCAGTTCAAAGGCAAATGATCGAAGCCGAGCTTTCACGCAGCGTCCGGCGCTGGTGCAAGGGCGCGACCGGCATCACCGGCGCGGCCAGATTGTCGGGCGGCGCCAGTCAGGAAACCTGGCGCTTCGACATCACGCATCCCGATGGCGGGATCGGCGCGATCCTGCGCCGCTCGCCGAAGGGTTATGGCGCAGCGCCGACGCGCGCGGCGGGTCTTGCGGCTGAAGCGCAGCTGATGCAGCTCGCTTATGAGGCCGGCGTGCCGTCGCCGCGCGTGATGCATGTGCTCGTGCCGGAGGATGATCTTGGCACCGGCTTCATCATGCAAAGGGTCGAGGGCGAGACCATCGCGCGCAAGATTCTTCGCGATGACGAATATGCGGCCGCGCGGCCGCATCTCGCGCGGCAGATCGGCGGCATTCTTGCTGGCCTTCATAGGCTGCCAAAGGACAAGCTGCCCGAGCTTCGCAGCAGGTCGGCGAGCCAGGAGATTTCCGAGTTCCAGCGCGATTATCGCAGCCTGAACTGGCCCAAGCCGGTGTTCGAGCTGGCGCTGCGCTGGCTGCGCGACAACGATCCGGGGCCGTCGGCCGAGGAGACGCTGGTGCACGGCGATTTCCGCAACGGCAATCTCATCATCGGCCGCGATGGCGTGCGCGCGGTGCTCGACTGGGAGCTCGCCCATCTCGGCGATCCCATGGAGGATCTCGGCTGGGTCTGCGTCAACTCCTGGCGTTTCGGCGAGATCGACAAGCCCGTCGGCGGCTTTGGCTCGCGCGAGGAGCTGTTCGCGGGCTATGAGGCTGCGGGCCGGCGGGTCGATCCGGTGCGCGTCAAATTCTGGGAAGTGATGGGCACGCTGCGCTGGGGCATCATGTGCGGTGGCATGATGCAGCGCTTTCGCGAGGGGCCTGACCATTCCATGGAACGCGCCATGATCGGCCGCCGCGCGAGCGAGACCGAGATCGATCTGTTGCGGCTGCTGGCGCCGCGCGGGAGCTGAGCGATGCAGGACGAACCGACCCCGATCGAGCTGACCAAGTCAGTCGCCGATTTCTTGCGCAACGACATCACCCCGCTGATCTCCGGCCACCAGGCCTTCAAGCTGCGCGTCGCCATCAACATTCTCGATCTCGTCACGCGGCAATTGACGCGGGAGGAGGGGAGTGATGCTGCGGAGGTCGAGCGCCTGCGCGCGCTGCTCGGCACGGATGGATCGGTGGCGGAACTCAACCACACGCTCGCCGAGCGCATCGCCAACGGCGAGGTTGGCCTCGCAACGCCGGGCCTCGCCGAGCATCTGTGGGCGACCACCATGGACAAGCTCGCCGTCGATCAGCCGAACTACGCGTCGTACAAGCGGGAGCTGGGGCGGAGTCCGTAGCTTCGTAGCCCGGATGGAGCGAAGCGTAATCCGGGAAAATCGCGCGAACCGATGCAGAGGTCCCGGATTGCGCTTCGCTCCATCCGGGCTACGTCCACTCTCCCCGTCATTGCGAGGAGCTCTTGCGACGAAGCAATCCAGAGTCTTTCCGCGGATGCATTTCTGGATTGCTTTGCTGCGCTCGCAATGACGGCGGAAAGACCGCCTACTTCCCCACCCATTTCGGCGGCCGCTTCTCGGAAAACGCCTTCGGGCCCTCGATGTAATCCTGCGAGGCCACCATCGCCTTCACCGCCGGATACTCCCGCTGCTCCTCGATCGCCTGCTCCAGCGAGACGCCGAGTCCCTTCTGGATCGCCTGCTTGGAGGCGCGGATCGACATGGGCGAGTTCTTGGTGATCATGTCCGCCCAGCGCAGCGCGCCCGACAGCGCCTCGCCCTGCGGCACCACCTCGTTGACGAAGCCGAGCTCAAAACCTTCCTTGGCGCTGACATGGCGTGCGGTGAGGATCATGCCCATGGCGCGCTTCAGCCCGATCTGCCGCGGCAGCCGGTGCAGGCCGCCGGCGAGCGCGGCAAGGCCGACGCGCGGCTCGGGCAGGGCGAAGGTCGCATTCTCCGAGGCGATGATGAGGTCGCACGCCAGCGCGATCTCGAAGCCGCCGCCCATCGCGACGCCATTCACCGCGGCGATGATCGGCTTGTCGCAGTCGAAGCGCGCGGTGAGGCCGGCAAAGCCGCCCTTGTCCCAGCCGCGTTTTCCTCCCGCTGCCTGCCATTTCAGATCGTTGCCGGCGCAGAACGCCTTGTCGCCGGCGCCGGTGACGATCGCGACCCACTGCTCGGCATCCGCGGAGAAATCGTCGAACACCTTCTGCAGCTCGAAATGCGCATCGGTGTGCAGCGCGTTGTAGACCTCGGGACGCGACAGCGTGACGATCGTGATCGGCCCCTTGCGTTCCACCTTTGAGAATTTCAGCTCCATCGCGCGCTCCCGCATTTTCTTCCGAAGGAATATTGCCGGCATATTACCGCGCGTGGGCGCTGGGGCACCATCGAATTGCGCTGGTGCGCCTTGCGCGCGTCACACGCCTCGCTTTGCTTGACTTGCACGCGCTCTTCTCAGCTTAATCGCACGAAGCGGAAATGCGCCTAGCGCCTTAACGCAAAACGATAAAATCAATCCGGGAGAGAACCTGTGGATTTCTCATTGCCAGCCGATCTCGTCGCCTATCTCGGAGAGCTCGATCGTTTCATCGAACACGAGATCAAGCCGCTGGAAGAGGCCGACGACAACATCCGCTTCTTCGATCATCGCCGCGAATGGGCGCGCACCGATTTCGAGAATGGCGGCCTGCCGCGGCATGAATGGGAGGCTTTGCTGCGCAAGGCGAAAGATCTCGCCGACGCGGCCGGTCATCTGCGCTTTCCGGTGCCGAGGCAATATGGCGGCAAGGATGGCTCCAATCTCTGGATGGCCGTGATCCGCGAGCATTTTGCCGCAAAGGGTCTCGGCCTGCACAACGATCTGCAGAACGAGCATTCCATCGTCGGCAACTTCCCCGTCGTCACCATGCTCGATCGCTATGGCCGCGACGATCAGAAGGCGATGATCGACGGCTCGATCAGGGGCAAGTACCGCATCACGTTCGGCCTGACCGAGCCGCATCACGGCTCCGACGCCACCCACATGGAGACGCGCGCGGTGCCCGCCACCCGCGACAACGTCAAGGGCTGGATCATCAACGGCGAGAAGATGTGGACCACAGGCATGCACGTCGCGACGCATTGTGCGCTGTTTGCGCGCACTGGCGGCAATGACGGCGACGCCCGCGGCATCACCTGCTTCCTGGTGCCGGCCAAGAGCCCTGGCGTCAAGGTCGAGGAATATATGTGGACCTTCAACATGCCGACCGACCACCCCCGCGTCAGCTTTACCGACGTGTTCGTGCCTGAGGATGCGCTGTTCGGCGAGGTCGGCCGCGGCCTGTCGCTGGCGCAGTGTTTCGTGCATCAGAACCGTATCCGCCAAGCTGCGAGCTCGCTGGGCGCGGCGGTCTATTGCATCAACGAGAGTGTGAAATACGCGCGCGAGCGCAAGCCGTTCGGACGGGCGCTCGCCGAGAACCAGGCGATCCAGTTCCCGCTGGTCGAGCTTGCGACGCAGGCCGAGATGCTGCGCCTTCTGATCCGCAAGACCGCCTGGGAGATGGACCAGCTCACCGAGGAGCAGATCGAGCGCACGCTCTCGGATCGCGTCTCGATGTGCAACTACTGGGCAAACCGCCTCGCTTGCGAATCCGCCGACCGCGCCATGCAGGTCCACGGCGGCATGGGCTACTCACGCCACAAGCCGTTCGAGCACATCTACCGCCACCACCGCAGGTATCGTATCACGGAGGGCAGCGAAGAGATCCAGATGCGCAAGGTGGCGGGATTCCTGTTCGGTTATATGGGGCCGGGGAAGCATTGAGGCTTGCACTGCAATCGTAGGGTGGGCAAAGCGGAAGCGTGCCCACCACACCTTGAATACGGAACGAGATCGTGGGCACGGCGCTTTGCGCCTTTGCCCACCCTACGGCACCGCGGATCAATTCACCCGTCGATCCTTCCCCGCCCAATACGGCTCGCGCAACTGCCGCCGCAGGATCTTGCCGCTCGGATTCCGCGGCAGGGCCGGCAGGAACTCAACGCTCTTCGGCGTCTTGTAGCCGGCGATGCGCGTCCGGGTGAAGTTGATGATGTCGGTGACGCTCGCCTCTTTGCCCGGCTTCATCACCACGACGGCCTTCACCGCCTCGCCCCATTTGTCGTCGGGCACGCCGATCACCGCGGCTTCGGCCACATCCGGGTGATCGCACAGCGCGCTCTCGACCTCGGCGGGGTAGATGTTCTCGCCGCCCGAGATGATCATGTCCTTGATGCGGTCGTGGATGTAGAGATAGCCGTCCTCGTCCATATAGCCGGCATCGCCGGTGCGCAGCCAGCCGTCGGAACGAAGCGTCGCGGCGGTCGCCTCCGGTAAATTCCAGTAGCCCGCCATGTTGGAGCCCGAGCGCGTCGCGATCTCGCCGACCTCTCGTGGCGGCAACGGCTTGCCGTCGAGGTCGAGGATTGCGATTTCGATACCCGGCAGCGTCTTGCCCGCCGAGCGCATCCGCTCCAGCCCTTCGACGTGATCCTCCGGCGGCAGCGCGACGATGGTGCCGGTGGTCTCGGTCATCCCATACAGCTGCACGAAGCCGCATTTGAAAACCCCGATGCACTCCTTCAGCAGCGCCGCCGGTATGGGCGAGGCGCCATAGAGCATGTATTTCAGCCGCGAGAAATCGACCGTCCTGGCGCGTGGCTGCCGCACCACGAATTGCATCGCCGCCGGCACCATGAACAGCTTTGTGATGCCCGACTGCTCGAAGAAATCCAGAATCTTGGTCGGATCGAATTCGCGCGCGATCACGCCGCGGGCGCCGTGATATAGGCCCATCACACCCCAGCCGGAACCGCCGATGTGGAAGACCGGCATCGCCACCAGCGAGACGTCGTCGGTCGACCACCGGTTCCACTCCGGCTTGTCCTCGGCATTGCCCGATTGCACCAGGTTGAGGAAGTTGGCGTGGCTCAGCATCGCGCCCTTCGGCTTGCCCGTGGTGCCCGAGGTGTAGAGCTGGATCGCGATGTCGCGCGTCGCGATCGGCACCCCGGGATCGTCGCCGCTCTGCGCATCGCGCCAGGCCGGAAAATCCTGCCATTCCGGCGCGCCGCCTTCGGTGGTGATGACAGTGCGCACGCCCGGCAGCCGGTCCCTGATCTGGCGGACCTGCGTGATGAACTCCGGCCCGACGAACAGCACCGCGGCCTTGCAATCGTCCACGATGAAGGCGACCTCGGGCCCCGCGAGACGCCAGTTCACCGGCGCCATCACCACGCCCGCCTTCATCGCGCCCATCAGCAGCTCGAAATAGAGGTCGCTGTTCTTGCCGAGATAGGCGATGCGGTCGCCCTTGTTGACGCCCATCGCAATCAGCGCGTTGGCGACCTTGTTGGTCCTCGCGTCGAATTCGGCAAAGCTGGTGGTGCGGCCCTCGAACTCGTAGGCGATGGCGTTGCCGCGGCTTTTAGCGCGCTCGCGCACCATGTCGGCGAGAGTTGTCAATGGTTGTGTGGACATGTTTCTCCCGTGGAGTCTTGTTCTTATGCCGCGGAGTTTGGCGTCATCCGCGGGTGAAGACAAGATGGGGCCCGGCTGTCGTCCCGGACAAGCGCGCCTCAAGCGCGCGTAGATCCGGGATCCATAGCCACAGGGAGAAGTTTTGCGAAGACTCGGAGTTACCGTCTCGCGCCACAACTCCTCCCTGTGGTTATGGGTCCCCGCGGTCGCGGGGACGACAGGTGAGGGTGGGGCGAAGACGTCAGCCCCTTACATGCCTCCGCATTCGCGCCAGACAACTACCCCCGCTTCGCCCGGTCCTTCTCGTTCTGCGCCATGATGCTCTCCCGCGCGGTTTTCCAGTCGTCGTCGCTCCAGTCGCGGAGCTGGTAGAAATTGCCACCCATGGCGAGCGCCTGCGCGCCATCCATGGCGATGGTCTCGCCGTTGATCCAGTCGCAGCCGCCGGAGATCAGGAACACCGCGACGTTCTGCAGTTCCTCCATGGTGCCGACGCGGCCCATCGGGTTCATCGCCTTGGTGCGTGCGCCGGCCTCGTCACCCGGCTTGATGCGCTTGCTCATGCCCTCGGTCGGGATCTCGCCGGGCGCGATGGTGTTGAGGCGGATGCCGTAGCGGCCCCATTCGGCCGCGAGCGACATCGTCATGGCATGGATCGCCGACTTGCTCATCGCCGACGGCACCACGTAGGGCGAGCCGTTGCGCACCCAGGTCGTGGTAATCGACACCACGTTGCCGGGCTGCTTGGCCGCGATCCAGCGCTTGCCGATCGCCTGCGTCACGTAGAACGTACCGTGCATGACGATGTTGGCGACGGCGTCGAAGCCGCGCGGCGACAGCTCCTCGCTGCGCGAGATGAAATTGCCGGCGGCGTTGTTGATGAGGTCGGTCAGCGGCGCGTCGCGGAAGATGGTCTCCACCATCTCCTCGACCGCGAGTGCGTTGCGGATGTCGACGCCGTGACTGGTGACGCGGCCGCCATACAGATCCATCAGCTCGGTCGCGGTCTCGTCGCATACGATCTTGCGCCGGCCGCAGATGTGCACCTCGGCGCCGAGCTGGAGGAAGCGGGCCGCCATCGATTTGCCGAGCCCAGTACCGCCGCCGGTCACGAGAATGCGCCGTCCGGCCAGAAGATTTTCCTTGAACATGGCTGTTTCTCCCGTACGGAATGTCAGTTAATTGGTCGATTGACTAAATCCGGCCGCCGGCGTCCTGTAAAGCGGCACTGAACAAGAACAGGCAAGAACCAGGGGAGAATTGATCCATGGAAGAGCGCGTCTCGATCTCGATCTCGGAAGGCGTCGCCGACGTGCGCTTGGTGCGCGCCGACAAGATGAATGCGCTGGATCAGGCGATGTTCGAGGCCCTTGTCGCCGCAACCGACCGGCTTTCGAAGGACAAGAGCGTGCGCGCTGTGGTCCTTTCCGGCGAGGGCCGCGCCTTCTGTGCCGGTCTCGACATGGGGCGTTTTGCCGCCATGAAGGAGAAGGGCGGCAATGGAATTCCGGGTGGCGAAAATCGCGATCTCACCAAGCGGACCCACGGCCAGGCGAATTTTCCGCAGCAGGCGGTGTGGGGCTGGCGCCAGCTTCCGGTTCCCGTGATCGCGGCCGTGCACGGCGTCGCCTTCGGCGGCGGCTTCCAGCTGTCACTCGGCGCCGACATGCGCTTCCTCTCCGCGGACGCGCGGATGTCTATCATGGAGATCAAATGGGGTCTTGTGCCTGACATGGCGGGCACGCCGATCCTTGCGAGCCTCGTGCGCGACGACATCCTGCGCGACCTCACTTATACCGGCCGCATCTTCTCCGCGCAGGAGGCGATGACATACGGCCTCGCCACGCGCATCTGCGACGACCCGCGCGCGGCGGCGCTCGAAGTCGCGCGCGAGATCGCGGGAAAAAGCCCCGATGCGATCCGCGCGGCCAAGCGGCTGCTGAACAATCTCTCGGTCGATCCAGGTCCGGCACTGCTGGCGGAGTCGGTCGAGCAGCAGAAGCTGATCGGCAGCGCGAACCAGACCGAAGCGGTGCGCTCCAATCTGGAGAAGCGCGCGGCGAAGTATGCGGATTAGCTCGGTCCTCATCCCGAGGAGCCGCGCAGCGGCGTCTCGAGGGATGGGCCACGGGCTCTCATGGTTCGAGACGGCGCTTCGCGCCTCCTCACCATGAGGGGCAACTCCAGCAAAAAGAAAAACAACAATGAGCGAAACGTCTGACTTCCTCGGCATCGTCTCCGGCGACCGGCGCCGCAGCCACACTGAGGTCGGAGCCCGCGCAGACCGCATCGCCTCCGGCCTCGCCAGAATCGGCGTCCGCCAAGGCGATTGCGTCTGCATGCTGATGCGCAACGACATCGCCTTTCTGGAGGCCGCATACGCCGCGATGCGCCTCGGGGCCTATGGCGTTCCGATCAACTGGCACTTCAAGCCGGAAGAGATCACCTACATCCTGAACGACACCGGCACGTCCGTGCTGATCGGGCACGCCGACATGCTGCATGCCCTGCGCGATGCGATCCCTGAGGGCGTCACCGTGCTCAGCGTGCCGACGCCGCCGGAGATCCTGTCCAACTACAGGATCAATCCCGATCATCTGAAGACGCCGGACTTCGCGATCGATTTCGAACCCTGGCTCGCGCAATTCCAGCCCTATGACGGCCCCGTTGTGCCGCAGCCGATGAACATGATCTACACCTCGGGAACTACAGGCCACCCCAAGGGCGTACGCCGCAACGCTCCGACGCCGGAGCAGCAGGCGGCGGGCGAGCGCATGCGCGCGATGATTTATGGGCTCAAGCCCGGCGCCCGCGCGATCCTGCCGGGCCCGCTGTATCATTCCGCGCCGAACTCGTTCGGCATCCGCGCCGGCAAGCTCGGCGGCGCGCTGGTGCTGATGCCGCACTTCGAGGCCGAAGAATTCCTTGAACTGATTGACCACTACAAAATCGACACCATCTTCATGGTACCGACCATGTTCATCCGCCTGATGAAGCTGCCGGAGGCGGTGCGCAAGAAGTACGACGTCTCCTCGCTGCGCCACGTCATCCACGCCGCCGCGCCGTGCCCGGCCGACGTCAAGCGCGCCATGATCGAATGGTGGGGGCCGGTGATCTACGAATTCTACGGCTCGACCGAGTCCAGCGCGGTGACGTTCGCGACCTCCGAGGACGCGCTGAAGAAGCCCGGCACTGTCGGCAAAATCTCGCCCGGTGCGGAGCTGCGCTTCCTCGGTGAGGACGGCCGCGTGCTCGGGGTGGGCGAGATCGGCGAGATCTATTCCCGCATGGCCGCGCTTGCCGATTTCACCTACCACAACAAGCCGGAGAAGCGCTCGGAGATCGACCGCGACGGCTTCATCACCTCAGGCGACGTCGGTTACATCGACGAGGACGGCTACGTCTTCATCTGCGACCGCAAGCGCGACATGGTGATCTCGGGCGGCGTCAACATCTACCCGGCCGAGATCGAATCGGTGCTGCACGCTGTCCCCGGCGTGCATGATTGCGCGGTGTTCGGCATCCCTGACGCCGAATTCGGCGAGGCGCTGATGGCCGTGGTGGAGCCGCAAGCCGGCGTCGCGCTCGCAGCCGCCGACGTCCGCGCCGCGCTGAAGGCGCATCTGGCCGATTACAAAGTTCCAAAACACATCGAGATCCGCAGCGGCCTGCCGCGCGAAGATTCCGGCAAGATCTTCAAGCGCCGCCTCCGCGATCCCTATTGGGAGCAGGCGGGGCGGAAGATCTGAGGCGGTGCCGTAGGGTGGGCAAAGCGACTGGTCCGCCGTAGCTCGAAGAGCGAAGGCGGAAGCGTGCCCACGTTCTGAATGTGATCCGGAAAGATTGGTGGGCACGGCGCAAACGCGCCTTTGCCCACCCTACGAGATCAGGGACAAGGAAACATCTGTCATGACCGACGCCGCCAACGAAGTCCTCTACACCGTCGCCGACCACATCGCGACCATCACCCTGAACGCGCCGGAGCGCATGAACACCATCTCCGGTCCGATGCTGAACGACCTCGCGCGCCTTTTGACCGAGGCCAACGAGGACAAGAATGTCCGCGTCGTCATCCTCACCGGCAAGGGCAAGGCGTTCTGCGCCGGCCTTGATCTGCGCAAGGAGCGCGACGGCAACGGCCTCAGCGCGGCGTCCTCGCCGACCACGATCAACCTGCGCAACACGCCGCCGACGGTATTGCAGGCGATGGACAAGCCGACCATCTGCGCCGTCAACGGCGGCGCGGCCGGCTATGGCATGGATACCGCGCTTGGGTGCGACATCCGCATCATGGCTGAGTCCTCGAAGCTCGCGGCCGCCTTCGTCAAGCGCGGCGTGGTGCCGGAATCCGGCGGCACATGGCTGCTGCCGCGCATGCTCGGCTGGGCCAAGGCGGCCGAGCTGATCTTCACCGGTCGCACGCTGAGCGCGCGCGAGTGCCTGGAATGGGGCCTTGCGAATGAGGTCGTGCCGGATGCCGAGCTGATGACCCGCGCCACGGCCATCGCCCGTGAGATCGCCGCCAACGCGCCGCTGGCGGTGCAGGCCTCCAAGCGCATGATGCGGATGGGTCTGAACGAGAATTTCCACGGCCACGTCCACCACGTCTATCTCCAGCTCCTGCCGCTGTTCAAAACCCAGGACATGGCCGAGGGCATGAAGGCGTTCATGGAGAAGCGCGAGCCGAAATTCGAGGGGCGGTAGCCGGGGGCGTCTGGTACGCGTTGGAGTAGCAATCATCGAGCGGCTCGGCTAGGTTGGCGTTCCCACGCCAATCCCCTGCGATCATCCATGCCCTCATACCGTGCCGGTTTCTTCGAAGTCCCCCATGCCGCCGTCTACGTGCTGATGACGGTGACGGTCCTCGCATCGGGGTTCTGTTTCATCCAGGCGGGCGGTCCGGCGGCGCCGGCGGAGCTGCTGTATCGCTACGGCGGCATGTATGCGACCGCGATCGCGCGGCACGAATACTGGCGCCTCGTCGCCTATGGCTTCCTGCACGTCAATTTCGTCCACCTCACCATGAACATGCTGTGCCTGGTGCTGTGGGGCGCACATCTCGAGCGGCGGGTCGGGCCGGCCTATTTCCTTGTCATCTACCTGTGCGCGATGGTGTTCGGCGCCGTCATCGGCAATGGCATCCATTCGACGCCGTATTTGACGGTCGGCGCGTCCGGCGCCACCTCGGGCATCCTCGGAGCGCTGCTCTGCCTGTGGATCCTCGGCAAGCTCGACCTCAGGTTCGACTTCTTCGCGATCAATATCGGATTGAACATCGCGTTTGCGCTCGGCAATTCGCGGATCGACTGGGGCGTGCATCTCGGTGGTTTTGCGGCCGGGCTGATCGCCTGCGCAGTGCTGGACCTGATCGAGAAAGCGAATGTGTGGGTGCTTCGCTGCAAATTTCCCGAAGCCGTGAAGGTCAATCTGACACTGCTCGGGTGCGTCGTTGCGCTGTGGGCCTGGAGCGGTCAGGCCCAGGCGATCGCAGCCGGGGGTTCTGGATGGGTCCCGGCTCTCGTCGCCGTGGTCGCGTATTGCGCCGTCGTGAAGACGATTGATCTCGCACTCTCCGTCAGGAAGGGCCTTGCGATCGTCGTGGCGATTTTGGCCGGTGTGAACGCGGCCGCCGTGATGCTGTCCGGTTGGGCCCTGGCATCGTCTTGCAGCCCGCGCTGGCCCACCGGGTCTGTCCCGCTCGACAACTTACTCGCCACATTCTGCCCTAGTCCTGTTGTCATCTCGGGGCTGGCCGCGATCGGCGCCGCCGCGCTGACGCTTTGGCTCTGCTCAAAGGAGATCTCGCGCGGGATCGAGGATGTTGGGTTTGTCGGCACATCGCTGCGCGCCGAACGCAGCCGGCGTCACGGATTATGAGCTTGGAGGGGAGGGACATCGGGGCCGTCTTAGCAGAGACAGATTTCATGCCTATATGCACGGGATCATCCACCTCCGGATCATCCCATGACCCCCGTTTCCATGCTGCTCAACATCCTCTGGATCCTCTTCGGCGGCGCCTGGATGGC
Organism: Bradyrhizobium sp. ERR14; assembly: GCF_014198235.1. Lineage (NCBI taxonomy): Bacteria > Pseudomonadati > Pseudomonadota > Alphaproteobacteria > Hyphomicrobiales > Nitrobacteraceae > Bradyrhizobium > Bradyrhizobium sp. ERR14. The sequence goes on along the minus strand of NZ_JACIHD010000006.1, from coordinate 246,485 downwards.
GTTCGGCTGGGTGATCGCCGCGGTCATCATGGCGATCACCATCATCGGCCTGCCCTGGGCGCGGGCAGCGTTCAACATCGCCGTCTACACGCTGTTGCCGTTCGGCTCGCGGGCGGTCAGCCGCTACGACGTGACCGGTGTCGAGGATATCGGCACCGGCCCGCTCGGCGTGATCGGCAACATCATCTGGTTCGTGCTCGCCGGCTGGTGGCTGGCGCTCGGCCACTTATTGACCGCACTGGCGCTCGCGATCACCATCATCGGCATCCCCTTCGCCTGGGCCCATCTCAAGCTCGCAGGCATCGCGCTGTGGCCGATCGGCAAGGTAATCGTGCCGGCTTGAGGCGTAGGATGGGTTTCGCAAGTGCACCCCATCCTGCGCGCTGCGGACATCAATGAGCATGCTCGCTCAGGGACGAACGCGAATGATCGTATTTCCCTTGCGTCGCCCGGTCGGATTTAAGGCGGCGACCGCATCGTCGAAGGTCGAGACCTTGCCGATGTTCGTCCGCAGTCGTCCGTCCCGCGCCCGCTGGACGATCTCACTGAGTTGGGCGCGATCCGCCTCGACGACGAAGTCGACCGCCAATCCATCGGAGGGCCGCGCCTCGGCCGGCCCGACGATGGTCACCAATGTTCCTCCGGCTCGAATGCGTTCTACCGACCGCTTCTGTATGTCACCGCCGATGACATCGAACACCAGATCGACCTTGCCGACGTCTTGCAGCGAGTCTTTGTCGAGGTCGACGAACTCGTTTGCGCCCAAATCGAGCACCGTCTGACGGTCAGCGGCGCGTCCGGTGCCGATGACGTAGGCGCCGGCCTCTCGTGCGAGTTGCGTCACCATCGACCCGACTGCGCCGGCCGCGCCGTGTGCCAGGATGCTCTGCCCCGATTTGAGACGGCCATGCTGGAACAGCCCTTGCCATGCGGTCAGCCCCGAGATCGGCAGGCTCGCCCCCACTGTGAACTCGACGTCGCCCGGCAGCGGCGCAAGATTGCGCGCCTCGATCGCCACATACTCGGCCAGCGTGCCGTCGCGATACCAGTCCGCCAGGCCGAACACCCGCTGTCCTAACACCAGCCCTGTCGTTCCATAGCCAAGAGCAGTGACCACTCCGGCCAGCTCGTGTCCAGGGATCGATGGTGTTCGGTCGCGATCGAGGCGATCAGTCCAGGTCGAAGGCCACGTCAGCTCAGTCGGGACAAATCCCGACGCATGAACCTGAACCACGACGTCGTTTATCGCAGCCTGCGGCTCGGGCCGGTCCACCAGCTTCATCCCCGCCGTTCCCGCGGCCTGTTCCGTTACAACGATCGCCTTCATTGGATTGTCTCCTCAGTCATTGTCTCTTGACCCAATGGTTGCAGTCAGTGTGAGCCGCGACGGCTATCCACAAACTGCCAGACAGTGTGGAAGTGTCCGCGGTCTGCATTGACACGGGCTCCCACTGAGACTGCCGATCGGGATCGCTTCGTTCGTGGTACTAGCAGTTAGATGCGTCACGCCTGGTGATGAGACCAGTACCAAGATTGCAAAATTCGGCTGTACCAAGGGCCATTGAGACGGCGAACAGATTGAGTTCGCAGGATGGCGCGGCCGTTGTCTTCATTTTCCGATAACGGTGCCAGAGCTGACAACCCTATCCAGGCCCAGCTCGACGTCCAGGCAGTTGCTGACCGGAATTCCTGGCGGTCGATGGCAACGGGCGGCCTTTCGGCCGCACAATGTTTCTTGTGATCAAGAGGGGATCGTCGCCACATTGCGCAATGCAGACGGACCCAGCCCGTAGGATAGGGAGAGCGCCAGCGAAACCCATCAATCACTCCGCCTGTGACGAAGCAGGATGGCCTTCGCAAGTGCTCAACCCATCCTAGGTGCCGACGTCACTTTTCGAGTTCGACGATTTCGAAGGACGGCTCAACGCCGGAAAGTACGTCCATGCAGCCCCACCCGGTGATAAACTGGTAATGTTGCACAGGACGATGAACCTTCTTCCATGTCGCCGACTGCGCATCGGCGAACACGGCACCGTCGACGCGGTAGGCGAAATGTCGGGGAACGAGACCTTCGTTTCTCGTGGGCTGTTCTTCAGTACTGAGCGGCATCTCGTCCAAAAGACGCACGATGGTCGCGCCATCGAAGCGAACGCGAAGGCTTCGCTTTTCAGTCGCAGGCAGCAGAAAGTCCGCCACCAGGCATTCTACCTCCCACCTGATGGAGAGAAGGTCGCTCTCGTCGCAGTCAAACGTTACGCCTGCATCGATGGGAGAATACTTCGGCATGGCCTGGTTCAGAGCGTAAGCGAAACCCATCGAGCTCCGCCGACGACGCAACATGATGGGTTTCGCAAGGCTCAACCCGTCCTACGCGCTAGCAGACGCGAAGCCGATCATCAAAGCTTAGGCAATACGCCTTCGCGTGTAGAAAAGTACCAAGGCGAAGATTGAGTACGCAAGACCAAACCCCGCCATTACAATGAAATAAAGCAGCGCCGTGAAGGTGTTTGTCGGCTCGCTCGCTGCGTCCGGGTCTATTCTGCCCCATAGACTAACGAACGTGGGCAAGGCCGCTAACAAACATCCGAAAACGCAGAGGTGGATGATCCATCGCCTGCCTTGCGCCCGCAGGGCAAATACTCCACCCACAATTGTCACGAAAATGGGGGCTAGCCAGCTCCAACCGAAGATAATCAAGAAGAAGTCCGCCATTAGCCGAACTGCACATTGTGAATGTGAATGGCGTGCCATGTCGTTGTTATCTGCGTCTTTACGTTCATGACGGCCGTTCAATTGACTATCCTTATCATATTCCTCGGGGTGCCCGTCGGGCAAAACACGCCACATGCAGGTCAAGCGCTGGCGCTGCAAAATATTCTGATTGACCGAATTCGTTGTTTCGGCTAAACCGCATTCCATCCCGGCCCGTCAAAGGGGCGTTTCGCGATCGTCACGATACGTAGGCCGGGATGCGATGGACGCGGCAGCGCCGGCGCGTGAGGTGATGGCAGGGCGGGCAAATCCCGTGAGCCGTTGCGATCCGCGGCACGACACGGCGCGGTCACAGCGTTTCTTTTCGGCGTCGGGGGCGAGCACGCGCGAGCTTCCGGCTGTCCGGGGAGGGACGTCCGCGGACGGCAAAAGCGTGTGGTCCTGACGCCCGCAGTCTGGCGTCAAGGCTTGCGGTGGTGAGGCGCCCCGACCGGGTGCGCGCACCGATCATCTGCAAGACGACGGGGGCAATAGTGCAACGCTCCCCGGGGAGAGCGCGCCATAAGCCGTAAAACCATTGCGCAGGGAAGGCCGGGATGTCCCGGCGTCACCTGTGGTCACCCCGCGTGCGTCTTGTCGCGTGCGGACCTTCGGGTGCCAGCCGGCGCCCGGCCTTCCCTGCGCCCTTTGTTCTCGACGAGGGCGAAACGGACAGCAAAGCTCGGGCGGAATACGCCGCGAGGAGGCGAAGGCGTGCTTATCGGTACAAAGAGAAAGCCTCGTGCCCCGGACGCAGCGAGCGCGACGCGTCTTCGCGGCGTGGTGCGCTGCTGAGCCGGGGCCCAGAAGGCGGCAGGGACGGTGTGGCTTTTGGGGTCCCGGCTCTGCGCAGCAACGCTTGAGCGTTGCAGGCGCGTCCGGGACACGAGCGTGGCCGCCAGTTTGCACCGCCTCCAACTTCGTCTTGCACTGCGGTAGAAAAATATCGCACACTCCGCTGGGCCGAGGAGCCCAGGAAGCTCTTCAAGGGAGCTCTTGAAGAGGAGCGAGCCATGTCCCTCCAGACCATATCATCCGACGGCGCTGAACATCGCGCCAATCGCCCTGAGGACGCCCAGGCGCTGGAGGCCGATGCGCGGCTGCGGGACGACATCCGCCTGCTCGGGCGCATCCTCGGCGACACCGTGCGCGATCAGGAGGGCGCCGATGTGTTCGATCTGGTCGAGCGCATCCGGCAGACCTCGATCCGGTTCCACCGCGACGAGGACCGGCTCGCCCGCCGCGAGCTCGAGCAGATCCTCGACAGCATGTCGACCTCCGAGACGGTGCGGATCGTCCGCGCCTTCAGCTATTTCTCCCACCTCGCCAACATCGCCGAGGATCAGAACAACATCCGCCAGATGCGCGCCCGCAGCGCTGCGAAGAACGGCGGCTCCGGCGTGCTGGCGGAAACGCTCGCCCATGCCCGGGACGCCGGCATCAAGCCCGATCAACTCCGCAGCTTCTTCAAGTCCGCGCTGGTGAGCCCGGTCCTGACCGCGCATCCGACCGAGGTGCGCCGCAAGAGCACGATGGACCGCGAGATGGAGGTCGCAGGCCTGCTCGACCGCCGCGAGCGCGTCGCGCTGACCGCGGAGGAGGCCGATGCCAGCGACGAGCAGCTTCGCCGCGAGGTGCTGACGCTGTGGCAGACCAATCTGCTCCGCCGGACCAAGCTCAACGTGCTCGACGAGGTCGCCAACGGCCTGTCATTCTACGATTACACCTTCCTGCGCGAGGTGCCGCGGCTGGTCAACGCGCTGGAGGACCGGCTGGAGGAGGGCGGCGAGCAGGCCGCCTCCGAGCTCGCCTCGTTCCTGCGGATGGGCAGCTGGATCGGCGGCGACCGCGACGGCAATCCCTTCGTCACTGCCGACGTGATGCGCGGCACGCTGCGTCTGCAGTCGAGCCGGGTGATGCAGTTTTATCTGAACGAGCTGCACGTGCTCGGCTCGGAATTGTCGATCGCGGCGCATCTTGCCGACGTCTCGGAAGAGCTGCGCAACCTGGCGGAGCGCTCGCCGGATACCTCGCCGCACCGGAGTGGCGAGCCTTATCGTCTGGCGGTCTCCGGCATCTACGCGCGCCTGACCGCGACGGCCGAAAAGCTCGCAGTCGAGATCACGCGCCGGCCGGTCGGCAAGGGTGCGCCATATGCGAGCGTGAAGGAGCTGCAGGCCGATCTCGACGTGCTGCACCGCTCGCTGATCTCCAACAATGCCCGCGTCATCGCCCGCGGCCGGCTGCGGCTGCTGCGGCGCGCGGTGGACTGCTTCGGCTTCCACCTGGCGCGGCTCGACATCCGCCAGAACTCGGCGGTACACGAACGCACCATCGCCGAGCTGATGGACGCCGCCAATCCCGGCATGTCCTATCTCGCGCTCGGCGAAGAGGCGCGCATCTCGCTGCTCACCAACGAGCTGCGCTCGACGCGCGCGCTGGTCTCGCCCTTCGTCAAGTACAGCGACGAGACCATGGGCGAGCTCAACGTCTTCCATGCCGCCGCTGAAGCGCATGCGATGTTCGGTTCGGACGCCATTCCCCAATGCATCATCTCGATGTGCAAGGGCATGTCCGACATGCTCGAGGTCGCGGTGCTGCTAAAAGAGGTCGGCCTCGTCCATCCCTCCGGGCGCAGCGCCATCAACATCGTGCCGCTGTTCGAGACCATCGAGGATCTGCAGGCCTCCAGCGGCATCATGGATCGCATGCTGTCGCTGCACGATTACCGCCGCCTCGTCGACAGCCGCGGCAGCGTGCAGGAGGTCATGCTCGGCTATTCCGACAGCAACAAGGACGGCGGCTTCGTCACTTCGGGCTGGGAGCTCTACAAGGCCGAGATCGGTCTCGTCGACGTGTTCGAGCGGCATCACGTTCGGCTGCGCCTGTTCCACGGCCGCGGCGGCTCGGTCGGCCGCGGCGGCGGTCCCAGCTATGACGCCATCATCGCGCAGCCCGGCGGCGCGGTGAACGGCCAGATCCGCATCACCGAGCAGGGCGAGATCATCTCGTCGAAATATTCCAACGCCGAAGTCGGCCGCAACAATCTGGAGATTCTCGCCGCCGCAACGCTTGAGGCGAGCCTGCTCAATCCGCGCCAGAGCGCGCCGCGCCGCGAATATCTGACAGCGATGGACGAATTGTCGAACCTCGCCTTCAAAGCCTATCGCGGCCTCGTCTACGAGACCGACGGCTTCGTCGATTATTTCTGGTCCTCGACCGTCATCAACGAGATCGCGACGCTCAACATCGGCAGCCGTCCGGCCTCGCGCAAGAAGACGCGCGCGATCGAGGACCTGCGCGCGATTCCCTGGGTGTTCTCCTGGGCGCAATGCCGCCTGATGTTGCCGGGCTGGTACGGCTTTGGCAGCGCGGTCGAGCAGTGGATCGCGGAGCATCCGCAACAGGGCATGCCGTTCCTGAAGGAGCTCTACAGGGAATGGCCGTTCTTCCGCATGCTGCTCTCGAACATGGACATGGTGCTCGCCAAAAGCTCGATCGCGATCGCCTCGCGCTATGCCGAGCTGGTGCCGGACGAAGCCCTGCGCGAGAAGATATTCGGCCGCATCCGCCGCGAATGGCATTCCTGCATCGAGACGCTGCTCGACATCATGGGGCAGGACCGCTTGCTGCAGGGCAATCCGCTGCTGGAGCGCTCCGTGCGCCACCGCTTCCCCTATCTCGATCCGCTCAACCACGTGCAGGTCGAGCTGTTGAAGGAGCACCGCGCGCAGAACCCGGACGAGCAGGTCCTGCGCGGGATTCAGCTGACCATCAATGGGATTTCGGCGGGGCTGCGGAATACGGGGTAAATGCGAATGACGAATAGGGAGTAGCGAATGGATTCTATTCGCCATTCGCCACCCACCATTCGCCTATCTCAACAGAAATGCGCGCCCTGCGTCTCCACATAGACCGCGTACAGCGACTGGCTCGCGGTCATGAACAGGCGGTTGCGCTTCTTGCCGCCGAAGCAGACATTGGCGCAGGTCTCGGGCAGCAGGATCTGTCCGATGCGCGCGCCGTCGTTCGGCGCGAACACCTGCACGCCGTCATAGCCGGGACCGACCCAGCCGGCGCCGACCCAGATGTTGCCCTCGGTGTCGACCCGCAATCCGTCGGGGAAGCCCGACTTGCCGTCGAGCGTCATGTCGATCAGCTTCTTCGGGTTCGACAGTTTGGCGCCGTCGATGTCGTAGGACCACACCACGTTCTTGGCCTCAGGGTAATGCGTGATGCCGGTGTCGCAGACATAGAGCTTCTTGTAGTCGTGGCTGAAGGCGATGCCGTTCGGCTTGAACGGCTCGTCCGCGACCTTCGCCACCTGTCCAGTCTGGGCGTCTATGCGATAGACGGCTTCCTTCTGGTGCGGCTGCAGCGAGCCGGTATTGGCCAGCTTGCCCTCGTAGATGCTGATCGCGCCGTAGCCGGGATCGGTGAACCAGATCGACTTGTCGTTGGGATGCACCACCATGTCGTTCGGGCCGTTGAGCGGCTTGCCGCCGGCCTGCTCGGCCAGCGCCGTCACGGAGCCGTCGTGCTCGTAGCGGACGAGGCGCGTGCGCTCGGCGCTGAGTTGGCGTCCCTCGGTGTCGAACGAATTGCCATTGGCCTCGTTCGACGGCTTGTGGAACTGCTCGGAGATATGGCCGTCGTCGTCGAGGTAGCGCAGCTGCCGGTTGGCGGGGATGTCGCTCCAGACCAGATATTGTCCCTGCGCATTCCAGGCCGGCCCTTCCGCCCACAGGCAGCCGGTGTAGAGCCGCTTGATCGCGGTGTTGCCGACCTTGGCCTTGAAGCGCTTGGGGTCGATGGCGATGATGTCGGGGTCGGGATAGCGCTGCGGCTCGGCATTGGCGCCGAAGTCGCGGGCGTCGGCTCGCGAGGCGAGGACAGTGGATGCGGCGAGAGCCGCCGTGCCTTTGAGCAGGGTGCGGCGGCCGAGGCCGCCCGTTACAGAGGTGTCGTCGGAGTTGGTCAGTGTTCTTGTCATGGTTTCCTCCCAAAGTTGCGTTGGGAGGCCACCATTCGCCCGCAATCGGGCGTAAACCGGGGCGATCTCCGGCCGAGACAACCGGAGATCGCAGGGCAGGGATGCCGGAAATGCGGCTAGACGGGATCCCAGGTGAAAATGTCGGCGGAGCGGTCGAGCTCGTAGAACGAGCCCTTCAGCGCCGGCATGCCATGTTCCGCGATCGACTGCGGCGTCCAGCCTTCGCTCCGCTGCACCGAGCGGATCGGACGGTTCTGGCTGAACAGGAAGATCTCGTTCATGCGCACGCCAAAGATCTGCCCGGTGACGTCCTTGGCGGCATCGGAGATCAGATAGCCGCAGAGCGGGGCGATCTTTTCCGGTCCCATCTGCTTGATCTTCTCGACCCGCGCCTTCTCGGCTTCAGTCTCGGTCGGAATGGTGCCGATCATGCGCGTCCAGGCGAACGGCGAGACGCAGTTGGAGCGGACATTGAAACGGCCCATGTCGAGTGCGATGGATTTGGAGAGGCCGACGATGCCGAGCTTGGCGGCGGCGTAGTTGGCCTGGCCGAAATTACCGATCAGGCCGGAGGTCGAGGTGAAGTGCACGAAGGAGCCCGACTCCTGCTCGCGGAAGATTCGCGCGGCGGCGTGGCTGACGTAGAACGAGCCCATCAGATGCACCTTGATGACGGCCTCGAACGCCTCCACGCTCATCTTGTGGAAGATCATGTCACGCAGGATGCCGGCATTGTTGACGACGCCGTCGAGCCGGCCGAAATGATCGGTCGCGGTCTTCACGATCTTGCTGGCGGGGATCGCTTCAGCCACCGACTCGAAATTGGCAACCGCGGTGCCGCCGCGCTTCTTGATTTCCTCGACCACCTCCTCGGCGGGCGCCGCGTTCGAACCCGCGCCGTCCGAGGCTCCACCGGGATCGTTGACCACGACCTTGGCGCCTTCCGCCGCACAAAGCAGCGCGATCTCGCGACCGATGCCGCGGCCAGCGCCGGTGACGATGATGACCTTGTCCTGCAGTGATTTAGTCATGGGATGCCTCCTGTTGTGCCCGTCATTCCGGGATGGTGCGAAGCACCAGACCCGGAATCTCGAGATTCCGGGTCGCGCTGCGCGCGCCCGGAATGACGGTGCCTTACCTCTCGTTCGTAAACACGATCGTGCCACTTGCCGCGAACATGCCGCCGACGCCGTGGCACACCGAAATCTTCGCATTCGGCACCTGCGCCGGCGCGATGCCGCGCATCTGCCGCACGCTCTCCTGCAGCGCGTACATGCCGTACATGCCCGAATGCATGTAGCTCAATCCGCCGCCATTGGTGTTGAGCGGCAACTTGCCGCCCGGACGCGTGTTGCCGTCGGCAATGAACTTGCCGGTCTCCTCGTGCGGCATGAAGCCGAGATCGCCGAGGCCGAACAGCGGCAGATGCGCGAACGCATCGTAGATCATGAGATGATCGACGTCCTTGTGGGCAATGCCGGCTTCCCTGAAGGCCAGCGGCCCCGCGGTCTTGAACGCGCGCGAGGAGTTGAAGGTCTCCATCTGGCTGACCATCGGCGTCTCCACGCTCTCGCCGGTGCCCATGATGTAGACGGGCTTGCGCGGAAAATCCCTGGCGCGATCGGCCGAGGTCAGGATCAGCCCGCCGCCGCCGTCGGTGACGAGGCAGCATTGCAGCAGGCGGAACGGATAGGCGATCATGCGCGAATTGAGCACGTCGGCGACCGTGATCGGATCCTTCATCATCGCGCGCGGATTCTTCGCCGCCCATTCCCGCTGCACGACCGCGACGGCGGCGAGCTGCTCGTGCGTGATGCCGTAGGTCTTCATGAAACGCAGCACGGGGATCGGGAACATGCTCGGCGGCCCGTAGACCCCGAACGGCGCCTCGAACTGGCCTTGCAGGCTGTCGGCGGGGATTGAGCGCGGCGCCTTGCCGATCATCGACTTGCCGCTCTCGGCGTGCGTGATCAGCACGGTCTTGCACAGGCCCGCCTCAATCGCCGCCGCGGCATGCCGAACGTGCAGCATGAAGGAGCAGCCGCCGACCGAGGTGCCGTCCACCCAGGTCGGCTTGATGCCGAGATAGTGGCAGACCTGCTGGGGCGTCTCGACCGCGGTGGCAAAACCGTCGATGTCGGAGAGCTTCAGTCCGGCATCGGCGATGGCGTTGAGCGCCGCATCCGCGTGCAGCTGGAGCTGCGAGGCGTTCGGGATGACACCGAGCTCGGTGGTCTCGGCCGCGCCGGCGATGGCAACCTGGTTTCTGCGCATGGTCTACCCCTTCGCCGGACGAAACACGGGGAGGGTGATCTTGTCGTCGAGTGCCTGGAAGGCGACCTCGAGCTTCATGTCGAGCTCGAGCGCCTCGGGCGTCTGCGGACAGTCGATGATGTTGCTCATCATCCGCGGTCCCTCGGCAAGCTCCACCACTGCGATCGCATAAGGCGGCGTGAAGCCGGGCGCGGCTGGGCGGTGGTTGATCACGTAGCTGTAGAGGAAGCCTTTGCCGCTCGCCTTGAAGATGCTGACCTTGCGCGAGGCGCAGGATGGGCAGAACGGGCGCGGCGGGAAGTAGACATGCGCGCAGGCGTCGCAGCGCTGCAGGCGCAATTCGCCCGCCTTCGTGCCGTCCCAGAAATGCTGGGTCTCCGGCGTCGGTTTCGGTCGCGCCCGTTGCGGTTCGGCCATGTCGGAACGCCCTCCCAGAAAGCAAATCTTGATAGGGTGGGCTTCACGCCCGCCCATTTCGATCTTGATGCGACAATCGACCATGGGGCGTCAACGGTCCAGCAATACGCATGCATGCCATCATGCGCACAATGCTTGTGTCGAACTGAGGCAGCGCTATAGATTGCGCGCGACAATATTCCGTGAGACAGACATGCCCGAATTTCCGACGCTGGCGAAGCTCGCCGAAGACCTCGAAAGCGGCCGCACCACCGCCCGCAAGCTGGTCGAAGCCTGCATCGCCAGGATCGCCGATCCCGCCGGGGAGGGCCAGCGCACCTTCCTCCATGTCGACAAGGACGCCGCGCTCGCCGCGGCCGACGCGATGGACGGCTTGCGCAAGGCCAAGGCGGCGCCATCGCGGTATGCCGGCATCCCGATCTCGATCAAGGATCTGTTCGACATCAAGGGCCAGGTGACGCGCGCCGGGTCGCGCGCGCTCGACGATTCGCCGCCGGCCGAGCAGGATGCGGCGACGGTGGCGCGGCTGCGCAGGGCCGGCTTCGTCGTGATCGGGCGCACCAACATGACCGAGTTCGCCTATTCCGGCATCGGCATCAATCCGCATTACGGCACGCCGAAGGGGGCCTGGAACAGGGCCGAAGGCCACGTGCCGGGCGGCTCCTCCGCGGGCGCGGCGGTGTCCGTGCTCGACGGCATGGCACACGGCGCGCTCGGCACCGACACCGGCGGCTCCTGCCGGATTCCGGCCGCCTTCAACGGCATCGTCGGCTACAAGCCGACGCAGCGGCGCGTGCCGCTCGATGGCTCCGTGCCGCTGTCGTTCTCGCTCGACAGCATCGGGCCTCTGGCACGATCGGTCAGTTGCTGTGCCATACTCGACGCCGTGCTCGCGAACGAGCCGATCGCCCCGCTGAAGCCGCGTCCGATCCAGGGCATGCGACTGGCGGTGCCGACCACGATCGCGCTCGACGACCTCGACGCTGAGGTGGCCGAGACGTTCGAACGCGCCCTGAAAACGCTTTCCGATCACGGCGCCATCATCGAGCGCATCGAGATGGCGGAGTTTCATGACATTGGCCCGATGAACGCCAAGGGCGGCTTTGCCGCGTCCGAGAGCTACGCCTGGCACCGCTATCTCATCACCTCCAAGGGCGATGTTTATGATCCCCGTGTCTCTGTCCGCATCATGCGCGGCGAGGCGCAGAGCGCGGCCGATTACATCGATCTCCTCAACGAGCGTCGCTCGCTGATCGCCCGCGTCAACGCGCGCATTGCGCCCTATGATGCGCTGGTGCTGCCGACCACGCCCAACACGCCGCCGAAGATCGCCGACCTTGCCGATGACAAGGCATTCACGCGCGAGAACATCCGCGCACTGCGCAACTGCAGCCTGATCAACATGATCGACGGCTGCGCCATCTCGCTGCCGGCACATCGCCAGGGCGACGTCCCGGTCGGCCTGATGCTGGCGGGCGCGGGCGGAACGGACCATCGTATTTTCGAACTTGCTGCCGGCATGGAGGCCGTCATTCGTGTTTGACCTGACTTTCACCGTCGATGCCCAGGACACCACCACGCCGCTGACGCTCGCGATCGATCAGATGGTCATCGCCGGCTGGACCGGCCGCGACCCCGTTGCGCGCGACAAGCACATCGCCGAGCTGCAGGAGGTGGGCATCGCCCCGCCGGCCTCGACGCCGATCTACTACCGTGCCTCGGCGCGGCGGCTGACCCAGGAAGACAGCATCGAATGCACCGGCGGGGATTCCTCCGGCGAGGTCGAGTTCGTGCTGATCGGCTGGCAGGGCCGCATCTTCGTCGGCTGCGGCTCCGACCACACCGACCGCAAGGTCGAGGCCTACAACGTCACCGTGTCCAAGCAGATGTGCGACAAACCGATCGCCGCCACGCTGTGGGAGCTGGAAGACGTCATCGGCCACTGGGACAGGATGATCCTGCGCTCCTACGCCACGATCAAGGGCGAGCGAGTGCTCTACCAGGAGGGCACGCTGGACGCGATGCTGCCGGTGAAGGATCTCATCGCGCGCGGCTTCGAAGGAGGAAAATTCCCCGACGGTTGCGCCATGTTCGGCGGCACGTTTGCAGCCAAGGGCGGCATCCGCCCGGCGGAGCGCTTCGATTTCGAGCTGGAAGACCCCGTGCTGAAGCGGACGATCAGGCATGGCTATGACGTGGCGACGTTGCCGGTGAGAGGCTAGCTCCACAAGCGATGGTCCCGTAGGGTGGGCAAAGCGACTTGTCCGCCATAGCTCGAAGAGCGACGGCGGAAGCGTGCCCACGTCTTGCGAAGACGTGGGCACGGCGCAAGGGCGCCTTTGCCCACCCTACGAAACTGGTCTGCTTGATTTCCGCTGTCGCTCTTCCCTTGCAATGACGGGGAGACAGTCGTCGGAAATCGGGTGGCGGGGTGAACGTCGGACTGCGAAGGTGATTGTTATGACAATGACCGCACGAAAATCGGCCCAATCCTCCGTTCCCGACCTCACCGCCCACGTCGACGCCCTCGACTGGCCGCAGATCACGGCCGAACTCGATTCCGAGGGCTGCGCCGTCCTGAAGGGCCTGTTGACGCCGGACCAGTGCCGCGCCGTTGCCGCGCTCTACCCGGACGACACGCAGTTTCGCAGTCGCATCGTCATGGGCCGCCACGGCTTCGGCCGCGGCGAGTACAAATATTTCTCCTATCCGCTGCCCGATCTGATCGCGCAGCTGCGCCCGGCGCTCTACGCGCATCTGCAAGGCGTCGCCAATCGCTGGAACGAGGCGATGGGGATCGACATTCGCTATCCCGCCGCGCATGCGGCGTTCCTGAAACGCTGCCACGAGGCGGGGCAGGCGCGGCCGACGCCGCTGCTGCTGCAATATGAGGCGGGCGACTACAATTGCCTGCACCAGGACCTCTATGGCGAGCACGTGTTCCCGCTCCAGGTCGCGATCCTGCTCTCCGAGCCGGGCCGCGACTTCACCGGCGGCGAATTCGTGCTGACCGAGCAACGGCCGCGCATGCAGTCCCGCGCCGAGGTGGTTCCACTCGCGCGGGGCGACGCCGTCGCCTTCGCTGTGCATCACCGCCCGGTGCAGGGGACACGCGGCACTTACCGCGTTAATCTGCGCCATGGCGTCAGCCGCATCAGGTCCGGCCAGCGCCACACGTTGGGTGTAATTTTCCACGATGCCAAATGAGTGCTGCGATTGACGGCTGATCTGTTCGACAGCGTTGCCGAGGCGCAGCCGTCGCGCGAGGAGATCGCCGATGGTGCCGTGCTGCTGCGCGGCTTCGTCAAGCCGATCGAGACCGAGCTGATCGCCGCCGTGCGCGCGATCGTGGCGCAGTCGCCGTTCCGTCGCATGACCACGCCCGGTGGTCATCTGATGTCGGTGGCGATGACCAATTGCGGCGAGCGTGGCTGGATCACCGATCACACCGGCTATCGCTACGACCCCATCGATCCGCGCACCGGTGCGCCATGGCCCGAAATGCCGCCGGTGCTCCGCGATCTCGCCCGCCACGCCGCGGAGCAGGGCGGCTTCCAAAACTTCGCGCCCGATGCCTGCCTCGTTAACCGCTACGAGCCCGGCACGCGGCTGTCGCTGCATCAGGACAAGGACGAGCTGGACTATTCGGCGCCGATCGTCTCGGTCTCGCTCGGATTGCCCGCGACCTTCCTGTTCGGCGGCCTGGCGCGCGCCGACAAGCCGCGCCGCTTCCGCCTGGTGCATGGCGATGTCGTGGTCTGGGGCGGACCTAGCCGGCTTGCCTATCACGGCGTCGCGCCGCTCGCGGAAGGTGAGCATGCGCTGCTGGGGCGGAAGCGGATCAATCTGACGTTCCGCAGGACGCGGTGACCTTCCTTCTCCCCTTGTGGGAGAAGGTGCCTTCCCGAAGGGAAGGCGGATGAGGGGTCTTTATCCGCCAAGACAGACCCCTCATCCGTCTCGCTGCCGCTTCGCGTCAGCGATCCACCTTCTCCCACAAGGGGAGAAGGGAAGAACCCTGGAACGACGATGCTCCGACTAAGGCTTCGGCGGGTGAATGAACGCCCAGGGGCTGACCTCCGAATCGCGCGTCACCTCGACCGAGATCAGATACGGCCCGCTGTGCGCCAGCGCCTTTTCCAGCACGGCCTTGAACTGATCGGGCGCGGTGACGCGCGAAGCGGCAACGCCGAACGACTCCGCGAGCTTGACGAAATCCGGATTGACGAGGTCGGACGCCACTACGCGGCCTTCGAAACGTTCGCGCTGGTCGCGGCGGACGTTGCCATAGGCGTTGTTGTTGAACACCAGCGTCACCACGCCGATGTTGAACTGCACGGCGGTGGAAAGCTCCTGCACGCCGAACATGAAGCCGCCGTCGCCGGTGATCGCCACCACCGGCTTGTCGGGGTTGGCGACCTTGGCACCTAGCGCGGTCGGGAAGCCCGAGCCGAGCGTGCCCTGATAGCCTGACGTGATGAAGGTGCGCGGCTGGTAGATCGGAAAGCCGTACCAGGAGGCAAAGCCGACCTGCGACAGTTCATCGGTGACGATCGCGTTCGCCGGCAGCACCTCGCGCAGGATGTTGAGATACGCCATCTGCGGCTGGATGCGCTGGATCTCGGCTTGCGCGGCCGCGGTCGCCTCGCGGATGTCCTCCCGCCGGCCACGGGTCCGCGTAAAGCCGGCTTTCTTCACGGCCGCGACGAGATCGGCCGTTCCGGCCTTGGCATCGGCGACGATGGCGGCATCGACGACGACCCGGCGCATCTCGGTCGGGTCGATGTCGATCCGAACCGATTTCAGCCCCTTCGGCTGATAGGGCCAGCGGAAGCCGGATGCCGGCAGCTCTGCGCGGGTGCCGATTGCGATCATCACATCGGTTGTCGGCCACAGCTTGTAGGCCGCGGCCATTGTGAGGCCCAGCTCATGCGCATTGGAGACGATGCCGCGGCCGCTGCGGAAGGCGACCACAGGCGCATCGATCATCTCGGCGAGCTCGAGGATCTCCTCGCCTGCCTCGATCGCGCCGCTGCCGACAAAAATCATCGGTGCCTTGCTGGCCTTGATCAACGCGGCGGCCTGCTTGGCGAGATCCGGATCGGGCTGCGGTGCGGGCAGCGGCTCCAGCACCCGGGAAGCGGCGGTGTCCGCGCGCTGGGTGAAGACGTCCCAGGGCATCTCGACCGAGGCCGGGCCACGCCGTCCCGACATCATCTCCTGGAAGGCGCGCGCGACGACCGTCGGCGCATTGCCGGGATATTCGATCCGGTCGGCCCATTTCACATAGGTGCGCAAGGTCGCGAGCTGGTCCGGCATCTCGTGCAGATGGCCGCGGCCCTTGCCCAAAAACTGCGTCGGCACCTGGCCGGTGACGCACAGCACCGGCTCGTTGCAGCCGAACGCGGTGAGCAGCGCCGCACTCGCATTGAGCACGCCGGGGCCGGGCACCACGCTGAACACGCCGGGCTTGCCGCTGGAGCGCGCATAGCCGAACGCCATGTAGCCGCAGGCCTGCTCGTGCCGCGCGCCGATCACCTTGAGCTGGGCCTGATGGAAGGCGTCGAACAGGCCGTAGACCTGCGCGCCCGGCAGGCCGAACACGGTGTCGACGCCATGGGCGACCAGGCCGCTTACGATCGCTTCGCCGCCGGTGAGGGTGGTCATTGCATCATTCCAATCTTGTTCAGGCTTCGTCGACGACACCGTTGCGCAAGCTGCCGATGCCTTCGGCCGCGACTTCGATGACGTCGCCGGGCTTCAGGTACCGCGGGGGATCGAACCGGGCACCGGCGCCGGTCGGCGTGCCCGTGACGATGATATCGCCGGGGACGAGCGTTGCGAAGGTGGAGATATAGTTGATGAGATAGCGGAAGGAGAACATCAGCCGGCTGGTGCGATCGTCCTGCCTGAGCTCGCCGTTGACATGCGTGGTGAGCCTGACATCGGCGATCTGAGATTCCTGGACGTAGGGCACGAGCCATGGGCCGAGGCTGCCGCTGGAATCAAAGTTCTTGCCCTGGGTGACGTTGAACTTGGCGTGGCGCAGCCAGTCGCGCACCGAGCCTTCGTTGCACAGCGTGAGCGCCGCGATGTGATCGAGCGCGCTGCTTTCCGGGATGTGGCGGCCTTGCTTGCCGATCACCAGCACGATCTCGCCCTCATAGTCGAGCTGTGCGGACGCACGCGGGCGCACCAGCGGCGTGTCGTGGCCGACGAAGGAGCGGGGCGAGCGCATGAACATGCTCGGATATTTCGGCGCGTCCTGGCCGTCCTTGTATTCGGCGTTACGGTCGGGATAGTTGACGCCGATGCAGATGATCTTCTCCGGCGCGGGCACTGGCGGCAGCCAGGTGATATCGGCGATCGGTTGATCGGGCGTGCGACCGGCGGCTTCCTCGGCAAGGCTCACGAGCTTGCCGGCCGCGATCACCTCGCGCAGCGTCGGATAGTGTTTTGCGTAGCGCGCGGAGAGGTCGACGATGCCGCCCTCGAGGACGGCACCGTAGCTGACATCACCCTTGACGGAATAGGTGGCGAGGCGAGGGAGTTTCATAGGCGATCTCTCTTGTCGTCCCTGCCTAGTGCGCAATTGCGCACGGGAGCAGGGACCCATACCGCGTGATGTATCGATAGTGCGCGAGGGCGTTCCCGAACGACCACACTCCGCCAAACTGCACCCTGTGGTTATGGGTCCCTGCTTTCGCAGGGACGACGGGGGGAGAGGCCGTGCCTGTAACCGTCATCAATCCGCCACCAGCACGTCGGCCACGAATTTTGGCTCGCGCAAGGCTTGGCCGCTAAACGGCGAGCCCTGCTCGAACCAGGAGCGCGGGGCGGGTGCGCCCCACAGCGTCTGGCGGCGCGGATCGCGCAGCGACCAGCGCAGCGGCTCGTGGTCGTGATCCCCGGTGAAATAGTCGCTGGTGTAGAGCTCGAGCCGGTGTCCGTCGGGATCGCGCACATAGAGGAAGAATGCGTTCGAGATGCCGTGGCGTCCGGGACCGCGCTCGATGTTCTTGACGAAGCCTTGGGACGCCATGACGTCGCAGAGATGGATGATGTTCATCGCCGTCGGCGTCCAGTAGGCGAAATGGTGCAGGCGAGGGCCCTTGCCGTTGGTGATGGCGAAGTCGTGGACATTGCCCTTGCGATGCATCCAGGCCGCGGCGATGCGGCCGTTCGGTCCATCCTCCTCGGCATATTCAGTGAGGCGGAAGCCGAGCCGGGCGTAGAACTCCACGGTGTCCTGCACCTCGGCGGCGAAGACGTTGAAATGATCGAGCCGCTGCGGGTGGCAGCCCCGGTAGAGATCATAGCGGCGCAGCAGATGCGGCCGCCGGTCCATCGACGCATAGAGCTCGATCTGGAAGCCGAAGGGGTCGGTGAACTGCAGGGTCCGGCCCTGGAACGGCTGGTCGACGAAGGCGTAGGCGAGGCCGTTCTCCGAAAGGAAAGCAGCGGCCTTGTCGAGATCCCCATCGTTGCCGACCTTGAAACCGAGCCGCGCGCACGCCGGGACTGCAGCCTTCCGCAGCACTAAAGAGTGGTGCTGATGCTCTTCCGCTGCGCGCAAGTACACGACCTTGTCGTCGGCGTCCTCGACATGCAGGCCGACAATGGTCTCGTAGAACTCGCGGCTCAGCTTCAAGTCGGTGACGTCAAGCACGACGTGGCTGGAGCGGATGATGTTGAACGGCGGCTCGAAGATGTGTTGCGGTACGGGCATTTGCGTTTCCCCTCGGCTCGGTCGTCATTCCGGGCGGCTCGAAGAGCCGAACTATGGTGCGCAATTGCGCACCTGAGAATCTCGAGGCTCCGGATTCGCTTCGCGCTCCGGAACGACGAAGCGTTAAATTCCCAGTTTCTGAATCTTGTGCGTGCCCCGCGCCAGCGAGACGTGCTTGGTTTCCATGTAGAAATCGAACGAGTAATCGCCGCCGTCGCGGCCGATGCCGGAGGCTTTCATGCCGCCGAACGGCGTCGGCAAATGGCGGACATTTTCCGAGTTGAGCCAGATCATGCCGGCCTCCAGCGCGTCGGCGACACGTAGTGCGCGGCCGACATCGTTGGTCCAGACATAGCCGGTCAGGCCGTAGCGGATGTCGTTGGCGATCTCGACGGCTTCGGCTTCGTCCTTGAAGGGCAGCACCGTGAGGAACGGGCCGAACACCTCCTCCTGCGCCACGCGCATCTTGCCGTGTGCGCCGGTGACCAAGGTAGGCTCGACATAATGTCCGCCGCCCGGGCCGTCATGGGCCTTGCCGCCGACGGCGATCACAGCGCCGTCCTGGCGCGCGACGTCGAAATAGGAGCACACTTTTGCCAGATGCCGCTCGTGGATCAGCGGTCCGATCTCGGTGGCGGGATCGAGGGGATGGCCGACCTTCAGCGCCTTCACGCGCGCGGTGAGCTTCTCGGTGAACTTGTCGGCAATGCCGGCCTGAACCAGGAGGCGGCTCGATGACGTGCAGCGTTCGCCGTTGAGCGAGTAGATCATGAAGACGACGGCATCGAGCGCGCGGTCGAGATCGGCATCGTCGAACACGATCACGGGGTTCTTGCCGCCGAGCTCGAAATGCACGCGCTTCAAGGTCGGCGCACCCTGCACCATGATCGCCGAGCCCGTCGCGCTCTCGCCGACGAAGCCGATCGCCTTGATCGCGGGATGCTCGGTCAGCGCCTTGCCGGCCTCCTCACCGAAGCCGTGGACTGTGTTGAGCACGCCGTCGGGAACGCCGGCCTGCTTGACGAGCTTGCTGAGCATGTCCGCAGTGACCGGCGACCATTCGGCCGGCTTGTGCACGACGGTGCAGCCGGCAGCGAGGGCAGGGGCGATCTTCCAGGTCGAGAGCATGAACGGCGTATTCCACGGCGTGATCACGCCGACCGGGCCGATCGGCACGCGGGTCGAGATATTCCAGTGCTCATCGCTCGGCGTGTTGAGGCCGTCGCGCGCCTCCGCGCATTTGTCGGCGAAGAAGCGGAAATTCTCGGCGGCGCGGATCGCGGCCTTGGCCATGAAGCGATAGGCCTGGCCGGTGTCGATGCATTCGAGCACCGCGATGTCGTCGGCGTTGTCCTCGATCGCGTCGGCCACGCGATGCAGCAGCTTCTTCCGCATCGCCGGGCCCATGTCGCGCCAGGACTTGAAGGCAAGCGAAGCGGCCATTGCGGCGCGGTCGATGTCCTCGGCAGTACCGCGCGCGACACTTGCGAGCGTTGTGCCGTCGACCGGTGACTTCGTCTCGAACGTCTCGCCGGAGATCGAGGCAACGGCCTTGCCGTCGATCATGTGACCGATGCCGTCGGCACGCAGCTTCTTCAGCAGCGGTGCGACGCGGTCGCGGTTGGCCTGGAATACATCGGCTTTCGGGCTGGGCTTATCCATGGGCGGCTTCCACTTTCAGGGCGTCGTGGATGTTGTTGCGCTTCCAGCTGGTGTCCTTGTCGTTGATCTGCATGTCGAACGACAAAGCGAATTTGCTGGCAGCGAAGACGGGATCGAGATGGCGGGAGAGTGCCTGGAAGACGTGCTCGCCGGCTTTCTGGCGCGTGGGAAGGTCGCGGCCTTCGCCGATGCGCAGCACCATGTCGAGAAAGCCGTAGTCTTGCCTGTCATCGGCGATCGCATAGTGCTCGCACCTGATGGCGCGGACGCGGATGCCGCCGAGCGGGAAGATGCCAGTCTCGATCGCCGCCTTGCGCACGATCTCGCACACCGCCGCGATATCGAGGCGGCCATCGAGATTGGCCGAATATTCAATCGTGAAATGCGGCATCGCGGTTTCACTCCCTGTATTCTTATGCGCCTTAAGCGAAGTAGCAGCTGACCGATCCGTAGGCGCCATAATCGGCCTGAATTGTGTCGCCCTTGCGGGTCTCGATCGGGCGGATGAAGGAGCCGGCAAGCACGACCTGTCCAGGCTCCAGCGCAAGGCCGAGCGGCGCGATCTTGTTGGCGAGCCAGGCGACGGCGGTCGCCGGATGATTGAGCACGCCGGCGGCAAGGCCGGTCTCTTCGAGCTGGCCGTTTCGAAAGCACAGCGAGCCGATCCAGCGCAGGTCTGCGTCGAGCGGGCGGATCGGCCGTCCGCCGAGCACGATGCCGGCATTCGCCGCATTGTCGGCGACGGTGTCGAAAATCTTTCGCGTCGCTTTGGTCTGGGGATCGACGCGCTCGATCCGCGTATCCAGAATCTCCAATGCCGGCACCACGAAGTCGGTGGCGTTGAGGACGTCGAACAGCGTGCAGTCCGGCCCTGCGAGCCGCTTGCTCATGACGAAGGCGAGCTCGGCCTCGACGCGCGTGGCGATGAAGCGCTCGGTCGGAACGATCCCGCCATCGGCGAAGAACATGTCGTCGAGCAGCACGCCGGAATCGGGCTCGTCGATATTGAGCGCGTTCTGCATCGCCTTCGAGGTCAGGCCGATCTTGTGGCCCTTGACGATGCGGCCCTCGGCGATCTTGACGTCGACCCAGGCTTTCTGAATCGCGTAGGCATCGGTGATGGTGATGCCGGGGAAATCCTGCGACAGCTGCCGGATCTGCACGCGGGTCTTCTCCGCCTGATGCAGACGCCGTGCGCAAGCTTGGATATCGTCGTTGGAAAGCGCCATTTGTGATCTTACAAACTGAGGTGCCGGGAGATACTTAACATGTTAAGTGAATGCGTCAAACACAATTTCGGCTTGCTGCACTGCAAACGTTTTGCGGTTTGAAAGGGCATCATGGTGAAGAGACCGGCTGATCCAGCCAACGGAAGCGCGCCTGCCGCACGGCAGGTGCCGATGCGCGATTTCTCCCGCTCTCTGCCGATGTCGCTGTTGCGAGCCCGCGAAGCGGTGATGCGGCAGTTTCGTCCCTCGCTGCGCGAGCACGGCTTGACCGAGCAGCAATGGCGCATCCTGCGTGCACTGGCGGCGATCGAAACGGTCGAGGTCACGGAACTCGCGCGCACGGCGTTCCTGCTCGGCCCGAGCCTGTCGCGCATCCTGCGCGATCTCGAGGCGCGCAATCTGATCGAACGAAAGACGGCGAAGGCGGACCAGCGCCGCAGCATGGTCTCGATCTCGAAAGAGGGCGTGAAGCTGATGGCCTCGGTGGCGCCGACGTCGGAAGCGATCTATGCCGAGATCACGCGACGGTTCGGCGCACGCAAGCTCGCCGAATTGCAGGAGATGCTCGGCGCGCTCGAACAGAGTCTTGCAGAGCTTGGCGCAAGCGAGGAGGCAAGTGCCGAGGAGTGAGCACGTGATGGCCGGAACCTGGGCGTCGGCGATGGTTTGACGTCGATTCGAAGGTGGGCGACGCTGGCCGTGTCGATGCCAGGGGCTAAACTGCCCATGCACGCCGCCGAGCCGATGCGGGGGATCGGGGGGCGCCGATTCCGGGCGATCCGGGGCGGAAAATCGTGACAGAGCGGCCCGATCCCTTGCCGGATGACACCCCAGGCGGCAATAGTGGGCGCCGCCCGCGAGGTCAGTGTCAGCGAAGTCGGTATCCAGCGCGCGAGCGCATAGGCGTTGCGTCATTGCGAGCGTAGCGCGGCGCTCCGGTTCGCGCTAACAGCGGGTCGTGCTGTCGCGGCGCTCGTCATGGTGACGAAGGTTCAAACAACAAAGAAGGAAGGCAACGTGGCGAACAAGGTCAAGGAAATCTGGAAATCGGGCAAGGCCGTGGTCAATGCGTGGCTCGCTATACCCTCCGGCTTCTCGGCCGAGATGATCGCGCAATGCGGCTTCGACAGCGTCACCGTCGACATGCAGCATGGCGTGCAGGACTATCTCTCGATGGTGCAGTGCTTCCAGGCCATGGACAAGCACCCCGTGACCCCGATGGTCCGTGTGCCCTGGAACGAGCCCGGCATCATCGGCAAGGTGCTCGACGGCGGCGCCTATGGCGTGATCTGCCCGATGGTCAACACGCCGCAGGAAGCCAGGAACCTGGTCTCCTATTCCAAATATCCGCCGCAGGGCGTGCGCTCCAACGGCCCGATCCGCGCCGGCATGTACGGCACCGCGGGCTCGTATCAGAAGACCGCGAATGCCGACACCATCCTGCTGCCGATGATGGAGACCAAGACCGCGGTCGAGAACATGGAAGCGATCCTCGACGTCGAAGGCATCGACGGCGTCTATATCGGCCCGTCCGACCTCGGCTTCTCCTACGGCCTCGAGCCCAAGCTCGACCGCAGCGAGCCCGAGATCCTGGCGATCTACGAGAAGATCATCAAGGAATGCGGCAAGCGCGGCCTCAACCCGGGCATCCATTGCAGCGGCGCCGAAGGCGCAGCGCGCGCCATCAACATGGGCTTCAAGCTGGTGACGCTGTCGAACGAGGTCGGCCTGATGACCACCTACGCCAAGATGCAGGTCAATGCCACCCGCAAGGATTCGGGCGGGAAGGCCTAAGACATCGCGAATGGCGAATGGGGGTAGCGAATAGTGCTGCTCCCCTTTTTCCATTCGCCACTCGCTACTCACTATTCGCTCAAGGAGACCTGCCATGACCATCAGCCCCGTCATCCGCCTGCATCCCGATGATGGCGTGCTGATCGCGCGCGCCAGCCTGCCGCCCGGCACTGTCGTTGCTGACGGCGTGACCACGGTCGAGCGCATTCCCTCCGGCCACAAGGTCGCGATCAAGCCGATCGCTGTGGGTGAGCCTGTCATCCGCTACGGCCAGATCATCGGCTTTGCGACCATTCCGATCGCGCCGGGCCAGCACGTGCACGTGCAGAATATCGGCATGGGCGACTTCTCAAAAGACTATGCCTATTGCGCCGACGTCAAGCCGACGCCGAATTTCGACCTGCCGGCGACCTTCGAGGGCATCCGCCGT
Organism: Bradyrhizobium sp. ERR14; assembly: GCF_014198235.1. Lineage (NCBI taxonomy): Bacteria > Pseudomonadati > Pseudomonadota > Alphaproteobacteria > Hyphomicrobiales > Nitrobacteraceae > Bradyrhizobium > Bradyrhizobium sp. ERR14. Next base: position 223,206 of record NZ_JACIHD010000006.1, on the reverse strand, counting down.
CCGGACGGCCGCGTCGCCACGCGCAACTATATCGGCATCCTCACCTCGGTGAATTGCAGTGCCCATGTCGCAAGCCTCGTCGCCGACGTCTTCAAGAAGAATCCCTTCACCGGCGACAATCCGCTGGCCGATTTCCCCAATGTCGACGGCGTGGTCGCGCTGACCCACAAAACCGGCTGCGGCATGACGCAGAACGAGCCCTTGGCGTTGCTCCGCCGCACGCTTGGCGGCTATGCGCGCCACGTCAATTTCTCTCACGTCATCGTGCTCGGCCTCGGCTGCGAGGTGAACCAGATTGGCGGCCTGATGGAGGAGCAGAAGCTCGCGGGACGCCTGCGCGCGATGGACATCCAGGAGGTCGGCGGTACCCGCAAGACGGTGGAGGCGGGCATCGCCTTCGTGCGCGAGGCGCTGGCTGACGCCAACAAGGTCAAGCGCGAGACGGTGCCGGCGAGCGAGCTCACCGTCGCCCTGCAATGCGGCGGCTCCGACGGCTATTCCGGCGTGTCCGCCAATCCCGCGCTCGGTGCGGCCAGCGATCTCATCGTGCGTCACGGCGGCACCGTGATCCTGTCGGAGACGCCGGAGACCTACGGCGCCGAGCATCTCTTGACGCGCCGCGCCGTCAGCCGCGAGGTCGGCGAGAAGCTGGTCGACCTGATGCGCTGGTGGGACGAATACACCGAGCGCGAAGGCGCCGAGATGAACGCCAATCCGAGCCCCGGCAACAAGGCCGGCGGCCTCACCACCATTCTTGAAAAATCGCTCGGTGCGATGGCGAAGGCCGGCACCACCAATCTCGTCGAGGTACTGCGTTACGCCGAGCCCATCACCAAGAAGGGTTTTGTCTTCATGGACACGCCCGGCTACGACCCTGTTGCGGCAACCGGGCAGGTCGCGGGCGGTGCCAATCTCGTCTGCTTCACCACGGGACGCGGCAGCGTGTTCGGCTGCAAGCCGGCGCCCTCGATCAAGCTCGCCACCAACACGCCCATGTACAAGCGCATGGAAGAGGACATGGACGTCAATTGCGGCACCATCCTCGAAGGCGAGGAGAGCGTGGAGCAATGCGGCCAGCGCATCTTCGAGCTCATTCTGAAGACCGCCTCCGGCCAGCCGACCAAGAGCGAGAGCTTCGATTTTGGCGGCGCCGAGTTCGCGCCCTGGGTGCTCGGCGCGACGATGTAATCGCGCGTCGCGCAGCACAGATGCAATTGCGTGTCATTGGGGGTAACGCGCGGGCGATGGGCAGCGCGTGTGGTCGCGCGAAATGCACCGATCGTTCGCTACGTAATGATACGGAGGCACGCTCCTCTCGCCGGGGATCTGCGGCTTACACCTGATTAACAATGTTGTCCTAGACAGGCGGATGATGCGCTCCACAGCGTGGTGGGGCCGGCCTTTTGAGGATCGAACCGATGCAAGCGATACGTCCTACTGGGGTGGAAAATCTCCTCGGTGAGGAGCAGCTGATTGTATCGAAGACCGATCTCAAAGGCCGCATCACCTACGCCAATGACGTCTTTCTCCGCATGGCGAAATACCCCTGGAAGCAGCTGATGGGCGCGCCCCACAGCCGGATCCGCCATCCCGATATGCCACGCTGCGTCTTCAAGCTGCTGTGGGATACGCTCCAGGCCAAGCAGGAAATCTTCGCCTACGTCGTCAATCTCGCGGGAGATGGCAGCCATTATTGGGTGTTCGCCCATGTCACCCCGACGCTCGACGATCACGGCAACATCATCGGCTATCACTCCAATCGACGCAGGCCCGATCCGGCGCCGGTCGAGCGCATCAAGCCGATCTACAAAGCGCTCTGCGCGGAAGAGGCGCGCCACGCCAATGCCAAGGACGGCATGCGTGCGAGCTTCGAAATGATGGTCGGTCTGCTCAAGCAAAACGGTGTCGGTTACGATGAATTTGTGCTCTCTCTCTAAGGCGCAGGGAGCGACCGCAGTCGCGTGCCTTCTCGCCACCATCGCGTTCGTCGCCTCGCTGCTCGGCTGGACCGGAATCGTCAGCGCAGCGCCGCTCGGGGCGGCGATCCTGCTGCTCGGCTACGCCGTCTGGTGTCAGCACCGCACGGCGGTGGCAGTCGATGAGGTCGCCGATGTCTGCCGCAAGGCGGCGCGCGGCGATCTCGAAGCGCGGATCCTGAGCGAGCGGCAAGCGGGGCGGATCGGCGCCATCCAGAAGTCGGTCAACGACATGCTCGACATCACTGATGCCTTCGTGCGCGAGGCTTCGGCATCGATGGACTATGCCAGCCGCGGCAAGTATTTCCGCAAGATCCTCGCGCGCGGATTGCCCGGCTCGTTCCGCCGCTCGGCAACCGTCATCAATGCCGGCACCGACGGCCTCGGCCGCCGCGTGGTCGAGATCGCCGGCCTTGCAAAGCAGTTCGGCACGCATCTCGACGAGGTCGCAGGCAGCCTGATGAGCGCCGCGACCGACCTCGAAGCCGATGCCGGCCAGATGGCGGCAGCGGCGGAGACGACGAACCGCCAGACCTCCGGCATGCGCAGTGCGTCCGATCAGGCCTCGAGCAACGTTGCGACGGTGGCGAGCGCCGCGGAACAGCTCGCATCCTCGATCGCCGAGATCAGCCGCCAGGTGGCCGGCTCGACCACGAGCACCGGGCGCGCCGTCGACGAAGCCAATCGTGCCGGCAGCGAGATTCGTAGCCTCGCGGATGCGGCGCTGCGGATCGGCGATGTCGTCAAGCTGATCAGCGAAATTGCCGAGCAGACCAACCTGCTGGCGCTCAACGCCACGATCGAGGCGGCGCGGGCAGGCGAGGCCGGCCGCGGCTTCGCCGTCGTGGCCTCCGAGGTCAAGAGCCTCGCCAACCAGACCGCCAAGGCGACCGAGGAGATCAGCACCAAGGTCGGCGAGATGCAGCAATCGACCACCAATTCGGTCGCGGCCGTCGAGGCGATCGCGCAGACCATCGCGGAGATCGACGGCATCACCGCCAGCATCGCCGCCTCGATCGAGCAGCAGGGCTCCGCGACCCGCGAGATCGCCCGCAACGTCCAGGAAGCATCAGTCGGTACCTCGCAGGTGTCCTCCAACGTGTCAGGCATCAGCGAAGCCGCCGCCGACACCGGCCGCGTCGCTGCCCGCGTCAACAGCGCCTCTGAACGCGTCCACGGCGAAGTCGAGACGCTCAGGCGCGAAGTGACGCAGTTCCTGCAGCGGCTGACGTCGGCGGCGTAGGGCTGCGCACATGGCGCGATGGCCGCGGGTGAGCTTTATCGGTTGGCTCGGAATCGTAGGGTGGGCAAAGGCGCACTTGCGCCGTGCCCACGCAACGGAAGCCGTGGGCACGGCGCGCAAGCGCGCGCCGTTGCCCACCCTACGAGACTGTCTTACCCTCTCCCCTTGTGGGAGAGGGTGGCTTCGCTGAAAGCGAAGCCGGGTGAGGGGTCTCTATCCTCACGACCGGTTTTGCGGGTTGAGAGAGACCCCTCATCCGGCGCTTCGCGCCACCTTCTCCCACAAGGGGAGAAGGAAGAAGCAACCGCCCCGCACCTTACCTAGGCACTCGCTGCCCGTTGTTAGTGCTTGATCGCGTCCACCTCAGGTGTTCTGCTCAAAAATGCTGCTGGAGCATCGCACCCCGTGTCGATCTACGTCGCATTACACCACGTCACGCACTACAAATACGATCGCCCGATCGATGTCGGCCCGCAGACCATTCGCCTGCGGCCGGCGCCGCATACGCGCACGCCGATCATGAGCTATTCGCTCAAGGTCACGCCATCCAACCATTTCGTGAACTGGCAGCAGGATCCGCAGGGCAACTGGCTCGCCCGCTACGTCTTCCCGGAGAAGACGACCGAATTGAAGATCGAGGTCGACTTCACGGCGCAGATGACCGTGGTCAACCCGTTCGACTTCTTCGTCGAACCCTATGCCGACAGTTTTCCGTTCGACTATCCGAACGGCCTGAAGACCGAACTGGCGCCTTATCTGGAGACCATCAAGCCCGATCGCCTGTTTGCGAAATATCTCGATACGATCCCGCAGGACGCTCCGAACACCGTCAACTTCCTGGTTGAGCTCAATCGCGAGCTTCAGAAGAAGATCCGCTACATCATCCGCATGGAGCCCGGCGTGCAGACACCGGAGGAGACGCTCGCCTCGGGTGCCGGGTCATGCCGCGACTCGGCCTGGCTCCTGATCCAGACCTTCCGTCATCTCGGCCTCGCCGCGCGTTTCGTCTCCGGCTACCTCATCCAGATCCGTCCCGACATCGATCCGATCGAGGGACCGCCGGAAGTGGAGAACGACTTCACCGACCTGCACGCCTGGGCCGAGGTTTATCTGCCCGGCGCCGGCTGGATCGGTTTCGATGCGACCTCCGGCATGCTCGCGGGCGAGGGCCACATCCCGGTCGCCGCCACGCCGCATTATCGTTCAGCTGCGCCGATTTCCGGCAGCGCCGGCTTTGCCGAGGTCGAGTTCGCCTTCGATATGAGCGTCCGCCGCATCCGCGAGGCGCCGCGCATCACCAAGCCGTTCTCCGACGAATCCTGGGCGCGGCTCAACGATCTCGGCGAGCAGGTCGACGGCGATCTCGCCGCGCAGGACGTGCGGCTCACCATGGGCGGCGAGCCCACCTTCGTCTCGGTCGACGATCTCGAAGCTGCGGAGTGGAATACGGAGGCCGTCGGCCCGACCAAGCGCGCGCTGGGCGACGATTTGATCCGCCGCCTGCGCACGCGCTTCGCGTCCGGCGGCCTGCTGCATTATGGCCAGGGCAAATGGTATCCGGGCGAGAGCCTGCCGCGCTGGGCGTTTGGCCTGTACTGGCGCAAGGACGGGGTGCCGATCTGGAAGAACGCCGACCTCATCGCCAGGATCGGGAATCCGCGGCGCGCCGAGACGAAGGATGCCGAGGCCTTCATGGAGGGCACGGTGGCGCGGCTCGGGCTCGATCCCGGCTACATCATCCCGGCTTACGAGGACACCGCCTACTGGCTCCAGAAGGAAGCCGAGCTCCCCGTCAACGTCGATCCCTCCGACTCCAAATTGTCCGATCCGGAAGCGCGCGCGCGGATGGCGCGGGTGTTCGACGAGGGCCTCAACACGCCGCGCGGCTTCGTGCTGCCGGTGCAGCGCTGGAACGCGCCGCCGCGCTGGCGCAGCGAGCGTTGGGCTCTGCGGCGCAATCACCTGTTCCTGATGCCCGGCGATTCCCCGCTCGGCCTGCGCTTGCCGATCGGCTCGCTGGGCCACGTCCCGCCGAACCAATATCCGTACATCGTCGAGCAGGACCCGATGGAGCCGCGGGGCAAGCTCCCGGTGTTCACGCTTGCGGCGCGCTCGCAGTCGCCGCCGCGGATCGCGCCGGAGCAGCTCAACACGTCGGTCCCGGTCCGCACCGCGATGTCGGTCGAGATCCGCGATGGCGTTCTCTGCGCCTTCATGCCGCCGGTCGAGCGCATCGAAGACTATCTCGAGCTGATCGCGGCGCTCGAAGCCACGGCCGAGGAGATGCAGTTCCCCGTCCATGTCGAGGGCTATCCGCCGCCATTCGATCCGCGCATCGAGGTCATCAAGGTGACGCCGGATCCCGGTGTCATCGAGATCAACATCCAGCCGGCGAAGAGCTGGCGCGAGGCGGTCGACATCACCGCCGGCCTCTATGAGGACGCCGGGAAAGTTCGCCTCGGCGCCAACCGCTTCCTGGTCGACGGCCGCCACACCGGCACCGGCGGCGGCAACCACGTCGTTGTCGGCGGCTCCTCGCCGCAGGACTCGCCGTTCCTGCGCCGGCCCGACCTGCTCAAGAGTCTGGTCTTGTACTGGCAGCGGCATCCGTCGCTGTCCTACTTCTTCTCCGGCCTGTTCATCGGCCCGACCAGCCAGGCGCCGCGCATCGACGAAGCCCGCCACGACAGCATCTACGAGCTCGAAATCGCGCTCTCGCACGTGCCGCCGCCGGGCTACCAGACGCCGCTGTGGCTGGTCGACCGGCTGTTCCGGCATCTGCTCGTCGACATCACCGGCAATACCCACCGCGCCGAGATCTGCATCGACAAGCTCTATTCCCCGGAAGGCTCGACCGGCCGGCTCGGCCTCGTCGAATTCCGCGCGCTCGAGATGCCGCCCGATCCGCGCATGTCGCTGGCGCAGCAGCTCTTGATCCGCGCGTTGATCGCAAAGTTCTGGCGCGAGCCGCAGGCCGGCAAGTTCGTGCGCTGGGGCACGGCGCTGCACGACCGCTTCATGCTGCCGCATTTCATCTGGGAGGATTTTCTCGACGTTCTCACTGAGCTGAAGCAATCAGGCTATCCGTTCGAGCCGGAATGGTATCTGGCCCAGCTCGAATTCCGCTTCCCCGCTTTCGGCCGCGTCCATCATGGCGGCGTGACGCTGGAGCTACGCCAGGCGCTGGAGCCCTGGCACGTGCTGGGCGAGGAGGGCTCGGCCGGCGGCACCGTGCGCTATGTCGATTCATCGGTCGAGCGGCTTCAGGTCAAGGCGGAGGGTTTTGTCGAGGGCCGCCACATTGTCACCTGCAACGGCCGCCGCCTGCCGATGACCGCGACCGGCCGCTCGGCCGAGGCCGTGGCCGGCGTCCGCTTCAAGGCCTGGCAGCCGGCCTCCGGCCTGCACCCGACCATCCCGGTCCATGCGCCCCTGACCTTTGATCTCATTGATACCTGGAATGGCCGCTCCCTCGGTGGCTGCGTCTACCACGTCGCCCATCCCGGCGGCCGCAGCTACGACACCAAGCCGGTCAACACCTATGAGGCCGAGGCGCGGCGGCTGGCGCGCTTCCAGGACCACGGCCATACGCCGGGGCCGGTCCAGCCACCCCCCGAGGAACGCACAAATGAGTTTCCGCTGACCCTCGACTTGCGGACCCCGCTCCTGCAATGAGTATGATGGTGGGGCAGGGAGAGGCGCATGAGCGAGGGCGCAGCCGAGCAGGACAAGGCGGGTAAGGCGCAAGGCCAGCGTGAAGGCCAGCGTCGCCTTGCCCAATGGGTCCGCGACTATCGCCGCCTGCCCGGGATTCCCGACGAGTTCCTGGGGCCCGACGGCGCCCCGCGCGCGGTCTGGAGCCGATTCTTCGATGCCTTCGGCGCGCTCGCGCCCGACGAGATCGAGCGTCGCTTCGGCATGGCCGACCGCCATCTGCGCGAGGCCGGCGTCACCTACCGTGCGCCCGGCGACAGCGCCGACCGGCCGTGGTCGATCAGCCATCTGCCGCTCCTGATCGACGAGGCCGACTGGCAGCAGCTGTGCGCCGGCATCACCCAGCGTGCCGAGCTGCTCGAGCTGGTGCTGCGCGACATCTATGGCGAGGGCCGCCTCGTTGCGGAAGGCGCGCTGCCCGCGGCCGCGATCGCCGGTAGTCCCGAATATCTGCGTCCCGTCTGCGGCGTGCCGCCGCCGGGCGGGCGCTACCTGTCGATCTATGCCGCCGATGTCGGCCGCGGACCCGATGGCCGCTGGTGGGTGCTCGGCGACCGCACCCAGGCGCCGTCGGGCGCGGGCTACGCGCTGGAGAATCGCCTCGTGCTCTCGCGCGCCTTCTCCGACCTCTACAAGTCGATGAACGTGCCGCGCGTCGCGCCATTCTTCGAGGCGTTCCGCGACAGCCTGCGCGCGCGTGCCGACCGCGACGAGCCCAGGATCGGCGTGCTCACCCCGGGCAGCTTCAGCGAGACCTATTTCGAGCACGCGACGCTGGCGCGCTATCTCGGCTTCCTCTTGGTCGAGGGCGACGATCTCGCCGTCAGCGACAACCGCATCCACATCCGCACGGTCGCCGGGCTGAAGCGCCTCGACGTGCTGCTCCGCCGGGTCGATTCCAATTCGCTCGATCCGCTCGAGCTCGATGCCTCCTCGCATCTCGGTGTGCCCGGCCTGATCGACGTGCTGCGCAAGGACGGCGTCGTCGTCGCCAACATGCCGGGCTCGGGCGTGCTGGAGGCGCGGGCGCTGCTCGGCTTCCTGCCGGCGCTGAGCCGCCGCCTGCTTGGCGAAGAGCTGAAGATGCCGCACATCGCGACCTGGTGGTGCGGCCAGCGCAGCGCGCGCGAGGAGGTGCTGGCGCGGCTCGACGAGGTCGCGATCGAAGGCGCCTATCGGCGCGGCGTGCCCGGTTTCGACAGCGCGGGGCCGGTGCTCGCGAGCGAGCTGGATGCGAGCGACCGCCAGCGCCTGATCGGCGCCATCGCCGCGCGCGGCATGGATTATGTCGGCCAGGAGGTGGTGCGGCTGTCGACCATGCCGGTCTGGGAGCAGGGCCAGATCACGCCGCGTCCCTTCGTGCTGCGCGTGTTCGCAGCCGCCACGCGCGACGGCTGGGCCATCATGCCCGGCGGTTTCTGCCGGATCGCCGAGCAGCCGGATGCGCGCGCGGTGTCGATGGGCGACGGTGCGCGCGCCGCCGATGTCTGGGTGGTCTCCGACAAGCAGGTCTCGACCGCGACGCTGCTGCCGGCGACCGACAAGGTCCGCATCCGCCGCATCGCCGGCGTGCTGCCGAGCCGCGCCGCCGACAATCTGTTCTGGCTCGGCCGCTATCTCGAACGCGCCGAGGCGACGCTGCGGCTGGTGCGCGCTTTGGGCTCGCCGAGCGGGCCCAACAAGGGCACCGCGGCCTCGCTGCAATCGGGCGAACGCATCCAGCGCCTGCTGGTGGCCTGGGGCGCGATCTCGCAGACTTCGCGCGCCGCGCCCGGGCGGATCACCGCCGAAGCGTTGCAGAGCGCGGAACGTTTCGGCTCGGCGCTGTCGCTGGTGCGCGCGGCGCAGCGCACGGCGACCTCCTTGCGCGAGCGGCTGTCGCCCGATGCCTGGCAGGTCATCACCGAGATGGCCGAGCGCCTGGCCTACCAGGTCGAAGGCGACGACGGCGTGCTGAGTGCGGCCGAGCTGACCTTGCAGGAGCTCGCCAGCCTCGCAGGGTTGGCGCAGGAGAACATGAACCGCGCCGCCGGCTGGCGCTTTCTCGACATCGGCCGCCGCACCGAGCGCGCCATCAACACCACGCGCTTCACCCGCCAATTCGCCTATGACGAGGCCGGCGACGAGGATCTCGACATCCTGCTGACGCTGGTGGATTGCCAGATCACCTATCGCTCGCGCTATCTGCTGGCGCCGATCCTGGCGCCGGTGCGCGATCTTGCCGTGCTCGACGGCTACAATCCGCGTTCGGTGGCGTTCCAGGTGACGACGCTGAACGAGCACATCGCCGCGCTGCCCAGCCTGAAGGAGCACGGCCTGATCGAGAAGCCGCAGCGCCTTGCGGTGGCGATGCAGGCGATGCTGGCGACCGCGGAGGCCGAGAAGCTCGAGGTCAAGACACTGTTCGCGCTGGAGCAGGACCTGCTCAGCCTCGCCGATGCGATCGGTCAGCACTACTTCCCGCACGGCCCCAATGCCGCCCGGCCGGAAAAGCTGACGGGGCTGGCGTGATCTTCGACATCCGTCACGTCACCACCTACGAGTACGAGAATCCGGTCAGCTTCGCCCGCTGCACGCTGCGTCTGGAGCCGAAGAGCGGTGGCGGCCAGGAGCTGATCTCGCACAAGGTCGAGATCCGCCCGCGCCCCGCCGAGCGCAACGTCCGGCGCGACTTTTTTGGCACGCTGACCGAAAGCATCGTGATCGAAGCGGCGCATCGCAATTTGCGGATCGACTCGCGCTCGCGTGTCTCCGTGTCACGTAAGCCGCCGGCGCGCGATGCCGACAGTCCGAGCTGGGAGAGCATCCGCGACATCGCCTTCGAGGCGACCAGCCTCGGGCCGTCCTCGCCGGTCGGATATGTCTTCGCCAGCCCGCTGGTGCCGGTGCTGCGTCCGGTCAGCACCTATGCGGGGATGAGCTTTGCGCCGGGCGCGGGCATCCTCGAGGGCGCAGTCGATCTCATGCATCGCATTCGCACCGAGTTTCGCTACGACCCCAAGGCGACGGTGATCTCGACGCCGCTGAACGAGGTCTTCGACAAGCGACACGGCGTCTGCCAGGATTTTGCCCATGTGATGATCGCAGGGCTGCGCGGGCTCGGTCTGCCAGCGGCCTATGTCAGCGGCTACTTGCGCACCATTCCGCCGCCGGGGCAGGCCCGCCTGCAAGGCGCCGATGCCACCCATGCCTGGGTGTCGCTGTGGTGCGGGGCGGAGCTTGGCTGGGTCGATTTCGACCCGACCAACGATCTCTTGATTGCCAACGACCATATCGTGCTTGCGGTCGGACGCGACTTTTCCGACGTCTCGCCGGTCGACGGCATCATCGTCGGCTCACCCAAGCAGAAACTCGGCGTCGCCGTGGACGTGGTGATGGTGGAATAAACGCGCCTCGTCGGCCGGGCTCGCCACGCGGGCGTGCCGCGCCTTCGCCGCAACCGCGATCTTGCATAGCACAACGGTAACATATTTCCGTAATCGCGTTCCCGGGGGTTTGGTCACTCGGCCCAAGATGGTCTATGCTGGGTCGTTGCGTCGAGGACAAGAACGAGACTTCGGGAGCTGACATGGGACACCACCGGCACGCGGGGCTGCATCCATGATGACGTTGCCGAGACTGGCGGCTGAATCCCTGGAGAAGCTGCTGGGTACGTTTATGCGGCGTCGGTACGGCGAGACCGCTGCAAGCATGGTCGAGAGCGCAACCCGCACCGCGATGGAATGCATCGGTAACAGCGATGCACTTTACCACAATATCGAACATACGATGCTGGTGACGCTGGCGGGCCATTCGATCCTCAGTGGCCGAAATCTCCATACTCACCTGACGGCCGAGGACTACGTCCATGTCCTGATCGCCTGCCTCGCCCACGATATCGGCTATGTCCGCGGCCTGTTTGAGGAGGATGACATCGACGGCTTCGTCATCGATGCCGCCGACACCAAGATCTCGTTGCCGCGCGGTGCGTCGGACGCCAGCTTGATGATGTATCACGTCGACCGCTCGAAGCTCTATGTCTTGCGGCGGCTGCAGCACATTCCGGGTCTCGATCCTGAACGCATCGCCCGCGCTATCGAGGGAACGCGCTTTCCGGCCCAGGAAGGCCACGAGTATGACGTCGATGCCTCGATCCTGCGCGCCGCCGATTTCATCGGCCAGCTCGGCGATCCCAATTATCTGCGCAAGGCCAACGCGCTCTATTACGAATTCGAGGAGGTCGGCATCAATCGCCAGCTCGGCTACGATTCACCGGCCGACATCGTGAACCGCTATCCACAATTCTATTGGAACAGCGTCGCACCGCACATCCAGACCGAGATCGGTTACCTCAATAAGACCGAGATCGGCCGGCAATGGATCGCCAATCTCTACAGCAACGTCTTCCGCGCCGAGCGCGACATCTCGCTGTCCGGGCCGCAGCGGTAGACCTGTTGTAGCCCGGATGGAGCGCAGCGACATCCTGCATTCGCGGATGCTGGCGTTCCCGGATTGCGCTGCGCTCCATCCGGGCTACGAAATCCCCAACGCCGTGAAGCAACCATGCAACAAAAAACGATCACCACGGACGTCCTCGACATTGCCTATCGCGAATACGGCGCACCTGACGGCTGGCCCTGCATCCTGGGCCACGGCTTTCCCTATGACGTGAACGCCTATGCCGAGACCGCGCCGATCATTGCCGAGGCCGGCGCGCGCGTGCTGGTGCCCTGGCTGCGCGGCTACGGACCGACGCGGTTTCGCTTCCCGGATACGCCGCGCTCCGGCGAGCAGGCGGCGCTCGGCGCCGATCTGCTGGCCTTCATGGACGCGCTTCGTATCGAGCGCGCCGTCGTCGGCGGCTACGACTGGGGCGGGCGCGCGGCCTGCGTGATCTCGGCGCTCTATCCGGAGCGCGTGATCGCCCTCGTCTCCGGCAATTCCTACAACATCCAGAACATCGCCCGTTCCATGGAGCCGGCCTCGCCGCCGGAGGAAGCCGCGCTCTGGTATCAATATCTCTTTCACAATGAGCGCGGCCGCCGTGCGCTGGAGCGCAACCGGCGCGGCTTTGCCCGCCAGCTCTGGGCGATGTGGTCGCCGAAATGGGCGTTCGACGACACGACGTTCGAGCAGAGCGCGGTGTCGTTCGACAATCCTGACTTCGTCGACGTCGTGATCCACTCCTACCGCCACCGCTATGCGCTGGTCGCGGGCGATCCTGCTTATGTCGCGATCGAGGCGAAGCTCGCAGACCAGCCGCCGATCCGCGTCCCGACGATTGCGATCGACGGCGACAGCGACGGCGTCAATCCCGGCACCGCCCATCACGCCAGCAAGTTCGAGGGTCCATTCGAGCGGCGCGTCTTCACCGATGCCGGCCATAATCTGCCGCAGGAGCGGCCGGCCGAATGGGCGCAGGCGGTGGTCGAGGTCCGGAAAGCGGCCTCATAAAGCTCGTTTCTCGTCCGGCCGGCTGGCTTGTCTGCCGTCCCTCCGATTTTTCCTGATCCTGGGAACCTTTTGCGATTGCAGCCGTCCAAGCTGAGGAGCCGCTTCTGTATGCGGCTCGTTGCAGGGGAGGATCTCGATGAAGTCACAAGTGCGCAAGCTGGAACGTGTTGCGGTGGCGCAGGCGCCGGTCGAACGGCCTGACAGGCTCGAGGTCGAGCAGGCGATCCGCACCATGATCCGCTGGGCCGGCGACGATCCCGCGCGCGATGGTCTGCGTGAGACGCCGGACCGGGTCGCACGTGCCTTTGAGGAGTATTTTTCCGGCTATGCGCAGGACCCGACGGAAATCCTGCAAAAGACCTTCGAGGAGATCGAAGGCTATGACGAGATGATCGTCCTGCGCGGCGTTCGCTTCGAGAGCCATTGCGAGCACCACATGGCGCCGATCGTCGGCCGCGCCTGGGTCGCCTATATCCCGCAGGGCCGTGTCGTCGGCATCAGCAAGCTTGCGCGCGTGGTGGACATCTACGCCAAGCGCCTCCAGATCCAGGAGAAGATGACCGCACAGATCGCCAACACCATCAACGACGTGCTCAAGCCTGAAGGCGTCGGCGTCATCATCAAGGCGACGCATCACTGCATGACCACGCGCGGCGCGCACAAGCCCGGGACCGATCTCGTCACCAGCCGCATGCTCGGCGTGTTCCGCGACAATGCGCTGACGCGCCAGGAACTGTTGGGGCTCGCCAATTCGGACGATTGACCCGCGGCTGCTCAAGGAGACGGCGCCATGACCGAGAACAACAAGCCGAGCGGACCCGACCTGAGCAAAGGCGTGTCGCTGACCGCGTTCAGGGATGGCAAACTGCTCGGTCATGTCGGCGAGGAAGACGTCCTGCTGGTGCAGGCCGGCAGCGAGATTTTTGCGATCGAGCCGGCCTGCAGCCATTACCACGGGCCGCTCGCCGAGGGCCTGGTGGTGGGCGACACCATCCGCTGTCCCTGGCATCATGCCTGCTTCTCCTTGCGCACGGGCGAAGCCACCCGCCCGCCGGCGCTGAACGCGCTGGCGGTGTGGGAGGTCGCGCGCGATCGGGACAACATCATCGTTCGGCGCAAGCGCGAGGCGCCGAAGCCGTCGATCGCTCATCGCAACGCGCCGACGCCCGAGAAATTCGTCATCGTCGGCGGCGGTGCAGCCGGCTTCGCGGCCGCCGAGACGCTCCGGCGCGAGGGCTTTGCCGGCGCCATCACCATGCTCAGCGATGACGGCGCGATGCCGGTCGACCGGCCCAATCTCTCGAAGGATTATCTCGCGGGCAGCGCACCGGAGGACTGGTTGCCGCTGCGGGGCGAGGACTATTATCAGGACGCGGGCATCGATCTCAGGCTCAACACCGGCGTCTCCGCCATCGATGCGAAGACGCGCAACGTTACGCTCGGCAATGGCGACAAGCTACCCTTCGACCGGCTGCTGCTCGCGACCGGCGCCGAGCCGGTCAAACTGCAGATCCCGGGCGCCGACCAGCCGCATGTCCACACCTTGCGCTCCGTCGCCGACAGCCGCGCCATCATCAAGGCAGCGGGGAGTGCCAGGCGCGCTCTGGTCATCGGCGCCAGTTTCATCGGCCTCGAAGTCGCGGCGTCCCTGCGGGCGCGCAAGATCGAGGTGCACGTGGTCGCGCCGGAAGAGCGGCCGATGCAGAAGGTGCTTGGCTCCGAGATGGGCGACTTCGTCCGGTCGCTCCATGAAGAGAACGGCGTGATCTTTCACCTCAAGGACACGGTCGAAAAACTCGACGGCACCCGCGCCACGCTAAAGAGCGGAGCTGTCATCGAAGCCGACCTCGTCGTGGTCGGCATCGGCGTCAAGCCGCGCCTTGCGCTGGCCGAGCACGCCGGCCTTGCGGCGGATCGCGGTGTCAGCGTGAGCGAATATCTCGAAACCAGTGTCGCCGGCATTTTCGCGGCCGGCGACATCGCGCGCTGGCCCGATCCGCATTCCCGGCAAACCATCCGCGTCGAACATTGGGTCGTTGCCGAACGCCAGGGCCAGACCGCGGCGCGCAACATGCTCGGCAAGCGCGAGCGCTTCGACGCGGTGCCGTTCTTCTGGTCGCAGCACTACGACGTGCCGATCAACTATGTCGGCCACGCCGAGAGCTTTGACGAGATCGCGATCGACGGCAGCATCGGAGGCAAGGATTGCCTGTTGAAGTACCGCAAGGACGGCCGCGTGCTGGCGGTTGCGTCGATCTACCGCGATCTCGACAACCTCAAGGCCGAGCTCGAGATGGAGCGGTCCCGCGGCTGATGCGCCGCAGCCGATCTTGATTTGCGTCAATGTTACTGCCGGTACGGGTGTTCTGCTGGCTGTCGTCCCGGCACGGTGCGTGCTATTCTGGCGCGTGCCCCCGGGCTACGCAAGCAGGAGTGGCCGTCATGACCAGTGCTTCGGACACGTCACATCACCCAAGTCTCGGCTCCGGCATCGCGGCGCTGCATGCCAAATGGGGCTGGATCGTCGCGCTCGGCGTCGTCTATCTCATCGCCGGGTTCATTGCACTCGGCAGCATGGTGATGGCGACGGTGGCGAGCGTCATCGTGGTCGGCGCCATGATGATCGTCGCGGGCGTCACCGAGATCATCGGCGCGTTCCAGATGAAGAGCTGGGGCAAGTTCCTGATCTGGGCCCTGCTCGGCGTGCTCTACGTGATCGCGGGCTTCCTGACCTTCGAGAATCCGCTGTTCGCGGCGGTCCTGCTGACGTTGTTTCTCGGCGCCTCGCTGATCGCCTCGGGCGCCGTCAGGCTGTTTCTCGCCTTCAGCATGAAGCGCGAGAGCCCGTGGGTCTGGGTGGCGCTGTCGGCCGTCATCACGCTGCTGCTTGGCCTGCTGATCGTCGCACGCTGGCCGGTGAACAGCGTCTACATCCTCGGTCTGTTCCTCGGCATCGATTTGATCATGGCGGGAGCGGGCTGGATCAGCCTGGGCTTCAGCCTGAAGCGGCGCGGCTAAGCCATCAGCAACTCGACGCAAGACCATCTTGCGGAACTCCGCTGATCTGACGCGCTGGCAAAAAGCAGCACGCCGCGCGGCCGCCTCGCGCGGACGATGAGCACTGGGGAGAAACCATGAAAGCCGCCTTGGCCCTGGCCGCAGCGCTCGCTGCCGCCTGCCCGTCCACATCCGTCTCCGCGCAAAAATCCTACGGTCCCGGCGTCAGCGACACCGAGATCAAGATCGGCAACACCATGCCCTATAGCGGGCCGGCTTCGCCCCTCAGCATCACGGGCAGGGTCATCGCGGCCTATTTCGACGAGGTCAACGAGAAGGGCGGGGTTGCCGGCCGCAAGCTCAATTTGATCTCGCTGGACGACGCGTTCTCGCCGCCCAAGACCATGGAGGCGGCGCGGCGGCTGGTCGAAGGTGACGGCGTCGCCTTCATCTTCGCCACCATGGGCACGGCGCCAAGCTCGGCGATCGCAAAATATCTCAACAGCAACAAGGTACCGCAGCTGTTCCTGATCAGCTCGGCCTCGAAGTGGAACGATCCGGCCAACATGCCCTGGTCGATGGCGCTGCCCTGGGCGCCGAACTACACCAGCGAGGCTGCGATCGACGTCGCCTATGCCCGCGCCAAGAACCCGAATGCGCGCTTCGCCGTGCTCTATCAGAACGACGATGCCGGCAAGGAATACTTGCGCGGCGTCAAGGAGGCGCTCGGCGCTGACGCCGACAAGGCGATCGCGATGGCCTCGAGCTTCGAGGTCGCCGACCCCACCGTCGATTCCCAGGTGCTGACCCTGGCGAATACCAAGGCCGACGTCTTCATGATCTATTCGGTGACGCCGCGCGCCTGCGCGCAGGCGATCCGCAAGGCCCACGAGGTCGGCTGGCAGCCGACGCGCTTCCTCGCTAGCGGCTGCGCCAACAAGGCGACGGTGATGGTGCCGGCCGGACTCGAGGCCGGCAAAGGCGTGCTCTCGCTCGGCGCGCTCAAGCCGTTCGTCGAAGCGCCGAAGAACGACCCGGCGATGACGGCCTATATCGATTTCATGAAGAAGCGCCTGCCCAATGCCGACGTCAACAACGTCGCCGGCCTCTACGGCTACACCGTCGCCGAGGCGCTGGTGGTGCTGCTGAAGCAGTGCAAGGACAATCTGACGCGCGAGAACATCATGGCGCAGGCGGCGAACCTGAAGAGCGTGCCGCTGTCGCTGCTGATGCCCGGCATCACGCTGAACACCACCCCGCAGGATTTCCGCCCGATCAAGGATGGCTATATGCTGCAGTTCGACGGCAACGACTGGGTGGTCGCGAGCGAACTCTTGAAGGGGACGTGAGGGCAGGGCTCTCTCCGCGATCTCGGAATCGTAGGGTGGGCAAAGGCGCACTTGCGCCGTGCCCACGACCTGCTCAATACGGAAACAGGAACGTGGGCAGGCTTCCGCCTTCGCTCTTCGAGCTACGGCGGATGCTTTGCCCACCCTACGGGACCGACGCGAGCGTCGGCGAGCGGAGGATTGAAAATGAACTTCCAACACTCCGCCCGCTCGCTGGAGCTGCAGGACCGCATCCGGCAGTTCATGCGGACACATGTCGAGCCGGTCGAGGAGCTCTATTACGAGCAGGTCAAGCCGGAGGCCGCGCGCTACAAGACGCCGGCCGTGCTGCAGGAGCTGAAGCGGCTGGCGCGGGAGCAGGGGCTCTGGAACCTGTTTCTCTCCGGCGAGCACGGCCCCGGCCTCTCCAATCTCGACTATGCTCCGGTGAAGGAGATCATGGGCCGCATCCTCTGGGCGCCCGAAATCTTCAACTGCTCGGCGCCCGATGTCGGCAACATGGAGGTGCTCGCGAATTACGGCACGCCTGCACAGCAGGAGCGCTGGCTGAAGCCGCTGCTGGAGGGGCGCATCCGCTCGGGCTTCTCGATGACCGAGCCGCAGGTCGCCTCCAGCGACGCCACCAACATCCAGTGCGCCATCAAGCGCGACGGGGATGACTACGTCATCAACGGCCGCAAATGGTTCACATCGGGTGCGATGAACGAGGATTGCGAGATCCTGATCGTGATGGGCAAGACCGCGCCCGACGATCCCGACCGCCACCGCCAGCAATCCATGATCCTGGTGCCCAGGAACACGCCGGGCGTGCGCATCGTCCGCGATATGCTCACCTATGGCTATGACGACGCCCCTAGCGGTCATCCCGAGATCGTCTACGAGAACGTCCGCGTGCCCGTGGAGAACATCCTGCTCGGCGAGGGCCGCGGCTTCGAGATCGCGCAGGGGCGGCTCGGCCCCGGCCGCATCCACCATTGCATGCGGCTGATCGGCTGCGCCCAGCGTGCGCTCGAATTGATGTGCCAGCGATCAGTCTCCCGCGTGGCCTTCGGCAGGCCGATCGCCGAGCAGGGCTCGGTGCGGGAGGACATCGCAAACTCGTTCTGCGAGATCGCGCAGGCGCGGCTCCTGACGCTGCAAGCTGCCGACAAGATGGACCGCGAAGGCAACAAGGCCGCGCGCGACCTGATCGCCGCGGCCAAGATCGTGGTGCCCAGCATGGCCGCCCGCGTCATCGACCGCGCCATCCAGATCCACGGCGCCGCCGGCGTCTCGCAGGATACGTTCCTGGCGCGTGCCTATGTCTACGCCCGCTTCATCCGCATCGGCGACGGCCCGGACCAGGTGCATCTGGCCGCTGTCGGCAAGGAGCTGATCAAGCGCGGCGGGGTGATGGGATAGAGCACCAGCGCTTGATTCGTTGATGTGCGGCTTAGCGCTATTTTCAAGTGCGGCGGCGCGGCAAACTAGCCGCGTCTTCCTCGCGCTTCGTGATGGCGAAGTGCGTCGACGATCACCTTGAATGCAGCCGAGTTCTGCCGCGAGGTCGGATAATAGATATAGTAGCCGTCGAATTTCGGCGACCAGTCGTCGAGCACGATGACGAGCTCACCGGAACGGACGTGCCGTGTCACCATGTCCTCGGGGACATAGGCGATGCCGAAACCTTTGATGGCGGCGTCGATCATCGCCCGGGAATCGTTGAAGGTCAGTTGTCCCTCGACGCGTACCCGCAGGTCGGGACCGTTCCTGGCGAACTCCCACACGTAATGGCCGCCGGCGGCCGCGCGCCGCTTGATGCAGACGTGCTTGAGGAGGTCTTGCGGATGTCTTGGTTTCGGATGCTCCTTCAGATAGGCAGGCGAGGCGACCGCGACGAGCCGCCAGTCCGGACCGATGCGTACTGCGATCATGTCCTTCTCGACGCTTTCGCCGAGGCGGATGCCCGCATCGAAACCGTCTTCGACGATGTTGCGGAAGGCGGTGTCGAGGCTGAACTCGACCTTGAGGTCGGGGTATTTTTCCAAGACGGGCGACAGCTTCGGCCAGACGACCGTGTCCAGCGCATGGTCCGAGAGCGTGATCCGGATCGTGCCCGACGGCTTGTCACGCAGCGACATCAGCGCGGCGATATCGCGCTCGATCTCTTCGATGCGCGGCGCAACTGATTTTTGAAGGCGCTCGCCCGCCTCGGTCAGGCCGACGCTTCGGGTCGTGCGCGTGAGCAGCCGCAGCCCCATCTGCGATTCCAGGCGCTTGATCGTATGGCTGAGCGTCGATTGCACCACGCCCAGTTTCGCGGCGGCCTTCGTGAAGCTGCGCTCGCGGGCGACGGCCACGAAAGCCAGCAAATCGTTGAAATCCTGGCTCGCCATGGCCGCCACTATTCATGGCCCGTATCGATTAATGCAAGCAAATTATATCGGCTAATCGGCCGCCGCCTGGGACCCTAGATGTTGTCGTAAACGCGCGGGCTGGGGCTTCGTACCCCGCAGCCGCGTGGATCGCGGTCTTCGCGCTGTTGCTTGGTGTCTCGACGCGATGCGCCGCTTGTGTGTCGGCGGAGTCCGGCTTTGTGACTCGAAGGAAGAAAGCAATGAAAGCGACAATCCTCTACGGACCCGGCGATGTCCGTTACGAAACCGTCGACGATCCCAAAATCGTCCACCCGACCGACGCCATCATCAAGCTGTCGGCGACGTGCATCTGCGGCTCCGATCTCTGGCCATATCGCGGCCTGCAGCCGAGTGACGGCCCCGCGCATATGGGTCACGAATATTGCGGCGTGGTGGTCGAGATCGGCAGTGCGGTGCGGACCGTCAGGCCCGGCCAGTTCGTCGTCGGCTCGTTCTGCCTGTCGGACAATACTTGCCCGCATTGCAAGTTCGGCTTTCAATCGTCGTGCGAACAGCGCGAGTTCATGTCGGGCGCGCAGGCGCCTTACGCCCGTGTCCCCCTTGCGGATGGCACGCTCGTCGCGACCAGGGAGGTGCCGGGCAGCGATCTCATCCCGCATCTGCTCGCGACCTCCGACGTGCTCGGAACCGGCTGGTACGCGGCCGACGCTGCGAATGTGAAGCAGGGCTCCGTGGTCGCGGTGGTCGGTGACGGCGCGGTCGGCCTCATGGGCGTGCTTGCGGCGAAAGAGATGGGCGCCTCGCGCATCATCGCCATGAGCCGCCACAAGACGCGGCAGGATCTGGCCAAAGCGTTCGGCGCGACCGATATCGTCATGGAACGCGGCGCAGAAGGCATCGCGCGCGTCAAGGACCTGACCCGGGGCGTCGGCGCCGATTCGGTGCTCGAATGCGTCGGTACGCAGGAAGCGATGTCGCAGGCCCTCGAATGCGCGCGTCCCGGGGGCAGTATCGGATATGTCGGTGTTCCCCATGGTGTGACTTTCGACGGCCAGGCCCTGTTCTTCGGCCAGCGGCGCATGATGGGCGGTCCTGCCCCGGTGCGGCGGTTCTTGCCCGATCTCATGGACCGCGTCCTCAATGGACGCATACAGCCGGGCAGGGTGTTCGATCTCACGCTGCCGATCGATCAGGTCGCCGAAGGCTACAAGGCGATGGACCAGCGCCGCGCGATCAAGACGCTGCTGACGGTGTGACCGCGGAGCAGGGTGCTGTCTGTCGGGAGCGGCTTTTGCAGGCTCCCGATCGGCAGCCCGACGAGTCCAAAAGGAGATCGACATGAACATTTCATTCGAAGGCAAGGTCGCCTTGGTGACCGGCGCAGCTTCCGGTCTCGGCCTCGCGGCCGCGAAAGCTTTTGCGGAATCGGGGGCGTCTGTCGCGCTCGCGGACTGGAATGAGAATGCGGCGCGCGCTGCCGCCGACGAACTCAATGCTCGAGGTCACAAGGCGATCGGCATTCGTTGCAATGTGGCCGATGATGCCGAGGTCGAAGCCATGGTCTCAAGGACGGTCGAGACTTTCGGTCGACTCGATGCCGCCTACAACAACGCCGGCGTCCAGAATGTGCTCGCGGAGACAGCCGACACCACTCGCGAGGATTATGACCGTGTCATGGGGATCAATCTGCAGGGCATATGGAGCTGCATGAAGTTCGAATTGCAGCAGATTCGCAAGCAGGGCAGCGGCGCCATCGTCAATTGCTCGTCTCTCGGCGGCCTTGTCGGTGGTGCGGAACGCGGGATCTATCACGCCGCCAAGCATGGTATCCTTGGGTTCACCAAGAGCGCGGCGCTCGAATATGGAACGCGTGGTATCCGCGTCAATGCCATTTGCCCGGGATTGATATGGACGCCGATGGTGGACCGGATGGTGGCCGACGGGCAAGGCGATGCGCTCAAGGCCATGGAAAAAAGCATCCCGATGGGGCGGGTCGGACGTCCCGAGGAAATCGCGAATGCAGTTCTGTGGCTATGCAGCGATGCTGCGAGCTATGTGACCGGCCAGTCCATCTCGGTGGACGGCGGTTTCGTCATGCGTTGATCCACATGTTGAGCCGCCGAGTGCGTCAGATTGCGGGCCGAAGCGGTTTGAACGCGGCGCGTAGCTCCGCGGAAAAAAGCTCGGGCTGCTCCCAGGCCGCAAAATGACCGCCTTTGTCGACCTCATGGAAGTAGGTGAGGTTGCGATAGGCGCGCCGGGCCCACGTCTCCGGGGCTTGATAGCTCTCGCCGGGAAAGACAGTGATGGCCACCGGGAGCGAGATCTCCGCGGTCTTCTCGGGGGCGGCGAGAGCGGGACTGCGCCCGCTGTATTCCCAGTAAAGTCGCGCCGATGAAACCGCGCTGTTTGTCAGCCAGTAGAGCGTGATGTCGTCCAGTACCTCGTCGCGGGACTTCTCGGGGTCGGTGCCATCGTAATTCCAATGCGAGAAGCCTGGATGACCGAGCATCCAGGCCGCCAGTCCCACGGGAGAATCCGTCAAGCCGTAGCCGATCGTCTGCGGCCTTGTTCCCATCATCACCGCATACGATCGGTTGCCCATCCTGGCCGCCGCGCTGAATGCGTCAAACGCCGTGCGTTCCTTCTCGGACAGCCCCGCCGGGGCAGACCCGCCGGCGGCGAGGATCGCGGCGATTTCGGGCGGCACGATCGCCGGCAAATTGATGTGAATGCCGAGCAGGCCTGCCGGCGCCAGCCGCGCCATCGCGCTGGAGACGGGCGAACCCCAGTCGCCGCCCTGGGCGACGTAATGGGTGTAACCAAGTCGCTTCATGAGTTCTGCCCAGATGCGCGCGGTGTGCTCAGGACCCCAGCCGGTATCGAGCGGCTTGCCTGAGAATCCGTAGCCAGGCATCGAGGGGATCACCACGTCGAACGCGTCTTCAGGCCGCCCGCCATGGGCCGTTGGATCCGTGAGCGGATTGATCACCTTGAGCTGCTCGAAAACCGATCCCGGCCAGCCGTGGGTGATGATGACAGGGAGCGCATTGGGGTGCCTGGAGCGCACGTGAATGAAATGAATGTCGATCCCGTCGATAGCGGTGATGAATTGCGGAAGCCCGTTCATCCTGGCTTCGATCTTCCGCCAGTCGTACGCCGTCCCCCAATAGTGCATCAGCGGCTGGAGCTTCGCCAAGGGGATCCCCTGCGACTGATCGGAAACCGTCTCGCGGTCAGGCCATCGTGTCGCCAGCACACGACGTCGAAGCTCGACGAGATCGGCCTCGGGGACATCGATCCGGAAGGGGCGAATTGCGCTCGCGCCGGCAGCCGATGCTTGGTGCGCGGGAAACACGCTCGCGGAAATCGCTGCTGCAATTCCAAGCACGGCGGTGCTCAGAAGCGCGCGCCGATCTCTGTCAATGATGATCCCGGAATCGGATGACGAATTGGATGATACCGGCATGGGATGGCCTCCTGGCTTCGGGCGATCGGTGCCTGCGGGGCAGGACAGTCCTTCGTCTGTCCCTGCAACATGGCCTGGAAGCTCGCCAATGGCTCGTTAGGCGTTGTTAAATGCTGTGAGCTGTCGCGAACGCTCGGCGTGGCGAAGCGAGACAAGCTCAGCATGGCTGTCCATGTCCGCTCACAAGGGGGGCGGACGGGGATAACGGCGGCACCCGGCGGTAGCGGCGCTGGGAACCATCCCAGTCGTATTACGTTTCTGTTAGTTGTGGAGGCCCCTCATGAGTAACGAGTGGAATAGCCACCGCACCTCAGTCGTCCTTTTCGCTGCTGCGGTGATCGTCGCAATACTCGCGGCGTTCGTCACGACGCTTGATCGGGTCGACACAAGGACGGCGAGCAACGAGACGCCGCCTGGTACGATGGGCCTCGCAAAGCCGCATCCGCCACTGGACCGAGCACCAGGCCAGCCGATACTCGGCAACAATGAATTGCCGCATAGCGCGCCTGCCCGATGATCGAATTGTCCCTTGGACGGGCAGCTCGCGCGGCGGAGACGCACAATGGACCGCTCGCTATTTCTCGCCAGGCTGATGGGGCCAACATTTGTCGCGATCGCGCTCGGCATACTGATCAACCTCGGCATGTACCAAAGCATGATCGTGGAGGCGCTCCACACGGGCATCCTGTTCTATCTGTCCGGCTTGCTGTCGTTGCTTGCGGGCCTCGCGATCATCAATCTGCACAATAGATGGCAGGCGGACTGGCGCTCGATCATCACAGTAATGGGCTGGCTGATGACCCTCGGCGGCATCATGCGTATCGTCTTGCCGCAGGTCGCGGTGGCGATCGGTTCGACCGTCTACAGCGGCCGGGCCGCTACCGTCGTGGTAGCGCTGATAACTGGCGCCATAGGTGCTTTCCTCAGCTTCAATGGTTACGTCCGGCGCGCCTGAGCGCGCGGCGAACGGGACGCCCCCGGGTGGGGCGACTAGGATCCCGAGCAGACCGCCATCGCCATGATGACATCATGCCGGTGTCTTGCCCGACGAGTCAAATCTATTTCGTAAAATCAGAATGATTTCGCGCCGGCAGCTAAGCCATTGATTCAGCTGCCCCCGGCTACTGTGCATGGGGTTGTTTTTCAGTTTTTTGTCGGAGCGACCCCACCGAAGGCGCTGCAGCGGTGGACGCGCCGTTATCCCGCCTTGGCGATGCGGCCGTCCGCCGACCCCGCGCGCAAGTTCTGGAAGAACGTCTCAACCTCGCGCGACAGCGTCTCTGCGGTCTCGGTCAGGCTGCCCGCCGCCGTCAACACCGAGGATGCGGCGGTATCGGTCTCGCCGATGGCGTCTCGCAGCGAGGTGATGTTGGCGACCAGCGTCTCGTTGCCCTGCGCGGCGCTTTGCGCGTTGGACGAGATCTCGCGCGTGGCGGCGTCCTGCTGGCCGATGGCGCCGGCGATTGCGGAGGTGACCTCGTTGATCTCGCGTACCGCGCCGCCGATCTCGCGCACGGCGTCGACCGCGTTGCGGGTCGAGGCCTGGATCATCGCGACGTTCTCGCTGATCTCGGCGGTGGCCTTGGCGGTCTGGCCGGCGAGCGCTTTCACTTCATGAGCGACCACGGCAAAGCCGCGGCCGGCGTCGCCTGCGCGGGCGGCCTCGATGGTCGCGTTGAGCGCCAGCAGATTGGTCTGCTCGGCGATCGCCTGAATCAGATTGAGCACGCCGTCGATGCGCTGCGTGGCCGCGGCGAGGCTCTCGATCTCGGAGATCGACTTCTCGGTGCGCTGGCCGGTCTGCTCGACCGCGCCGGCGCTCTGCCGCACCTGGCGGCCGATCTCCACGACCGAGGCCGACAGCTCCTCGGCCGCGCCCGCCACCGCCGTGACGTTGTGCGAGGCCTGCTCGGTGGCGTTGGCCGCCGTGCCGGCGCGGCTAGAGGCATCCGCGGTGACGCGCGTGATGGTCTGCGCGGTCTCGCGCATGACCGAGGCGTTGTCGCTGAGGCCGCGCATGATGGCGCCGATCGCGCCGCGGAACTCCTCGACGGATCGTTCGATGTGGCGCGCACGCTCCTCGCGCGCCGCAGAGCCCTGCGAGACCTGCGAGGCGAGGTTGCGGTTGCGGCCCATGGCCTCCTGGAAGACCTGGATCGCGCGCGCCAGCGCGCCGATCTCGTCGGCGCGGTCGGAGTGCGGCACCACGACATTCTCGGTGCCGTCGGCGACCTGCTTGATGGTCGCGGTGATCGCGGCGAGCGGCCGGGCGACCGAGCGGGCGATGATGACGATGCCGATCACGACCAGGGCCAGCGCCACGCCGCCGAGGCAGGTCAGCACGAAGGACAATTCGCGATTGGTCTCGGTCTGCTGCGCGATCTGCTTGGCGCGCTCGGCATAGACCTTGGACAGCGCCTCGAGATCCTTGTTCAGCGCCGAACGCACGGTCCGGTTGGCGTCGTTGTCGCCCCATTCGCGGCCGGCCGCCGCATTGATCTCGACGCCGCGGCGCACCAGCTCCTTGCGAAACTCGACGAACTGCTCGATGCGCTTCTTGAAGGTGGCGAACTGCTCGGCATCGTCGGCTTTGACGATGGTCTCCCAGCGCTTCACGACATCGAGGATCTGGGCGTTGAACTTGAGCAGGCCCTCGCCATATTTCTTCACCACGGCGGGCTCGGTCGACATGTAGACGCCGCGCGATTCCATCACGACCGCATAGACCAGCGAGTTGACGCGCTCGACGTTCAGCGCGGCGGCGTTCGCCGTCTCGATCGCGCTGGTCAGGTCGGCGCCGCGGCGGCTGTTGTAGTCGGACAGCATCGCGATCGCCGCCGTCAGCAGCGCGAACAGCGCGAAGATCGCATAAAGCTTGGTGGCAAGCGTGAAACGGCCGGCCAGCTTGGCGGCATTCCCAGATTCGTCTGATGTCATGGTTTTCGGGGGCCCGGAATGGCCTGCAGCGGCCGGTGAACGGGATCGTGTAGAATTGATGCAAAACTATGCAGAACGAAAATGGATGCGGCGTTAACACGGCCGTTGGCTGCCTCCGTCCTTGGTCGTAGGAAAGGCAAGTTATTTCAGCGTCTTGATCCGAAGGTAGAGTTTCAGGATAGTCTTAGGTCGGCCACCGGCCGACGCACCCCGGAGCGACCCTTGGTCTACCGCCATACCATCGACGCCACGACCCACACCTTCGCGGACCTGCGCGACCTCCTTGCCAGGGCGACGCCACCGCGCTCCGGCGACCGGCTGGCCGGGATCGCCGCCGACACCGCCGAGCAAATGATCGCGGCGCGGATGGCGCTCGCCGACGTCCCGCTCGGCCAATTCCTGCAGGAAGCCGTCATCCCCTACGAGGCCGACGAGGTCACGCGCCTCGTCATCGACAGCCATGACGCGAAGGCCTTCGCGCCGGTGGCGTCCCTGACGGTCGGCGGCTTCCGCGACTGGCTGCTGTCGGATGCGGCGACGCCGGATGTCCTGCGCAAGCTGGCGGGCGGCATCACGCCGGAGATGGCAGCTGCAGTGTCGAAGCTGATGCGCAATCAGGATCTGATTCTGGCGGCGCGGAAATGCGAGGTCACCACCGCCTTCCGCAACACCATCGGCCTGAAAGGGCGGATGAGCACGCGGCTGCAGCCCAACCATCCCTTTGACGATGCCAGGGGCATCACCGCCTCGATCCTCGACGGCATCCTGCTGGGCGCCGGGGATGCCTGCATCGGAATTAATCCCGCGAGCGACGATCCGGCCGTCATCGCGCAATTGCTGCGGCTGCTCGACGAGATCATCACGCGGCTGAAGATCCCGACGCAGGCTTGCGTGCTGACCCATGTCACGACGACGCTGGCGCTGATCGGGCAGGGCGTGCCGGTCGACCTCGTCTTCCAGTCGGTCGCCGGCACCGAGGCCGCCAACCGCAGTTTTGGAGTCGACCTTGCGCTTCTGAAGGAGGCGCAGCAGGCCGGGTTGTCGCAGGGGCGCGGCACGGTCGGGCAGAACGTGATGTATTTCGAGACCGGCCAGGGCTCGGCGCTGTCGGCGGGCGCCCATCACGGCGTCGACCAGCAGACCTGCGAGGCGCGCGCCTATGCGGTCGCCCGCGCCTTTGCGCCGCTGCTGGTCAACAGCGTGGTCGGCTTCATCGGCCCGGAATATCTCTATGACGGCAAGGAAATCATCCGGGCCGGACTGGAGGATCATTTCTGCGGCAAATTGCTCGGCCTGCCGCTCGGGATCGACATCTGCTACACCAACCATGCCGAGGCGGACCAGGACGACATGGACAATCTGCTGACGCTGCTCGCCGCCGCCGGCGTCACCTTCATCATGGGCGTGCCCGGCGCCGACGACGTCATGTTGAACTACCAGTCGACGTCTTTTCACGACGCGCTCTATGTCCGTGACGTCTTCGGTCTGCGCCGCGCGCCGGAATTCGACGACTGGCTGGCGCAGGCAGGGATTACGGGCGCCGATTTCCGTCTTGCCGGCGATGCAGGCCTGCTGCCCGATTTTGCCTCGCGGCTGATCGCCTGAGGCTGGAAGCTCCCTAAGGCCTTCAGGAAACCATTGGTCCCTCTCCGAATTATGCTTGTGCCACAATATTGAGAAATTCCGGCGGCAGCGTTACGCTATGTGTCTGGCTGGCAATTTCCGCACCATCAGTCGTGGCGGGGGAGCTTAGATGCGAGCTGAAAGTAACGGAACGTCCCGGCGGATTCTCTGTGTGTTTCCGCGCTACACCTCGTCGTTCGGGACATTCGAGCATTCCTATCCCCTGACCGATGGTGTCCGTGCCTTCATGCCGCCGCAGGGGTTGTTGCTGATCTCGGCCTATCTGCCGCCGGATTGGCAGGTCAAATTCGTCGACGAGAACGTGCGTCGCACGACCAGGGAAGAGTTCGAGTGGGCGGAAGCGGTCTTCGTCAGCGGCATGCACATCCAGCGCCAGCAGATGAACGACATTTGCCGCCGCGCTCATGAATTCAATTTGCCGGTCGCGCTCGGCGGTCCCTCCGTCAGCGCCTGCCCCGACTATTATCCGTCCTTCGACTATCTCCATGTCGGTGAGCTCGGCGATGCCACCAACCAGCTGATCGAGATCCTGTCGCGCGACGCCTCGCGTCCCGAGGCCCAGGTGGTGCTGACCACCAAAGACCGCGTGCCGATGACGGAGTTTCCGATCCCGGCCTACGAGCTTGCCGACGTGAAGAAATACTTCCTCGGCAGCATCCAGTATTCCAGCGGCTGTCCCTATCAGTGCGAGTTCTGCGATATCCCTGGTCTCTATGGCCGCAACCCGCGCCTCAAGTCGCCGGAGCAGATCATCGCCGAGCTCGACCGCCTGCGCGAATGCGGCATGACCGACACGGTCTATTTCGTCGACGACAATTTCATCGGCAATCGCAAGGCGGCGATGGACCTGCTGCCGCATCTGATCGAATGGCAGAAGCGGACCGGCTACGTGGTACGGCTCGCCTGCGAGGCGACGCTCAACATCGCCAAGCGGCCCGAAATCCTCGAGAAGATGCGCGAGGCCTATTTCATCACCATCTTCTGCGGCATCGAGACGCCCGATCCCGACGCGCTGAAGGCGATGCAGAAGGACCACAACATGATGGTCCCGATCCTGGAGGGCGTGCGCACCATCAACTCCTACGGCATGGAGGTCGTCTCCGGCATCATCATGGGGCTCGACACCGACAAGCCGAATACGTCCGAGGCGCTGCTTGGCTTCGTCGAGGAGTCCCGGATTCCGCTGCTGACGATCAACCTGCTTCAGGCGCTGCCGAAGACGCCGCTGTGGGACCGGCTGGAGCGCGAGGGGCGCCTGATCGAGGACGACGGCCGCGATTCCAACGTCGACTTCCTGCTGCCCTATGATGACGTCGTCGCGTCCTGGAAGCACGCCATGGCGGTCGCGTATGCGCCCGAGAAGGTCTACGCGCGCTTCCAGTATCAATGCGACCACGTTTATGTTCACCGCCTCAAGGTGCCGACCCCGGATGAGATGAAGACCTGGGCCAACATCAGGCGTGGCCTCGTCATGCTGCGCAACATCTTCTGGAAGGTCGGCGTGCTCGGCGACTACAAGCGCGTGTTCTGGAAGTTCGCGCTGGGGCGTATCAAGCGCGGCGACGTCGAGGGCCTGATCGGATGCACCCTGATCGCGCACCACCTCATCACCTTTGCGCGCGCGGCCTCCAGCGGCAGGCAGAACGCCTCGAACTATTCGATCCGGCTGCGCGAGGCCGCCGTTCCCGCCGAATGATGCGACATGTCTGATCCGGCCCTGCCGCGCCGTCCGACCCTCGATCTGCGGGCGTTCACGCCCGCGCGCGTGGCACTCGGCCGCAGCGGCGCGAGCGTGCCGACCAAGGCGCTGCTCGATTTCACGCTCGATCACGCCCGCGCCCGCGATGCCGTGCATGCCGCCTTCGATGCGCCGCGTCTGGCCGCCGATCTCGGCGCGCTGGGCCTTGCCGTCACGGAGGTGAGGAGCCAGGCGGTCGACCGCAAAGACTATCTGCGGCGGCCGGATCTGGGACGACGACTCGACCCCGGCTCAGCCGAGGTCTTGGCACGAGCGGCCTCGGCGCCGTGCCGGCTTGCGCTCGTGATCGGCGACGGCCTGTCCGCGGCGGCGGTGCACGCCCATGCGGTGGGGCTGGTGGGGCGCCTGCTGCCGCTGCTCGCGGAAGAGGACGACGTCGCGGTCGGCCATGTCGTCGTCGCCTCAGGCGCGCGCGTCGCGCTCGGCGACGAGATCGGCGCCATTCTCGGCGCGCGCATGGCCCTGATGCTGATCGGTGAGCGGCCGGGCCTGTCGGCGCCCGATAGCCTCGGCGCCTATCTGACCTTTGCGCCGAAGCCCGGCCGCACCGACGCCGAGCGAAATTGCGTGTCGAATATCCACTACGCTGGGTTGAGTTACGACGAGGCCGCCTTCAAGATCGCCTGGCTCGTCCGTGAGGGGCTTGACCGGCAGGTCACCGGTGTGGCGCTGAAGGACGAGAGCGCAGACCGCGCGCCGCGTCGAATTGGCACATCTTCGCCGGGATGACCTGTGGTTAGGCCCCGAAATCGCCGCATCTTGATCGATTTGCCCACACTTCGCCTGCTTGCGAGAAGGGTGATTGACCTGCTAAACCCCGGGCGGCGATTTTCCGCGCATTTTCAAAGGGCAAGCCTCCCATTGGTATGGCGTTTTCAAGCCGTTCGCGGGGCGCAATAAGCTCTCAGACCGAGCCGATTTAGGAACTGGATAAGGCATGCTCGAAAAGCACAGCGAGAATGAGGTTCATGTCGACAAGGTCGAGCAGGGACCTACGTCCTCGATCGCCTTCGGGCTGGAGCGCATCGGGCTGATCGCCGTCCGGGCGCCGATCGTCTCCTGCATCGTCCTGCTCGTCCTGATCGTCGGCGCCGTGTTCGGCATCCACCGGATCAAGATCGATGATTCGCTGTCGCAGCTGTTTCGCTCCGACAGTCGCGAATTCCACCAATATGAAGAGGTGACGAAAAAGTTCCCGGCCGAGGAATTCGACGTCCTCGTCGTGGTCGAGGGCAAGAACCTGCTGGCCCGGAACAATCTGGAGAAGCTGCGCGACTTCATCACCGACCTGCAGCTGGTCGAAGGCACGCGCGGGCTGGTCTCGCTGTTCTCGGCACGCCAGGCGCCGGCGCCGGGCAAGCTGCCGGCGGCGCTGTTCCCGGCCGAGCTGCCCGAAGGCGCCGACTACGACAAGTTCATCGAGACCGTCAAAAACAACGAGATCATCCGCGGCAAGCTGTTGTCGGAAGACGGCACGCTGGCGCTCGTCGTGCTGTCGCTCGATCCGGAGGTGGTGGCGTCCAGCAAGCTGACCAAGACCGTCGGCGACATCCGCGCGCTGATGAAGGAGGATCTCAGTGACACCGGTCTCAACGTGCAGCTCTCGGGCGTGCCGGTGATGCAGCTCGAGATCCGCAACGCCGTCGAGCGCGACGGGCTGACCTACAACATCCTCGGCATCCTCGCCGGCTGCATCATCGCCATCATCTTCTTCCGCAAGATCTCGTTCATGGTCGCCGCGGCGTTTCCGCCGATGATCGCGATCCTCTTGGCGCTCGGCGCGCTCGGCTGGGCCAATTTCAATCTCAACATGTTCCTGAACGTGATGACGCCGCTCATCATGGTCATCAGCTTCTCGGACTCGATGCAGCTCACCTTCGCCGCGCGCGACCGGCTGATCGCGGGCCAGGACAAGTTCACCGCGTTCAAGAACGCGGTGCTGGTGGTGGGCCCGGCCTGCGTGCTGACGCACGGCACCGCCGGCATTTCCTTCATCGCGCTGCAGTTCTCCAACTCCGACCTGATCCGCAAGTTCGGCGAGGCGGGCCTCGCCGCCACCATCATCGCGCTGGTCGCGGTGCTGTCGCTGGTGCCGGTGTTCGGCGTGCTGCTCGTGCGCAACGAGAAGACGTTCGCGGTCAAATTCCAGAGCGCGGATGCCGGCGTCCAGGCGCTGCGCAATTTCTGCTATTGGATCGCGGTGCGCATGGTGGGCCGGCCCGGGCTGTTCAGCCTGATCGCGGTGCTGTTCGTCGGCGGCCTCGGCGTCATCTACGCCAATCTGGAGCCGCGCTACCGGCTTGCCGACCAGGTGCCGGACAAGCGCCAGGCGGTCGCTGCCAGCAACCGGCTCGATGCCAAGCTCACCGGCGCCAACCCGGTCAATGTGCTGATTCAGTTCCCCAAGGGTGAATCGCTCTATTCGCCGGAGACGCTGCAGACCATCGCGGACGTGCATGCGACCGTGGAGAAGGCGGCCGGTGTCGGCAATGTCTGGTCGGTCGAGACCCTGCGCCGCTGGCTTGCGGAAAAGGCCGGCAGCGCCGACGTCGCCACGCTGAAGGAATATGTCAGCGTCATTCCCGAGCATCTGGTGCGGCGCTTCATCGATGCCGAGCAGGACGCGGTGGTGGTCGCCGGCCGCGTGCCGGACAAGGATTCCAGCCAGCTTCTGCCGATCGTCGACAAGCTCGATGCCGAGCTCGACGCCGTCCGCAAGAAGCATCCGGGCTACGAGGTCGCGGTGACGGGCCTTGCCGCGATCGCCGCGCGCAACTCGGCCAGCATGATCGAGAAGCTGAACCGCGGGCTCACCGTCGAATTCGCGCTGGTTGCGATCTTCATCGGCCTTGCGTTCCGCTCCTGGGTGGTGATGTTCGCTTGCATCCTGCCGGGCATCTTCCCGGTGGTGATGTCGGGAACGGTGCTGTGGGCGATGGGCGAGGGCCTGCAATTCGCCAGCGTCGTCGCGCTTACGGTCTCGTTCGGTCTCGGCCTCAGCGCCACCATCCACTTCCTCAACCGCCTCCGGCTCGAGAGCAAGCCGGGTGTCGGCTCCGCGCTCGCGGTGGAGCGGGCGACCGTACTGGTCGGGCCGGCGCTGATCCTGACCACGGTGGTGCTGGCCTGCGGCCTCGTCGTCACCGTGTTCTCCGACCTGCCGTCGCTGCGGCTGTTCGGCTGGCTCAGCGCCTTCTCGATGGTGATGGCGCTGGTCGCCGACCTCTTCATCCTGCGGCCGACTGCGATGTGGCTGATCAATCTGCAGGCCAAGCTGCAAGGGACCGACAAGCCGGCGATCTAGTCGTCATCGGACCTCACCACGGCATCCGCACGATTCCGGGAGAGCCCACCCGCGTCCGCGCGGAACTGCCGATCTTTTCTTCACGGCTGAACGAACCTTTGCTGTGCCGGCCTGTTCAACCAGAGCTGTGAACGGCTCCAGCTGATATTGTCGTTCCAACAAACAAGCGTGCGAACGATTGCACGTTGAGAAACTTCAACGACAGCCTCAGCTCTGAGGACGGGCGACATGCGCGCTGAGCCGGCCCATGAGGCGGCGTCTGGAGGTGGCGTCGACAGCGTCGAGGCGCCAGATTGGGCGAAGGTCGCCCTCGTGACCGCAACGGTGGGCGTGTTCGCGGTCGCGGTCGGCCTGTCGTCGCCGCTGCTCGCTCTCGTTCTCAAGAGCGAGCAATTCAGCGGCCTTTTGATCGGCACCAATGCCGCGATGATGCCGATCGGGCTTTTGAGCTCCGCGCTTTGCGTGCCGCGTCTCGTGCAGGGAGCGGGTGCCTACAAGGCTGCCGTTGGGCTTGCCCTGATCGCGGCCGCAGCACTCGCCCTGATGATGGTCTTTCGCACGCTATGGATCTGGTTTCCGGCGCGGTTCGTGCTTGGTCTCGCCATCGGCGGCTTCTACATCGTCAACAAGGCGTGGTTGAACGAGATCGCCGTGCCGGTCTATCGCGGCCGCGTCATGGGACTCTATGCGGCCGTGCTGGCCGCCGGTTTCTCGCTTGGGCCCTTCGCGCTTGCGCTCACGGGCTCCTCGGGGTGGTGGCCATTCGCGGTCGGCATATTGGCCCTGCTCGCCGCTGCGCTGATCACGGCCATCTTCGCGACGCGGCTGCCCAGCTTTTCCGTCAAGGAGCGCACGCCGATCACGAGCTTCATTCCGTGCGCGCCCGTGCTTCTCGCGGCGGTCGCGACTTTTGCCCTGTTCGATCATGCCACGCTGAGCTTTCTGCCGGCCTTCGGGATGAGGAACGGATATTCCGAGCAGGCGATGGCGATTGGCCTCGCCGTGCTCAATGGCGGCAACGTGTTTCTGCAAATTCCGATCGGTTGGCTTGCAGACCGGTGTCCGCGACGGCTCGTGCTCCTGGGGTGTGCAGCCGCGACCGCAGCCGGCGCTGTCCTGCTCGCCATTGCCGTCCAGCAGGGACTGCTCATGCTGTTCATACTTCTGTTCGTCTGGGGCGCGTGCGCATACGGCGTCACCACCGTCGCGCTTGCCGAACTGGGCGATCGTTTCGGCGGGCCGACCCTGCTGGCGGGCAGCGCAGCCTTTACGCTCGCCAGCGGCATCGGCGGAATGTTGGGCGGCCCGCTCACCGGCGCTGCCGTCGACACTGCCGGCGACAGCGGCCTGATCCTGGTCCTGGCGGGCGCCTACGGACTGCTCGGGCTGCTGGTCGCTGTTGTCCCGCTCACGCGTCGATCCGAACGATCCCGTACGGATTGAACTTGAAATCGCTCTCGGCGTAGTCCTGCTCGTGCGACAGCATGAGCTTGCGATCGCGCAGCGTTGCATCGATCCCGCGCTCGGCCATGGCGTTGGCGATCTCCTCCATCAGCATCACCGCGGACCATTCGTTGCCGCGCGATTTCGCGACATAGACCTCCGGCAGGCCGACGAGGTGATAGCCGACGCTCTCAAAGTAGCGATCGCCGGCGAGCGGGCGCTTGGCGAAGGCGAGGCGACAGGCCTTGGCGACGGCGGGCGTCATGCGAAGGCCTTGGTCCGTCTTCGCGCCGTTGCGCGCCTGATCGGCGAGGCTGCGCCAGCGCGCGACGCCGTGTGCGACGCCGGCGCTTTCGCCCTTTGCGGCAACCGCGCCCGCGTCGAACATCTCGTCCACGATCTGCAGCGCTGCGGCCGAACCGGCAGCGGTCTTCTCCTGATCCATCCGCGGGCTCAGCACGTAGAGCACCGCCTTGTGATTGGCGACCGCCGCCTCGTCCGCCGCGGACCATGCCTTCGGAAAGACGCGGTCCCAGCACACCCCGAACGACCGCTCCATGTGCGGATCGGGTTTTGCCTGCGAATAGCTGCGGTCGATCTCGAAGCCGAAATCGGCGATGGTTTTGGCCACCGCCTTCGGCGGTCGCAGCAGGCTGTCGTTCCTGCCGAGGAAGCAGAGCACGTGACGCGGCTTCACGGACGAAGGCTGCATGTTCGCTCCCTGCTGATCATTGGCGAAGGCGCGAGAGGCCACGAAGAGCCCGGCGGCCTTGAGCAGATGCCTGCGTATCGGGTCCATCTCGGCAAGTCCGTTCCGGGTGAGTTCATGTCAGCAAAAAGCCCCCGGCTCGCGAGAACCGGGGGCCATGATTCCATTGAAGCCGGACGAAATCAGCTCCTCGTCATGGTGATGTTGACGCCGCGGATCTCGCCCTTGGAAGAGATCTGCACCGTCTGCTTGGTGCCGTTGGTGCGCAGTGACAGATTGGCGGCGAAGCCGTTGGCCTCGACGAACACGTCGATCTGGCCGCCGCCGGCGGTGCCCTGGAGGTTGCCGAAGATGTTGCGGCTGGACTCGCTCCAGTTTCCGGAGATGCGCTCGCCCTGGCTCGTCACGTCGCTGGTGAGGTCGAACTTGTAGCTGTCGGACGCGCAGTGCAGAGCCTGCTTCAAATTGAGGCCGCTGCCGGCGACCTTGTAGTCGGCCTTGCAGCGAATGCGCTCGGTGGAGCCGTCGGACAGCGACACCGTGCCGGTGCCGGTCCACGCGCCGTCGAAACCGGCAAAGGGGCCGGACGACTGAGCGTGGCCTGCCGAAACCGAGAAGAGCAGCGCCGCTCCGATGCCGGCCGCCTTGATTGCCAGTCCAGATCGCCCAAAGAATTTCATCTCAAATATCCCGTTTTGGAACGACGCCCGCTTACGCGTGATAACGTCTCGCCACATCGAAAGTTTAGTGCTCCGAGCCAGTGTCAGGTTCAAAGCCCGGCCGCCAGAGATGGCGGTTCACGACGCCTCTCGCCAGTCCTGGACCGGTCGATTTGCCCTGTTTCTGCGTGTTTCCAGCGGGAAAGGCGGGGCGGACAGATGCAGCTCTGCAACAGGTATGCAGTAAAACGCAGTGCTCCCGAATTATGACGTAGTATCAATCTCTTACATCTGCCAATGAAGGCGCAGGGAAGACCTGATTTGGTGGGCGTGGCGCCAATTTGGCCGCATTTGCCAGTGCTTGTGCCTTCTCTGAGGCCGCACCTCCCGCGGCGACATGCCATCAGAACAATCCGTTCCGGTCGTCCGCCCTGTGCAGTCCGGGTCCGGTGCGATTCTGCCGTCAGAATGAAGGAATACAATGCGTAAGCTTCTCGTCGCTCTCACCCTGCTGTCGGCTTCTGTTTCGACGGCGGCGTTCGCCCAGCAGGGCCGTGGCACGGACGCCGAGCAGAAGGCCTGCACGCGCGACGTGCAGAAGTTCTGCCGTCCGGTCATCGACCAGGGCGATTTCACCATCCTGGCCTGCCTCAAGGAGAACCGGGCCAAGATCTCGCAGGCCTGCGACCAGGTCCTGAAGACCCACAACCAGTAAGCTCGGCCACTGGCCTAGAAAAGGCGACCTTTGGGCCGCCTTTTCGGGCCCGATCCGCAAGGGGCAGCCATCGAGAGACAGGATTGGTTTTGCGGCCGTATTCCCCTATATGGGGGCCGCGGCGGATCGCCGGCATGAGCCCGCGCGAGCGAAGAAGCCCTTCCTGTCCAAACGATTGTAAACCAGCCCTCGATGACCTCTGCGAGCGAATTGCGATCCGGTAAGGGTGACCGCGACGAGAATTTTCCCGTCGCGTCCTGGATCATTCATCCGCGTCATCGCGCCCTGATCCTGGCGTATTACAATTTCGTCCGCACCGCCGACGACATCGCCGACCACGCGACCCTGCCGCCCGACCAGAAGCTCGCTTATCTCGACCTGCTCGAGGCGGAGCTGCTCGGCAAGGGCGAGACCCAGGCTGAGGCCGTCATCCTGCGCCGTGCCATGGCCGAGCGCGGCATGGCGCCGCGCCATGCGCTCGACGTGCTCATCGCGTTCCGCATGGACGTGACCAAGCTGCGTTACGAGAACTGGGACGAGGTCATCCACTATTGCCGTTACTCGGCGATGCCGGTCGGCCGCTTCATGCTCGATGTCCACGGCGAGAGCACCTCGACCTGGGCCGCATCGGATGCGCTCTGCGCAGGCTTGCAGATCAACAATCACCTTCAGGATTGCGGCAAGGATTTCCGCGAGCTCAACCGCGTCTATCTGCCGCGCGATGCGCTGGCAGCACACGGTGCCTCCGTCGAGCAGCTCCGGCTTTCGCAGTCGCCGCCGGCGATGCTGGCCTGCCTGCAGGCGCTTGCGTCGCGCAACGAAGCGCTGCTCGACGAGGGCAGGTCGCTGGCTGCGGAGATCCGGGATTTCCGCCTCGGCGTCGACGTCGCGGTGATCCAGGCCTATGCCGATCGCATCGTGCGCCTCTTGAAGGTGCGCGATCCCCTGCGCGAGCGGGTGCACCTGAACAAGTTCGAACTGCTCATCTTCAGCCTTGCCGGAATGATCGGCGAGGCCGGCCGCCGCGCAATCGGACGCAAGGCCATTTCCAGACCGGGGACTGCACATGACGCTTGAGGCGACCTCGCCCGGCGCCAATTATGGCTCGACCGCATCCGGCAGCTCGTTCTACGCCGCGATGCGCATCCTGCCGCATGACCAGCGCGAAGCGATGTTCCAGATCTACAGCTTCTGCCGCCAGGTCGACGACATCGCCGATTCCGACGGTCCGCGCGCGGAGCGGCTCGCCGCGCTTCAGGAATGGCGCAACGACATCGACGCGCTCTATCAGGGCAATCCGCCGCCGCGGCTGAAGGACTATGTCGGCTCGGTGAAGACCTTCGGCCTCAAGCGCGAGGATTTCCTCGCCATCGTCGACGGCATGGAGATGGACGTGCCGCAGGACATCCGCGCGCCCGACATGGCGACGCTGGATCTGTATTGCGATCGCGTCGCCAGCGCGGTGGGACGGCTGTCGGTGCGGGTGTTCGGCCTGCCCGAGGAAGACGGCATCCAGCTCGCCTATCATCTGGGCCGCGCGCTCCAGCTCACCAATATCCTGCGCGACATCGACGAAGACGCTGGCCTTGGCCGACTCTATCTGCCGCGCGAGGCGCTGCTGCATGCCGGCATCACCTCCGACGATCCGAACCGCGTGATCGCCGAGCGCGCGCTGCCGAAGGTCTGCCTGCCGCTGACGCAGCGTGCGAAGGCGCATTTCGAGAAGTCGGACGAGATCATGAACCGCAACAAGCGCCGCACGGTGCGCGCGCCGCGGATCATGTCGAAATACTATCATTCCATTCTGGATCTCCTGATTGCGCGCGGCTTCAACGCGCCGCGCCAGCCGGTGCGTGTGTCAAAGGTCACACGTATCCTGATCCTGCTCCGCTACGCTTTCATCTGATGCAAAAAACAGCACATATCATCGGCGCCGGGATTTCCGGCCTTTCCGCCGCCGTGCGGCTCGCCAATGCCGGCTTCAAGGTCGCCGTGCACGAGGCGACGCAGCAGGCCGGCGGCCGTTGCCGTTCCTATTTCGACGGCGCCACCAATCTCACCATCGACAACGGCAACCATCTGCTGCTGTCGGGCAACAGCCACGCGCGCGCCTATGCGCGTTCGATCGGCACCGAGGCGGGCCTCGTCGGTCCTGAAACCGCGCAGTTTCCCTTCGTCGACGTCAAGACCGGGCAGCGCTGGCAGATCGATCTCGGCAATGGTCGTCTGCCCACCTGGGTGCTCGACGAAGGCCGCCGCGTGCCCGACACGGGCCTCACCGATTATCTGAAGCTGGCGCCGCTGATCTGGGCGTCGGAAGACACGTTGGTCGGCAAATCCATTCCTTGCGAAGGCGTGCTCTATCAGCGTCTGGTGCAGCCGCTGCTGCTCGCGGCGCTCAATGTCGATCCGCCCGAGGGCTCGGCTGGCCTTGCCGGCGCCATCGTGCGCGAGACGCTGCTTGCCGGCGGACAGGCCTGCCGTCCCCTGATCGCGCGCGACGGCCTCAGCGCCGTTCTGATCGAGCCGGCCGTGGAGTTCCTGCAGGACCGTGGCCATACCGTGCAGCTCGGCCATGAGCTGCGCTCCTTCACGACCACCGACGGCAGGGCCAGTGCGCTGAATTTCGGCGGCGAGGATGTCGTTCAGATCGGGGAGGGCGATGTCGTCGTGATGGCGGTGCCGCCGCGTGCTGCTGCGAGCCTGCTGCCGGGCGTGAAGACGCCGACCGAATACCGCGCCATCGTGAATGCGCATTTCCGGATCACACCGCCGCCGGGTTCGGCGCCGATTCTGGGCGTGATCGGCGGCGTCGTGGAATGGCTGTTCGCGTTCCCGAACCGGCTGTCCGTCACCATCAGCAACGGTGACCGGCTGGTCGACATGCCGCGCGAGGAACTCGCGCAGGCGATCTGGAACGACGTCTGCAAGGCCGGCGGGGTATCCGGCGAATTGCCCCCCTGGCAGATCGTGCGCGAGCGTCGTGCCACATTTGCGGCGACGCCGGCGCAGAATGCCCTGCGTCCGGGGCCGGTCACCGCGCTGAAAAACCTGTTCCTCGCGGGGGATTGGACTGCTACGGGATTGCCTGCAACCATCGAGGGATCGGTTCGATCCGGTGATCGCGCCGCCGATCTGGTTCTCGCCGCCAAAGGATCCTGAAAGGCGGCCCTGACGGGCAGACGTCCCGGCCAATTTCAATCGACTATCGGAGCAATCGAGCGAGATGGATTCCGTGAACGCGACCAGCCGCGAAGCCCTTCAACCAGGGACCTTGCAACCAGGGATCTTGCAATCGGGCATCCTGGAATCGAGCATTGCATCGGCGACACAGGGCGTCCTCGACTTCCAGCAGGCGGACGGCCACTGGGTGTTCGAGCTCGAGGCCGACTGCACGATTCCGGCCGAATACGTCCTGTTGCGCCACTATCTCGCAGAGCCGGTCGATGCCGTGCTCGAAGCCAAGATCGCCAATTATCTGCGCCGCGTGCAGGGCGCCCATGGCGGCTGGCCGCTGGTGCATGACGGCGAGTTCGACATGAGCGCCAGCGTGAAGGCCTATTTCGCGCTGAAGATGATTGGTGATCCCGTCGATGCCCCGCACATGGTGCGCGCGCGCGAGGCCATTCACGCTCGCGGCGGCGCGATTCACAGCAACGTCTTCACCCGTTTCCTGCTGGCGATGTTCGGCGTCGTCACCTGGCGCGCGGTGCCGGTGCTGCCGATCGAGATCGTGCTGCTGCCATTCTGGTCGCCGTTCCACCTCAACAAGATCTCATACTGGGCGCGCACCACGATGGTGCCGTTGATGGTGCTCGCAGCGCTGAAGCCGCTCGCCAAGAATCCGAAGGGCGTCGGCATCGACGAATTATTCCTGCAGGATCCGCGCTCGATCGGCATGACCGCGAAGGCGCCGCACCAAAGCATGGCCTGGTTCGTGCTGTTTCGCTCGCTCGACGCCGTCTTGCGCGTGATCGAGCCGATGTTCCCGAAGGCCTTGCGCAAGCGCGCCATCGATGCGGCGCTCGCCTTCACCGAGGAGCGGCTCAACGGCGAGGACGGCATGGGCGCGATCTACCCGCCCATGGCCAACATCGTCATGATGTACGACGCGCTCGGCAAGGATGAAAACTTCCCGCCGCGCGCGATCACACGCCGGGGCATCGACAAGCTGCTCGTGATCAAAGACGACGAAGCCTATTGCCAGCCCTGCGTCTCGCCGGTGTGGGACACGACGCTGACGGCGCATGCGCTGCTGGAAGCCGGCGGCGACAAGGCGGTGCCGGCAGCCAAGCAGGGCCTCGACTGGCTGATCCCGAAGCAGGAGCTAGAGCTGAAGGGCGACTGGGCCGTGAAGCGGCCCGACGTGCGTCCGGGCGGCTGGGCCTTCCAGTACAACAATGCGCATTACCCCGATCTCGACGACACCGCCGTGGTGGTGATGTCGATGGACCGCATGCGCCGGGAGCACGGTGCGACCGGCTACGACGCCGCGATCGACCGCGGCCGGGAGTGGATCGAGGGCATGCAGAGCGACGATGGCGGCTG
Organism: Bradyrhizobium sp. ERR14; assembly: GCF_014198235.1. Taxonomy (NCBI): domain Bacteria; kingdom Pseudomonadati; phylum Pseudomonadota; class Alphaproteobacteria; order Hyphomicrobiales; family Nitrobacteraceae; genus Bradyrhizobium; species Bradyrhizobium sp. ERR14. Next base: position 182,950 of record NZ_JACIHD010000006.1, on the reverse strand, counting down.
GGCTGCCTTCGACGTCAACAATCTCGAATACTATCTCAACAACATCCCGTTCTCCGACCATGGCGCGCTGCTCGACCCGCCGACCGAGGACGTCACGGCGCGCTGCATCTCGATGCTGGCCCAGCTTGGCGAGACCGAGAAGACCAGCAAGCACGTGGCCGACGGGGTCGCCTACCTCAGGAAGACCCAGCACCCCGAGGGCTCCTGGTACGGCCGCTGGGGCATGAATTTCATCTATGGAACCTGGTCGGTGCTCTGTGCCCTCAACATGGCCGGGGTCGACCACAAGGACCCCATGATTCGGAAGGCTGCCGGCTGGCTGGCCTCGATCCAGAACGAGGACGGCGGCTGGGGCGAGGACGCCGTCAGCTACCGCCTCGACTACCGGGGATGGGAGGCCGCCCCCTCGACCGCCTCGCAAACGGCATGGGCCTTGCTTGCCCTGATGGCGGCAGGCGAGGTTGATCATCCGGCCGTCGCCCGCGGGGTGGAGTACCTGATTGCAACACAGAACAAAAAAGGACTGTGGGACGAGCAACGGTACACCGCCACAGGCTTTCCGCGTGTATTCTATCTGCGATATCATGGTTACCCGAAGTTCTTCCCGCTGTGGGCGTTGGCGCGGTATCGGAACTTGCGGAACACCAACAGCAGGGTGGTAGGGGTCGGAATGTGACTTTGGGGACGGGGGACTATCTTACCGCGGGTAATGCCATCGACCCGCGGCCGATACTGATCGTGACCGGACTGGTTCAGGAGGCCCGCATCGCAGCCGGGCCCGGAATGGCGGTTATTTGTTCGTCCAGCAGCCCGACCCAGTTGCGGGCGCTGCTGACGGTGGTGGATCCGGAGACGATTCGCGGCGTGATCTCGTTCGGCGTGGCCGGCGGGCTCGACCCGAGCTTGCGCTCCGGCGACGTCGTGCTGGCGACCGAGGTGCTCGACGGCGACACCCGTTGGGCCGCAGGGCTCTCGCTCGGCGACGAATTGATCGACCGCCTGACCTCGGGCCGTCGCCGCGTGGTGCGTGGCAGCCTCGCCGGTGCCGAGGAAGTGGTCACCAAGCGCGCCTGTAAGGCGGCGCTGCACTCGGAGACGGGCGCTTCGGCCGTCGATATGGAAAGCCACATCGCGGCCGCCTACGCCGCCGAGGCCGGGCTGCCCTTTGCCGCGGTCCGCGTCATCAGCGATCCCGCCCACCGCGCGCTGCCGGCGCTCGCCCGTGCCGCGATCAAGCCGAACGGCCAGATTGACCTCGCGGCCGTCCTGCGCGGCATCGTGCGCAATCCGGCAACGCTGCATGCGCTGGTCTCGACCGGCATCGACTTCAACCGCGCTTTGCGCTCGCTGCGCGGCTGCCGCGACTATCTGATCGGCACGGAGCTCATCGAGAGCGAGGTAATGGTGTCGAAGGCGGCCTGAGCGGCGGCGGAAAGCTGAGAATAGAGAAAGGCCCGGTCGCGCGACCGGGCCTTTTCTTTCGTGTCCGTCGCCTGGATGGACCGCGCTGTCGCGAAGTATGCGCGTTGCGTTCCGCTCACAAGGCCGGCATCGCCGCTTCGAGGACATCAAGGGCCTGGTCAAGTTCGGCGCGCGAGCTCGTGAACGGCGAGCATAGAGCTCGCCAGCTTGCGCGATTCCATACTCATCGGATTTGTGCGAGAATTCTGGTGGTTTTTATCGGTGGAAGAGTATCGACCATGACGTCGAAAGAAACTCATTCCGTCCTCGAAGGAGCGAAGCACGGCGCGCTAATAGATTGGTGTGGCCGGACCGTTTTCTACATTGCCTTGTGGATTGGGGCTGTGTTCTCCGTCCTTCCAATTCCGTCGGCGTTCTCTCCGCACGAATCTTCGTTGATCACCACTGTTGGTATCCCAATCGGGCTCTTGCTACTCGCATGGGCTATTTTCGAGTGGCTCAAGTGGCGGCTTCTCTAAATTACGGTGACAGTGCTGGACTGCACCCCTGAAGTGAGACACGGCAATTCGTTGCGGTGTCGGCACACGTAGTCAGCGTCCATCGCCGGGTCACGGGCGACCATTCGCTCGCTTCTCCATCATGTAGTCTGTACCTGTTCATACGGGGGTGCAGTTGCCAGCGAGAGGCGTCGGGCAAAGCACCCCAAACCCGTCAACCCCTCCCCACAAAAACATTCTACTTTCCCGAATTTCGGATTTGTGGCATAGAGCGCTTATCCCGGCCCTCCCAGAGGGGCGCTTCGCGATCGTCACGAGATGCGGGTCGGGGTGCGGTGGACGCGGCAGCGCCGGCGCGGAAGGCGATGACAGGGACGGGCGACCGTTGAGTCATGCGCATCGCGGGACGAACGGCGTGGTCACAGCGGTTTTGGTCGTCGTCGGGGGCGAGCACACGCTAGCTCTCGGCGATCAGGTCAAACCGTCCGCGGACGGAGAAGTCGTGTGGTCCTGACGCCCGCAGGCTGGCGTCAAGCCTAGCGGTGATGCGGCGGCCAGACCGGGCACGCGCATCGGTCATCCGCAAGGCGACGGGGGCAACAGTGCATCGCTCCCCGAGGAGAGCACGAAGGACACCGTTAAAACCATCCGCGCAGGGAAGGCCGGGCGACCGGCAACGCCTGTAGTCCACCCGTGTGCGTTTTTCCATGCACGCGGACCGCGGGTGCCGCCGGCGCCCGGCCTTCCCTGCGCCCTCTGGTCTTTCACAGGGCGAAACGAACAGCAAAGCTCGGGCGAAAGAAGCCGCGAGAATGTTGACGCGTGTCTGCGAGCAAGAGCGCATGGCAAAAGCAAGCTGGTGCCGCCCTCTCCGTCATTGCGAGCGCAGCGACTTGTCCGCCGAAGCCTCGGCGAAGGCGGAAGCAATCCAGAATCTTTCCGCGGAGGCAGTCGGGATTGCTTCGTCGCAAGAGCTCCTCGCAATGACGGCGTGGAGAGAGCGGGCAACACACTCGCGACTCGTGCCCCGGACGCGGCGCAGCGCCTCTTCGGCGGTGCGCTGCAGAGCCGGGGCCCATGCATCGATACAGCACGCGGCTGCTGGGTCCCGGCTCTGCGCAGCAGCGCAAAGAGCGCTGCAGCGCGTCCGGGACACGGGCCGCTCGTCTGACGGCGCACAAGACAAAGGCCCGGTCGCGTTGGCGATCGGGCCTTTCTCGGTTGTAGATATGATTGGCGCTTTACGCCGCCGTCGAAGCCTTCTGCGCGGCCTTTGCCTGCGCGGCCTCGGCCTCGTCCTTGCGGATCTCCGACAGGCGCTTCTGCACTTCCGCCGAGAAGATGTACTGCGCCGGGCGCTGCTTGGACATGTCGATCTCCGGCGCCATGGGACCAGAGGTCCTGATGCCGCGCAGCGACACCCACATCGCCTTCAGCGGGTTGTTGAGGGCCGCGGTCGCCGCCGTCGGCTCGTAGCCGCAATGGGCCATACAGTCGGCGCACTTCTCGTACTTGCCGGTGCCGTAGGTCTCCCAGTCGGTGGTGTCCATCAGCTCTTTGAAGGTCTTGGCGTAGCCTTCACCGAGCAGATAGCAGGGCTTCTGCCAGCCGAAGATGTTGCGCGCGGGCATGCCCCAGGGCGTGCACTCGTATTCCTGGTTGCCGGCGAGGAAGTCCAGGAACAGGCCGGAATGCATGAAATTCCACTTCTTGCCCTTGCCCATCGCAAAGACGTCGCGGAACAGCTTCTTGGTCTTGGTGCGGTTGAGGAAGTGCTCCTGGTCCGGCGCGCGCTCATAGGCGTAGCCGGGCGACATCGAGACGCCGACACCGAGCTCGACGGTGAGGTCGAGGAACTTCGCGATCTCCTCGGCCGGATGGCCGTCGAAGATGGTGGCGTTGACGTTGACGGTGAAGCCGCGCGCCTTGGCCGCCTTGATTGCGGAGACGGCGCGGTCGAACACGCCCTTCTGCGACACCGCCTTGTCGTGATGGTCCTTCAGGCCGTCGAGATGCACGGAGAAGAACAGATACGGGGAGGGCTCGAACAGATCGAGCTTCTTCTCGAGCAGCAGCGCGTTGGTGCAGAGCGAGACGAACTTCTTGCGCTCAACGAGGCCGCGCACGATCTCGCCGATCTCCTTGTGGATCAGCGGCTCGCCGCCGGGAATGGCGACCATCGGCGCGCCGCACTCGTCGGCCGCGTCCCAGCACTCCTGCGCGGTCATGCGGCGGTTGAGGATCGCATCCGGATAATCGATCTTGCCGCAGCCGACGCAGGCGAGGTTGCAGCGAAACAGCGGCTCCAGCATCAGCACGAGCGGATAGCGCTTGCGGCCAAGCAGTTTCTGCTTGAGCAAATAGCCGCCGATACGCATTTCCTTGAAGAAGGGGATGGCCATTACAAGTTTCTTTCTGGGCTTTTCAATTCGGGTGGGTCAGCTCGCAGCCAGTTGGGCCGGAAGCCGGAATTCGATGTTTTCCTCGCGGCCCGGCAACACCTGGACCTTGACCGGTCCGATTCGCCGCATCGCTTCGATCACGTCATCCACGAGTACCTCGGGCGCCGAAGCGCCGGCCGTGATGCCGACGGTCCTGGCATTTTTCAACCACTCCGGATTGAGCTCGCTGCCGTCGGCAATCAAATAACTCGCAACGCCGGCTTCGGTGCCGATTTCGCGAAGCCGGTTCGAATTCGAGCTATTGGCAGCGCCCACCACCAAGATCACGTCGACCAGCTTGCTCAAGTCCCTTACCGCAGATTGGCGGTTCTGTGTCGCATAGCAGATATCCCGGATATCCGGACCTTGAATATCTGTAAAGCGGGTCTGAAGGGCCGCGATGATATCCTTGGTGTCGTCGACCGACAGGGTGGTCTGGGTGATGTAGGCCACTGGCGTATCCGCCGGCAGCGTCAGGGCCGTAACCTCTTGAACGCTTTGGACAAGCAGCACGGGGGCGGGAACCTGGCCCATCGTGCCCTCGACCTCGGGGTGGCCGGCATGGCCGATCAGGATCAGCGTGCGGCCTTTGGTGATGTAGCGCTTCCCCTGATTGTGAACTTTCGTGACCAGCGGGCAGGTGGCATTGAGCACGGGAAGGTCGCGCGCGGCGGCCTCTTCCTCGACGCTGCGGGCGACGCCGTGAGCGCTGAAGACCGTCACCGCTTTCGGCGGCACCTCGGACAACTCCTCGACGAAGATGGCGCCTTTGTTTTTCAGGCTCTCGACGACGTATTTGTTGTGCACGATCTCATGGCGCACGTAGACGGGCGGGCCGTACTTCTCCAGCGCCCGTTCCACGATCTCGATCGCACGCACCACGCCCGCGCAGAAGCCGCGCGGTTGCGCCAGATAAACTTCCATTGGTCGCCCATCACGCAAGTTGCACCAATCCGCTTCGTAAGTCCCGGCGGCACCTCGATACTGACCAATGCGTTGCAATATCCGCACCATTGGTCCGCGCACGCGGTAGCCGCCCACCCCCGTCGGGGCTCCGGCGCATGGAGGCGCAATACTTTGTGGCAAAAAATCGGCGGCAAGGGAAGGTCGAATGGACCTGGGTTCCCCGCCGGGCTAATTTTACGGTATTATAGTAGAGACGTGGGTGTATGCAAGCCAGCGACATCAGTGACCAGCCCTTCGTCACGTTCCCGCCTCAACTCCCCGGCTATACCGACCGCCCCGCATGATTTTGCCACGGTCTGCCGCCGTTTACCTCGAACCTTCTGGCGGCGAGAGCCTCTCAAAACAGCAATAGGTTTCGCCCGGGAACTCCGATAAACAGCGGGCGTTTCCGGCAAGCTGTTAACCGCAGAAAGAAAAGAAGTGCTGCAAAGCGTAGTCGTTGCCATCGTCAGGGCCTGCACCCGGTTTGCCTCCCTCGTCGTCGTTCTCGGGCTCCTGCTGTCGGTGGGAGCGGGCTATTACGCTGCGCGCCACTTCGCCATCAACACCGACATCAATTCGCTGATTTCTCAGAATCTCGACTGGCGCAAGCGTGACCAGCAGTTCGACAAGGCGTTCGATCAAAACGAAACGATCCTCGCTGTGATCGAGGCCCGGACCCCGGAGATGACGAGCGCCGCGGCGGACGCGCTCTATGCCAGGCTGAAGGACGACAAGACCAACTTCCAGTCCCTGCAGCAGCTCGGCAGCGGCGAGTTCTTCGAAAAGAACGGACTGTTGTTCCTGCCGACCGAAGAGGTCGGCAAGATCACCAGCCAATTCGAATCTGCAGCGCCCCTGATCGAGATCATGGCTGGCGATCCCTCGATCCGCGGCCTGACCGGCGCGCTGGAGACGGGACTCGCCGGCGTCAAGCGCGGGCAGGTCAAGCTCGATAACACCGAGCGTCCGTTCAACCTGATCGCGCAGACGGTCGAGACCGTGCTCAACAAGGGCAATGCGAGCTTCTCCTGGCGCGAGCTCGTCAGTGACGAGCCGCTGAAGGATTCGGACAGGCGCGCCTTCATCGAGTTCAAGCCGATCCTCGACTACAACGCGCTGGAGCCCGGCAAGGATGCCACCGACGCGATCCGCAAGGCCGCAGTGGATCTGGATTTTGCGACCAAATACCAGGCGCGGGTGCGGCTGACCGGTCCGGTCCCGATCGCCAACGAGGAATATGCGACCGTCCAGGAAGGCGCCGTCGTCAACGGCGTCGGCACGGTCCTCGTCGTGCTGCTGATCCTGTGGCTTGCGCTGCACTCGTCGAAGATCATCTTCGCGGTGTTCGTCAATCTCTTCGTCGGCCTCGCGCTGACGACCGCGGCCGGCCTGATGATGGTCGGATCGTTCAATCTGCTGTCGATCGCATTCGCGGTGCTTTTCGTCGGCCTCGGCGTCGATTTCGGCATCCAGTACAGCGTCCGCTACCGCTCCGAGCGCTACAAGCACAACGATCTCACGGGCGCGCTGGTGCTGGCGGCGAAGCGCTCGGCGGTGCCGCTGTCGCTCGCGGCGATGGCGACCGCGGCCGGCTTCCTTTGCTTCATGCCGACCGACTACAAGGGCATCGCGGAGCTGGGCCAGATCGCGGGCGTCGGCATGCTGGTGGCGTTCCTTTCCTCGATCACCGTTCTGCCGGCCATGCTGAAGCTGCTGAATCCGCCCGGCGAGAAGGAGCCAGTCGGTTACGCCTTCCTGGCGCCGCTCGATCACTTTCTGGAGAAGCACCGCGTGCTGGTCGTGGGCGGCACGCTGATGCTGGCGCTCGCCGGCCTGCCGCTACTCTATTTCATGAAGTTCGACTTCAACCCGATGAACCTGCGCAACCCGAGGGCCGAATCGATCGCGACCTTCCTCGACCTGCGCAAGGATCCCAACACCGGCGCCAATGCCATCAACGTGATGACCACGTCTGAGGAGCAGGCAAAGCAGGTCGAGGCGAAGCTCGAAAAGGTGCCCGAGGTGCTGCGGGTGATGTCGCTCAACAGCTTCGTGCCGGAGGATCAGCCGCCGAAGCTGAAGCTGCTCGCGCAGGGCGCCAAGGTGCTGAACCCCGCACTCAACCCTGATCAGATCGATGCGGCGCCGACTGACAAGGAAAACGTCGAGGCGCTGAAATCCTCGGTCGACAATCTGCGCCGGACCGCGGGCGATGCGAAGGGGCCGGGCTCGATCGCCTCGCGCCGTCTGGCAGACGCGCTCGAAAAGCTCGCCAACGGCGACGAGGCCACGCGCAACAGGGCGCAGGACGTGTTCGTCACGCCGATGAAGATCGTGTTTGACCAGCTCAGGAACGCGATGCAGGCCGGGCCCGTCACCCTGAGCTCACTGCCGCCCGATCTCGTCAGTGCCTGGAAGAGCAAGGACGGCATCATCCGCGTCGAGGCGCTGCCCAAGGGCGATCCCAACGACAACGACACGCTGCGCAGATTTGCAGCGGCGGTGCTCGTTGCCGAGCCGACCGCGATCGGCGGGCCGGTCTCGATCCTGAAATCCGGCGACACCGTGGTGCGGGCGTTCATCCACGCCGGCATCTACGCGCTGCTGGTGATCGGCCTCTTGCTGTGGATCACGCTGCGCCGCTTCGTCGACGTGCTGATGACGCTGGTGCCGCTCTTGGTCGCCGGCGCGGTGACGCTCGAGATCTGCGTGTTGATCGGCCTGCCGCTCAACTTCGCCAACATCGTCGCGTTCCCGCTGCTGCTCGGCGTCGGCGTCGCCTTCAAGATCTATTATGTCGTGGCCTGGCGCTCGGGCAGGACAAATCTGCTCCAGACCAGCCTGACACGCGCGATCTTTTTCAGCGCGCTGACGACGGCGACCGCGTTCGGCAGCCTGTGGCTGTCGAGCCATCCCGGCACGTCCAGCATGGGCAAGCTGCTGGCACTCTCGCTGGTGACGACGCTCGCCGCCGTGCTGCTGTTCCAGCCGGCCCTAATGGGCAAACCCCGCAATGTCAGGGAGTAGGCAGATGTCGCCGACCGGATCGGCGGCACCTTTCTGACCCGGCTTTGCAGGGGCGGTGGCGCTCTTTTGGGCCGCCGCCGGCGCAGGCGCCGCTGTCGCGCCCATCGTGCCCTGAGCCTTCGGCGCCGCGCCGGTGGACTTGGGCGCGCCCTTGGCCATGGCATTGGCGGTGCTCAAGGGGATCGGCGGCCCAACCCGGGTCCAGGTCTCGCCGCCGCAGAGGAAGCCCATCACGCAGCCCTTGATTTCGAGCTGGTCGGCGCCGGCCGGCGTGATGGTGGCGCTATAGAGCTGGCCGTCCTTGGCGTTGTAGACCTGCCCTTCCCATTGATCGGCGCCGGGCTTCTTCTTCATGTCGATTAGCGTCGCCATGCCCAGCGTCGGCCTGGTCTTTTTCGAGGCATCCGGATTGTTCTCGTCGCGGCCGCCGGGCTGCTTTTCCCAGGAAACCGCGCCCCACATGCTGCCATTGCATTGGGCGACGCGAATGTTGGCGACGCCGTCGGCAACCCGCCAGTCGCCGGTGGGATCCGCGGCGAGCGCCGGGGTCAGGCAGGTGTAACCGCCAACCAGTATTAGTCCGGTGTAAAGGGCTAAACGCATGATAGTTCCTTGGCAGTGCAACATGGGCTAAAGCTGTGCTTGCGAAGATGGTCCGAAAAAGGGCAAAAGGCCGCACAGACCGTTTTCAGTAACGGTCCCTTTTCAGTTGACGAGACGGCCCTCAACCGAAGTATGTAACGGATGCACAGCCCAAATCCAGACATGTCTGAGCTTTTCGCGGACCGTCAGGCCCAGCGCAGCACCCTGCATAATCGGTATCTGAACGAGCAGTTCGTTCGGGTTCTCAAGACCATCGGCTACGATGTCGGCTTCCAGAAGGGGCAGGGGCAGTATCTCTACGATCGCGACGGCGCGCGCTATCTCGACCTGCTGTCCGGCTTTGGCGTGTTTGCGATCGGGCGCAATCATCCGGTCATGCGCGACGCGCTCAAGAGCGTGCTCGATGCCGACCTGCCCAACCTCGTCCAGTTCGACGTCTCCGTGCTTGCCGGTGTGCTCGCCGAGCGGCTGCTGAAATATGTCCCCTATCTGGACAAGGCGTTCTTCGCCAATTCCGGCGCCGAATGCGTCGAAGCCGCGATCAAGTTCGCGCGCGGCGCCACCGGCCGCCCCGGCATCGTCTACTGCGCCCACGGCTATCACGGCCTGACCTATGGCGCGCTGTCGCTGACGGGTGATTCGAACTTCCGCACCGGCTTCGAGCCGCTGCTGCCGGGCTGCACCTCGATCCCGTTCAACGATCTGGCCGCGCTGGAAAAGGCGCTGGCCTCGCGCGAGGTCGCGGCGTTCGTGGTCGAGCCGATCCAGGGCAAGGGCGTCAACATGCCCACCGACGAGTTCCTGCCGGGCGCGGCCGCGCTCTGCAAGAAGTACGGCACGCTGTTCGTCGCCGACGAAATCCAGACCGGCATGGGCCGCACCGGCCGCTTCCTCGCGGTCGAGCATTGGAACGTCGAGCCCGACATGGTGCTGCTGTCGAAGTCGCTATCTGGCGGCCACGTGCCGGTCGGCGCGGTGCTGACGCGCAAGGCCATCTTCGACAAGATCTTCAACCAGATGGACCGCGCCGTCGTGCACGGCTCCACCTTCTCCAAGAACGACCTCGCGATGGCCGCAGGCATCGCCACGCTGGACGTGATGGAGTCCGAGAAGCTGATCGAGTCCGCCGCCAAGCGCGGCGCCGAGCTGCGCCTCGCGCTGACGCGCATGGTGCCCGGCTACGAGCTGATGAAGGAAGTGCGCGGCAAGGGCCTGATGATCGGCGTCGAGTTCGGCCCGCCGAAATCGCTGCGGCTGCGCGCCTCCTGGAACGTGCTGGAGACAGCCAACAAGGGCCTGTTCTGCCAGCTCATCACCGTGCCGCTGTTCAAGGATCACAAGATCCTCACGCAAGTGGCCGGTCACGGCAGCCACACCATCAAGCTGCTGCCGCCGCTCACCATCACCGAGGAAGATTGCAGCTGGATCGAAAAGGCGTTCGACGACGTCATCGCCGGCAGCCACAAGGTCCCCGGCGCGATCTGGTCGCTCGGCAAGACGCTGGTGGACAACGCGGTGAGAAGGTCGGCCTGAATTCGGCCGAGCTATCCCGGCAATCGTCATTGCGAGCGAAGCGAAGCAATCCAAACTATCTCGGCGGAGACAGCCTGGATTGCTTCGTCGCTGCGCTCCTCGCAATGACGTTGTGCGTTAGTTCTACCCCTACACATTCGCCTTCATCGCTGTCTCGAACTTGTCGACGAACTCGGCGAGCTCGTCGGCGCCGATGTCACTGACGGCCCAGAAATTCAGACCGCGCTCGCCCCAGCGGCGGCAGTTGAAGCCCTGCATGGTCTGGGTCTTCGGCGGCCGATGCTCGGTGCTCGCGGTCTGCGCCACGAACAGGTTGATCACGTGCTGGCGACGCTTGTAGACGACGGCGCCGATGGCGCGGGCGTCGATATAGTCGAGCCGGCCACCGACCAGGGTAAAACCCTGCGCGGTGAGATCGATCACGGGCGGGGCGACATCGAGCTTGCCATTGAACCACGGCTTGACGGTGTGCTGGTCGGTCGAGATCACGTCGGTGAGGTGGCCAGCCTGCAGCGAGCGCAGATGCGCGGAGACGACCTCCGAGAGGATGCGCTGCTGGTCGTCCTGGCGCAGCACGATGGCGACGATTCCGGTTGCGGCGAGCGCGGAGACCGCCGAGCCCATCGCAAAGCCACGCAGCACGGAGCGGCGGCTGGGCTGGCGTTGCCGCTCGGGCAGTGAGGCCTCGATCCGCGTGCGCAGGCTTGCCGGCGCGGTGTAGCGCAGACTGGTATTGGCGAGCACGCGCTGCATCTCGCGCTGTGCGGCAAGCTCCGCCGCGCAGTCCGGGCAGCTGGCGATATGGGCTTCGACCTCGCGCGCGTGGCCAGCATCGAGCTCGTTGTCGAGCAGCGCGTGAAGCAGGATCCTTGCTTCGTCGCAGGTCATTTCGCTTGCTCCTCCTCCGCCGTCCAGGCCGCGCGCAGCAGGGTACGGGCGCGAGCGAGGCGGGACATCACGGTGCCGATGGGCGCGCCGATGGTCTCGGCGATTTCACGATAGGACAGGTTGTTGATCTCGCGCAGCACGAAGGCTTCCCTGAACGGTTCGGCGAGCGCGTCGATCAGCCTGCGGATGGCGCCAGCATCGCGGCTGCGCAGCACTTCGGTCTCGGGACTTGCCTCGCTCTCCTGCCATATCGGCGTCTGCTCGTTGGCGCCGGGCGTGTCCTCGATCGCGCTGGGCCGATGCGCGCGCCGCGCATATTCGGCGTTGCAGACATTGCGCAGGATCGCGAACAGCCATGGCTTCATCGCCGGCCCGCGATAGCTGTCGAAGTGCTTCAGCGCGCGCAGATAGCACTCCTGCACCGCATCTTCCGCGTCGGAGGCGTCGCGCAGCAGATAGCGCGCGAGCGTGTAGACGTCGTCGAGATGGGGCAGCGCCGCTTCGCGGAAGCGTTGCGCCTTGTCCAGATCGTCGCTTGTCGGTGGCATCGCCGCTCGCTTTGCCGTTTCGCCTGATGTCGCCGAAGACGCAGGAGCCCGGCCGGCGTGGGACCACCGGCCGGGCAAGACGTTGATGCCTTGGTTGGAGACGTTACTCAACCTTGATCATCCCCGTCATGTGCGGGTGCAGCGAACAAAAATACTTGTAATCGCCCGCGTTGGTGAAGGTGAAAGAGAACTTGTCGTCAGTGTCCAGGGTCTTGGACCTGAACTTGCCGGCCGACACCACGGTGTGGGGGATGTCGTCCCGGTTGGTCCAGGTCACGGTGGTGCCGGCCTTGATCTTGAGCTCGGCCGGCTGGAAGACGAAATTGTCGATATGGATCTCCATGTCGTCGGCACGAGCGCTTGTTGCGGGCAGCAGGATGGCCGCGGCCAGAGCGAGGCCGAGATCGACGCCGAAGGCGCGGCGGTTGAGGGTCTTCATTGTCAGCTTCCACCTTAGCCCTGGAGCGGCGTGTCGATGATCGCGAGCCGCTGCTCGTTCTGCTTGAAGTTGATGCTGGCAACGCCGAGCATGCCGCGGAGCCTGGCGTCCTCGACCTTCATCGGTCCGGGCGAGGCGGCGGCTCCCGGCGCCGGCTGCGGGAAGGCGGTGGAGCGCGCGGTGTGGAAGGTGACGTTACCCTCGACCTTCTGCATCACCTGGTGAATGTGTCCGTTCAGCACGGTGACCGAGCCAAAACCCTTCACCTGTTCCAGCGCGCGGCCGCCGTCCTCGGTGCCCCAGCCCCATTCCGGATAGACGGTCCAGAGCGGGATGTGGGCGAACAGCACGATCGGCGTCGATTTCGACTTGCCGCGCAGATCGTCCTGGAGCCAGGCAAGTTGCTCGGCGCCGAGATTGCCGAGGCCGCCGGCCTTGAGGTCGACGACGTTGACGAGGCCGATGAAGTGCACGCCGCCGGCATCGAAGGAATACCAGCCCTGGCCCTTGGTGCCGCGGCCATAGCGCTCGCGATACAACTTCACCTCCTCGTCGAGGAAGTCATGCTCGCCGGGCACGTAGTGCACATCGAGCTTGCTCTGCGAGATGATGCGCTCGGCATTGTCGAATTCGGCGGCCTTGGACAGATGCGTGATGTCGCCGGTATGGATCATGAAGGACGGTTTGGCCGGCATCGCGTTGATCTTGCCCACAGCCTCCTCCAGCGTGCCGAGTGCGTTGGGATTGGCCGGCTTGTCGAAGCCGACATGGCTGTCGCTGATCTGGAGGAAGCTCATGCCGGGCGCGGCTGCGGTCGCAGCCTGTGCGGAATCGATGATGCCGAGCGAGTGCGGCACACCGCCGGTGACGGTCCAGAGCACCCCGGTGCCGGCCCAGGTCATGCATTCCAGCACCTTGCGGCGGCTGACGCCGTCGCCGCCGTGATCATGTCCGCTCATCGCATCTCTCCACGTCGCCCGGAATTGGGCTTTCAGGAGGTGATCGGGGGAGGGGGAGGCTTATTCGCGGGAGGTGATGACGATTTCGTGAGGGGAAGTCTCGTGTCCCGGACGCAACGCAGCACCTCTTGGTGATGCGTTGCAGAGCCGGGACCCAGAAGGCGGCACGGCACGCGGTGAGATGGGCCCCGGCTCAGCAGCGCATCACTGCGTGCTGCGCTGCGTCCGGGGCACGAGACTATTTTGCGAACTCTCTCACGGCCTCGGCCGCACGCTCCGGCACTTCCTGCGCCACGCAATGCCCGGCGTTTTCGAACACCAGCGTGCTGACGCGCGGAATCAGCGACACCGCGCGTCGCGCCATCTCCCAGTAGATCGGACCGGACTTCGCCGCGGTCGTGACGCGCACCGGGCAGTCGATTTCGGTGAGCGAGGCAAACGGGTTACCGCGGGCATCGCCGACATAGACCTGCTCCATCGCCTCGTAGATCGGACGCAGGATTGCGCACTCGATCTCCGGCGTGCAGCAGAGTCGCACCCGGCCATCGTCGAGCGGCACGAAGCCGTGGCGCACATAGGCCCGCAGCGAGGTCTCGGTCCAATCCGCAAACGCCGGCGCGGTGCGATAGCGTTCGAAGACGGCCTCGGCACTGTCGAATTCGGCGCGCCGGCGCAGCGTGCCCTGGACTCGCGACAGGGATTCCTCGCCCAACCCTCCGGGGCGCGCCGCGCGCGGGTCCATGATGGTCGGCTCCATCACGAACAGGCGTGTGAAGCGTCCTGGCAAGAGTTTTGCCGCCAGCAGCAGGTCGGTGGCGCCGGCGCTGTGGCCGATGCCGTAGACGTCGCGCAGCTCGAGTGCATCGATCACCCGGCAGACATCCTCGGCATAGTCCAGGAAGTGATAGGCGCCGGGCTTGTGGCTGGCGCCATGGCCGCGGCGGTCGAGCGCATAGACCGTATAGTTCGATGCTAGCTCGCGCGCGACTTCGTCCCAGACGTCGGCGACGAAACCGGTGCCATGCACGAGCAGAGCAGGCGGCTTGCCGCTTTCACCCCATTGCAGCATGGCGATCGCTGCGTCGGCGGGGCCGATTGAAAAGCGGTGAGGATTGATCATGCGACAGGATGCTACTTCGCATCCTCCAAAATCATCGTCGCGCCCTTCTCGGCGATCATCGCCGTCGGCGTATTCGTGTTGCCGGAGGTGATGGTCGGCATGATCGAAGCATCGACAATGCGCAGGCCTGCGAGCCCGTAGAATCGCAGGCGTTCGTCGACCACTGCCATGGGATCGCTCACCGCGCCCATCTTCGCCGTGCCGACGGGATGGAAGATGGTGGTGCCGATATCGCCGGCAGCCTTTGCGAGCGATGCATCGTCGTCGCCGATGGAGGGGCCGGGCAGATATTCGCTCGGGCGATATCGTGCCAGCGCTTTCTGCTGCATCAGGCGGCGCGTGGTGCGGATGGCGTCGGCGCCGACCTGGCGGTCGTCGTCGGTCGACAGATAATTCGGCGCGATGATCGGCTTCTCGTCAGGGCTCGCCGAACGCAGCCGCACGGTGCCGCGCGAGGTCGGCTGAAGATTGCAGGCACTGACCGTGATGGCCGGGAAACGGTGCAGGGGATCGCCGAACTTGTCGAGCGACAGCGGTTGCACGTGGAACTGGATGTTGGCGCGGGCGCGCGTCGCGTCGGAGCGCGTGAAGATGCCGAGCTGCGACGGCGCCATGGTCAGGGGACCGCGGCGGCGGAAGGCGTAGTCGAGGCCCATCAATCCGCGGCGAAACAGATTGTAATAGGTCTCGTTCAACGTGCGCACGCCCTCGACCTTGTAGATCGCACGCTGCTGCAGGTGATCCTGCAGATTGCGGCCGACGCCGGGCTTGTCCATGACAATGTCGATGCCGAGCGGCGACAGCCAGTCGGCAGGGCCGATGCCGGAGCGATGCAGCACCTGCACCGAGCCGATCGAGCCGGCCGACAGGACCACCTCGCGTTTCGCTCGCGCTTCGATCATCTCGCCGTTCTGGATGAAACGCACGCCGACGGCGCGGCCTTGCTCGATGATGACGCGGTCGACCAGCACATGCTTCTCGAGCCGCAGGTTCGGGCGGTTCAGCGCAGGCTTGAGGAAGCCGCGCGCCGAGGACCAGCGCCGACCGCGCTTCTGGTTGACATGGAAGTAGCTCGTGCCTTCGTTGTCGCCGGTGTTGAAATCCGGGATGCGCTTGATGCCCATCTCTTCGGCGGCATCGCCGACGGCATCGAGAACGTCCCAGGACAGCCGCGGCGCCTCGATGCGCCAGCCGCCGCCGGCGCCGTGATGCTCGCTGGCGCCGAGGAAGTGGTCTTCGAGCTTCTTGAACAGCGGCAGCACGTCGTCATAGCCCCAGCCGGTCATGCCGAGCTGTCGCCAGTGGTCATAGTCCGCGGCCTGGCCGCGCATCGAGATCATGGCATTGATCGCCGAGCAGCCGCCGATCACCTTGCCGCGGGGATATGCGAGCGAACGGCCGTTCAGGCCCGGCTCGGCCTCGGTCTTGAACATCCAGTCCGAGCGCGGATTGCCGATCGCGAAGAGATAGCCGACCGGGATGTGGAACCAGATCCAGTTGTCGTCGCCGCCGGCTTCGAGGACGAGGACGCGATTGCCGGGATCGGCCGACAGCCGGTTGGCGACGATGCAGCCCGCCGTACCTGCCCCGACGACAATGTAATCAAATTCACCTTCGAGCCGTCTCGGCATTCTGCTTCCACCCAACCGGCGTCATGCCCGGGCTTGTCCCGGCATTCACGCACTTTCTGTTCTAATAGTCAGACGTGGACGGCTGGGACAAGCCCGGCCATGACGAGAGGACAGGGTTACCCTCGGCCCGCGGCAGTTGGGTGGACTGGCGCTTGCATGGTAGACAATCCTGCATTTTCAACAAAGCTTGAGACCTTCCATGCCCATCGTGAACCGCGTCGCCGACCTTCAACCCGATATTCAGGCCTGGCGCCGGGACATCCACGAGCATCCCGAGCTGCTGTACGATGTTCATCGCACTGCAGCATTCGTCGCGGACCGGTTGCGCGAGTTCGGTTGCGACGAGGTCGTCACCGGGCTCGGCCAGACCGGCGTGGTTGGGGTGATCAAGGGCAACAAGCCGGCCGGCGAGGGGCTCAAGACCATCGGCCTGCGCGCCGACATGGATGCGCTGCCGGTCGAGGAGCAGACCAACCTGCCTTACGCCTCCAAGACCCCGGGCAAGATGCACGCCTGCGGCCATGACGGCCACACCGCGATGCTGCTCGGGGCCGCCCGCTACCTCGCCGAAACCCGCAATTTCGCCGGCGATGCGGTCGTGATCTTCCAGCCCGCCGAGGAGGGCGGCGCCGGTGGCGCGGCCATGGTCAAGGACGGCCTGATGGAGCGCTTCGGCATCGAGCAGGTCTACGGCATGCACAATGGCCCCGGTATTCCGATCGGCTCGTTCGCGATCCGGCCGGGCCCGATCATGGCAGCGACCGACGAGGTCGATATCATGATCGAGGGCCTCGGCGGTCATGCCGCGCGTCCGCACAAATGCGTCGATTCCGTGCTGGTCGGCGCGCAAGTGATCACCGCGCTGCAGTCGATCGTCGCGCGCAGCGTCGATCCGCTGGAATCGGCGGTGATCTCGATCTGCGAATTCCACGCCGGCAACGCCCGCAACGTCATTCCGCAGACCGCGACGCTGAAGGGCACCATCCGTACGCTCTCGCCCGAGGTGCGCAAGCTGGTCGAGAAGCGCGTGCATGAGGTGGTGGCGGGCGTCGCACAGATCACCGGCGCGAAGATCGACCTGCGCTACCAGCGCAACTATCCCGTCGTGAACAACCACGCCGCGGAGACCGAGGTGGCGCGGCGCATTGCAAAGCAGGTTGCCGGCGATGCCAACGTGCACGAGATGCCGCCGCTGATGGGCGGCGAGGATTTCGCCTACATGCTGGAAGCACGGCCCGGCGCCTTCATCTTCTGCGGCAACGGCGACAGCGCCGGCCTGCATCACCCCGCCTACAATTTCAACGACGAGGCGATCGTGTTCGGCACGTCCTACTGGGTCAAGCTGGTCGAGGAATCGCTCGCGGCGTCGTAACGCCGAGCTTCAAGCGCAAATGAAAAGGGCCCGTGCATCGCACGGGCCCTTTGTCTTTGAGGAGCGTGATTGCTCAGAAGATCCGCGAGAAGATCACGTAGAGCGTGGCCGACAGCATGATCGCGCAGGGCAGCGTCAGGACCCAGGCCATCAACAGATTGCGGATGGTCGCCATTTGCAGGCCCGAACCGTTCGCGGCCATGGTGCCGGCGACGCCGGATGACAGCACATGGGTGGTGGAGACCGGCAGGCCGAACACGTCGGCGGCGCCGATCGTAGCGGCGGCCACCAGCTCGGCCGAGGCGCCTTGCGCGTAGGTCAGATGGCTCTTGCCGATCTTCTCGCCGACCGTGATGACGATGCGCTTCCAGCCGATCATGGTGCCGAGGCCGAGAGCGATGGCGACGGCGACCTTCACCCAGGTCGGGATGAACTTCGTGGCGCTGTCGAGCCCGCCCTTGTAGGCGTTCAAGGTCGCGACCTCTTCCTTGTTGAGGTCGTTTTCCTTGTCCTTCATCAGGAAGCGGATCGCTTCCGAGGTCAGGTACATGTCGTTACGGCTGTTGCCGACCACTTCCGCCGGCACCTTGTTGAGCGAGCCGTATTTCGCGACCTGGTCGCCGACATCCTTCACCAGCACCGACAGCGAGGGGTAGGTGCCTTCGCTGATGTGGTGCGAGGTGATGTACTGCGTCACCGCAGGACGGGGATCGCCGATGATCGAGTGACCGGCACCCTTGGCCGCGATCACCTTGGAAGCAGCATCCGAGACCTTCTGGAACTGGGCGACCTGGGATTCCGGCAGCGCGCGGTTGAGCGCGTAGGCCGTCGGCACGGTGCCGATCAGGATCAGCATGATCAGGCCCATGCCCTTCTGGCCGTCGTTCGAGCCGTGCGCGAAACTGACACCGGTGCAGGTCGCGATCAAGAGGCCGCGGATCCAGAGCGGCGGCGCCTTGTTGCCCTCGGGCGCGGCATACAGGGCGGGGTTGCGCACGACGAACTTGAGCAGCAGCAGCAGCGTCGCAGCGCAGATGAAGCCGAACAGCGGCGACAGCAGCAGCGCGTAGCCGATCTCGGTCGCCTTGGTCCAGTCCACGCCCGAGGTGCCGTCGCGGCCGCGCATGACGGCGTTGGCGACGCCGACGCCGATGATCGAGCCGATCAGCGTGTGCGACGAGGAGGCGGGCAGGCCGAAGAACCAGGTGCCGAGATTCCACAGGATCGCGGCGATCAGCAGCGCGAACACCATCGCGAAGCCGGCGCTGGAGCCGACCTGCAGGATCAGCTCGACCGGCAGCAGCGAGACGATGCCGAAGGCGACCGCACCGGAGGACATGAGCACGCCGAGGAAGTTGAAGAAGCCCGACCACATCACCGCGACTTCGGCCGGCAGCGAATGGGTGTAGATCACGGTCGCCACCGCATTGGCGGTGTCGTGGAAGCCGTTGACGAATTCGAAGCCGAGCGCGATCAGCAGCGCGACGAACAACAGGATGTAGGGCAGGTAGCTCGTCACGCGCGCGCCGGTCGCGTTGACGTCGACATAGATGCTGTAGGCGACGAACAGCAGGCCCGCGGCGAGGATGCCGAAGAACAGGATCATCGTCAGCGGATTGAAGCCCTTGTCGAGATTTGGCCGCGAGGCCGGCTGGATCGGCGCGGGATCGGCTACCGCGCGGTCGAATGCTACATCGGTCATGTCTGGACGCCCCTTAACTTTGAAGTAAGGGTATTGTCCGCGATGGATTTGAAGGCTGGATGACAAGCGGCGGTTGAAAACCGTTTTCCTGCCAGTATTTAGGCGGCCCGCGCGGCTCTCTTCTGCAAGCCGGCAGCGATCTTCAAATCGTCGACAAAGCGCTGATATTCCTGCACCTTGGCTTCCGGATCGGGCAGCCGCAGCAGATAGGACGGGTGCACCGTCACCAGCGCTTTGCGTCCGTCGGGAAGGTCGATGAGCCGGCCGCGGGTCTTGCCGATGGGGGTGATCTTGCCGAACACGCTTTGCGCGGCGGTGGCACCCATCGCCACGATCAGATCAGGCTGAATTGCCAAGACTTCCCGCTCATACCATTGCCGGCAGGCCCGGATCTCCGGCGTATTCGGCTTCTGGTGCAGGCGGATCTTTCCGCGCGGCACGAATTTGAAGTGCTTCACCGCATTGGTGACATAGACCTTCTTGCGATCGACACCGGCCTCCTCCAGCGCACGGTCGAGCATCTGGCCGGCCGGACCGACGAACGGATGGCCGGCGAGATCTTCCTTGTCGCCGGGCTGCTCGCCGACCAGCATGATGTTTGCCGACTTAGGGCCTTCGCCGAACACGGTCTGGGTCGCGTCCTTGTAGAGATGGCAGGCGCGGCAATGCGCGGCTTCCTCGCGGAGCGCTTCGAGATCGTTGGCAGCTGGCTTGCGTTTCATCGGAGCCTCCGGCCGCTTCTGAGGCTTGTGCGGCTCGGTTGCGGCATTGGCGATCATGGCGCCGGTCATGCGTTCGGCGTCCTCGATCAAGGGCTTAATGATCGAAGCCTCGGGCAGGTTCCTCCAATATTTCTTCGGCATCTCGGCCTGCATCGCCTTCACCTTGAGCCGGGCTGGATTGAAGATGCTGGCGTAATAGCGCCGCCAGGTTTCCTCCAGCCGGTCTTCGCCCGGCGCATCGCTCTTGCTGACGCCCGGCGTGAACGCGAGCGCGTGGCCGTCCCAATGTGCGCAGAGGTCCGGCGTCAGGATCGACCAGGGCATGTCTGCGAAGCGTTTGGCGAAGAACTGCGCGGCGAGCTCGACGATGTGATGCTCCGGCTCGAACCAGGCGACGTAATGCGCTGCGCGCTCGCGTCCCATCTCGCGGAAGCGGACGAAGGCGTGCATCTTGTGCTCGTCGCGATGGACCGCTCGCGCCATCGCCGTGACCTGCGCGACATCAGGGTCGGTCGCGACCTCGATGAGGTCGTGGTTGTCCTTCAGCCGAAACAGCAGCCGATAGAGGATCGCAAAGCGCTTGATATCGCGGTGCAGGATTGCGGCCTGGGCGAGTTCGACAAATTTTGCGGAGACATTGAAGGTGCCGTCGTTCACCTCGAGGATCGGAGACGGCGCTTGCGGCGCGAACAAATCGGCTTCGCCGCCCCGCACGGTCCAGCTGACATCGGTCGGCTGCACATGATGAAGCACGAGGCTGCGCGCGGCTTTGCGCCAGCCGTCGAAATCGGTTTCGTTGTCGAGGGTGATGTACTGCATCAGAAGCCAAATCCCAATTGTGTTGCTTTCGGCTTGAAGCGCTCGATCAGCCCGGCGGCATCGAGACGATGCGGCGAGGGGCGGTGATCGCTGAGGACGATGAATGGCAGGGCCTTGTGCTTGGGCACGTGCAGCCGCGCGAGATCGGAGAGACGGATCGTGGTGGTGCGCCGCGTCGTAATGATGCGCTCGACCGTTTTGGTGCCGAAGCCCGGCACGCGCAGCAGCTCCTCGCGGCTGGCGCGGTTGACGTCGAGCGGGAAGCGGTCGCGATGGCGCAGCGCCCAGGCGAGTTTTGGATCGATGTCGAGCGGCAGCATCGCGCTGTCGTCGACGATCTCGCCGACATCGAAACCGTAGAACCGCATCAGCCAGTCGGCCTGGTAGAGCCGGTGCTCGCGCAGCAGCGGCGGCTGCACCAGAGGCAAGGCGCGGCTGGCGTCGGGGATCGGGCTGAAGGCGGAGTAGTAGACGCGCCGCAGGCGGTAGGCGCCGTAGAGATTGGCGCTGGTGTGGAGAATGGTGTGGTCGGAGGCAGCATCAGCGCCGACGATCATCTGCGTGCTTTGGCCCGCCGGCGCGAAGCGCTGCGGCTTCGCCCTGGTCTTCGCACTGCGGCCTTCCTCGGCCTCGTCGAGCTTCAGCCGCAGCCGGCCCATGGTGCGGCGGATCGCGCGCACGTCCTTCTCCGGCGCGAATTGCTGCAGGCTCGTCTCCTCGGGCATCTCGATGTTGATGGAGAGACGGTCGGCATATTTGCCGGCTTCCGCGATCAGCGCATCGTCGGCCTCGGGAATGGTCTTGAGATGGATATAGCCGCGGAAGTGGTGCTCCTCGCGCAGCTTTCGCGCGACGCTCACCACCTGCTCCATGGTGTAGTCGGGGCTGCGGATGATGCCGGAGGAGAGAAACAGGCCCTCGATGTAGTTGCGACGGTAGAAGTCGAGCGTGAGCTTGACCAATTCGTCGACGGTGAAGCGGGCGCGCGGCACGTTCGAGGAGGCGCGGTTGACGCAATAGAGGCAATCGTAATTGCAGGCGTTGGTCAGCAGCACCTTGAGCAGCGAGATGCAGCGTCCATCCGGCGCGTAGGAATGGCAGATGCCCATGCCGGGCGCGGTCGAGCCCATGCCCTTGCCGTCGCTGGAATCCCGCTTCTCGGTGCCGCTGGAGGCGCAGGACGCGTCGTATTTGGCGGCGTCAGCCAGGATTTCCAGCTTGCGTTGTACGTCCATCTTGGAATCCCTTTGATTCAGCTCATGAATCCGCTTGCGCGCCAATTCGATTGACTCTCTACGCGCCGTTAGCTTTATATTAGAACATATCATGAACAAATGAGCCAGCCGCTGGTTCTCTTTTTGAGAGCCATCGGCAATCACCTCTGAAGGAGCGGCGAGCATGAGCGGCGCACGTCAAAGCGCGCTTGCGACCTTGCGCGGCCAGATCGAGCGTATCGAGACGGCAACGGTCGTGCATCCGCACGATCGCGTCGCACTCGGTCATAGCGAAGCCGACAACGCGCTGAAGGGCGGGCTCGCGCGCGCGGCGATCCACGAGGTGTTTTGTGAGGGACGGCAGGGGACGGCCGCGACCGGCTTCGTCATGGGGCTTGCCGGGCGCGTCTCGGCGCAGCGGCCGTTGCTGTGGGTACGGCAGGATTTCTTGGAGATAGAGGCAGGCGCGCTGTCGATGAGCGGGCTCGCCGAGCTCGGCCTCGATCCGCGCCGCGTGGTGATGGTGCGCGCCGCCGATGTCGAGAGCGCGCTGCGTACCTCGGCCGATGCGCTCGCTTGCGATGCGCTCGGCGCCGTCGTGCTCGAGCTCTGGGGCGAGACCAGGCAGTTCGATCTCGTGGCGAGCCGCAAGCTGACGCTGGCCGCGCAAGGCTCCGGCGTCACCGGCCTGATGCTGCGGATGGCGGCGCAGCCGCTGCCTTCGACCGCGGAGACACGGTGGATGCTGCGCGCGGCGCATTCGCCGCCGGGATCGGTGTGGGACGCATGGGGCGCGCCGCGTTTCGATGCCGAACTCTTGCGTAATCGTCATGGCCCCTGCGGCCGGTGGATCATGGAATGGAATTGTGATGAGTGCCAGTTCAGTGAACCGTCGACGTATTCTCAGCCTGTGGCTGCCGCGCCTGCCCATCGACCGGATCCAGCGGTTCTTCAACAGCGCCGGGCTGGGTAAAACCAATAATGAGCCGAGCATCGTCGTCATCAAGGACAACAATGCGCTGGTGATCCATGCGCTGGACGAGGCTGCCGAGCGCCTCGGCCTGTACATCGGTCAGCCGCTGGCCAATGCGCGGGCGATGTGCCCGGACCTGAAAGTGTTCGATGCCGATGTCGCGGCCGATGCGAAGACGCTTAGCGACATCGCCGACTGGTGCGACCGCTTCACGCCGCTGGTCGCGCTCGACCCGCCGCATGGGCTGTTCCTCGACATCACCGGCTGTGCGCATCTGTTCGGCGGCGAGGCTGCGCTGCTGCAAGCGCTGGTTCGTGCGCTCGGCCGACAAGGCTTTGCCGTCAGCGCGGCAATCGCCGGCACCTCGGTCTGCGCGCGCACGCTGACGCGGCAGGCCACGGGCACCATCGTTGCCGATGGCGAAGAGGCGAGGGCGATCAGCCGGTTTCCGGTGTCCGCGCTCGGTGCGGACGAGGCCATCACCACCGGTCTGCGCCGCGCCGGCCTCAAGACCATCGGCGACGTCGCCGCGCGCTCGCCGAGCGAGATCACGGCGCGGTTCGGGGCGCGGTTCTCAACCTTGCTCGCACATGCGCTAGGGCAGGGCGATGCGCCAATCAACCCGCGTAAGCCGTTGCCCGATTACATCGTTGAGAAGCGTTTCGCCGAGCCGATCGCGACCGACACCATGATCGCAATGACGCTGTCGCGGCTCGCCGATACGCTGATCGCGTCGATGGAGAAGCAGGGCAAGGGCGCGCGCCGGCTGGAAGCCGCGTTCTTCCGCACCGACGGCGTGGTGCGCGCGATCATGGTCGAGACCGGACGTCCGGTGACGCGAAGCGCGGTGATCGACCGGCTGTTCCGCGAGCGTCTCGATGCGCTGGCCGATCCGCTGGATCCCGGCTTCGGCTTCGACATGGTGCGGCTGTCGGCGAGCCGCACCGAGATCGTGGTGCAGGAGCAGCGCGATCTCGACGCCCATGTCCACGACAATGACGAGCTTGCCGCGCTGATCGACCGCATCGCCGCGCGCATCGGCGGAAAGCGCGTCGTCGTGCACCTGCCTGAGGATACCCATATCCCCGAATGCGCTGTGATGGCCGCGCCGGCGCAGCATCATCTCGCCGCCGCCATGCAGGCCGAATGGCCGGCACGGACCGAAAGCGAGCCGCCGCTGCGTCCCTTAAGGCTGTTCGACAAGCCGGAGCCGATCAAGGTGCCGTTCGCGGCCGTGCCGGATGGTCCGCCGCATCAGTTCACCTGGCGCCGCGCGCTGCATGCCGTGGTGCGGGTGGAAGGACCCGAGCGTATCGCGATGGAATGGTGGCGGCAGGACGGCAAGCAGCTGACGCGGGATTACTTTCGCATCGAGGACGCCGAGGGCCTGCGCTTCTGGATTTTTCGCGATGGACTTTACGAGGGGGAGGTGTTCGACGGCGACGGCGAGCCTGCTTCTCCCGGCTGGTATGTGCACGGTCTTTTCGCATGAATAGCCCCGCCTATGCCGAGATCGGCATCACCACGAACTTCTCCTTTCTGCGCGGCGGCTCGGATCCGCGAGCCTATGTGCATCAGGCGAGCAAGCTCGGCATTCCCGCGATCGGAATCGCCGACCACAACACGCTCGCCGGCGTGGTGCGGGCCTGGAATGAGCTCGACAATGACAAGGTGTTGCACAAGCCGAAACTGCTGATCGGTGCGCGCATCGTCTTCATCGACGGCACGCCCGACATTTTTGTCTACCCGCGCGACCGCGCCGCCTATGGCCGGCTGTGCCAGCTCCTGACCAAAGGCAAGCGCGGCGACGACACCACGCGGATCGAGAAGGGCGAGTGCCGTCTCACCTTCGCCGATCTCCTGGAATTCTCGGAAGGCCAGCTCCTGGTCCTGACGTTGCCGCATCGCTTCGAGCCGGCGCAGGCGCTGGATGTGCTTGCAAAACTAAAGGCGAGCCGCGCCGAAGGCGTGTGGCTGGCCGCGAGCCTGATCTATCGCGGCGACGACCGGCGCCGCCTGGCACGGCTCGATGACCTCGCCGCCGAAGCAAAAGTGCCGCTGCTCGCGACCAACGAGGTGCTTTATCACGATCCCGGCCGCCGTCCGCTTCAGGACGTGCTGACCTGTATCCGGGAAAAGACCACGATCGAGGCAGTCGGACGGAAGCTGGAAGCCAATGCCGAGCGGTTTCTGAAGACGCCCAGGGAGATGGCGCGGCTGTTCCGCGATATCCCCGAGGCGATCGCGGAGACCATGCGTTTTGCGGGGAAGATCGACTTCTCGCTCGACCAGCTCAAATACCAGTATCCGGACGAGCCGGTGCCGCCGGGCAAGACCGCGCAAGGGCATCTGGAGGATTTGACCTGGGCGGGCGTCGATAAATATTTTGGAGGTAAGATCGACGACAAGCTGCGCGCGACGTTGAACAAAGAGCTCGCGCTGATCGCCGAGCTGAAATACGCACATTATTTCCTCACCGTGCACGACATCGTGCACTACGCGCGCAGCCAGAACATTCTGTGCCAGGGTCGGGGATCGGCGGCGAATTCGGCGGTGTGCTACGTGCTCGGCATCACCTCGGTCGATCCGACCAAGGTCGATCTGCTGTTCGAGCGCTTCATCTCCAAGGAGCGGCTGGAGCCGCCCGACATCGACGTCGATTTCGAGCATTCCCGGCGCGAGGAGGTGATGCAATATGTCTATCGCCGCTACGGCCGCCATCGTGCCGCGATCATCGCAACGGTCATCCACTATCGCCCGCGCAGCGCCATCCGCGACGTCGGCAAGGCGCTGGGCCTGACCGAGGACGTCACCGCCGCGCTCGCCGACACCGTCTGGGGCAGCTGGGGCAAGGGTCTCAACGACATGCAGGTCAGGCAGGCCGGGCTCGATCCACAAAATCCCATGATCAACCTTGCTGTCGAGCTTGCGACCGAGCTGATCGAATTTCCGCGCCACCTGTCCCAGCACGTCGGCGGCTATGTGCTGACGCAGGACCGGCTCGACACCTATGTCCCGATCGGCAACGCGGCGATGGACGACCGCACCTTCATCGAATGGGACAAGGACGACGTCGACGCGCTCAACATGATGAAGGTCGACGTGCTCGCGCTGGGCATGCTGACCTGCATCCGGAAATGTTTTGATCTGATCGCATACCACAAAGGCGAGCGTTTTGTGCTGGCGAGCGTTCCCCAGGACGACCCCAAGGTTTACGACATGCTGTGTGACGGGGAATCGCTCGGCGTGTTCCAGGTAGAGAGCCGCGCCCAGATGAACATGCTGCCGCGCCTGAAGCCGCGGACCTTCTACGATCTCGTCATCGAAGTTGCCATCGTGCGCCCGGGTCCGATCCAGGGCGACATGGTACATCCGTATTTGCGGCGGCGGAACGGGCTTGAGAAAGTGACCTATCCTTCACCATCGCCCGAGCATGGCCCCGCGGACGAGCTCTACAAGGTGCTGCACAAGACGAAGGGTGTGCCTCTCTTCCAGGAGCAGGCCATGCGCATCGCGATCGAGGCGGCAAAATTCACGTCCGAGGAAGCCAACGGCCTGCGCCGCTCGATGGCGACCTTCCGCAATGTCGGCACCATTGGCCAATACGAGGAGAAGCTGATCGGCAATATGGTCGCGCGCGGCTACGATGCCAACTTTGCCAGAAGCTGCTTTGACCAGATCAAGGGCTTCGGCTCCTACGGCTTCCCGGAGAGCCACGCCGCGAGCTTCGCCCAGCTGGTCTACATCTCGTCATGGCTGAAATATCATCACCCCGACGCCTTCTGCTGTGGCCTCCTGAACTCGCAGCCGATGGGCTTTTATGCGCCGGTACAGATCGTCAGCGATGCCCGCAAGAACGGCGTCGAGGTGCGCGATATCGACGTGTCCTATAGTTTTGCGCAGAACACGCTGGAGAATACTGACGGCAGGTATTGTGCCGTCCGCCTTGGCTTTCGCCAGATCGACGGCTTCCATTGGCTCGATCCCGATGAGGAGGTCCTCAAGAAGGAGCAGGCGAAGCGGCAAGGCAAAGTCTACGTCACTCAGGAGGACTGGGCCGACCGCATCATCGCCGCCCGCAACCGCCGCCCCTTCACCTCGCTGGAGGATTTCGCCCGCGACACCGGCCTACCCAAGCGCGCGCTGATCCTGCTGGCCGATGCCGACGCGTTTCGCTCGCTCGGGCTCGACCGTCGCGAGGCGCTGTGGCAGGTGCGGCGGCTGCCCGACGACGTGCCGCTGCCGCTGTTCGAGGCGGCGACCGCGCGCGAGCAGCCGGACGAGCACGCGCAACCGCTGCCGGTGATGCCGCGTTCCGAGCAGGTGGTCGCGGACTACCAGACCATCCGGCTATCGTTGAAGGGGCACCCGATGGAATTCTTGCGCGAGATGTTTTCGCGCGAGCGCGTCGTCGCCTGCAAGGATGTCAGCCACGAGAACGAGCGCCGGCGCGTCCGCTGCGCCGGCGTGGTGCTGGTGCGGCAACGGCCGGGCAGCGCCAGCGGCGTCGTGTTCATGACGCTGGAGGACGAAACCGGCATCGCCAATGTCGTGGTGTGGCCCAAGATCATGGAGCAGTACCGGAAAGAGGTGATGGGGGCGCGCCTCATCCTGGTCGAAGGCTATATCCAGAGCAGCCCCGAGAAGGTGACGCATCTCATCGCCCAGCGCATGATCGATCGCTCGCACGATCTGGTCGGCCTCGCCAACGACGCCCTGAGCCGCAAGCATCCGGTGCCGGCAGGTGCCACCGTGGTCGAGCCGCTTAACGAAGACTCTCGCGCCCTCGCGGACATGCCGGCGCAGAAAATCCGCCACCCCCGCAACGTCCGCATCCTGCCGCCATCGCGGGATTTTCATTGAGGGGTGGCGCGGAGTGCTGCCACGTACGGCTGCCGTAGGGTGGGCAAAGGCGCCTAAGCGCCGTGCCCACCTCCTTTTGCGGCTCGTCGCGAAGACGTGGGCACGCTTCCGCCTTCGCTCTTCGAGCTACGGCGGACAAGTCGCTTTGCCCAGCCTACGAGTTTCCCGCTCGCAATGACGAATTTGTTGAAGTAGCGTGCCACACGCTCAGCCGTCATACCCCGCGAAAGCGGGTATCCAGTACGCCGCGGCTTCTCGGCTCTAGCCGCGCCGTCTCTGGAATACTGGATCGCCCGATCAAGTCGGGCGATGACAGTGTGCCCTTCTAAAAATTCACCCGGTTCGAGATCGCGCCGTCCACGACGAGATTGGACCCCGTCGTAAACCCCGACACCGGGCTTGCCAGAAACACCGCGGCGCTCGCGATTTCCTGCGGCGTTGCCATCCGGCCGGTCGGATTGCGCTTCATCGCGTCGTTGTAACGCTCGGGCATGTTCTTCTCGACCATCTCCCAGACGCCGCCCTTGAAATAGACGGTGCCGGGCGACACCACATTCACGCGAATCTTCTTCTTCGCAAATTGCCGCGCCAGTCCCTTGGCCATGTGGATCAGCGCCGCCTTGATCGGGCCGTAGGAGCTGGCCGTGTCCGCCTGCGCCGCCGAGATCGAGGAGATGATGACGAAGGCGGCGTCGCCGCTCTTCTCGCCGCCGGCTTCAAGGAACGGCCGCGCGGCATCGAACGCGTGCACGGCGCCGAGCACGTCGAGCTGGAAATTCTGCTGCCAGGATGCTGCATCGTGGCCCTGCGCCATCGCGCCGGCATTGGAGAACAGCATGTCGATGCCGCCGAGCTCTTTTGCGGCACCTTCGATCCAGGATTTCAGCGCCGCGCCGTCAGTCACGTCGACCGGGCCGCCGGTGGCGTTGACGCCCTTCGCCTTCAGCTCGGCAACGGTGGTCGCAACCTGATCGGCGTTGCGCGCACACACCGCGACATTGGTGCCTTCCCCGGCGAGCGTCTCCGCAATCGCCCGCCCGATGCCGCGCGTGCCACCGAGCACGATGGCGTTCTTGCCTTTGAGACCGAGATCCATTGTTGGGTTTCCTTTTTGTTGGTCGTGGAGAGTGTAGTCGCGTGCGCCGCAAATCCCATTGTTCGACCGTCACCCTGAGGTGCCGGAGCGTAGCGGAGGCCTCGAAGAGCGACAGCCCGGCTGCCACCTCGGCCGTGCATCCTTCGAGGCTCGACTTGCGACGCGATGCATCGCAAGCCTCGCACCTCAGGATGACGGGATTAGCATTGGAGGACATGCCACCACTTTACGTCCTCACTCCGGCGCAGCGCCGACCGGCGGGCCGCCGGGCGGGCGGTGCAGGAAGGTTAGCGAGGCGTAGGCGCCGGCCCAGGAGCCGATCGCCGCGAAAGCGACATAGAACGCGTTTTCGGTGTAGCTGATCACGGCGTAGGAGGAGAGCATGTACCAGACCGCGCTCCAGTTCGCAGCTGACATGCGCTTGCGCGCGATTACAGCCGAGGTGAACATCACATAGACCGCGTCTGTGGCCGCCGTTGCGATGAACACGGCACCTGCGGTGAGAGGATCGATGGCGGCCATTGCATGTCCTTATATGCTAATAGGATGTTGAAAGCTAAAGGGAGAGAAGGGTCATGCAAAGCCCCGCCGACATTCTCAGGGATATC
This sequence comes from Bradyrhizobium sp. ERR14, assembly GCF_014198235.1. NCBI lineage: Bacteria > Pseudomonadati > Pseudomonadota > Alphaproteobacteria > Hyphomicrobiales > Nitrobacteraceae > Bradyrhizobium > Bradyrhizobium sp. ERR14. The sequence continues at coordinate 153,525 of NZ_JACIHD010000006.1, read as the reverse complement.
TGGACCTCCGCCGGCGGCGATGCGTCCGCGCTCGAACGTGTGCGCTTGACCGGAGAGGAGCCGCAGATTCCATCCTCCTTTCGTGTTGCTGTTGCCGGCCAAACCACGATTGCTGCGGCGGGCCTTGCAGCGGCCGAGATATGGAGACAACGCAGCGGCGAAACCCAAAACGTCTCCGTCGACATGCGCCACGCCGTCGCCGAATGTCGCTCCGAGCGCTATCTGCGCCTCGACGACAAGCCGCCACCGCCGGCTTGGGACGCCATCGCCGGCGTCTACAGGACCGGCGATGGCCGCTTCGTCCGCTGCCACACCAATTTCCCGCATCACCGCGATGCCGTCTGCAGGGTGCTCGGCTGCGAGGCGGAGCGCGACAAGGTGCAGGCAGCGCTGATGCAGTGGAAGGGCGAGGATTTCGAGACTGCGGCTTCCGCCGCGGGCGGCGTGGTCGCTCTGATGCGGAGCTACGACGAATGGTCGGCTCTGCCGCAGGCGCGCGCGCTCGCCGGGTTGCCGCTGCTCTCGATCGAGAAGATCGGCGAGGCCCCACCAAAGCCGTGGCCAAAAGGCGATCGTCCGCTTGCGGGCCTGGGCGTGCTTGATCTCTCCCGCGTCATCGCAGGCCCCGTCGCCGGCCGCACGCTCGCTGCGCATGGTGCGGACGTTCTGCTGGTGTCAGGGCCGGAGCTGCCCGCCATTCCCTGGCTCACCATCGATACCGGCCGGGGCAAGCTCGCCACGTTCGTCGAGCTCAAGGGCGAGACGGGCAGGGCGCAATTGCGCGAACTGTTGCGGGAGGCCGACATCTTCTCGCAGGGCTATCGCCCGCGCGCGCTCGCCGCCCTCGGCTTCGCTCCTGAGGATGCAGCGCAGATCAATCCGGGCATCGTCTATGTGACGCTGTCGGCCTATGGCCACGCCGGCCCCTGGGCCGAGCGGCGCGGCTTCGATTCCCTCGTGCAGACCACGACCGGATTCAATCATGCCGAGGGACGTGCTGCCGGTCTCGATGGTCCCAAGGAATTGCCGGCACAGATGCTCGATCACGCCACCGGCTATCTGATGGCGTTCGGTGCGATGATGGCCAAGGCGCGTCAGGCGCGCGAAGGCGGCAGCTGGCACGCGCGGGTGTCGCTGGCGCAGACCGGGCGCTGGCTTTGGGATCTCGGCCGGCTCGATGGCGGACTGAACACCCCGGATCTTACGGGCGAAGCCGTACATACTGCGTTCATCGAAAACATGCCATCTGGCTTCGGCATGTTGAAGGCGGTGCGCCATGCGGCGATGCTGTCGAAGACGCCGGCGCAATGGAGCCGCCCGGCAATGCCGCTCGGCAGTCATCCGGCACAGTGGCCGGCGCGAAGCTGACGTGAAGCTGACATGTCGCGAAATTTTAACGCAAACCGAAAGGCGCGCAGCGTTTTTTAGGTTGTTTGGAATTGCAATTCGGCACTATTAGCGCAACCGATAAGGCAGGCATCTGCCGAGATCGTCGCAGACACGACCGGGCTCCATGGTAGTTGAAAATACCAAGCGATTGCAGGTGTTTACAAAACAACGGGTGGTCACATCCGTAGTTTTACTAGCTCTTGCCGGCGTTGGGGCCTACGGCTTTCGCTACGTCGGCGCCAAAGAAAAGAAGCACTCCGAGATCTCCAGCCAGTCGCGCAAGAATGCGCAGAATTTCACGCCGACGCCGTCGGAATGGGCGACGCTGACGATCGAGCCGGTCAAGGCCAAGGCCTTCCGCGCCGAATATGTCACCGAAGGCAAGGTCGCCGTCGACGAGGACCGCTCGACACCGGTGTTCTCGCCCTATGCCGGCCGCGTCACCAAGCTGCTGGCCAAGCCGGGTGAGATGCTGAAGCAGGGCCAACCGCTGTTCACGATCGAGGCCGCCGACACCGTGCAGGCCCAGAACGATTTCATCGCGGCGATGACCTCGCAGAACAAGGCGAAGTCGGCGCTCGAGCTCTCCGACATCCAGTTCAAGCGCGCCAAGGACCTCTATGAGGGCCATGCCATTCCGCTGAAGGATTATCAGCAGGCCGAAGCGACCCAGGTTCAGGCGCGCAACGACATGCGCTCGTCGGAGACTGCGCTGGAAGCCGCGCGCAACAAGCTGCGCATCCTCGGCTTCACCGACGAGACCATCAAGGCGTTCCAGGACAAAGGCGTGATCAATCGGGAAGTCACGATCTATTCGCCGATCGCCGGCACGGTCGTGCAGCGCAAGATCGGCCCGGGCCAGTATGTCAATTCCGGCGCCAGCGATCCGGTCTTCGTGGTCGGCGATCTCTCCACAGTCTGGCTCACCGCCTTCGTGCGCGAGAGCGATGCGGCCGCGATCTGCATCGGGCAGGACATCACGGTCAACGTGATGGCGCTGCCGGGCCGCCCCCTGACCGCCAAGATCAATTACGTCGCTGCCGCGATCGACCCCAACACCCGCCGCCTGCAGGTTCGCGCCACCATCGACAACAAGGACGGGCTGCTCAAGCCCGAGATGTTCGCCAACGTCACGATTTATTCGGCCGGCGATCGCGCAGCGCCCGCGGTGCCGAAGCAGGCGTTGATCTACGAGGCCGACAAGGTCCGCATCTGGGTCGCGCGCGAGGACAAGTCGGTCGAGCTGCGCCAGATCAAGATCGGCCTCATCAACGGCAACCTCGTCGAGGTCACCAGCAACCTGAAACCTGGCGAGCAGATCGTCACCAAGGGCAGCCTGTTCATCGACCGCGCGGCGTCCGGCAGCTGATCGACGACCCAAAAAATTGCAGACAAACTGAAGCTTGAATGGATCGTCTCGTCGCCCTTGCCGTCAACCGGCGCTTCCTGATGGTCGGGATGTTCGTCGCCGTGCTGATCGGCGGCGTCATCGCCTTCAACCAGCTCAACATCGAGGCCTATCCCGATCCGACCCCGCCGATGGTCGACATCGTGACGCAGAGCCCGGGGCTGTCGGCGGAGGAGATCGAGCGTTACATCACGATCCCGATCGAGACCCAGGTCGCAGGCCTGAAGAACATCACGACCATCCGCACCATCTCGCTCTATGGTCTCTCCGACGTCAAAATCCAATTCTCCTTCGCCTATACTTACGAAGAGGCGTTGCAGCAGGTGCTGAACCGCCTGGCGCAGCTGGCGCCGCTGCCGGGCAACGTGCAGCCGCAGATCTCGCCGCTTAGCCCGATCGGCGAGATCTTCCGCTACCGTCTCGTGGGTCCGCCGAACTACAGCGTGCTCGATCTCAAGACCATCCAGGACTGGATCCTGCAGCGCCGCTTCCGCGCCGTGCCGGGGGTCATCGACGTCACGGGGTGGGGCGGCAAGAGCAAGACCTATGAGCTCCAGGTCGACTTCAACAAGCTGGTCGCCAACGGTCTGACGCTGCCGCAATTGCTCCAGGCGGTCGGCAATTCCAACGTCAATGTCGGCGGCAACACCGTGAATATCGGCCAGCAATCGGCCGTGGTGCGCGGCGTCGGCCTGATCCGCTCGATCGACGATCTCGCCAATACCATGGTGGCGCAGACCGGCGGCAATCCGGTGCTGGTCAAGGACGTCGCCACCGTCACCGTCGGTCAGAAGCCGCGCCTCGGCATTGCCGGACTCGACGAGTCCGACGACATCGTGCAGGGCATCGTCCTGATGCGCCGCGGCGAGCAGAGCTCGCCGACCATCAAGCGGGTCCATCAGCTCGTTCAGCAGATCAACAACTCCAGCATCCTGCCGCCCGGCGTGCGCATCGAGCGCATCTACGACCGCGGCGATCTGATCGAGCTCACCACCCACACCGTGCTGCACAATATGGTGGTCGGCATTCTCTTGATCGTGCTGCTGCAGTGGATGTTCCTCGGCGATCTGCGCAGCGCGCTGATCGTCGGCGCCACCATTCCGTTCGCGCTGTTCTTCGCCGTCATCATCCTGGTGCTGCGCGGAGAATCGGCCAATTTGCTCTCGGTCGGCGCGATCGATTTCGGTCTGATCGTCGATGCCACCGTCATCATGGTGGAGGCGATCTTCCGCCGTCTGACCCAGACGACGCCGATGTCCGAGACCGAGCATATGTCCCATGAGACGCTGTTCGGCATGAAGAGCCACGCCATCCTCAGCGCGGCCGCCGACGTCTCGCGCTCGATCTTCTTCGCCGCGGCGATCATCATCGCGGCCTTCCTGCCGTTGTTCACGCTCTCCGGTGTCGAGGGCAACATCTTCGGGCCGATGGCCCGCACCTACGCCTATGCGCTGGCCGGCGGGCTGCTAGCGACCTTCACCGTCACGCCGGCGCTGTCCGCGATCATCCTGCCCGCGCATGTCGAGGAAACCGAGACCAGGGTGATGCGGATCCTGCACCGGTTGTATTCGCCGTTGCTGCGATGGGCGGTCGCCAACCGCAACATCGTGCTCGGCGGTGCGGTCGGCCTCGTGCTGATGACGGTGGCGCTCAGCCGGCTGCTCGGCCTCGAATTCCTGCCGAAGCTGGAAGAGGGCAATCTCTGGATTCGCGCCACGCTGCCGCCGACCATCTCGCTGCAGGAAGGCAACAGCTACGTCAACGAGATGCGCAAGGTGATCCGCGCCCGGCCCGAAGTCGAGTCCGTCGTGTCGCAGCACGGCCGTCCCGACGACGGCACGGACGCAGCCGGCTTCTTCAATGCCGAGTTCTTCGCGCCGCTCAAGCCGATCAGCCAGTGGCCCGGCACCCGCGACAAGGAAGAGCTGACCGCGCAATTGCTCAAGCAGCTCGACGATCGCTTCCCGGGCGTCGAGTTCAACTTCTCGCAATATCTCCAGGACAACGTCTCCGAGGCCGTGTCCGGCGTGAAGGGCGAGAACTCGATCAAGCTGTTCGGCAGCGACCTTCAGGCGCTCACCGACACCGCCAACAAGATCAAGTCGGTGCTGGCCACGGTGCAGGGCGTCACCGACCTTGCGGTGTTCACCTCGCTCGGGCAGCCGACCGTCCAGATCGACATCGACCGCGCCAAGGCCGCGCGCTACGGCCTTGCGCCGGGCGACATCAACGCCACGATCAAGGTCGCGATCGGCGGCGACACGGCGGGCGATCTCTACGAGTCCGGCTCCGATCGCCACTTCCCGATCATCGTCCGCCTCGCGCCGGAATACCGCCGCAGTGCCGAGGCGATCCAGAATTTGCGCATCGGCGCACCCGGGCCGAACGGCACCGTCACGCAGATTCCCCTGAGCGAGGTCGCCACCATCAGCCTCGTCTCGGGAGCGGCCTACATCTATCGCGAGCAGCAGGAGCGCTATCTGCCGATCAAGTTCTCGGTGCGCGAGCGCGACCTCGGCAGTGCGATCCGCGAGGCGCAGCAGAAGATTGCCGAGCAGGTGCAGCTGCCGCCCGGCTCGCACATGGACTGGGTCGGCGAGTTCGGCAATCTCCAGGACGCGATCCGGCGGTTGTCGATCGTGGTGCCGATCTCGCTGGCGCTGATCGGCGTGCTGCTCTGGTTCAATTTCGGCTCGATGACCGACACGCTGCTCGCGATGAGCGTGATCCCGATGGCGATCTTCGGCGGCGTGCTGGGCCTGTTGATTACCGGCACTGCGTTCAGCGTCTCCGCAGCGATCGGGTTCATCGCGCTGTTCGGCATCGCCGTGATGGACGGCATCATCATTCTGTCGCAGTTCAACCAGCTCATCGAAGAGGGCATGGACCGCGCGAGCGCGGTGGTGCGCACCGGTGAGTTGCAGCTCCGGCCGGTGCTGATGACCTGCGTCGTCGCTGGCGTCGGGCTGCTGCCGGCAGCGCTGTCCGAGGGCATCGGCTCGCAGGTGCAGAAGCCGCTCGCGGTCGTCGTCGTCACCGGCATGATGCTGGCGCCGGTCGTGATCCTCGTGACCTTGCCGGTCCTGATCTCGTTCTTCTCGCGCCGCGCGCGCTGACCGTCAAAATCCGTAGAGTCGTGCCGGGTTGTCGACCAGGATCTTCTTGCGCACGTCGGCATCCGGTGCCCACACCGGAAGCTGGTTGAGCAGGCGGCCGTCGTCGATCTGATAGAGCGGCGCGATGTCGGTGGCTTTGCGTCCCTCGACACGGCTCGAATCCGGATGCGGCCAGTCGGTGCCCCAGACGACGCGATCCGGGTTGGCCGCGATCAGCGCCTGCGCGAACGGCACCATGTCCTGATAATCCGGCGCGAGCTTGGACGAGCGATAGGCGCCGGAGATCTTCACATAGGCCTTGCCGGACTTCACCAGCGCAGCGAGATCGGAGAAACCCGGCTGCTCCAGGCCGAGCGAAGCTTCCAGCCCGCCGAAATGGTCGAACACGACAGGTACCGGCGCCGTCTCGACGAGGTCCTTGATCGCCGAGATCATAGGAAGCGTGGTGTAGAGCTGCACGTGCCAGCCGCGCGCCTTCATGCGCTCGATGGCGGTGGTGAAGCGTGACCTGCCGACATTGGGATCGTTGACGCCGCCGGTTGCGAGATTGAGGCGCATGCCGCGGAAACCGTCCGCCTGCATCGCATCGAGCTGTGCCTCGGTCGTCTTGTCGTCGATCACGGCGACGCCGCGCGCATTGGCGCCGCGTGCCTTCATGCCGAACAAGGTCGACGAATTGTCGGTGCCGTAGACGCTGGGGGTGACGATCACCACGCGCTCGATATGCAGCGCCTTGTGCAGTGCAGCCATTTCTTCGGGGCTTGCCGGCTCGGGCGTGTAGACGCGCCCGGCGAAGAACGGAAATTTCTCGACGTCGCCATGAATGTGAGTGTGGCAGTCGCAGGCATGCGCGGGGACGTCGAAATTGACCGGCGTCGCAGGCTGCGCCGCGCGGGCGTGGGCTCTGTTGGTCATGGCTACTCCGGCGGCGAGGGAGGCAAGCAGGACGCTGCGTCGATTGAGCACGGTTTCTCTCCCTGGTTGTTTTATTTGGCAGTGTGCCGGGACGGTACCACATCAGCCGAATCGAAGCTGCGCTTCGTTGCATAGCTGCTCGACAATGTCCGCAAGCAGACGTGAGCCGTCCACGCGCACGACCGAGCAGGGCAGGCCCGCGAGCCATGCTTCATGCTTGGTGAGACTGCGACCTTCGCGATCCCCCGCTTCGTAATGAGAGGCCCATTCGACGAAGTCTTCGGTCTCGTCATGGCGCCAGCCGCCCGGCGCGACGGCGTCAGCGCCGAAATGGGCGGCCTCGCGGGCGCGCAATCGCTTCATCCGGATCTCGCGCGGCGCGGTCACGAAGACGACGAGATCGAAGTACGAAGCGAGTTCCTCACCCCAGCCGGTGACGGATCCGCTCAGCACCCAATCGAGACGCGGCAGAAACATCTCGCGCATCAGGCGCAGGCGGTCGGCGACGGAGCGCGTCGTCTGATAGGGCGGCGCGGTCGGCAGCCAGAAATAGTCGTCGCTATCGTGATGCGGCAGCGCAAGCCGGCCGGCGAGCGCCCGGCCGAGCGTCGTCACGCCGGAGCCCGAAGCGCCCGTCAGATGGATGCGGCGGCTTTTCATGGGCACCGGCCCGATAGATTGAAACTACTGCCCCGACGGCGTGCGCAGCCCGTGCCAGGCGTCGCGGACCTGGTGGTAGTGAACCTCGGGCAGATAATCCGGCGTGTTCAGGCTCAGCGTCTTGACGTCGAGATGGCCGATGGCGCTGAGCAGCGTGTAGGAGGCGATGACGCGATCGCGGTTGGCGCCGATCAGGCGGGCCTTGGCCTGGATCAGATCGGCCTGCGAGTTCAAGACGTCGACCGTGGTGCGTTGTCCGCCGGCGGCCTCGCGCTGCACGCCCTGGAGCGCGACGGTCGCAGCCTTCACTTCGGATTCCGAGGCCGACACGGTGATCTTGGCGCCTTCATTGGCGACCCATGCGCTCACCGCCGCCGTGCGTGCCTGGTTGCGGACCTGGTCGAGCACGAGCCGGCTCTGCGCCGTGATCTCCTTGGCCTGCCGGGTCTGCGCGGCGGCCTGGCCGCCGTCGTAGATCGGCGCGGTGACATTGGCGACGATCGAGGCCTGGTCCTCGGCGAAGGTGCCGAGGGTCGGGTCGTTGTTGCGGCTCTTGCTGGCGCTGCCCTGGATGGTGGCGCTCGGCAGCAATGCGCCTTCGGCGATGCGGATGTTGGTGGAGGCGACATCGACGTCGAAGCTGGCGGCCATCACCGCCGGGTGCTGGCGGATTGCCATCGTCATCGCGTCTTCGCGGCTCTTCGGCAGATAGCGATCGACGGCCTCGGCGGGGCGAAGCTGCGACGGCGCATTGCCGATCACTTGCGCATAGGTCGCCTGGCTGACGGCAAGCGCGACTTCGGCGGCGTTGAGATCGGCAAGGCCGCGGTTGAGGCGCGCTTCGGCCTGCGCGCTGTCGGTCGGCGTGACGTCGCCGGCGTTGAGACGACGCTGGGTGACCGAGAGCGTCTCGCGCAGGAAGGCGACGTTGGAACGCTGCGCTTCGACCAGCGATTGGTTGGCGAGCACGTTGGTGTAGGCGGTGACCGCGTCGAGCAGCACGCCCTGGCCGACATTGCGCAGCGCCTCGCGGCCCGACTGCACCTGGAGCTCGGCGGCCCGCACGTTGTTGGCGGTGCGGAAGCCGTTGAACAGGGTCTGCGTCACGGTGACGCCGATGATCCATGGCTTCAAATTGCCGGTCTGGATCGTGTTGTCGGGCAGCAGATTGCGCACCGATTGCAGGCCGGCGCTGAGGCTCGCCACGATCTGCGGCCGGTAACCGGCGAGGGCCTGCGGCACGTTCTCGTCCGTGGCGCGTTGTCGCGCACGTTCGGCATTGAGCTGCGGATTGGTCTGGTAGGCCTTGGCGAGCGCCTCCGGCAGGGCTTCGGCCCAGGCGGCGGAGGGCAGGGCGCAACACAGCGCCAACGTGGTCCATGTCGCAAGCACAGGACCCACGCCCGATCGATGCCGCGTCATCTCGCGACCAGCTCTGGCGGTACGCCCAATCATGTAATCCCGCTTAACCTCGGCTGTCCGCCCCCGCCGACGGTGGCCTCTTAACTGTTTAACCAGCCGAGGTCCCGCAGGCAAACTGCCGCGGGGGAAACCCCCATGAAATCCGTGCTTGTTGCAGCTTCGTCACAGCGTCTCACGGGAACGCGGCCGAGCCTTACACCAGCCTGACCCGTTCCCTGACGTTATCGGTTCTTGTTCACCGGCTTGCGCTTCTCGATGAACGCCGCCATGCCCTCGGAGCGGTCCTCCAGCGCGAAGGTCGAGTGGAACAGGTTGCGCTCGACGCTCATGCCCTCGGCGAGCGTCGTCTCGAAGGCGCGGTTCACGGCTTCCTTGGCCATCGCGGCCGCAGGGCGCGACATCGCGGCGATCTTCTCGGCCGCCGCCATCACTTCGTCCATCAGCTTGTCAGCGGGCACGATGCGGCTGACGAGCCCGCTTCGCTCGGCTTCCGCCGCATCCATCATGCGGCCGGTGAGGCAGAGGTCCATCGCCTTGGACTTGCCGATCGCGCGTGTCAGGCGCTGGGTCCCGCCGATGCCGGGAATGGTGCCGAGCGTGATCTCGGGCTGGCCGAACTTTGCGGTGTCGGCGGCGATGATGAAATCGCACATCATGGCGAGCTCGCAGCCGCCGCCGAGCGCATAACCGGCAACCGCGGCAATCGTCGGCTTGCGGCACCGCGCGATCCGGTCGCCGCCGATCGCGGCGAAATCCTCGGAGAACATGTCGATGAAGCCTTTCGGCTGCATCTCCTTGATGTCGGCGCCGGCGGCAAAGGCCTTCTCGCTGCCGGTCACGACGATGCAGCCGATGGCGTCATCGGCCTCGAGATCGTCGACGGCAGCTGCGATCTCGCGGAAGACGCCGAAGGAAAGCGCGTTGAGCAGCTTCGGCCGATTCAGCTTGATGATGCCGACCGCGCCTTTGCTTTCGACGATGATGTGTTCGAACGTGCTCATGCTCCACCCACGCTTTTGATTGGGCAGGCAATGTGCCCGCTGGCGCGGTGAGCTTCAAGGGGCTAACGGCCGCCGGAACACGCAGCGAGATGCGCGTTCCGGGGAGGTTTCTCAGGCCAGGATCGGGCCCGCAATCACGCCATGAACATGCGCGCGGCGGACGCCAGCGTCAGCAGCGTGCCGACGCCGATGAAGATCTTGCCGATCAGGGAGCTCTGGTCCCAGGCAGAGCTTTGCTGGGCGCTTGCCATCACCGGTGCCGGCCGGGGCTGGGCCTCGGTTGCGGCAATCACCGCCTTCTGCGCCGGCGGGTTGTCCTGTTGCGCAGCGCGGTCGATGTCGTTGAGCTGATCGGGCGGGACGACCTGGCTCTCGGCGTTCGCGGCACTGGTATTATCGGCCGCTGCCTGGACATTGGTGTTGGCGCGGTCCGTCATCGCCGAGGCCGCTGCCGCAGTCGGGGTGTCGGTGGTGGCGACCTGCGCATTGGCGTTGGCGACCGCCGGCGGCATCTGGCTCGAGGCCGGGACGCTACTATCGGCCGTGTTGTCGGCCGCCTTGTTGTTGTCAGACTTGGCCTCGTCGGCCTGGGCCGGAGCGGCGGTCTTGTCGGCCTTGTCGTCGGATTTCTGTGCTGTCTTGCCGCTGGTGGTGGTGCGGCGTGACTCATGGCGCCGGTGCTTGCTCGGCTTGGCCGCGTCGGCCTGCTTGCCAGCGCTGTCCGAATTGCTTGTGGTTGAGCTTGGGGCCGCCTGTGCAAGGCCTCCCAACAGCAACAATAGGCCGGCCAGAACGATCAGGGCCGCGCGCCCGCTGGCTTTCATCATGGTGATGATCTCCCCAATTCCGCCCGTCCCGGAAACGAACAGAGACCCCGGGGCGTGACGACAGCGGGGCAGAAAATGGGAATCTTCGGGCTACACCGGGCAAAACCGGGGCAGACCGGCCCCCATGAAGCCAGCCGCCGGGTGCGGGACGGGCCGATCGGTGTTATGAGCCGTCGCAGACGTTTACGGCCGGATCGGTCGCGAGGTCCGGGGCATATCACGAATTCGTGATCTCGTCGGACCCGCGTAACAAATTGAACGGACGGCCGAATTGCATGGTGAGGGGCGCGCGTGCGCGGACGTGAGGACGAATGGACCGGCCTGATGCGGTCGGCCATGGCTGGCGATGATGCGGCCTATCATCGCCTGTTGAGGGCGGTCACGCCGGTGCTGCGTGCTGCCGCGAGGCGAGGCCTGGCACGGGCAGGCCAGCCTCCCGACCAGGCCGAGGATATCGTGCAGGAGATTCTGTTGGCGGTGCATCTGAAGCGGCACACTTGGGACAGCGAAGCCCCCTTCGCGCCCTGGCTGTTTGCCATCGGCCGCAACAAGCTGATCGACGCGCTGCGCCGGCGCGGCAGGCGCGTCTTCGTCAATATCGACGATTTCGCCGAAACCCTGCCGGGCGAGGCGCCCGAGGAAACGGCCTCCGCGGGCGAGGTCGCGGCCCAGCTCAACACCCTGCCGCAGCGCCAGCGCGACGTGCTGCAGTCGATCGCGGTCGAGAGCGCCTCGATCAAGGATACGGCGGCGAAGTTTTCGATGAGCGAGGGTGCCGTGCGGGTCGCGCTGCATCGCGGACTTGCGGCGCTGACGACCAAACTGCGGGATCAGTAGTCATGGACACCGATCAACTCATCCGTTCGCTCGCAGCCGACAACGCCCATCGGGCGCCGCGCGTCGGCACCGTGCTGACCACGGCGCTCCTGGTGGCCGCGCCCTTGTCGATCCTGATCTTCGCGACGTTCCTCGGCGTGCGTCACGACGTGATGAGCGCGATGCACAACCCGTTCTTCGACATGAAATTCGCGGTGACGCTGTCGCTCGCGATTCCCGCCATCATCATCAGCCTGCATCTGTCGCGTCCGGAAGCCCTGCTGCGCGGCTGGGGCTGGCTGCTGCTGCTTCCCGTCGGGCTGCTCGCGGTCGCGATCGGCAGTGAGGCGATGATGGCGCCGGCCATGCCGATGACGATGCGCTTGATGGGCAAGAACTCAAGGGTGTGCCTGGTCGCAATTCCGGCGATGTCGCTGCCGCTGCTTGCGGGGGCGCTGTTCGGCCTGCGCCATGGCGCGCCGTCGCGGCCGGCGCTTGCCGGAGCGCTCGCCGGCCTGGTGTCGGCCGGCCTTGCCGCGACCCTCTATGCCTCGCACTGCACTGACGATTCGCCGCTGTTCGTCGCGACCTGGTACACGCTCGCGACCGCGCTGGTGACCGCGATCGGCGCGGCGGTCGGGGCGAGGGTTTTGCGTTACTAGCGCGCCGGCCTCACGCCGCCGGCGTCGTGCCCAGCTGCATGCGGTGGAAGCGCAGCACCTGCTGCGCGGTCGAGCTGCGCAGCGCCTCGTAAACGTCGCGCAGCGTCAGCATGTCGGTCTGCGAGCCGCCGGAGAGCTTCTCGCGCATGGCGATGATGGCGCGCACGCTTGGCCAGGACATGCCCGCGACCTTGGCGAGGATCATCACGCCCTCGGTGCGGCTTTCGATCATCATGGTCTCGGCGGTCTCGACCGCGACGCCCGCGAGCGCCGCGAGCCCCGCATTGGTTTCGTCGAACTTGCCCTGCTCGGCGAAACTGGTGATCTGGAATTCGTTGAGACGGCCGTCCTCGTGCAGCGACCTCACCAGCGCGCGCGCCATCTCGGTCTGCTTCGTCATGGCGGCGGCGCGGACCCTCTGGGCCACTTCCTGCACCACGCTCGACACCTCGTCCATGAGTTCCGGATGCGCGGCCTCGAGCTTCCTGCGCACGCTCAAGGACGCCTTGGCGACCAGCTTCAAATAGTGATGGCGCGGCAGGTCCGGCCGCAGTCCGATGCACGTGGCGAGGTCGTCGTCGCGCTCGGCGCGGGTGACGAGATCGGTGAGGCTTCCCTCGGAGAGCCGCGCGCCCGGATTGCTGACGGTCGATTGCACCACGTCCTCGTCGCCGCGCGTCACCAGCACGTCGGTCAGCGCTTCCGACAGCACCCGCCGCAGCGAGATCGCCTTGAGATGCGCCTGACCTCGCGTGCGCGCGATCTCGATCAGGGTCGTCTCGTCGAGCCGTTCCGATTTCGACAGCACGGGGCCGGAGACCTCGATGACCTCGTCGAGCGCGAGCGTGCGGATGATTTTCGGCGGCGCGGCCGCAACCGGTGCGAGGCGGTCGGCGAGCAGCGCCTTGGCCGAGGTCTCGATCTGCTCGATCAGGCACTGGAACACGTCGTCGAACACGCGGATGTGGTCGTCGGAATAATCCACCGCGTTGCCCACGAACAGATCGGTGACGCGGCGCAGCGTCTCGACCCGGCGCGCGACGGTGCCGTGCGAGAGTGCAGCCTGCAGTTCCTCGAGCAAATTCTCGGATGTTTTTGCGGATCTGGATCTCATGGCCCTGTCCTGGAGCGCTCGGTCCGGCGGCGGCTTCTGTCGCAGCGGGAAGAAATGGATTGGTCAGCTCGTTGCAATGCGATTGCGCCCTTGCGCCTTGGCGGAATAGAGCGCGCGATCGGCGCGCGCGAGAAACGTATCGGCAGTATCGACGTCGCGCAGCGTCACGACGCCCGCGGAAATGGTCACGCGCAAATTCAGGGAGAATGCGCTCCAGTCGAGATCGGCGACGATGCCGCGCAAGCGCTCGAGCGTGCGCTGTGCGGCCTCGCCCGTTGTGTCCGGCAGCAGCAGGAGGAATTCCTCGCCGCCGTAGCGGCCGAAGCAGTCGGCCGGCCGGATGTTGGCGAACATGGTGATCGCGAAAGTGCGCAGCACCTCGTCGCCGACGGGATGGCCGTGGGCGTCGTTGATGCGTTTGAACCAGTCGAGATCGATCAGCGCGATCGCGCAGGGCGTCGATGCCTGCCGCGACTTTTCGATCTCGGAGTCGAGAAGCCGCATGATGCAGCGGCGATTGTAGGAGCCGGTGAGTTCGTCGAGCTCGGCCAGCTCCTCGATGCGCTGATAGGCGGCCTTCAGCTCGATGCTGCGCCGGTACAGGATCTTGCGCAGGGTGGCGCCGAACAGGCCGAGGAAGGCGCACTGGCCGATCACCAGCACGAAACAGAGCATCGAGGCGGTTCGCTCCAGCCGGGTCGCAACCGGCAGCCCGATCGGCAGGTCCGAGCCCAGGAAGACCAAAGCGAGCCCGCATGTCGCAAGGCCCCAGGTGACCATCGCCTGGTGAGAGGTCATGCGCAGCGTGCCAAATGCGAAGATCAGGAACAGCACGGCGAGGAAAGCGACCCCGGCCGTCGGCACTGCGAGCAGGAACAGCAGCTGCAGCGCCATATGCGCCGAGATCTGGAAGACGGTGAGGTAATGATCCTCGAACCGGTCGCCGAAGCCGGCTTCCGACAGCACGGTGAACGTACCGATGATCAGGAGGCCGCCGAGCCAGAACAGCGACGGAACGGCCATGGAGACCGTGCCGCCATAGGCGTAGAGCAGCAGGACCGAGGCACCCAGCGAATAGCTCGCCACCTGGCCGATAAACATCTGGCGGCGCTGCCGGGCTCGGCGCGCCAGCACTTCGGACGCCGCCGCCTCGGGCGTGAGCACGAGATCCGCGACCTCAGCGGCATTCCTCTCGGGAAAGGACGTCGCGGCCGTGCTCATGGTCCCGCCAATGGTGATGTCAGCGTAAAAATCTACGTGGCAAGCCTTTAGGTTTGGTATCCTTTGAAACCGAATCCGAACCGTGCAGCGCGGAACAAGGTGCTAGGCTGCTGGCGGGGAAATTTTGCCGGCGATCAGGCATCCGTTTGCGATGCGATCGAGCCTAAGCCGGGCTTGGCGAGACATATGTCGTGCAGGGTTGCTATGGAACCGAACGAGGCCGGGCCGCCTGTGCCGGACAGGCATTCCGCAGGGAAGTGTTGCAGTATTATGTTACCAATCAGGATGAAGGCGGCTGACGGCCGCGGGTGGGACAAGAAAAACACGCGTATGTGGGGTAGGTCACACAAGCCTCCGTATGACCGCGGTAGACTGAAGAATTTTGCCCCCCCTATCGAACCGTCCGCCGCGCCGACCCGACCAACTTTGCGAGACGGGCATTGAGCGTGACACAGGCGGCTTCGGACGAGGTCCTGATCGCCAGGATCGCCCAAGGTGACCGGCTCGCCATGCAGGTGCTGTACGGGCGGCACCATGTCA
Source organism: Bradyrhizobium sp. ERR14 (assembly GCF_014198235.1). Classification (NCBI taxonomy): domain Bacteria; kingdom Pseudomonadati; phylum Pseudomonadota; class Alphaproteobacteria; order Hyphomicrobiales; family Nitrobacteraceae; genus Bradyrhizobium; species Bradyrhizobium sp. ERR14. The sequence goes on along the minus strand of NZ_JACIHD010000006.1, from coordinate 138,434 downwards.
GGGTCTACAGGTTCGGGCTGAGGCTCGTGCGGGACGAGCAGGCGGCGGAAGACCTCATCAGCGAGGTATTTCTCGACGTCTGGCGTCAAGCCGGCAAGTTCGAGGGCCGATCCGCCGTTTCTACCTGGCTACTGGCAATCACCCGTTTCAAGGCCCTGTCTGCGCTCCGGCGCAGGAAGGATTTCGAACTGGACGAAGACGCCGCCAACGCGATCGAGGATACGTCCGACAATCCGGAAACGGTGGTGCAGAAAAAGGATACCAGTGAAGCGTTGCGGGAGTGTCTGACGGGCCTCTCGCCGGACCATCGGGAAATCGTCGATCTCGTCTACTACCACGAGAAGTCCGTGGAAGAGGTGGCCGAAATCGTCGGAATACCGGAAAACACTGTGAAGACGCGCTTGTTCTATGCGCGCAAGAAACTGGCCGAACTGCTGAAGGCAGCCGGCGTTGAGCGAGGCTGGCCATGATGGCTTTGAGCAAGAAGATGCTGGAGCAAGAGCCCAGTGAAATTGAACTGCTGCTGCCGTGGCACGCGGCCGGCACGCTGAACGCGCGCGATGCGCGGCGGGTCGAGGATGCGCTGGCGCGCGATCCCGAGCTTGCCAGGCAGTATGCGGCTATCCGCGGCGAGTACGAAGAGACCATTCATCTGAACGAGAGCTTGGGGGCTCCGTCGGCGCGCGCGCTGCAGAAACTGTTCGCCGCGATCGACGCCGAGCCGGCGCGGGCGAGCGGCTCGCGGCCGCTGTCGGCGCGCATCTCGACCTTCTTCGCGAGCCTGTCGCCGCGCACGCTGGCGTGGTCGGCGAGCCTTGGCGCCATCGGGCTGATGCTGCAAGCCGGAATCATCGGCGCCGTGCTGATGAAGAACCAGCCCGCGACCTTCCAGACCGCTTCGCTCTCGACCAGCGGTCCGATCACTCGCGAACTCGGCACCACCGTTCCGCCGGCGCGCGCGCTGGTGCGCTTCACGCCCGAGGCCCGCGTCGCCGACATCACCGCGCTGCTCGACAGCTACCAGGCCTCGATCATCGGCGATGCCAAGGGCGGCATGTTCCGCCTCCAGTTCGACAAGGCGATGAGCCAGGACGAGTTCGCCTCGCTGCTCGGCAAGATGCAGCGCGAGAAGTTCGTCAACCTCGCCGTCGCGGCGCCTTGAGCGCGCCGCTGATCCGATGACAGGCAAGTCCGAGAGCAGGGTGCGCGCCGGGGCCTACGCTTCATCGGTCGGCGCCGCGCTTTTGATCGCCGCCTGTCTCGGCGTCGAGGTTGCGCAGGCGCAGGCGATCATGCGCACGCCGACGATCAGCGTGCCCACGCGAACGCCGACCATCTCTCCGAGCATCGCCCCGCGCATCGGTCCGACCATCTCGGCCAGGGCGGTGTCCGTCGACCGCGGCCCGCGGACGATGGCGACCATTCCCCACACCACGACGTCGCGCCTGCGGCCGACGACGACGGTGCTGCCCTATGCGCGCTACTCGCCGAACCTGTATCCGGCCTGCACCGCGCCCTATCGCGATGCCGACGGCGAATGCCTGGCGCAGCCGAATGCCGGCGGCGGTGGCTCAGGCAAACCCGCCAAGAAGAGCGCCGGCAAGGGCCGCGGCAACGCCACGCCGGCCGCCGCCAATCTTCGCAGCTTCGCCAACGAATTCGTGGCCGAGATCGACGGCGCATTGTCGCCCGGTGATGCCGACGCGTTGGCCCGCCGGCACGGCTTGACGCGGATCTCGTCGGAGAGCTTCCCGCTGATCGGGGCTACGTTCGGTCTGTTCCGCATCACGGATGGCCGGCCGTACGAGACGGTGCGGCGCGAATTCGCGGCCGACGGCAGCGTGCGCTCGGTCCAGGCGAACTTCCGCTATGTGCTGCAGGACCAGAAATCGCCGCCCCCCAGCGAAGGCGATCCTGCGCAATATGCACTGACAAAGCTCCGCTTGCCGCAGGCGCATACGCTGGCGCACGGCGCCAACGTCACGGTTGCCGTGATCGACTCCGGCATCGACACCAGGCATCCCGAGCTCGCCAATTCCGTCGCCGACAATTTCGATGCACTCGGCAGCGCGGAGGGGCCGCACGTCCACGGCACCGGCATCGCCGGCGCCATCGTGGCGCATGACCGGCTGATGGGCAGCGCCCCCCAGGCGCGCATCATCGCGATCCGTGCCTTCGGTGGCAGCAATGGCGGCGCCGAGAGCTCGTCCTACATCATCCTGCGGTCGCTGAATTACGCCGCCGAGCACGGCGCGCAGATCGTCAATATGAGCTTTGCCGGTCCGAAGGATGCGGTGATCGAGCGCGCCATCGCGGCGACCGCCGCGCGCGGCCTCGTGCTGATCGCCGCCGCCGGCAATGCCGGCGCAAAATCGCCGCCGCTCTATCCGGCCGCCAATCCGAACGTGATCGCGGTCAGCGCGACCGACCAGCAGGACAGGCTGTTCACCGCGTCCAACCGCGGCAATTACATTGCCGTCGCGGCGCCCGGGGTCGACATCTTCCTGCCGGCGCCGGACGGCAAGTACCAGATGGCATCGGGAACCTCGTTCTCGGCCGCCTATGTGTCAGGCGTCGCGGCGTTGCTGCTCGAGCGCAATTACACCTTGAAGCCGGAAGCGCTGCGCGTGACGCTGGCGAAGACCGCGCGCGACCTCGGCTCCCCCGGGCGTGACGAGCTTTTCGGCGACGGCCAGACCGATGCGTTTGCCGCGGTCATGGCTGTTCCCGCCGACGGCGCGACGCCGGTTGCGGCTGCGTCCGGTACAACAAAACGTGAAGATGCCGGCAAGCGTCGCGACGAGCCTGGCACCCGCGCGATCGAACAACCTTCGTTGTCGAGTGCGGACGATAAATCCACGATTTCTCAGGCGGATAGGCCGGCGACGCGATAGCGGCTGCGACAAAGATGCGCGCGGGCCGAAGGTCAAAAAATCGAACCCCGCATTGAACGTTCAGCCAGCTGCCACGACCAAATTATGTGGGAGCGGTCATCCCTCCCCATCAGTCATATCAGGCGCGAGCGCCCATCCACCCCAAGCGCCCATATGGCTTGACCCGTCCGGTTGTCCCCCCGGACGGGTCTTTTCTTTTCGGCATCCGATTCTTCGAAGCCTCGCGTCGTTCAGCTTGCGGTTGATGGGATGCCGCCATGTTCGAGTCGGCTGTTCGCCCGGCGCGTCGCACCTCCGCTATGCTTGTGCGAGGCTTGACTCGAAAACACAGCAAATCTCCGCACGACTACGGTGATTGACGACGAATGCCGTGTCGTTGCTGGACAAGTCAAAACTTTTCCACAAAATATTCATGTCGCGTCTAAATTGATTCGTGTGCGTTGCGTCCTCCGCGTCCGTGTTTTCCCCTGACGGGCTGGTTCATGACACATCGCCAAGAGTCTAGCTGCACGTCCGATTGGGCGTCTGCGCGTGCTGTGGTTGCTGGCCGCGACGTCGCGGCGCGCTGGTGCGCTCTCGCCGAGCAGCGGCTGCAACATCTCTCCGAAATGTTCGAGACCGGCCGCTGGCGCCGTTATCACTCCGAGATCGCATTTCTCGAAAACATCCAGGAAGCCAAGCGGGCGGTCCAGACCTGGCGCGCGCTCGCGACCGGTGGGGACGTCGCCGAGGCCGCCGCGAGCGTGACGCCGGCATTCGGCTGGTCGCCGGCGACCATGCCCCGCGTGTTTCCGCGCGAGCAGCAGGCGCAGATCGTGCAGCCCAAGACCCTGCAGCCAAAGGCCGTCCACATCGCCCCCGAGACCGCCGTGCCGGTCAGGCTCGATCCGAAGCCGGACGTTCTCGCCGAGATCACCGAAGCCCCGGTCGCGCCGCTCGCCGCGCCCGCAGCCTCCGCTGCGATGGCGTCGTTTATCGCGCCTGCCGAGATGCCGCCGCTCAAGGCTCCCGCGGCGAGGGTGCCGCTGACCGCACCTGCCGTGAGGTCACCGCTCGCCGTGCCCGCCGCAATGGCGCCGCGCGCGGCGCCTGAAGTGAGGCCGCCACTCGCGGTTCCTGCCGCGAAGCCGCAGACGGCTGCGCCTGCTGCAATGGCATCGCTCCTGCCGCAGTTCACCCCGCCGGCCGAAGAAATCGTCGCAGCCCGCGAGCGCGTCGTCGAATTCACCTTCAGCCTCGACGGCCTCGAAGCCAAGTACCCGCTGCTCAGGAATGCGTTCTAAGGCCGTGGGTGAGGCCCGAGCAGAGTCGGCCGCCTCTCTCGCCCCGTCATCCTGAGGTGCGAGGCATGGGACGCAAGGCGTCCCATGGGGAGCCTCGAAGGATGAGCGGCCCATCTGCCGCCATACTAAGCTTATGTCTTCGATCTAGGCGCTCCCGCCCGACGCCGCGCAAACTGGCTCACCGCCTTCCAATCCGAACGAATGAGCGCTTCCTTCTTGGCGCGGCTCCATCCCTTGAGCTGACGTTCGGCGGCAATCCCGTCGATGATCCGATCGAAATACTCGGACCACACCAGGACGACGGGACGCCTCGAATAAGTATACCCGGGATAAGCGCCGGCATTATGCTCATCGACACGTTTGGACGTATCCTCACCGGTCGCGCTTCCAATGTAGAAAGAGCCGTCGGCGCATTGCAGCATGTAGATATAGATGCCCACAACATCATCCTTCGAGGCTCCCCACGTGGCGCGCTGCGCCACGTGGGGAGCGCCTCAGGATGACGGCAGTGTTTGGGTTGTCAAGTTTGATGCGACAACCCAAAGGCTATCCCGTCATGCTGAGGTGCGAGTTTCGCGGTGCAGAGCACCGCGGAGCGAGCCTCGAAGGATGACCGGCCCGGCTGTCAGCCACGCCTACCTGCGCACCGCATTGCCGCCGAGCACCACCTGCGCGAACCGCTGCGCGCCGTCGGCTGACAGATCCGACGTCACCGCACGCGCATGGTCCAGTCCCACCACGGCGCCGCGCGGGGTCTCGGAGATCATGTTGTTGTTGACCAGCGCGATGCCGGCGCCCGGCACGACGGAGACGCCGACGCCGGCGAGGGCCTTGCGGATCACGTTGCCCGTGATCGCGACGTCGCGCAGATATTTGCCCCAGCCGGCGACGATGCCGTAGGACGGCGCGTTCTCGATCACGTTTCCGGTCACCGAGGTATCCGCCTCGATGTAGATGCCGACGCCGGCATCGTCGTCCGGCGCGGTGCCGATCGGGCGCTTCGGAACGAGGTTGCGGATGATGTTGCCCTGGACCACCGCGATGCGGCCGCCTTCGTTGAAATTGCAGACGGAGACGCCGACCGCGGCGCCGTCGACCGTGTTGTTGGCGATCACCGCGGCCTCGAACGTAAACTCCGAATAGAGCGCGACCTCGCGCACGTCGCTGACGCTGTTGCCTGTGATGTGGATGTTGGAGGCGGAGTTGCCACGCACTGCGGAGTAATCGCAGTTCCTGATGCGGTTGCCGCGCACGATCACGTTGCCGGCGCGAAAGGCGTTGATGGCGTTGCCGTACTGGCCGGAGCCGCCGGGACCGGCCTTGATGTTCTCGATGCGGTTGTCGGCAACTAGCGTTCCGTCGTCGCCGATCGCGGTGCGCAGGATCTCGATGCCATTGTCGTTGGTGCCGAGAATCGTGTTGCGGGAGACGCCGAGGCCCCTGGCGTCGAACGAGACCACCGCGGTCACCGCGATGTCAGTGAAGATGTTGCCGGAGATGTCGCCGGAGACCTGTTCGAGCCAGATGCCGCTGCCGCCTGAGTTCGTGATCTCGCAATCAGTGATGCGCGTATCGCGCCCGCCGAGGACATGGATCAGCCCGCGCCGCGCCGGCAGCGGAATGCTGCCGCCGTCGAAAGTGATGCCGGTGAGGCCGATGGAGTCCGAACCGTCGCTCTGGATCGCCGAGGCGCCGCCGGTGAAGACGAGTTTCGTCGCCCCGCGCACACCGATCAATTGCGCGCCGTTGGGCAGCCGCAACAGCCCGGCGCGATAGACGCCGGGTGGTAGCGCCAGCGGCAGCTGTGCGCGTGCAGCTTCGTCGATCGCGCGCTGCAGCGCGCGGGTCTGATCTTCGCTGCTGCCGGGCCGCACGCCGTATTGTGTGGCATCGCGGCCGAGCAGGGATGTCAGTGGTGCCGCGCGCGCGGCGTCGGCCGGCATGGCGAGCGAGCCCGCGATGCCTGCGGTCGAAGCTCCGATCAGATGGCGGCGATTGAGGTCCATGACGCGTCCTCCGGCGGAGGCGGGAGGGCATCCGCGCCGACTAGGTAGCGCAGGGCAGGCGAGGGCGCGGGGATTGTTCGCGGTAGGGTTAAATGTTTACGCAGAGACGGTGCCGTAGGGTGGGCAAAGCGTAGCGTGCCCACGAATTGACGGGAGATGGAACGAGATGGTGGGCACGGCGCAGGGGCGCCTTTGCCCACCCTACGAAGCCGGCGTGTTCCGCCCCTTCCTCGCCAACGCCACCATCTCCATCAGCATCGCTTCCCCCGCATCCACCAGCTCTTCCAGTGTGATCCGCGGCGCACCCTTGCGCCGAACCGCGCCGCTGCGTGCGAGAAGGGGAATGTGGATGAACGCGGCGAGCTGCGGGCCGCCCGCCTTCACGTTCTCGATCGCGCGCCAGCTCAGGTAGTTGCAGAGATAGGCGCCGGCATCGCGCGAGGAGCGCGCATCGATGCCGGTGAGGCGCGCGGCGCGCAGCAGCCTTGCCGTGTGCGGACCGAAATTCATCGCGTCGGCATGGCCGGCGATGCCGCGCTTGCTCGATCGGGTGTTGGCGGCATCGGGCCAGAGCATGGTGACGGCGTTGCGCGCGCGGGTCTCGATCCGCAGGTAAGGCGTGCGCGCGGCGAGGCCGAACATCAACAGCGCATCCGGCTTCCCCTTCGCGATCACCTCCGGCAATTGCCGGTCGACCGCGGCATAGGTGACCGGGAAGATGTGACTGGAGATCGCGACATCGTCGAGTGCCGGACGGCGCAGTTGCGCGAGCCGCGCGACCAGCGGCTGGGTCGGGTTATAGGGCGCGCCGGGAAACGGGCCGAAGCCGGTGAGGAGAATGCGGAGCTTTTCGCTCATTTCAGCAACTCCAAGATCTGCTCGGCGGCGAGGGCCGGCGTGAGATGGCCCTCGGCGACCTCGGTCTCGATCTTCCGGACCTTCGTGCGAACCGAGGCCTCGCTGCGCAGCCGCGCCAGCATGCGCTGCTCCAGCATCGACCACATCCATTTCACCTGCTGGTCGCGCCGCCGCGCGGCGAAATCGCCGGACGCGTTCATCGCCTTGCGATGGTCGAGGACCTTCTGCCAGAGCTCGGCGATGCCGGTGCCGGCCAGCGCCGAATAGGTGACGACGGGTGGATGCCAGTGCTCGGATCGGGGGCTGAGGATATGCAGCGCGCCGCGATAGTCGGCGGCGGTGATGTTGGCGCGCTTGAGGTTGTCGCCATCGGCCTTGTTGATCGCGATCATGTCGGCGAGCTCGACCAGGCCCTTCTTGATGCCCTGCAATTCGTCGCCGCCGCCCGGCAGCATCAGCGCGAGGAAGAAATCGGTCATGTCGCAGACCGCGGTCTCGGACTGTCCGATGCCGACGGTCTCGACCAGCACGACGCCGAAGCCGGCGGCCTCGCATAACAGCATCGCCTCACGCGTTTTCGCGGCGACGCCGCCGAGCGTGCCCGAGGACGGCGACGGGCGGATGAAGGCATCGTCCGAGGCCGACAGCCGCGCCATCCGCGTCTTGTCGCCGAGGATCGAGCCGCCGCTGCGAGCCGAGGACGGATCGACCGCAAGCACCGCGACCTTGTGGCCCTGCTCGATCAGATAGGTCCCGAGCACATCGATGGTGGTGGACTTGCCGACGCCGGGCGATCCCGTGATGCCAACGCGAAACGCCTTGCCGGTCTCCGGCAGAAGCCTCTGCACCAGCTCGCGCGCCAGCGCCTGATGGTCGGCGCGCCGGCTCTCCACCAGCGTGATGGCCCGCGCCAGCGCCGCGCGGCTGCCGCCGCGGAGCTCCTTGGCGAGGGTCTTGATGTCGAGCGAGGGCTTCTTCTCAGTCATGCCCCTGCTTTACAATGCCGAGGCGGGGCAGGCGAGGCCCGCCCGCCCGATATCACCGGCTCGTGGCTGCCGCGGCTTGCGGCTGTTTTACCTTGCGCCAGACCCACACCATCACCGGCCAGAGCAGCGCGCCGATCGCCATCGCGGCGAGGATCGCGGCAACGGGGCGTTCGAAGAACGGCAAAATACTGCCGTCCGACTTGATCAGCGAGGTCACGAAGGCCTGCTCGACCATGGTGCCCATGACGATGCCGAGCACCATCGCGGCGACGGGATAGCCGTTCGCCTCCATCACGTAGCCGATCACGCCGAAGGCGGCGACGGTGACGACGCCGAACATGTTGTTGCCGATCGCGAACGAGCCGACCGCACAGCACAGCATGATGATCGGCATTATGGTCGAGCGCGGCGCCAGCAGGATGTAGGCGGCAACCCGGATCATGGCGATGCCGAGCGGGATCATCATGATGTTCGCGATGATGAACATCAGATAGATCGCGTACATGCTCGACGCCTTCTCGGTGAACAGCGTCGGGCCCGGATTGAGGCCCTTCATGTAGAGCACGCCGATCGCGATCGCGGCGATGGTGTCGCCGGGGATGCCGAACAGCAGCGAGGGCACCCAGCCCGAGGCGATGCTGGCATTGTTGCTGGCGCCGGCCTCGACCAGGCCCTCGACATGGCCGGTGCCGAATTTTTCCGGCTCCTTGGAGAAGCGCTTCGACATCGCGTAGGAGACCCAGGCGGCCATGTCGGCACCGGCGCCGGGCAGCACGCCGATGATGATGCCGACGATGTTCCCGCGCGTCATCTGCCAGTGATACAGCTTTGTCAGCCTCCACTGTCCCGCCATGATGCTTCCGAATTTTCGCCGCGGCAGCGGCGGCGGTTCCGGCGTCAGCATCGCGCGCATCACCTGCGCCACCGCGAACACGCCGACCAGCGCCGGGATCGGCTCGATGCCGCCGAACAGATCGGTGAGGCCGAAGGTGAAGCGCGGCACGCCGCCGGGATTTTCGATGCCGATGCAGGAAACCAGCAGGCCGAGGAACATGCCGGCGATCGCCTTCACCGGGGAGGAGCGCGCCACCAAGGTGGCGCACATCAGGCCGAGCAGCGCCAGCCAGAAATATTCGAAGGTCGAGAACGACAGCGCGATCTCGGCAAGCGGCGGCGCCAGGATCATCAGCGACAGCACGCCGGCGATGCCGCCGACCGCGGAAAACCACACGCCGGCCCCGAGCGCGAGCTCGGCCTGGCCCTTGCGCGTCATGGCGTAAGCTTCGTCCGCGTAAGCCGCGGAGGCCGGCGTGCCGGGAATGCGCAGCAGTGCGCCGGGGATGTCGCCGGAGAAGATCGCCATCGAGGACGCCGCGACGATGGTCGCGATCGCCGCGATCGGCGAGAGGTAGAAGGTGACGGGGACGAGCAGGGCGGTCGCCATCGTCGCCGACAGGCCCGGCAGCGAGCCGATCACGAGCCCGTACACGGAGGCCGCGAACATCGAAATGATGACCTCCCAGGTGGAGATCAGCGCGAATGCGTCAAGCAAGGTCTTCAGCATGGGATTACCAGGGCGTCGGCAGCAGGCCGGCGGGCAGCGGCACGCGGAGCAGCTTGCCGAAGATGAGGTGGATGGCGAACGGCGACAGCGCGGCGAGCGGCAGCGCCAGCTTCCACTTCGCACCGAGCGCGGTGGACGTCACGTAGACCATGATCGCCGCGGTGATGATGAAGCCGAGTCGGTCGGCCGCGGCGACGTAAAACAGCAGCAGCGCTGGCGGCAGCAAAGCGCGCAGGCCGTAGAGCTTGCCCTGCGGCGGTGGAGCGGCCGCCTGGCCGTCCTCCAGCGGGATCAGCTCTTCCTCCTCCTCGAAGGAGTGGCCGATCCCGAACACGATCGCGAGCCCGCACAGCGCAAGGCCGCTGCCGATCACGAGCGGAAACACGTTGGGGCCGACCGGCTGACCCGGCACCGGCGGCAGGATGTAGCCGCCATAGGCGGCAGCCGCGCCGAGGACGACGAGAAACGATCCCGTGACGGAGTCGGGAAGACGCATGGGGAGGAGTCCTACAGGAGGTGCGCTCCCTCTCCCCGCTTGCGGGGAAAGGGTTGGGGTGAGGGGGGCTCGCCGCGGGCGAGGTGAGAGTTGGAGGCGTGGAGAGTCCTTCTCACCCGAATTCGAGCAAAGCTCGAATTCGACCTCTCCCCCGCACGCGGGGAGAGGTGATGCAGTGAGCGAACCAACCACGTCAGCCAAAGTCATCTCACGCGAGAGCTGTGAAAGGTCACGCCTTGCTCAAGCCCGCCGCTTTCATCGCTTCACCCATCTGGGCGTCGCCCTTGTCCATGAAGCCTGCGAACTGGCCGGCATCGCCCCACACGGTGCCGAAGCCGCGATTGCTCATGAAGTCCTTGAACTCGGCGGACTCGTAGACCTTCTTCAGCGCCGCGGTGAGCTTGGTTGCGATCTCCGGCGGCAGGTTCTTCGGGGCGCCGATGCCGCGCCAGGCGCCGGTCGCATAATCGATGCCCATCGCTTCCTTCAGCGTCGGCACGTCCTTGAAGATCGGGTTGCGCGCGGGGGCCATGATGGCGAGGCTCCTGGCCTTGCCGGCCTCGATGATGGCGCGCGCCTCCGGCACCGAGCAGGTGGTGAGGTCGAGGCCGCCGGCGGCGAGATCCTGCATCGCAGGGGCCGCGCCGTTCGACGGCACCCAGGCGACCTGGTTGGCGGGCAGGCCCATCGCCTGCATCCAGCCGACCAGCGCCAGATGCCAGATGCCGCCCTGGCCGGTGCCGGAGGCCTTGAACTTGCCAGGAGGCGCCGCCTTGATCGCGTCGGCCAGCTCCTTGACCGTCTTGTAAGGGGAGGAGGAGGAGACCTGGATGCCCGGGGGATCCTCGTTCATCAGCGCCAGCGGCGTGTAGCTCTTCGGCGTCAGTTCGGTGAGGCCCTGCCAGTGCATCATCGAGATTTCGACGGTCAGCATGCCGATGGTGTAGCCGTCGGGCTGTGCGGTCGCGATCGCGCTATGGCCGACCACGCCGGAGCCGCCGGTGCGGTTGACCACGTTGAAGGGCTGGCCGAGGTCCTTTTCCAGAAGCGCTGCGACAATGCGCGCGGTCGCGTCGGTTCCGCCGCCCGCGCCCCACGGCACGATCACTGTGACCGGCCGGGCCGGATAGGCTTGCGCAAGTGCGGGCTTGAAGCCGAATGCGGCGGACGCGGCAACGGCGGCGGTCGAAGCCGCAAAGGTGCGGCGCGAAATCTTGGACATTGAATCTCTCCCAGCGGCGCCCGTGACGTCGGGTGCTCTTCTCAATGTGCCATTCTAGTCGGCTTTGCAGCACCGCCGCAAGGTAGCGCTACCAACGAGATCGCCATGTTGTGTGAAACCATGATGCCCATCGGATGGGCGGTCGGAAATCGGGTGGGTTTTGCTAGCGCAATTCGCCAACCTCTGCGCGTAACGAAAGCCAAAGGCAAGCCATCGATGACCCAAGCCTATTATAGCGCCGTGCTGGACCGCCCGCTGGACGAAGTCTGGTCGCTGATCCGCGATTTCAACAACTATCCCGCTTACATCGACGGCGTGAGCGAGAGCGAGATCGAAGACGACAAGCGCGGGGATGAAGTCGGCGCGATCAGGCGCTTCTGCTATCTCGGAAACTGGATCCGCCAGCGCCTGGTCGATCACTCGGATCGGCAGCACACCCTGACCTATGCCGGTCTCGACGCGCTGCCGTATCCGCAAGATGACGGAAGCCAGGCGCCTGCGCCGACGCGCTATCAAGGCACCATGCATCTGCGCCCGATCATCGAGGGCGATCGCACCCTCATCGAATGGTCGGTGGCTCTCGATACCGAGCCGGCGGATGCCGATCGCTGGCAGTCGCTATTCGCGTCCTGGATTCCTGATTGGACGGACTCACTTGCGCGGACGCTGGCGCGGGCCAGTTAGCGACCGCTCACGGCTCCTCGGCGTCGCCCTTCGGCCGCGCGCCGCCGAAGATGCGCGCGCCTTCCGCGGTGAGATACGGCTTCAGCGTCTCCCACGGCACGAAGGCGACATACTCGCCCTCGGCGTAGGGGCCGACGGCGTAGGGCGGATAGTGGAAGGTGAGGCCGGAGCTCTTGCCTGCCTCGGTCGACGGCGCGAGCGTCACCGCGCCGATCTTGAGCAGGCTCGGTTTCAGTTCTTTGAACCACTCGTCGGTTGCGGTCTCGCCGGCGCCGCGCTTCGTTTTCTCGGTGCGGAGCGAGGCGATCACGGCCTTCACCATCGCCTTCATCGTCGCCCCGTTATCGGCAGTATCGGTGAAGAGCGGGCGGATCGAGATGCGCTTGTTGTCGGCCTTGTCCCACAGGATCGTGTTCACGTCCGAGTTGGGATGCGCGCCGCGGGTGTTCATATAGTCGTTGCGGAGGACGCTGACGTAGCGGTCGGCAACGACGGAGCGGACCGAATATTTGCGCTCGAAATCCCAGCCACCGTCCTTGAAGAATTGCGGGTCGGCTTTGCGCGCGGCGGCAGCTTCGGCGGCATTCTTGTTGAGCCATTTTTTGCCCTCCGCGACGCAATCCGCCACCAGCGCCGTATCCGCCTTGATCCTGTCGTCGAGGAACATGCGCGCCTCGATGCTCTTGGTCTTGACGGCGGCGTCGGGCTTGGGGTCGGCGGCGTGGGCGGGACCGAACAGCGCGCTGCAAACCGTGGCGACGCTGAGCGCGCGCATGAACATTGGCGCGAAAAACATCACGCAAATTCCTTCTTGTCGGGAAATAGACGGCGAAGCTACTCCGCCGCTTCGCTATGCCCGAGCCGCGCATTCAGCTTGCGGATCAGCTCTTCAGCCGCATCCGCGATCACCGTGCCCGGCGGGAAGATCGCTTCAGCGCCGGCGGCGTAGAGCGCGTCGTAATCCTGCGGCGGCACCACGCCGCCGACGATGATCATGATGTCGTCGCGGCCCTGCTTCTTGAGCGCCGCCTTCAGCTCCGGCACGGCGGTGAGGTGGGCCGCGGCGAGCGAGGAGACGCCGAGGATGTGCACGTCGTTCTCGACCGCCTGCCGCGCGGCCTCATCGGCGGTGGCAAACAGCGGCCCGATGTCGACGTCGAAGCCGATGTCGGCAAACGCGGACGCGATCACCTTCTGGCCGCGGTCGTGGCCGTCCTGGCCGATCTTGGCGACGAGGATGCGCGGGCGGCGGCCCTCAGCCTCCTCGAAGGCGTCGATCAGCGCCTGAACCTTCTCGACCTGGTTGCCCATGGTGGACGCCTCCCGCTTGTAGACGCCGGTGATGGACTTGATTTCGGCGCGGTGGCGGCCGAACACCTTCTCCATCGCGTCAGAGATTTCGCCGACGGTCGCCTTGGCGCGCGCCGCGTCGATCGCGAGCGCGAGCAGATTGCCATTGCCCTCGCCGGCCGAGCGCGTCAGCGCGGCGAGCGCGGCATCGACGTCCTTCTGGTTGCGCTCGCTCTTCAGCCGCGTCAGCTTGTCGATCTGCAGGCGGCGGACATTGGTGTTGTCGACCTTGAGGATGTCGATCGGCGCCTCGTCGGTCGGCTTGTACTTGTTGACGCCGATCACCGCCTGCTTGCCGGCGTCGATCCGCGCCTGCGTCTTGGCGGAGGCCTCCTCGATGCGCAGCTTCGGCAGGCCGGCCTCGATGGCCTTCGCCATGCCGCCGAGCTCCTCGACCTCCTGGATGTGGCCCCACGCCTTCGCCGCGAGGTCGCGCGTGAGACGCTCGACGTAATACGAGCCGCCCCAGGGATCGATGATCCGCGTGGTGCCGCTCTCCTGCTGCAGGAACAGCTGGGTGTTGCGGGCGATGCGCGCCGAGAAGTCGGTCGGCAAGGCGAGGGCCTCGTCGAGCGCGTTGGTGTGCAGCGACTGGGTGTGGCCCTGGGTCGCCGCCATCGCCTCCACCGTCGTGCGCATCACATTGTTGAAGACGTCCTGCGCGGTCAGCGACCAGCCCGAGGTCTGGCTGTGCGTGCGCAGCGACAGCGAGCGTGGGTCTTTGGGGTTGAAGGGCTTGAGCAGCTTCGCCCAGAGCAGGCGCGCGGCGCGCAGCTTGGCGACTTCCATGAAGAAGTTCATGCCGATCGCCCAGAAGAACGACAGGCGCGGCGCGAAGCGGTCGACGTCGAGACCTGCAGCTAGGCCGGCGCGCAAATATTCGACGCCGTCGGCGAGCGTATAGGCGAGCTCGAGATCCTGCGTCGCGCCGGCCTCCTGCATGTGATAGCCGGAGATCGAGATCGAATTGTATTTCGGCATCTTTTGCGAGGTGTACGCAAAAATGTCCGAGATGATCCGCATCGAAGGGGCGGGCGGATAGATGTAGGTGTTGCGCACCATGAACTCTTTCAGAATGTCGTTCTGAATGGTGCCCGACAGCTTCTCCGGCGGCACGCCCTGTTCCTCGGCGGCGGCGACGTAGAGCGCGAGGATCGGCAGCACTGCGCCGTTCATGGTCATGGACACGCTCATCTGGTCGAGCGGAATCCCAGCGAACAGTGTGCGCATGTCGTAGATGGAATCGATGGCGACACCGGCCATGCCGACGTCGCCGCCGACGCGCGGATGGTCCGAGTCATAGCCGCGATGGGTGGCGAGATCGAAGGCGACGGAAAGGCCTTTCTGGCCGGCCGCGAGGTTGCGGCGGTAGAACGCGTTGGAATCCTCCGCCGTGGAGAAGCCGGCATATTGCCGGATAGTCCAGGGCTGGTTGACATACATGGTCGGGTAGGGCCCGCGCAGGTAAGGCGCGATGCCGGGATAGGTCTCGAGGAAATCGAGGCCGGCCAGATCAGCCTCGCCATAGGCGGGCTTCACCAAGATGCCCTCGGGCGTCAGCCACGGTTCGGCGTTGCCTGACGGCGCGGCGGTCGTGGCGCGCTCGAAGGCGACGTCTGCGAAATTGGGAATGCGGCTCATGGTTTCAACCATATCCTCAATCATGATCCGGATGCTGATGGCTGACGATGGTCGCCATCTTCTCCGGTCCGTAATTCTGTTGCGTGGTCTGGCTCGGCAGATTGGCGATGCCCACCACCCAGCCGAGGCGGGATTCGGTGCCGAACTGTCGTGTCGGAATAATCTGGTCAGGACGGTCGAACGCGCCGGTCATGATCTCGATCCGGTCGCCGTCGATGCGGCCGAAGCTCAGCGGCGTGCCGCAGCCGGCGCAAAAGCCGCGTTCGGCGATGGTGGAGGAGCGGAAGAACGACGGCTGCCCCTTGGTCCAGGCAAAGTCGGTCTTGTTGATGTCGGCAAAGGACGCGAACGGCGCGCCGGCCGCCTTCTGGCACATGCGGCAGTGACAGATCGAAATCCTGGTTGGCGCGGTCGTGACGCCAAAGCGCACGGCCCCGCATTGGCAGCCGCCGGTGAGAACTGGTTTGCCTGGTTCGGTCATTTCTGTTCCATCCGTCGATAGGCGTCTTGCAGAGTGGCAAGCGCATCGCCTCCGGCGAAGACAAAACCCGTGACGCCGGCGGCCCGCAGCGCCGCCTCGGCCTCAGTCGGGCGGCCTGCCAGATAGATATGTCGACCGCCGGCCGTTTGCAGGGCCTTCGCTGCAGCTTCGGCGTGTTCCGCATAGACCTTGTCGTTGGAACAAAGACAGGCAAGCTCGGCGCCCGAGGCCTTGAACGCTGCAGCCACCTTGGCCGCATCGGCAAAGCCCTCGCTATCTAGGGCTTCGATGCCGCCGGCTTCGAAGAAGCTCTTGGCAAAGGTCGCGCGCGCCGTGAAATCGGCGGCCGTGCCGAGATTGGCCAGGAACACTTTCGGCCGGGAGCCGCGCGCCTTCAGCGCCGCGTCGGATTTGTCACGCAGCGCCTCGAACGGTTCCGCCAGCCGGATCGGCGGCAGCGGATCGAACTTGTATTTCTGCTCGCCGTACGGTGCCAGCTCGACCGGCGTCGCTTTCAGCACCGCGGTCTCGCTCTCGTGCAGGTTCGGAAACTCGCTGGCGCCGGTCAGCACGTCGCGACGCCTTGCGATGTTGGCGTCGCGCGCTTTTCGCGCGGCCGCGACCTTGCCCTGAAACAGGCCTTGCTGAAGCGCGGCAAACGCACCGCCGGCCGTCTCGCTCTCCTGGAATAGGGTCCAGGCCGCCTCACAAAGCTGCGCGGTCAGCGTCTCGATGCCGCCTGCGCCGGCGGCGGGATCAGAGACCTTGGCGAGGTTGCTCTCTTCCAGCAGCAGGGCTTGCGTGTTGCGCGCCACACGGCGCGCGAACGGATCGGGCAGGCCGAGCGCCAGCGTATGCGGCAGCACGGTGATCGCGTTGGCGCCGGCCAGCCCCGCCGCGAATGTCGCGATGGTGGCGCGCAGCATGTTCACATAGGGATCGCGCTGCGTCAGCATGCGCCA
Source organism: Bradyrhizobium sp. ERR14 (assembly GCF_014198235.1). Classification (NCBI taxonomy): domain Bacteria; kingdom Pseudomonadati; phylum Pseudomonadota; class Alphaproteobacteria; order Hyphomicrobiales; family Nitrobacteraceae; genus Bradyrhizobium; species Bradyrhizobium sp. ERR14. Next base: position 122,007 of record NZ_JACIHD010000006.1, on the reverse strand, counting down.
CGCCGTGTCGGCGGCGATGAACAATGGTTTGGGCGTAAGCCCGCACGCTGTTTCGATGCGCGCCCAGAGCAGCCGCAGCGCGCGGAATTTCGCCATGGTCAGGAACTGGTCGGCATCCGCGGCGAGCCGCGCATAGACCATGCCCTGCGCGGCTTCGAGCGGAATGCCGGCGCCTTCGATCGCGCGCAGATAAGCGACGCCGCAGGCGAGCACGAAGGCGAGCTCCTGCACCTCGGAGCCGCCGGCATCGTGGATCACGCGTCCGTCGGCGGACGCGAACGGTCCCTTGAAACCAAGCCCGGCGAGGCCCTTGATCGCGCCGGTGACGGCAGGGGCGATCTCCTCCCAGGTATAGGGACTGTGGCCCCACACCGCGCCCGCCGCGAGCGGATCGAGCCCGAAGCGGATGTTGCAGGCGGCGGGATCGAGGCCGCTGCTCTTCACATATTCCGCGACATGGATCGCGGCCATCCGCGATTGCGGACCGATCTGAAGCTCGAGGCCGATGCCGGCATCGAGATGGATGTCCTTCAAGACCCTTGCGATGGCTTCGGCCGAAGGTTCCAGACCGAACCCGTGAGCGCCGCTGCCGCCGGCGAACACCAGCGCGAGCCCGGTCGCGCCGTTCTCCAGATCCTGCAACGCCTGTGCATTCGCGAGCGCCGCGTCGGGATGGTCGATCCGCTGGATGATTTGCCAGGGGGCGGCGGCCGGTCGACCCACGACGGGCGCGACACCCTTGGCGCGCGGATAGAGCGGATCGATCTTGAGTCCGTCATAGGTCTTGCCGACCAGCTTCTCGAACGGCGCGCCCTTCAGAACGCCGTCGACCAGCTTGCGCCAATCCTCGACGGTCGCCTTGGGAAAATCGGCCGCCAGCGGCAGGTCGTCAGTCACGGAGGTCATGCGGCCAAGGGCTCCCAAACGTATCGTTATTCGCAGGCGAAATTGCCACGGCGGACCGCCCCTGCAAACGGTTGTTTTTGGTTAACCGGTATCCGGAAGCCGCTCAATGCCTTGCGTCGAGACGCTGGCGAGCCCGTCACGCACTGGAATGCCCGAGATCACGCGGTCGGGTGCAATCTCGGCCAGCGGCACCAGGACGAAAGCGCGCTCGAACAGGCGCGGATGCGGCAAGGTCAGGTCCGGCTTCTGCAAGCTGACATCGTCATAGGCGATCATGTCGAGATCGAGCGTGCGCGGGCCCCAGCGCCGCTCCTTGTTCCGCGTGCGGCCGAATTTCTGCTCGACCTTCTGCAGCACGAACAGCAGCGCGTGCGGATCGAGGTCGGTCTCGATCTCGATGCAGGCATTGATGAAGGGCGCCTGGTCCTCGTCGCCCCACGGCGGCGTGGCATAGTCCGAGGACCGCGCGATCAGGGCGCCTTGCGCCATGCCGCAGATGTGCGCGATCGCCTTGGCGAATGTCGCGCGGACATCGCCGACATTGCCGCCGAGTGCGATCAGCACGCTTGCCATCAGGGGTGCCGCGAGCGGGTCAGCATGATGCCGACATCGTCGAAGATCGCGGCGATCGGCGCATGCGGCTTGTGCACGGTGACCTTCACGGCGCGGATACGCGGGAAGTGCGACAGGATGGCGTCGGCCACCGCGCCGGCGGCGCGCTCCAGAAGCTTGTAATTGGTATTCTTGAACGCTGCCGTCGTCGTCGCCACGACGTCGGCATAGGACACGGTGTCGGCGAGCCGGTCGCTGCGCGAGGGCTCCGACAGGTCGGTATAGAGTTCGAGATCGATGACGAAGCGCTGGCCGACTTCGGTCTCGTGATCCATCACGCCGTGGCGGGCGTGGATCGACAGGCCGGTGACGAAAATCGTATCGGTCATTGCTTGCCCTCGATTGCGTTCGCCACCCGCAGCGCCTGCAAGGTCTCGGCGACGTCATGGGTCCGGATGATCTTTGCGCCGCGCTGTGCGGCGATCAGGTGCGCGGCGATCGAGCCGGCGAGCCGGTCCTTCGGCTCCGATGGCGACACCGAAGCGATGAAGCGTTTTCGCGAGGCACCGACGAGGATCGGCAGGCCGAACATCTCGAATTCGCGCAAGCGCGCCAGCGCGGTCATGCTCTGCTCGGCAGTCTTGCCGAAGCCGATGCCGGGATCGAGCACGATCTTGTCGCGCGCGATGCCGGCCTTTGCGGCGATATCCAGCGAGCGCAGGAAGAACGTCTTCATGTCCGTGATGATGTCGATGGCGGGATCGGCGTCGTCGCGGTTGTGCATGACGATGACGGGAACGCCTCTCGCGGCCACCAGCGGCGCCATGGCGGCGTCGCGTTGCAGGCCCCAGACGTCGTTGGCGATCGCCGCGCCCTGGTCGAGCGCGTAGGCCACCACCTCGGCCTTCATGCTATCGATCGACACCGGCACGCCGAGCGCGACCACGCCCGCCAGCACCGGCTTCAGCCGGGCGAGTTCGTCGTCCGCCGTGACGGCCTTCGCGCCCTTGTAGGGCCGGGTGGATTCGGCGCCGATATCGATGATGTCGACGCCATCCGCGATCATCGCCCGCGCCCGTGCGAGCGCCTGCTCGGGCGCGATGAACTCGCCGCCATCGGAGAAGGAATCCGGGGTGATGTTGAGCACGCCCATCACCGCCGGGATCGGTCGTTCCAGCAGTTTCCGCAGCGCATCTGGCCCGGCCGAGCCGGCCGGCGGGACGGATGGGGAGGGCGAGGCATTCATGCCGCCCGCTTTGCGCGGTCGGGGAGGGGGAGTCAAGACGGAAGGGCGCAGCACAACCCTGGTCTGAGACCGTCACCCTGAGGCGCTCGCCTCTTCGGCGAGCCTCGAAGGGCGACGGCCCGGCTCTCTCCGTGCGGATGTGGCGGTGGCCGTGCATCCTTCGAGGCTCTCCACGGGGACGCTTTGCGTCCCGTGTTTCGCACTTCAGGATGACGGAGAGAGCAAGTGAACTAATACGTAATCTTCGGCTGCAGCTTCTTCGCCTTGGCGATGATGTCGCCGACCGACTTCTCGGAAGGCAGGATGCGGAGCAGCTTCTTCTTTTCGTTGGCGTCGCGCATGCTCTGGGCGAGCCTTGCCGGATTCCGATAGGCGAGCTCGCGCACGGTGGTGACGCCGGCGGCGCGGACCAGGCCGACCTTGGCCCGCCCCATGCCGGGAATACGCATGTAGTCGGAGACGTTGGCCCATTCCAGCAGCAGCTGCTCGCTAATGCCGGTCTTGGCGGAAAGCGCCTTGCGGCCCTTCACCGTGCCGGCCGCCTCGAGCAGCCCGTCGGTGGTGCGGATGCCTTGCGCCTTCAACTTGTTGGCGGCAAAGACCGACAGGCCCTCAATCTCGGAGATCGGATATGTCATGATACTCGATATGAATTGCCAAAGCTTCAGGCGAACTGGCTGAGGCCCGGCGTCCCCGCAATGATCTTGCCCATCTGATCTGCTCCGATTTTGTCTCGGCCGAAGCGGAAAAGTTCACGGGCGACGTTTTGAATCTCCGACATGCCAAGTCCGAGGCCCATCAGGCGCGAGCCGGCAGCCATCAAGCCGCCGCCCATCAGCCGCGACAGTCCGCCGCCGCTCCTGGATGCCTCGATCGCGGCTTCCGCTCCGGGGATCTGATCGATCAGGGCCTGCACGCTGTCGGAAGGACCCTCGTTGCGGAGGAAGCCCAGGATGATGCCGACGCTCTTTTCAGCGACAGCACTATCTATGCTGGCGTTTGTCGCCAGCCGCCCGATCAGCTCGTCCATAAGGCCCGCCCCTCAGCCGGTTTGCTTGCCGGAGTATTTCTTTCGAAAATGATCTTGAGCCGGTGTGATGTGAAATTCAAGCGATGAACGCACGCGTCGTCGCGATTCACCTTCGAACGCGCGAAAAGTGTTGCAGCGATGCAAGAGCGGAGTTGGAATCGGCGAAAAATTGCCGCGTTGCGAACGCCTCGTTCCTACTTTCGGCTGATGTCGTCCGTCCGTTTCCGACTATGTCGCATGTTCGGCCGTGTTGAACCGTTTTAATCGGCGCGCAACATGCGTTAAACTACGGAACTGGTGCATTTGAGTTTCAATACGCGAAACCCGGCAGAGAGATCAGAGAGAATAATGACCGCACAGGACAGCAAGCTCGGCGATACCGACGACAAGATCTTCGTCGGCAAGGGAGACGAGCAGGCATGGCTGACGCTGGCGCTCGCCAATCGCCACGGCCTCGTCACGGGTGCAACCGGAACCGGCAAGACCGTGACGCTGCAAGTGATGGCGGAAGGATTTGCACGCGCCGGTGTTCCGGTCTTCGCGGCGGACATCAAGGGCGACCTCTCCGGCATCTCCGAGGTTGGCGAGGCCAAAGACTTCATCCTCAAGCGCGCTTCCGAAATGGGGCTGAATTTCCAGCCCGACCAGTTCTCGACAGTGTTCTGGGACGTGTTCGGCGAGCAGGGGCACCCGGTGCGCGCGACCGTCACGGAAATGGGGCCGCTTCTGCTCGCGCGCATGCTCGACCTCAACGACGTGCAGGAAGGCGTGCTCAACGTCGCCTTCCGCGTCGCTGACGACAACGGGCTGACCCTCATCGACATGAAGGATCTGCGCGCACTGCTCGACGCCATCGTGCCCGATAGCGCGAAGAAGGGCGCGGACGCGGGGGAGGATCCGCTCGCCGCCATCCGCAAGGCCGCGCAGGGGTTCGGCAACGTCACCAAGGCCACCGTCGGCACCATCCAGCGCCAGCTGCTGGTGCTGGAGAACCAGGGCGGCACCAAATTCTTCGGCGAACCGGCGCTGACGCTGAAGGACTTCATGAAGACCGACCGCGACGGCCGCGGCATGGTCAACATCCTGGTCGCCGACAAGCTGCTGCAGAACCCCAGGCTTTACGCGACATTCCTGCTGTGGATGTTGTCGGAGTTGTTCGAGGAGCTGCCCGAGGCCGGCGATCTGCCCAAGCCAAAGCTCGTGTTCTTCTTCGACGAGGCGCATCTGCTGTTCAACGATGCGCCCAAGGCGCTGATGGACAAGATCGAGCAGGTGGTCCGCCTGATCCGCTCCAAGGGCGTCGGCGTCTACTTCGTGACGCAAAACCCGGTCGACGTCCCCGACCGCGTGCTCGGACAGCTCGGCAACCGGGTGCAGCACGCGCTACGCGCCTTCACCCCGAGGGACCAGAAGGCGGTCGCCGCTGCGGCCCAGACCTTCCGGCCCAACCCGAAGCTCGACACAGCCAAGGTGATCATGGAGCTCGGCAAGGGCGAAGCGCTGGTGTCCTTCCTCGAGGGCAACGGCACGCCGGCGATGGTGGAGCGGGTGCTGATCCGGCCGCCGTCGGCTCGCATCGGGCCGATCACGCCGGACGAGCGCAAGGCGATCATGGCTGCGAGCCCGGTGAAGGGCAAATACGACGCCGCGGTCGATGAAGAGTCCGCTTACGAGATGATCCAGAAGCGCATCGCCGGCACAGCGGCCACAGCGGACGGCCCGGCTGGCGGAAATGGCGGCGGCCTTCTCGGCCAGTTCGGCTCGATCGTCGGCACTATCTTCGGCACCAACGTCAAGCGCGGCCGCCTGTCGACCGGCCAGGTCATTGCGCGGGACGTGACGCGATCGGTCACCAACCAGGTGATCGGCGGGATGGCCGCCAATATCGGTAAGTCGGTCGGCGGCCAGCTTGGCGGCTCGATCGGCCGCACGCTGGTCCGCGGCGCGCTCGGCGGATTGCTGCGGCGGTAGGCGGGCCGCTTTTGGCAATTCCGCTTGCCCCAAAAGGTCGTGGACGCCCAGGCCTTCGCCGCGCCGAAGCGGCTTCGGCCGCGCAGGCGGGACAAGCCCGGCCATGACGCTGTGAAAGCTCAAGTACTCTGCTAGTCACCTCATGTGCCGTTGCCCGAGGCCGCCAACGGTACAATTTCAGGTGAGGGGCTCTCCAAGCCTGCGCCGGTCTGCTACGTCCTGTTCGCCGCCGCACAGGACCACCCCGTGACCCCGCCCGCCCCGTTAGCCAAGCCTGACGCGCCCAGACGCCTGTCGCTGCGCGCGCCGCTGGACCTGCTGTTTCTGTTCTGCTGCGTCCTGCTCACCGCCGACGTGCTCGTTCCCGAGATCTTCGGCAGCGGCAAGACCAAGGATTACCCGCTGTGGTTGTGGGCCGGGCAACAGGTCCTGCAGGGTGAGCCACTCTATCCCGCCACGGCCGTCGAGTATTTCGAGTTCATCTATCCGCCGCTGCCGGCGATCCTGCTGGCGATCCCGAGCTGGTTCGGCAAGATCCCGCTCTATGTCGTCCTGTCGATCCTGAATGCCGTGGCGTGGTGGTACACCGGGACGTTCTCCCAGGTCATGGCCGGCTCGGGGCGCAGCCCCGGCCGCTGGCTGGAGGCGCTGCCTGCCGTCGTCACCGTGCCGTTCGTGTTCGACATGTTCGACCTCGGCCAGCCGAACCTCGTCCTGCTGGCCATGATGCTCTACGGTTTCTGGAGCTTGCGGCATCAACGTCCCTGGCTAGCGGGCTTCATGTTCGCGCTCGCCGCTGCCATCAAGGTGTTTCCGATCGCGGTCCTGCCGTATCTGGTCTGGCGGCGAAAATGGGCGGCGGCCGCCGGCACGGTCGCCTTCACCGGCATCCTTCTCTATGTCGTGCCGGCGCCGATCCGCGGCTTCGAGCGCAACGCGGCCGAGCTTGCGACCTGGTATCAGGGCATGGTCGGAACGAGCTCGGAAAAGGGCTTTGGCCAGCGTGACGAGCAGAACTGGTCGTGGGTCAACCAGTCCCTCATCGCCGTCACGCACCGCCTGGTCCGTCCGATCAACTTCAATCTGGAGGATCCCGGCAAGCCGCCGCGTACGATGAACATCATCGACGTCGATTACAGGACGGCGAACTGGATCGTGCTGGTGCTGTCGGCCTTGCTCGGGCTCGGCTTCGTCGCGATCATGCCGCAGCAAGCGCGGCGAACGGCGCGCTCGGATGCCGAGGAGCTCGCCATCCTGTTCTGCCTGATCACGGTGGCCTCGCCTTTGGCTCGGCAATACTATTTCATGTGGCTGTTCTTCCCGATGACGGTGCTGATGCATCGCGCCGCCTTCGACGAGCGGCCGAATGTGCGTCTCGGAACCTGGCTCGCCCTCGGCGCAGCCGGAATTCTCATGCTGCTGGCGCTGCCGTGGTTTCCAACTGTCCTCCAGGCTTGGGGCAACAATCTCCTCGCGACCGCCGTTCTTGCAGGTAGTCTTGCATGGCACATCCGGCATCCGCCCGTTGCGGCTGGCTCCGAGCCCGCGACGGCGCTAAAACCCGGTACCTCTTGAGACTCGAACGTCAGGACCAACGACCATGGCCAATGCGCAGCTTCAATCCGTGCTCGACCACATCGACAAGGATTTCGACAACAGCCTGGAGCGCCTGTTCGCGCTGCTCCGGATCAAGTCGATCTCCGCCGATCCGGCCTTCGCCGGGGGTTGCAAGGCGGCGGCCGAGCATCTCGCCAAGGATATCGCGAGCCTCGGTGTCGCCACTGAAGTGAGGCCGACCGCGGGCCATCCCGCCATCGTCGGCAAGACCGGGGCCGGAGGGCGGCCGCATGTGATCTTTTACGGCCATTACGACGTGCAGCCGGTCGACCCGCTCGATCTCTGGCACCGTCCGCCGTTCGAGCCCGTCGTCACCGACCATGCCGACGGCCGCAAGATCATCGTCGCGCGCGGCGCCGAGGACGACAAGGGCCAGGTGATGACGTTCGTCGAAGCCTGCCGCGCCTGGAAGAAGGTGACGGGCTCGTTGCCGGTCGACATCACGTTCCTGATCGAAGGCGAGGAGGAGGTCGGCTCGAAGAACTTCGTGCCCTTCATCGAGGCCAACAAGGACGAATTCAAAGCCGACTACGTGCTGGTCTGCGACACCGGCATGTGGGACCGCAACACGCCGGCGATCACGACCTCGCTGCGCGGCCTGCTCTATGAGGAGCTGAAGATCACCGCCGCCAATCGCGACCTGCATTCCGGCGTGTTCGGCGGCAGCGCGATGAACCCGATCCGGGTGCTGACGAAAATTCTGGGCGGCCTGTTCGACGACGACAACCGCATCACCATTCCCGGCTTCTACGACGGCGTGAAGGATCTGCCGCCTGATATCCTGGAGCAGTGGAAGAAGCTCAACCTGACGCCGGAGATGTTCCTCAAACCGATCGGCCTGTCGATACCGGCCGGCGAGAAGGGGCGCCTCCTGATCGAGCAGGCCTCATCGCGCCCGACCTGCGACGTCAACGGCATCTGGGGCGGCTATATCGGCGAGGGCTCCAAGACGGTGATCCCGTCGCATGCTTCAGCCAAGGTCTCGTTCCGCCTGGTCGAAGGGCAGGACCCGCAAAAGATCCGCAAGGCCTTCCGCGACTACGTGACGGCGCGCATTCCCGGCGACTGCAAGGTCGAGTTCGGCGACCATTCCGCCGCGCCCGCCGTCGCGCTCGACTGGAACATGAAGCCGCTCGCCGCCGCCAGCAAGGCGCTGACGGAGGAATGGGGCAAGGAGACCGTGCTGATGGGCTCCGGCGCCTCGATCCCGATCGTCGCCGACTTCAAGCGCACGCTTGGCCTCGACTCGCTGCTGGTCGGCTTCGGATTGGACGACGACAACATCCATTCACCGAACGAGAAGTACGATTTGAGAAGCTTCCAGAAAGGCATCCGCTCCTGGGCCCGCATCCTCGCGGCGCTGGCGGAGGTGAAGTAGGGCACGGTGCCGTAGGGTGGGCAAAGGCGCAAAGCGCCGTGCCCACCATCTCTCACCAAACGCGAAAGAACGTGGGCACGCTGCGCTTTGCCCACCCTACGGCTATGCTTTCGTGGCGACCACCGCCCCAAAATAAAAACGCCGCCCGGAATTGGGCGGCGTTTCATTCCAAAAGGCGTAGAGGTTAGTTGGGTGCTAGCCTACACCAAATCCCGAAAATTTCAAGACCGGTAGCCCGGAAGCTCACGGTCGAGCTTGCGCAGCAGCGGCGGCCACACGAGGTTGGTGGCGCGCAGCTCGGCGCGGTCGCGGTTGGCGAGCAGCTCGGTGTTCTTGTCGATCGCGGTATCGTCGACCGGGTAGACCGGCGTGCCGAGCGCGCGCGTGCGCACCTGCATCGAGCAGGCGCGCTCGAGGTGGTACATGCGCTCGAAGGCGGATGCGACCGAACGACCGACGGTGAGCGTGCCGTGATTGCGCAGCAGCATGTGGTTGTGGTCGCCGAGATCCTTCTGCAGCCGTGGCCGCTCGTCGTGGTCCAGCGCGATGCCTTCATAGTCATGATAGGCGAGGTCGTGGGTGACGAGCTGGGCGGTCTGGTTCAGCGGCAGCAGGCCTTCAGCGCTGCTCGACACCGCGGTGCCGTCGAGGGTGTGGAGGTGCAGCACGCAGATCGCGTCCTCGCGCACCTCGTGGATCGCCGAATGGATGGTGAAGCCCGCCGGGTTGATGCTGTATTCGCTCTCGGAGAGCTGGTTGCCGTGCAAATCGACCTTGACGAGGCTCGAGGCCGTGATCTCGTCGAACATCAGCCCATAGGGATTGATGAGAAAATGATGGTCGGGGCCGGGCACGCGCGCGGAGATGTGGGTGTCGACCAGATCGTCCCAGCCGTACAGCGCGACAAGGCGGTAGCAGGCGGCGAGATTGACCCGTTGCTGCCACTCGGCCTCCGTCATATCAGACGGCACTTCCTTCAGGCGTGCTTCCGCTGGCGACATGGCTGATCTCTCCGAACATCGTTGTTGCGGGGAGGGAGCGTAGTACCGCTCGTGGCAAGCAGCAAGGCGCGACAAGCGCGCGGCAGTCAAGCGTGGCCCGCATGAGCGGAGCGACATGCGGGACCGCTCTGAGAGGGATCCCGGATGTCGCTTCGCTCATCCGGGCTACGGAAGAAGAATATTACGGCGCCGGGATCGAGAGCAGGCTGGAAATGCTGCGGCCGCGGATGTCGTAGACGCGGGCGAACACCACGTCGTCGCGCTTGATCTCGACCATCACGGGCGCGGTGAGGCCCTTGCAGTAGAACTCGCCGAGCGTCATCGCGAAATCGGCCGCGTTGGAATCCCAGCCGATGGTGAAGTCGGGCCCGAGCGCGACCTGGGCGGGGCGCTGCGGACCGCAGACCGCGACCTTCCATTTGCGATTAGTCGGCGGCACTTCCTGGCGTTCGACGATCTGCTCGCGCAGCTCATCCGAGGCCTGCTTCAGCGCGAGGCCCCAATAGTCCAGCATGAAGCGGTCGTCGGCGCCGCGGACGGTGCCGGCGATGTGGTTGAAGTGGGTGTACTGATAGGGATGCAGCCGGATCATCTCGGCGAGCGAGAGCGCGAGGCCAAAGCAGAACGTGGCGAGCACGACCGGCTGCCAGGTGCGGTGATTGGCGCGCAGGCGCTCCATGGCCCAGGCGAAGGCGACGCCGCCGAGCACCGCCATCGGCGGGATCACGAACACGAAATGGCGGATGCCGTTGTACAGCGCCGGCCGCTTCACCATCGCGATCGCAAGCGGCAGGGTTGCGGCGAGCGTCAGCATCAGCATGATGGTCTTGCGCCGCGCCGGCACTTCGCTTCGCGGCAGCATGGCGAAGGTGCCGACCACGGCGCCGGCCGTCAGCACCAGCATCACCTCGGGCAGCTGCAGCGCGAACAGCGTCGGCAGATAGGACCAGGGCATGTCGGGCACGGACACGATCGCGCCGTCGAACATCTCCTTCCACGGCTTCTCGAAGAAGTGCGAGAAGTAGGTCAGCGCCTCGAAGGGATTGCCGGGCTCCATGATCGACCACGGCCAGATCAGGCCCATCACGAGGTAGCCGAACGCGAGGCCAGGCAGCAGCACATAGACGACATGGGCGAAGCGGCGGACCGACTCGCGCAGGCCCTCGCTGCGCAGTTCCTGCAGGAACAGCGGGATGAAGCCGAGCACGGCGTAGACCAGCGCGAGCCCGCCGAGAACGCGGCAGCCCAGCGAAAGGCCGGCACCCAGGCCGACGATCAGGATCGTGCGCGGCGACGGCTTGGGATATTCCTCGGCGAGCCGGACCAGGCCGAGCATCAGGATGATCATGGCCACCGCGAAGGGCGCATCCTTCGGATTCATGAACATGTGGCCGTAGAAGATCGGGCACAGCGCGAGCAGCAGCAGCGAGGCAAGACCGGCAAGGGGGCCGCCGATGCGGCGGCCGAGCCGCCACGTCACCGCAAGTCCGACCACGCCGACGATGGCGCCGACCAGTCGTCGCGTCTCGAACAGCTCGAGCGGAATGATCTTGTGCAGGAGGGCCGCGACCATGTCGAAGCCGCCGCCATACATGTAGAGATTGGCGAAGGAGAGCGCCGCGGTGTCCTTGAAGCCGGAACCGAACATGCGCAGCAGCAAATCGGCATATTCAGCGTGGGTGTAGTCGTCCCAGCCGAGGCCGTAGTCGCGGAACGTCAGGCCCGCAATGACCGCGACCGCGGCCAGCACCAGCATGGCGAGATCGTCGCAAGTCCGTTCGACCGAGCGCCGCAGAGGCGTGTCGATCGCCGCAGTCGTGATGGATGTCATGGCTATCGGTGCCCCGGAATCCCCTCTTGGCCCTGCTGGTGCGCGCGGGCCTCAACCCCGGACTCCCTATAGCGCAGTTCCATTACCAAGTAATTGGGCATTATGGCTAAATTCCTGATGCGACGCAGCAATTCCGGTTACTTGAGAGCAGTCTAAGCAGTAGCGAGCCGTAGCTGAAGGGAATGTGAATAAGTCCCTGATTTCCTTCCCTTTAGGAACGCTACCGACAATTCCTCGTTGGCGTGGAACACCGGATGACGGTATCGTGGCGTAGCGGTTGTCGCGTGTGGATGGCGACCGGGGGTGAGTTCGATGAATCTGGCATTGTTGATCGCGGGGATTTTCGCCGTCGTGGCGGGCTTCCTTTCGATCCTGTTTGGCTTCTCCGTCAGGGAGTTCAGCCTCGGCAGCCCCCTCATAATCTCGGGCACGATCGCCGTCTGCTCCGGATTGTTACTGGCCGGCCTCTATGTCGTGGTCACGGAACTGAAGGGCCTCGCGCGCCGGCTGGCCGGTGCGCCGTCCGAGGTTCGGGTCAGGCCCGTGCTGCCGGGCCTCGCCGCATCCGGGCCGGGCCTTGCCGTGCCAGGCGCTGCTGCGCCCGAGCCGATGCCCGCTGCGGCGGCAAGGGGCGAGGCAAGGATCGAGCCGCCACCGTCGCCGCCGCCCGCCGCAGGCCCGCCGCCGTGGCAGAGCGAAGTCGCCGCGCGCGAGCGTCCGCGTGTCGAGACGCCGCCGGTGCCGGAAGCTCCAACGCCGCCCGCGGCTCCGGAAGCGCCGCGCCGACGCAACCTGTTGTTCGCCTCGACCTCGCGTAAGGAACGGGAGCGTGCGGAGGCGAAGGCCATCGAGGACGCGCCGCCGCAGCTCCCTGCGGAGCCCGGTGAGGCGCTGGATACCCCGCCTGCAAGCTTCGACGATGCCTGGCCGAAGCCGGACCGCATGCGTCCGCCGGAGCCGCCGGCCGCCTTGCGCCGGCCGCCGCCGCGCTCGCCATCGACCTTTGCGGAGGCCGCTCCGCCTGCACCCGAGCCGCCGCCGCCTCCACCGCCACCTGTCGAGCAGCCGCCCGTCACCGTGCTCAAATCCGGAATCGTCGACGGCATGGCCTATTCGCTCTATTCCGACGGCTCGATCGAAGCGCAGATGCCGGAGGGCATGATGCGCTTTGCCTCGATCGACGAGCTGCGCGCCCATCTCGACCAGCGGTCCTGAGCTCTGCCGCGCAGAACTAGAGCGCCGTTGTCGCCACCGTGTCGGTCATCGTCTTGTTTCAGCCGAACGTCCTGTTGACACGGAATAGTTCGGCGTCGTCTATCCCGTGAGGCGCAAGTGGAGGGGCGGGCCGATGTCGGACGCTGGGGCAAAGAATTTCATCGAGCTGACGGCGAGCATCGTGTCGGCCTATCTCAGCAACAATCCGACGCCTGCGACGGAGATTCCGAATCTGATCAGCCAGGTGCATGGCGCCCTGGTGCGGGTGTCGTCAGGTCGCACCGAGACCGCGCCGCTCGAGCCGGCCAAGCCGGCGGTCTCGCTGAAGAAGTCGATCGCGCCCGACTATCTGGTCTGCCTGGAAGACGGCAAGCGCTTCAAGTCGCTGAAGCGCCATCTGCGCACGCAGTACAACATGACGCCGGAGCAATACCGCGAGAAATGGGGCCTGCCGGCCGACTACCCCATGGTCGCGCCGAACTATGCGGTGGCGCGCTCGCAATTGGCCAAGCAGATGGGCCTCGGACAGCAGCAGCGGAGGAAGGGGAAGTAGAGCCGCTCGCTCGGCCAGCTCTGGTAGGGTGGGCAAAGGCGCGCGCTTGCGCGACGTGCCCACGAATTCTCACCAGTCACACGCAAATCGTGGGCACGCTTCCGCCTTCGCTCTTCGAGCTACGGCGGACAAGCCGCTTTGCCCACCCTACGAGAGCGTCTTACGACGCTTCCGCCAGCGCCTCTTTCGCATCGGTCTTGATGCGCTCGACCATCGAGCGCAGGCCGTTGGAGCGCTGCGGCGTCAGGTGATCGCGAAAGCCGAACTCGTTGAACACCGCGATCGCGTCGGTATCGAGGATCTGCTGCGGCGTGCGGCCCGAATAGAGCGAGAGCACGATCGCGACCAGCCCGCGCACGATATGCGCGTCGCTGTCGCCGCGATATTTCAGGATCGGCGCGCCATGGCCGCGGTCGACCAGCTTCTGCAGCCAGACCTGGCTGACGCAGCCGTTGACCTTGTTCTCGGCGGAGTGTTCCGCCTCGGGCATCGGTTCCAGGGTACGGCCGAGCTCGATGACGTACCGGTAGCGGTCGTCCCACTCATCCAGAAGCTCGAAATTGTCCCTGATTTCGTCGATCGTCGTCATGTTGGCCCGTGTTCCCGTTAGGGCCAATATAAGGATGCGAGGAGATGAAATCGATAGGGTTTGGGCGCTAATTCGCCGCCGCCGGGCCGCGCCATTCCAGCGCAAGGTCGTCCTGGCTCAGGGTATCGCGCGGCGCCTCGGTCGATGCGGCATCGCCTTCGCCGGCCATCGCGATCGAGCCTGTGTGGTCGGGCGCCTTCTTGTCGGTCTTGTCGGTCTTCTCGTTCTTGTCGTTGGAGATCTGCTCTTTCTTGTCGTTGATGATCTGGTAGATCTTGCGCGCCCCGTCCTGGGCGCGCTGGCCGATGATGGTCGCGGCCTGTCCGCCGACCTCACAGGCCGCCGGCTGGCGCTTGCAGAACTGGGTCATGTCGGAGACGGCCGCGGTCGCAGCCTGCACCGCATCGGCAGCACCGATCTGCGGCAGCTTGTCCGATTCGGGCGTCTTGTCCCTGGGCAGGAGCACCAGCACCAGCCCGAGCCAGAATGTGATGCGGAGCAGAAAGCGCATCTTAGCGACCTGTACGTTCGATCCCGTCCACGGCGAACTCCGCGGATGTCGGACCTAGCAACTCTCGATAAATCGCAAGTGATTGCCTTGAGCTTAATTCGCGGAAAATTTACGCAAAATTCTTCGAGATCGACGGTGTCGTAAATTTTCGATTGACGCGGGCGCCCGTGATTTCGCTGGCACGCATATCCACCAATTCGAAACCATGCCGGGAGGCGTGAAACCCTGTGTTCACCATCCTCGCCGAAGACGTCGCCAAATCGTCTAAAAAGCCCCGCGATGTCCCGGCGTCCGGCCGCACACCGAGCCGCCTTAGCACTCGTTTAAGGTCGCTCTGACACGGTGGCTCAACGACAAGGAGGCGTTGCGGCGCGTCTTCCAAAAGACGATTGAGCCGAAGCGCGAGACCCGTGACAGTTTTGAGTATCATCCGCGATTGTCTCGATGCACTGCTGCATCCCTCCGCGCGTTACGATGCGCTGATGCGGGCGCGTCATCGTGCCTTCATGGCGCCGCGGCTGCTCGGCAGCCTGGCCGCCTTTGCCGCATTCCCGGTCTATCTCGCCATGCGTGGCGCGCCGAGCGCGGTCGAGGTCGCCGCGTTCGCCTGGTTGATCGCGCCGATCCTGCTGTCCTGGTTCCTGTCGCGCACCGGCCGCTATGAAGGCGCCCATGTGCTGTCGTCGCTGGCGCTCGCCGGCCTGATCATGGCGGTCGCGGGCACCACGGGCGGCATCGAATCATTCGCCGCGGTCTGGCTGGTCGTGGTTCCCCTCGAAGCCGCGCTGTCGGCCTCGCGCCGCGTCGCGGCCTTTGCATCCTTGCTCGCGCTGTCCTGTGCAGGACTCCTGATCCTCGTCGGCCAGCTCGGCTGGCTGCCGGTTGCAGACACCAGCCCTGCTGAACGCGGCGTGCTGATGGCGTGCGGCGTCGTCTCGGCGACGCTCTATGCCGCCGGCCTTGCCTTCGGCGCGGAATCGCTGGCGCGCACCAGCGTGGCGCTGCTCTCGCGTGAGGAGGAGCGTTATCGCCTGCTCGCCCGCAACATGAGCGACGTCGTCTCGCGGCATCGGCGCAACGGTGCGGTGCAGTTCATCTCGCCCCCGGCGGAAGCGATGCTCGGCACGCCGGTGGCGCAACTGCTCGGGCATGGCCTGTTCGACCGCGTCCATGTCGCCGATCGCCCGGCCTATCTCACCGCGCTCTCCGATGCCGCGCGCGGCGACGTGCGCAGCATCGAGTTCCGGCTGCGGCGAGAGCCCGACGGTTCGGAGCGTGGTCAGGTCGATTTCCTCTGGGTCGAGATGCGCTGCCGCCCGCTCGACCGGGATATCGGCCAGAATCCTCATGGCGACGTCATGCGCGAGGCCGAAGTCGTCGCCGTGATGCGCGACGTCACCGACCACAAGCTGTCCGAGCAGGCGCTGGATCAGGCGCGCAGTGCCGCGGAAGCTGCCGATGCCGCCAAGACGCGCTTCCTCGCCACCATGAGCCACGAGCTGCGCACGCCGCTGAACGCCATCATCGGCTTCTCCGAGATGATCGCGCAGGAGCAGACCCTGATGCTGGGCTCGGCTCAGCGCCAGGAATATGCCCAGCTCATCAACGATTCCGGCCAGCACCTGCTGTCGGTCGTCAACGGTATCCTGGACATGTCGAAGATGGAGTCGGGCAATTTCGAGATCGCGTCCGAGCCGTTCGCGCCGCGCGCCTCGCTGTTGCATTGCTGCAATCTCTTGGCGCTGAAGGCGCGGGAGAACGGCATCGACCTCATCACCGACGCGCCGCAGGATCTGCCTGTCATGACCGGCGATCCCAGGGCGTTCAAGCAGATCGTGCTCAATCTCGTCGCCAACGCCATCAAGTTCACCGAGCGTGGCGGTCAGGTCTCGGTAACCGCTGCCGTGTCGGGTTCGCAGCTGACGCTGCGCATCAGCGACACCGGCGTTGGCATCGCGCCCGACGATCTCAAGCGCATCGGCGCGCCGTTCTTCCAGGCGGGCAAGACCTATCAGCGCCGTCACGAGGGAACCGGCCTCGGACTTTCGATCGTGAAGAGTCTCGTGGCGTTGCATCTCGGCGAATTGACGGTACAAAGCAGGTTGGGAGAGGGCACCGCCGTCACCGTCAGGCTGCCGCTCGTCTACACGCCGCCGCAAGTCAAGCCGGTCGAGAGCAAGGTCGCGACGCTGACGCCGGTGCTGCGCCAGGACCTTCAGGACCAAACTCACGACCAGTCTCAGGACCAACCCGCTCTGGTGAAGAAAAGTGCCTAAGAAGTCTGCCAAGGACGAAGCCGCTCCGCGCCGCCGTGGCGCGAAGGCCGCGGTCATCGATGTCGAGACCGAGCGCAACCTCGTGATGCGCGTGCTGCTGCACAGCCCGAAGGACACGCTGGCCGGTCTCGTCGCCGTCGCCGCGATCGGCGCGATCGTTGCCAATGCGCTGTTCCTGCAGACCGGCCGCCATCCGGCGCCGATGTTCGGCACCGTGATCAATCTTCCCGCGCCGTCCGCCGTGGCGCTGTCGAACCCAATGCCGCGTCCGCGCCCGGTCGGCGCCGATACCTCGCCGCTGGAGCCGCGCGCGACGGAGTTCCGCGCCGAGCCGAAACCTGCCGAGCGAGCCGCCGAGAAGCCGCCCGAAAAGCCCGTCGAGGCGACCGCATCGACGACGCGTGCGGGCAGTGATCCCATGACCAATCTGGTCAAGGCGACGACCTCGACGCCGCCGTCCGCCATGCGTCCGCCCGCGCCGATTCCCGTGCCGCAGAGCCCCGCCGCACGGCGTATCGCCGGCGTGCAGCGCGCGCTGTCCGAATATGGCTACGGCAATTTGAAGATCACGGGCACGATGAGCGGTGAGACCCAGTCCGCGATCCAGAAGTTCGAGCGCGAGCACAAGATGCAGGTCACTGGCCAGCTGTCCGACCGGCTGCTGCGCGAGCTCGGCGCCGCGATCGGCCATCCCGTCGAATAACGCGCATCCCGCTGTCATTGACGCCGATCAATTCCGGCCATCGCGCGCCGCAGACCAAGCCGCGCCCGCGCGCGGGCGATTTGCTTGGGATCAATGACGGTCGACAGCGTTGGGGAACATGATCGCTCATCTTCAACGAAGAAGAGAGATTGTCATGTTCAAGGTCTCGGTTCTGGTCTGGATTATGCTGGGCACGACGCTGGCGGGCGTCAGCCTGATCGTCGTGCTGATGGTGCCGAGTTTCGCCGCCGACGCGATCAGGAACATCCCCTATGCAGTCGCCGTGGGATTCGCGCTTGCGATGCCGCTGTCATATCTCGTTGCGCGCCAGATCAACGGCGGGCAACGTGTAAGCAAGGCGTGACAATCGGACGCTGAGACTGGCGGCGCGCGTCACGCTGGCCTATCGTTCGACTCATGCGTTTGAAATCCAACATATGGGTCGCGGCCTACCTGCGCCGGTGCCAGACCGAGGGCGTGTTCGGCGCGGTGCGTCGTCGCGGGGCCGAGGAGGCGGGCGCGGTGTTCGTGAAGGTGTCGTTGCTCGACGGCCATGCGATGCTCTACGCGCCGGCGCCGCAGACCGTCTATGACGACGGCCGTCCCGTCGATCGCTTCTTCGTGCCGGTCGCGCAGCAACCCCTGCCCGAGCACACGATCGAGGAGCGTCTCGCCAAGGAAATCCGCTTCGATCCGGACGCCTGGATCGTCGAGACCGAGGATCGCGGCGGGCGGCATTTTCTGGAACTGGCGAAGACGTAACTGCTGCTCTTCCGTCGTTGCGAGCCCAACACCCAGCCTTGTAGCCCGGATGGAGCGAAGCGTAATCCGGGACTTCCGCCACGAGTGACGGAGACCCGGATTACGCTGCGCTCCATCCGGGCTACGGGCTAAACCGTCTGCGCTACCGATCCGATGACCCGTCGGTGCCGGTGCGGCGCGGCATCGCGCCGGGCTGCACGCCCGGCCGCGTTTGGCTTGCCCCCGCGCGGGCGCGCTGGCGTTCGCCATCGTGCAGTGACGGCTGGTACTTTGCGCGCGTAACGGCGAGCGTCGAGCCGCGCCAGGCTGCCAGCATCACCAGCGCCGAACGGTCACTGAGGCGGTCGTAGAGCCGCGACAGCCGGTACACCTCGTTCACGGACGTGCCGATCTCCGGCTTGAAGAACAGCAGGATGCGCTGGAAGTTCGGGCTCGGCATGTCGAGCGCGCGCGCGGCGACCGCGAGCGCCTCGCCGCCGGCATCGTCGACGATCTGGGCCGCGACGCGCGAGGGCAGGATCAGGCTGTCGCCGAGCTCGAGGGTAAAATTGTCGACGTCGCCCGCGATCGCCGCCATCTCCAGGATCTGAATCGCGCGCTTGGCGCGCACGGTCGGAATGCGGGGCGCGGCCTTCAGCGGGGTCTGCGCCAGGTTGTGCAGGATCAGCGCGCGCTCGGAGGCGCCGGCGTGGAAGAACATGTCGTGGATCTCGGCGGCGTCCGTCGGCTGCATCGCCATGTTGGCGGCCATGCGCAGCTCGGCGTCGGTCGGCGTGCGGGCCGGCGAGGGGGCGGGTGCGGGCGTGGCGATCTCGCGGGCGAGCGGAACCCTGCGGCCTTCCTGCGCGGCGACGAGCCCGAGCTTTTGCAGGACCGGGACGGGCGTCGACGGATAGATTGCGAGCTTGGCCTTGATGGCTGCGCGGGTCGCATCGTCGACCTGGTCGATCAGCCGCGTTGCAAGCTCGGTGAACTGGCGCTGCTCGTCGTCGCTGTGGATGCGCGTCTGCACATAGAGGTCGGTCAGCACGCGCAGCAGCGTCGGCCGAACATCGACGCCTTCGCGACGGGAGAGGGACATCAGCCCGTCGAATCCGGGAAACAGCGACTTGGTCATGGAGAGATACGCGACCTGGAAGAGATACTGCTCGCCAGCCTATCGCAGGCTCCTTTAAAGGCTCGTTAAGGAAAACGAGGCGTGAAGCCGAACGCTCGATTTGTAGCGATCTCGTGCCGCAGCGGGACGTCGCGGCCGGCCCGTGCGGCTACGGTCCGACCGCGACGTTTACACCCCGTTAACCATGAACTGATCTTAATGAATGCATGTTGCATGAGCGCGCCTGGTCGCGCGGCAATTGAAGAGAGCTGACATGGGGACCATCATTGAATTTCCGGCCGGTCGCCGGGTGGGCTCGTCGGGGGATGTCGCTCCGCGCGCGGACATGGGAACGATCCTGATCCTTCCCGTCATCCGTATCGAGCGCGAGGTAGACGAAACCAGCGGCGATCACGGGCCGGAGCAGGGCACAGCGCCGGGGCGCCGTCGTCGCCGTCGCTGATTTCGGGCTTTTGCAATGCCGGACACCATCCGCCAGATCCGGTCTGTTCTATCGGCCGTCCTGCTCACGCTCCTGGCTGCGACGCTCGGGGCCTGTAGCGGCGGCGATTTCGGCCGCACCCGCGCTGACATGCGCAGCGACGATATGCATCGCTGGTTGGGGGCCGAAGCCACCGGCAGCGTCGGCCTGGGTCCCTCGCAATTCCAGCTCACCGACGAGGAGCGCCAGCTGCGCGACCTCGCCTATCCCATGATCGAGCCGCCGCTGTCACGCCCCGCATGGAAGAGCGTGTTCGGCGACTACAAGGCGATGCCTTCGCCCTGGCGGCAGAAGGTCGTGTTCGACCGTACCATGTATGGTCGCACACTGATCGACGAGCCGCACCGCTCGCATTCCTCGCGTTATGCGCAGCTGATCGAGGACGTGCGCAACGACATCACCCGCTTCGAGCCGTTCTTCGCGTCCGCGATCCGCGTCATCGATCTCGACCGGAAGCGCGACGCCAGCATGGCGCGCGTCTCCGCGCTCTCGCCGAGGGAGAGGGACGACGCGGTGGCGCGCATGCAGGAGAACTCGCTGATCGTGCAGTGGGTGCAGCAATGCCTGGAGCAGCGGATCTCTTCCTACCGCTGGGCGCTGGAGCGCTTGGTGATCCATGCCCCCGACGGCATGGCCGCCGACGCCGACCGCCTGATCGGCGAGCTCGCCGCCCAGACCGCCAACCCGCCGGTCCAGGCGCAACCGCCCTATGGGCGTGCGGTCATCTCGAAGGGCTGAGCTTTTTGCGCGCGCCGACCCGGCGCTTGGTTCGATCCGGCCGCCGCTGCTTCTGCAGCTTCCCGACAAACTCCTTCAGCGCATCCGCCAGCGGCACCGAGGCGCGGTAGGCGAGGCCGACCTCGCGCTTCACCTTGACCTCGATCTCGCGCACCGCGACATCAAGATTGCCCTTCGCCACGCCTTCCGGGACGATGGCGATGCCGACGCCGGCGGCGACCAGCGCGATGGCCCAATCCTCCGATTGCGCGATCGCCGCGGTCTGGCGCCGCTGCGCATTGCGGCCGAAGAATGCGTTCTGTTCACAATGACAGCGGTCGATCAGCGGCACGCCGGCGAGGTCGGCAGCCCGGAGCTTGTCCTTCAGCGTCAGCGGGTGCGACGGCGGCAACGCGGCGACATAGCGCTCGCTCCACATCGCGACGAAATGCTCGTCATCGCGCACCATGGTCTTGGCGATGATCCGCGCGTCTGCGCGCTCTTCGCTGCCGACGAGGCGAAGCGCGATGTCGCTACGCGCCGTCAGCGGTTTCAAGAGCGCGATGGTCCGGGGCACGTCGAGCGTGCGCATCAGGCCCAGCGTCACCGTGGTCTTCGTGATAGGCTTTTTGAACAGGCTGCGCGCGGCATCGGCCTCGTCGATAATGCGGCGCGCCAGCGTATGAAACTGCTCGGCCGAGGCAGTGGGCGCGACGCCCTTCTTGTGCCGAATGAACAGCGTGGTGCCGAGCTCCGCCTCCAGATTGGTGATCGCAGTCGAGATCGACGGCTGCGACACGAAGCAGGCCCGCGCCGCCGCGGTCAGATTGCGCTCGCGGTAGACGGCGGCGAAGTAGCGAAGCTCGCGGATATCCATAGGATTGGCCTAGAGATAGTATCAATATTCGATATTTTACCTATGGATCGAGCCATGACAAGAGCGTCCTGCTCACGAACACCGGCAGGGATACGCGATGAAGATCCACCATCTCAACACCGGCACGATGTGCCCGATCGGCCGCCGCCTGGTGAACGGTAGCGGCAGCTTGTTCCAGCGCGCCCGCCTGGTCTGCCACTGCCTGCTGATGGAGACGAATGACGGGCTGGCTTTGGTCGACACCGGGATCGGCCTCGATGACATCGCATCGCCTGAGCGGCTGGGGCGGCGCTGGGTGCGGCAGACCGCGCCAAAGCTGGATCCCGCGGAGACGGCGGCCGAGCAGGTGAGGGCGCTCGGCTATTCACCGAACGACGTGCGTCACGTGCTGCTGACGCATCTCGACCGCGATCATGCCGGCGGCGTGCCCGACTTTCCCGATGCCGCGATCCACGTCCACCGCGCGGAATACGACATGGCGGTGCTGCGCAAGCCCGCGCCTCCGGAAGGCCGCTTTGTCACGGGGCAGTGGAGCCACGGTCCGCGCTGGCAATTCTATGGCGAAGCCGGTGAAGACTGGTTCGGCTTCAAGGGCGTGCGCGCGCTCGGCGACAAGGAGGCGGACATCCTGATGATCCCGCTTGCCGGCCACACGCTCGGCCATTGCGGCATCGCGGTACGATCAGGCGATGGCTGGTTGCTGCATGCCGGCGACAGCTACTTCCACCATGCCCAGCTCGACGCGTCGCCGCGCATGCCGTTGATGCTCGGCTACTTCCAACGCCGCGGCGACATGGACCGCGACATGCGGATCGCCAACCAGGAACGGCTGCGCGCGCTGAAGCGCGATCACGGCGATCGCGTGAGCATCGTCAACAGCCACGATCCCGCCGATTACGAGCGCTGCCGCTGCGGCGCGCACTGAGCGCGCGCCGACACCTCACCGCTGCCCGTCATGCACGGAGATCTCCGACGCCTTGAGGCCGCCGATGCGCGCGTGCGGTCGGCTGCCGGTTGCCATCACGAGGCCGAAGGCGATCTCGTCGCGCCGTGGCGCATCCCACAGCGTCATCTCCGCGGTGCCGAAATGGCTGCGGACATAGGCGGCATGGATGTGGCCGAGCGGTACCATCAGGCGCGTGCCGGGACCGCCGATGGTCTTCGCGGCCGGCACGATCGCCTTCGGCTGGCCCAGTACCTCGCGCATGCCATGGCCGCCGGCTTCATGCCAGACGGCGCCTTGCTCGAGCTCGCCGTCCTCGCCGACGATGATGCCTTTGCCATAGGCTTCGATGCGCTCGGCGCCGCCGAGCTGTGCGATCAGCGCGCTCGCAAGCTCGCGCCCGAGCTGACGCAAGGACGCCTGGAACGGCATCAGGTCCGGCTCATAGCGGCCGGCGAAGGGATTGCGGATCACCGCGACGGCGGTTCCGACCAGCAGCGGCTTTTCCAGCCGGGGCCCGCGCTCATGCCAGATGGTCTCGACGCCGAGCGCGGTCTTGCGAATATCGTAGGACGACATGCTGAAGCTAGGCCTCGTCCACGACGGGATTGCTGAGCACGCCGATGTTCTCGATCTCGACCTCGACCACATCGCCGGCTTTAAGGAAGATCGGCGGCTTGCGGGTGAAGCCGACGCCGGCCGGCGTGCCGGTCGCGATGACGTCGCCGGGGACGAGATCGAAAATGGTCGAGCAATATTCAATCAGCCGCGGGATCGAGAAGATCAGCATCGAGGTGTCGGAGGACTGCACGGTCGCGCCGTTGACGCGCGTCTCGAGCTTCAGCTTGGTGGGATCGCCGATCTCGTCCGGCGTGACCAGCCACGGTCCGAACGGGCCGGTGCCGACGAAGTTCTTGCCCGAAGCGATTTGCTGCGCGTGGCGCTGCCAGTCGCGCACGCTGACGTCGTTGTAGATCGAATAGCCCGCCACATGATTCCATGCGTCGGCCTGGCTGATGTGACGGCCGCCCTTGCCGATGACGACGGCGAGCTCTCCCTCCCAGTCGAAATTGTCCGAGACCTTCGGCCGGATCACCGGCGCGTTGTGCGCAACCTGGGAACGCCAGACCCGCAGGAAGATCGGCGGGAATTCCGTAATCTCGCGCTTCATGCCGAACGCCACGGCTTCATTGTGGTGGTCGAGATAGTTGCGCACGGCGCAGACGATCTTCTCGGGCCGCGGAATCACCGGCAGATACTTGACGTCGCTCAGCGCCAGCGTCGGCTTGTGCCCGGCGACGATCGCCTCGCGCCTGGCGTAGTCATCGCTGCCGAGAAAGTCCGCAAGCGTCGGGTACCGGGGCAGGGCGCGGCCCAGATCCACCACGCGGTTTTCGACAACGGCGCCCCAGCTTTCCCGATTTCCGTCCAAGAACGACAGCAGCTTCATGGTTTCGCCCCAAGGGTTCCTATTTTCGATAGGGTGTATTATTTTCGAAAATGAAGCCGGGCGCAAGCCCGCCGCGTCAAAATGCAGTTCGTCTATTCGGCGTCGAGCAGATGGCCGGCGTATTTGGCGACGTTGTCGGAGGTCGAGCGGATATGCGCTTCGATCAACTGCACGGCGAGATCTGCGTTGCGCGAGATGGCGGCCTGCATGATGGCCTGGTGCTCGCCGGCCTTGTCGCGCGGGCGCGGCCTGAAATTGGCGGAGAGATGCCGGTAGCGCTCGGCACGATCGAACAGCTCGGCGCGAATGGCGAGCAGCGTCGCCGAGCCGCAGGCGGAGACCAGCGCCTGGTGGAACTGGCGATGCGCGATCTTCCACTCGGGATCGCGCAGGGGATGTTCGGGATCGCGCTGCTCGATCCGCTTCAAGCGGTGGAGCGTGGAGATCACCGCGATTTCCCAATCGTCATCGCCCCGCTCGATAGAGCGGCGGATCAATTCCACCTCGATCAGCACCCTTGCATCGGTAACCTCGACCAGATCCTGGCGGCTCACCGGCGCGACGCGAAAGCCGCGCTGCTCCTGGGCGTCGACCAGGCCTTCGGCGGCGAGCGCGGTCAGCGCCTCGCGCAGCGTGGTGAAGCTCGCGCCGAACCGTTCGCGCAGCACGTCGAAGCGCAAAGGCTCGCCGGGCGGAAGCGCGCAGGCAATGATCTCCTCGCGCAGCCGATGCGTGATGTCGGCGGCGATGGTCTTGCCGAATTCCTTGCGGGGGCGGATGGCGCTCTCGGGCATGGGGATCTGTCGCTGAATCGATGCCTGAACATGCCGCGCTAACGAGCATCTTGCAATAATTTTCGTAAACGGTATGATTTTCGAAAATATGGTCTAGGGAGCGTGTGAAGTCATGAGGGCGGTGCTGGTGCGTCAGCCGGGTGGGCCGGATGCGCTCGAGGTGGTCGAGCTTCCTGTGCCTGTGCCCGGAGCCGGCCAGGTGCAAATCCGGGCCGAGGCGTTCGGGGTCGGTCAACCCGACGTGCTGATCCGGCGCGGCGTCTACAAATGGATGCCGCCGTTGCCGGCCAATCCCGGCAACGATGTTGCGGGACGCATTTCTGCGCTCGGGTCCGGCGTCGAGGGACTTGCCCTCGGCCAGAAGGTGCTGCTCAGCGCCCGCGATCTGTCCCAGCGCGGCGGCTGCTACGCCGATTACGTGGTCGCGCCCGCGGATGCCGTGCACGCGCTGCCCGATCATGTCGAGCTGCAGGCCGCCGTGTGCCTGTCGAACTATCAGGTCGCTTACGCACTGCTGCACGAATGCCGCCATCCCCGCGCGCCCGCAAGCGCGCTCGTGATCGGCGCAGCCGGCGGCGTCGGCACGGCGCTGGTGCAACTGGCCAAGCTTGCCGGGATGACCGTCATCGGCACGGTCTCCACCGAAGAGAAGGCTGCATTCGCCAGGGCGAACGGCGCCGATCATGTCATCTTCTACCGAAGCGAGGATGTCGTGGCGCGCACCCGCGAACTGACGGATGGCGAGGGCGTCGGCCTCGTGCTCGATCACGTCTGCGGTCCCGAGTTCACCTCTTATCTCGGCGCGCTCGGCAAATGGGGCACGCTATTGTCCTACAACGCCTTCGCCGGATTGCCGGAAGAGAATCTGATGGCGGCGATGCGCGATCATCTCGACATCTGTCCGGCGATACGCTGCTTCTCCTTCCACATCTACGACCACGATCGTGACGGACGCCGTGCCCTGATGCGCAGCGTGATCGAGGCCTTGAGCCGCAACGCGATCAAGCCGGCGATCTCGGCGGTGCTGAAGCTCGACGAGGTCAGGAAGGCCCATACGCTGCTGGAGCAGGGCTCCGCGCTCGGCAAGATCATCATGATTCCATGAGGGGGTGAACCGCACGATGAGCACACAAGCACCCATTGCACGCTTCACGCGGCTGCGACACGCGACCTTCACCTCGCCCGATCCGGAGCGGCTGCTCGACTATTATCGCGGCGTGATTGGACTTGGCCTCGTGGCCCGCGATGGCAACCGCCTGTTCCTCGCCAGCGATTCCGAGCAGCTCTCGCTCGTGATCGAGCCCGGCGATGCCGCGCTGAGCAGCATCGCCTTTGAGATCTCCCCGGAGGTCCAGATCG
This sequence comes from Bradyrhizobium sp. ERR14, assembly GCF_014198235.1. Classification (NCBI taxonomy): domain Bacteria; kingdom Pseudomonadati; phylum Pseudomonadota; class Alphaproteobacteria; order Hyphomicrobiales; family Nitrobacteraceae; genus Bradyrhizobium; species Bradyrhizobium sp. ERR14. The sequence continues at coordinate 96,128 of NZ_JACIHD010000006.1, read as the reverse complement.
AGGCGCTGGGCGCCGCGCTCAAGCAGGCGGACTTACGGCCCGAGCTTCGGAGCGATCCCTTGCCTGGTGTGTCCCGGCTGCTGTCGTTTAGCGATCCCGAAGGCACACGTTTCGAGTTGATCCAGGGCTGGACGCCGACGCCCGCCCAGGAGCGGATCGGTGGGCTTGCTGTCGCCAAGCTCGGCCACGTCGCGCTCCGCACGCCCGATCCCAAAGCCGCTTCGGAATTCTACGCGAACGTGATGGGGCTGCGGGTCTCCGACTGGATCGAGGACCGCTTCGTGTTCATGCGCAGCGGCTTCGAGCATCACACGCTCAACTTCGCGCTCGCGCCTGACCGCGGTCTGCATCACTTTGCTTTCGAGCTGCGCGGCCCCGAGCACATGCATCGGGCCTGCGACCATCTCGCGCGTCACAAGCTCCCGGTGCTCTGGGGACCGGTGCGTCACGGCCCGGGCCACAACACGGCGATCTATCACCGCAATCCCGATGGGCATCTGGTCGAGTTGTTTCATGACCTCGATCGGATGGTGGACGAAGAGCTCGGCTATTTCGAGCCGCGTCCCTGGCATCGCGATCGTCCGCAGCGGCCAAAAGTCTGGGTCGGGCTGCCGCGCGACGTCTGGGGCATGCCGCCATCGCCTGAATGCACGGAGTTCGCGCGCTAGCGGATTTGAGTTCTAACGGAAGATCGCCGCACGCGCGGCCAACGACATAACAATCAAAGGGAGGATGCATCCATGCGTCGGATGAAGCGGCTTGCTGCGGCCATTTTTCTGCTTGGTGGTTGTCTCGCGACCATCCCGGCATCGGCGGACAATTATCCGTCGCGCCCGATCCGCCTGCTGCATGGCTTTGCCGCCGGCGGCGCGGCCGACACGCTCTCGCGCATCATTGCCGACGGGCTGTCGAAGAAGCTCGGGCAGCCCATCATCGTCGAGGCCAAGCCGGGTGCCGGCGGCAACATCGCGGCGGATGCGGTCGCCAAGGCGGCGCCCGACGGTTATACGCTCGGCCTCGTCACCGGCGCGCACGCGATTTCCGCGGCGACCTACAAGAGCCTCGCCTATCAGCCGGCCGAAAGCTTCGAGATGATCTCGACGCTGGTCTACTACGCGCTCGTCATCGCCGTGCGCAACGATTACCCCGCAAAATCGCTGAGTGAGCTCATTGCCATGGCCAAGGCAAAGCCGGGTTCACTCAGCTTCGGATCGGTCGGTTTCGGCAGCACGCATCATCTTGCCGGCGAATTGCTCAACGCCACCGCCGGCATCGAGATCGTGCACGTGCCGTATCGCGGCGATTCCCAATCCGTCACCGCGCTGCTCGGTGGCGACGTTCCCGTCATCGTCGGCACGCCCGTGCTGCTGGCCCCGCAGATCCAGAGCGGCGCGATCCGTGGCTTGGCCGTGACTTCGCCGACGCGCACCGCGCTGTTGCCTGATGTTCCGACCGTGCAGGAAGCTGGCATCAAGGGCTACGACGTGCGCACCTGGGCCGGCCTGCTGGCGCCCAAGGGAACGCCGCCTGCCATCATCGCCGCGCTCAATGCCGCGACTCTGGAGGCGCTCGGGGATCCCGAGCTAAGGCAGCGTCTGGAGACGGCCGTCGGCGGCGAGGTCCGCGGCAGCTCGCCGGAGGAGATGAAGAAGCTGATCGGGACCGAGATCGCCAAATGGACCGGCGTAGTGGAGCGGGCGAAGATCCCGAAGATCTGAGCCGGGCCGGCGGCAGGGCCGGTACCGGCCGGCCCCTGCTCACGAATGCTTGATCGGGATCAACAAGCGCCACCGGCACTGGGATATGCTACGAGGGATACGCTGCGACCTTGATAAGGTGACTCAATAAAGATGCGCCTCGTTCGTACCATCCTGGCATTCGCAATCGCCATATCCCTGGCGATGCTGCCCGTTGGCGCGTCCGCATCCGGCCTTGCCATGTCGTCGGACGACATGCCGGCGACCATGCAGATGGGCGCGGCCGGCGACATGGCGATGGACGATTGCTGCCCCAACATGAAGGGGACGCCGTCCCAGACCGGCGGTTACAAATGCGGGATGGGCTTCTGCTGCGTCGGCGGCACCATCGCGCTCGATGCCGTCAGGCCCGTCATCTTTGGGCATTTCGCCGTAGCGGTGAGCACGATCGCCATCCCTGAGGATCAGGTCGTCTCCGTCCGCGGCAGCAGTCCTCCCTTCCGACCTCCTCGAATCTGATCTCGCAACAGCCGAACGCGCGCAGCACGTTTGCGCGCGACGACGACTGACGTGCGCGCGCCATGCGCCGCGGCGAAAGATCAGATCATGAGGACAGGACAATGCTTTCCAAATTCACCACCGCGGCGCTCGCCGCCACCCTTTCGCTTGCCGCCTCCGCGGCGATGGCAGGCGCCGGCGATTACGCTTTCGAGCCGGTCACTGCGCAAATGAAGAAGGGCGCCGACGTTACGCTCTCGGTTCGCCTGACCAACAAGCAGACCGGCAAGCCGGTGGCGGACGCCGTCATCTTCAAGACCCGCGTCGACATGGCCCCGGACGGGATGGCCGAGATGGAATCGGCGGTGGCGCCGCTGCCGTCGAAGGAGCCGGGCGTCTATGCCTTCCGCACGGACCTGCCGATGGCCGGCCGCTACCAGGTCACGCTGTCGGCCAAGGTCCAGGGCGAGCCCGAGACTGTCACCGGCAAGGTGATCGTCACGGCGACCAAGTGAGCGTGCGGACGCCGCGCGCGGCGTCCGAACTCCTCTGTCCCATTCACATGGATGCGCGCACGCCGCGCGAAGGCACACCATGAAGACGCTGCGTCTCCTGACAACACTCGCGCTGGGCGGCGGCCTGGCTTTGGGTGCGTACTGGTTCTCGAACGACGGCCGCTGGTCCGTTCATGCCGAGGCGACCCCGGCTCCGGCCCAGGCGGATCGGACTCCGCTCTACTATCGCGACCCCAGCGGCGCGCCGCTCTGGTCCGCCACTCCGAAGCAGGACGACCGCGGCCGGGATTATCTGCCGGTCTATGAGGACGGTGAGGCGATTGCAGTGGCACCGAAGCCAGCGCAAGCCGCTTCCGCGCGAAAAATCCTCTATTACCGCAACCCCATGGGCCTGCCCGACACCTCGCCGGTGCCGAAGAAGGACCCGATGGGGATGAACTATATCCCCGTCTACGAAGGCGACGAGACCGACGACGGCACGGTGAAGCTGTCGCCGGGCAAGATCCAGCGCACCGGCGTCAAGTCCGAGCCCGTCCGGCGGCGCGCGATCCGCGTCGCGGTGAGGACGCCCGGCACGATCCAGCTCGACGAGCGCCGCGTCTCTGTCATCGCGATGCGTGCCGAAAGCTTCGTGCAGAAAGTCGCAGACGTCACCACCGGCACGCGGGTAAAGGCAGGCCAGCCGCTGATGGAGATCTACAGCTCGGCGGTGGCGTCCGCGGCGGCGGAATATCTTGCGACCATCACCTCGAAGACGGTCGGCGGCGTCGAGGTCTATGGCCGCGGCTCGCGGCAACGGCTGGTCAATCTCGACGTGCCCGAGCAGGTCATCGCCGAGATGGAGCGGACGCGCGTTGCGCCTGTCACCGTGCATTGGTCGGCGCCGCGCGACGGCATCGTGCTCGAGCGCAACGCGATCGACGGCATGCGCGCCAATTCCGGCGACGTGCTGTTCCGGATTGCGGACACCTCGGTCGTCTGGGCGTTGGCCGACGTCGCCGAGCGCGATTTCGGCAACATCGAGATAGGGCAGTCCGTGGCGGTGCGCGCGCGCAGCTTTCCCGGCCGTATCTTCAGCGGCAAGATCGCCGTGGTCTATCCGCAGGTGAACCGCGACACCAGGACGGTTCGAGTCCGGATCGAGCTCGCCAATCCCGATGCGGTGCTGCTGCCGGACATGTATGTCGATGCCGAGATCGACACGGCCGATGGCGCGCCTGTGCTGGCGATCCAGGACAGTTCGGTGCTCGACACCGGCACGCGGCAGGCCGTCCTCGTCGACAAGGGGGAAGGGCGCTTCGAGCCGCGCGAGGTGAAGCTCGGCCGGCGCGGCGGCGGCTACATCGAGGTGCGCGACGGACTTGCCGATGGCGAGGCGGTGGTCACATCCGCCACCTTCCTGATCGATGCGGAAAGCAATCTGAAGGCCGCGCTCAAGGGGTTTGCGGAGGGAGCGCCTCAGCCGTCAGATGCGGGCCATGCGACGGGAGAGCACAAATGATCGCCCGCATCATCGCCTGGTCGGCGCGCAATTTGCTGCTGGTGCTGTTCGGCACCGGCTTTGCGGCCGCCGCCGGTCTCTATGCGCTGATCCACCTGCCGCTGGATGCAATCCCGGATCTCTCCGACACCCAGGTCATCGTCTACACCGAATATCCCGGTCAGGCGCCGCAGGTGATCGAGGACCAGGTCACCTATCCCCTGACGACGGCGATGCTGACGGTGCCGAAATCGAAGGTCGTGCGCGGCTTCTCCTTCTTCGGAGTCTCGTTCGTCTACGTGATCTTCGAGGACGGCACCGACATCTATTGGGCGCGCTCGCGCGTGCTGGAATTCCTCAACGGCGCCTCGTCGCGACTGCCCGCCGGCGTCACCCCGACCATCGGCCCCGACGCCACCGGCGTCGGCTGGGTCTACCAGTATGCGGTCCTGTCCAAGGAATTGAACCTGGCGGATACTCGCACCATCCAGGACTGGAATCTGAAATTCGCGCTGGCCAAGGCCGAAGGTGTCGCCGAGGTCGCCAGCATCGGCGGCTTCGTCAAGCAGTACAATGTGGTGCTCGACCCGCAGCGGATGCGCGACCGCGGCATCAGCATGCAGAAAATTCGTGAGGCGATCCGCGCCAGCAACGCCGATGTCGGCGGACGCACCGTCGAGCTCGCCGAGTTCGAATATGTCATCCGTGGCAAGGGCTATATCAAGAGCATCAACGATCTCGGCAACATCGTGCTGAAGACCTCCGGCGGAACGCCGGTGCTGCTCCGCGACGTCGCCAATGTCGAGCTCGGACCGGACGAGCGCAGGGGCATCACCGAGCTGAACGGCGAGGGCGAGGTCGCCAGCGGCATCGTGCTGCAGCGTTTCGGTGTCAACGCCCTCGACGTCATCGAGAACGTCAAGAAGCGCTTCAAGGAGATCGCGAGCAGCCTGCCGAAATCGGTCGAGATTGTGCCGGTCTACGATCGCTCCAACCTGATCTACGCGGCCATCGACACGCTCAAGCACACGCTGTTCGAGGAGAGCGTCGTCGTCGCGCTGGTCTGCATCGTGTTCCTGCTGCACGTCCGCAGCGCGCTGGTCGCGATCCTGATGCTGCCGGTCGGTGTGCTGATGGCGTTCGGTGCCATGAAGCTGCTCGGCCTCGGCTCCAACATCATGAGTCTCGGCGGCATCGCAATCGCGATCGGCGCCATGGTCGACGCCGCGATCGTCATGATCGAGAACGCCCACAAGCACCTCGAGCGCGCCGGGCCCGGCCAATCGCGCGTGCAGGTCCTGATCGATGCCGCCGCGGAGGTCGGCCCCGCGCTGTTCTTCAGCCTGCTGATCATCACCGTGTCGTTCATGCCGATCTTCACGCTGGAATCGCAGGAGGGACGGCTGTTCAGCCCGCTGGCGTTCACCAAGACGTTCTCGATGGCGGCCGCGGCCCTCTTGTCCGTGACGCTTGTGCCCGCCCTGATGGTGATCTTCGTTCGCGGCCGGATCGTGCCGGAGAGCAAAAATGTCGTCAATCGTTTCCTGATCTGGATCTACCGGCCCGTGATCAAGGGCGTGCTTCGCGCCAGGACGCTGGTGATCCTGATCTCGGTCGCAGTCCTTGCCGTCACGATCTGGCCGGCCCGCCAGCTCGGCACCGAGTTCATGCCGGCGCTGAACGAGGGCACGCTGCTCTACATGCCGACGACGCTGCCCGGCATCTCCGTCACCAAGGCGGCCGAACTGATGCAGACGCAGGACCGCATCATCAAGTCGTTCCCCGAAGTCGCCTCCGTCTACGGCAAGGCCGGACGGGCGGCGACCGCGACCGATCCGGCGCCGACCGAAATGTTCGAGACGGTGGTCAATCTGAAGCCGAAGGAGCAGTGGCGGCCCGGCGTCACCGTCGACAGTCTGATTGCGGAGATGGACAAGGCGCTGCAGTTTCCCGGTGTCTCCAACGCCTGGACCATGCCGATCAAGGCGCGCATCGACATGCTCTCCACCGGCATCCGTACGCCTGTCGGCGTCAAGGTCATGGGCACCGACCTCGTCGAGATCGACCGGCTGGCGCGGCAGGTCGAGCGGGTGATCAAGACCGTTCCGGGCACGTCCTCGGCTTACGCCGAGCGCGGCATCGGCGGCTACTATCTCGAGATCGTTCCGGACCGCGAGGCGCTCGCCCGCTACGGCATTTTGATCCAGGACGTTCAGGACACCATCGCGGCCGCGCTCGGCGGGCAGACGGTGACGACGACCGTGGAGGGCCGGCAGCGGTTCACGGTGAACATGCGCTATCCGCGTGACCTGCGCGACAATCCCAAGGCGATCGCTGGCGATATCCTGGTTCCGATGCCGGCGGGCGGCGCCGTGCCGCTCGGCGAGGTGGCGAAGGTCGAGCCGGCGCGCGGGCCGACGTCGATCCGAACCGAGAACGGCCAGCTGGCGACCTACATCTATGTCGACATCCGTGACCGCGACATCGGCAGCTACGTCGCGGACGCGCAGCGCGCGGTGACGGAGAGCATCCAGTTTCCCGCCGGCACCTATGTCGTCTGGAGCGGCCAGTACGAATATCTCCAGCGCGCGGCAGCGCGCCTCAAAATCGTCGTGCCCGTGACGCTGACGATCATCTTCCTGCTGCTGTATCTGAATTTCAGGGCGCTGACCGAGACGCTGATCGTGATGCTGTCGCTGCCGTTCGCGCTGGTCGGCGGCATCTGGATGATGTGGTGGTTCGGCTTCAATCTGTCCGTCGCGGTCGCCGTCGGCTTCATCGCGCTCGCCGGCGTTGCCGCCGAGACCGGCGTCGTGATGCTGATCTACCTCGATCACGCGCTGGCCGAGATGAAGGAGAGGCGCGAGGCCGAGGGCGGGGTCTTCACCCGGCGCGATCTCCATGACGCCATCATGGTGGGCGCGGTCGAGCGCGTCCGGCCCAAGATGATGACGGTGGTCGCCATCATGGCGGGCCTGCTGCCGATCATGTGGAGCACCGGCGCCGGATCGGAGATCATGCAGCGCATCGCGCTGCCGATGATCGGCGGGATGATCTCCTCGACACTGCTGACGCTGATCGTGATCCCGGCGATTTTCGGGCTGGTGAAGGGGCGGGGGCTGCCTGATGGCGAGCAACCGGCGCTCGTCGACGAACATGCCGTTGAAATGGAGAACGGCATGCGCCCTCCGCAAGCGGCCGAATAGGATCGCGAGACGCCGTCCGGCTTCCCGGGCTTTGGCTCAGCCGGACCGTGTCTCCTGGCTCCGCAGCAGGCGGTGCGTCACCGTTCGTGCGATCGCCGCCGGCGCCTCCTCGGGGATCGCAAAGCAGGAGCTCGCGTTGATCTCGCACAGCACGTAGGTGTCGGCGCCCGCCGCATCGCGCGGCCCGTACAGGAAATCCGCATCCCAGATCACTGGCAGTGACGATTCATCGATGCCGAGCGTTTCCACCATCTGCGGCGTCCATTCATCCTCCATCGACCTTCGCAGCGCCCGGAACGGCGGGGCATCAGGGCCGTGCATGATCCGCGGTCCGGGCTGCGCCTCGGGCGCGTCGAGGCCTTCCGGAGGCGGTGGGATCAAGGCCTTGATCAATTGGTGCCCAAAGCCCGCGACCCTGGCGCCGCTCATGTAGCAGCGGATCATCCCGTCGGGCAGACGAGGTTGAAACGCCTGGTCGATGATGCAGCCACCCCAGCCGAAATACGGCGCGCAGCGCGCCACCAGATCCTCGAACCTGATGTCCTCGGGCCGGCTCCCGCGCTGGGCATGGAGCACGCGAACCGTCTCCGTCGTGTTCGGAAGCGCTTCGACCTTCCACACCCCTTGGCCGCCATTGCCGCGATTTTGCTTGAGCACGCGGGGGCCGTCCGCCCGAAGGCGCGAGGGAAATTCGGCGCGGAACGCCGCGGCGGTATCATAGCGATGGGTGTCGGTCCCCCAGCCCAAATGGCGCGTTCGGTAAAGCACCTCCTTGACGCCCATCTTCAGGATCACGTCGGGATGGGCGCTCACCCAGGGACCTCGCGCCGCGACGTCGCGCAGCAGGATGTCGAGCTCGGCGCGCGTCTTGCCCTGGTGGATCGGATCGACCCAGACCAGCACGCCGTCGGCCGCGAGCAGTTGATCGCGGACTGCGTCGGCAAAGCTCTCGTCGTAGATCACGGGGCGCGCGTCGATGCCGAACGCGGCGAGGGCTTCGAAGACGCAGACGAAGCGGCTGTTGTGCGGCGTTGCGGCCGCTCGCGCGGCGGCGTCTCCGCGCGAGAGGATGGCGATAACATTTCGGGAAGAGAAGTCGGTGTCCATGCGCAAGCTCCACGAATGGCGTGCTGCGCAGAGCTTGGACCGGGGTCTCACGGGGAGTCTGCTTCGTCCCCACGTGACGAACCCTAATGAGATCGCCCGGTCGTTTCAAGATGCCGGTTGGCGGTTCCGTTCCGAGTGAACTCTTCGTGACGCGCCTCGGCGATGCGCCGGTTGACAGGTGGGCCACCCGGGTTTCTATTCGTCGCGACGGGGATTTGCGATCTCCCCGCGAGGCGACATGCCCAAGCATCGCGTCCTGATCACCAAGGACGCAGCATGTCATCGTTTCCCAATCTCATCAGACAAAATCGGGATTTTTCATTCGTGCACGGCGGCCGCGCCGAAGCGCGTTGGCATCATCTCGTCGCGCCGCGCCGAACGACTTCACCTGGGGCAGGAGACGCCAGGAGAATGTCATGCGGACAAAGGTCATCTTTCACACAATCCTCTTTCTGGCGATCGCCAGCGGGCTGTCGAGTGCACGCGCTCTGACACAAGAGGAGGTCGTCGCCAGAATCCAGGCGGCCGGCTACACGCTGGCCAGCGACATCAAATCGACTGCCGAGGGCACGACCGCAAAAGCCGTGAAGGACGGCAAGGACGTGCGGCTCGTCGTCGACAGCGCCGGCCAGATCAAGGAGCAGAAGTGAACCCTGGGGCACGGGAGCCTGAAATCCAAGCTTAGGGAGCAGTTCAATGCGAAAGACAATTTTGGCACTGATCGGCGTCGGTGCCTGCTTCATCGCGAGCGCCCATGCGCAGGAACTCGACTGGAAGAAGGTCGACGAGACACTGGGCCGCAAGCCCGCCGTCGCGGACGATGTCCACCGCTACGGCTTTCCTCGCACCGATCTCACCGTGACTTTGGACGGGGTGACGATCAAGCCGGCGCTGGCGCTCGGCGGCTGGCTCGCGTTCAAGCCCGCGCATGGCGGTGCCATGGTCATGGGCGATCTCGTGCTCCTCGAGACCGAGATCAATCCCGTGATGGCGAAGATGATCGCGAGCGGTATCGAGATCACCGCCGTGCATAATCATCTGCTGCGTGCGAGCCCGGCGACGTTTTACATGCACGTCGCCGGACACGGCGATCCCGTCAAGCTGGCCTCGGCGATCCACGATGCGCTGGCCGAAAGCAAAACCCCCTTGACGGTCGCGGTGCCGGCGGGCCCGCCGCCTGCCATCGACCTCGACACCGCAAAGCTCGATCAGGTCATCGGCGTCAAGGGGCAGGCCAACGGCGGCGTCTACCAGTTCAACGTCAAGCGGCGCGACCCGATCACGGAGGACGGCATGCTGCTGACCCCCGTCGGTGCGATGGGCGTTGCGATCGCCATCAACTTCCAGCCGACCGGAGCAGGCAAGGCCGCCATCACCGGCGATTTCGTGCTGACCAGCGACGAGGTGAACCCGGTCATCGTGGCGCTGCGCACGCACGGCATCGAGGTCACGGCGCTGCACAGCCACATGCTGGACGAGCAGCCGCGACTGTTCTTCATGCACTTCTGGGCCAATGACGACGCGGTCAAGCTCGCGAACGGCCTGCGCGCCGCGCTGGACAAGACTGCAAGCACGAAAGGCTGACGGCGAGGCCGAGCCGGCGATGATGTCTCGCGCTTACGGCTGCGGCGGAAAGCGGTCGAACGTCGGCAGTTCGTGCGCGTGCTCCATCCAGCGCAGGCGCTCGGCGACCTGGATGTGCATCGTCGGCGGCACGGCCTCGGGATCGTCATAGGTCGCGCTCTGGATATCGATGATCCCGGGCATCAGGCTGGCATTGTCGTAGAACAGGCCGGTGCCGCAATTGGCGCAAAAGTGCCGCCGGACATGTTCAGAGGAGCGGTACACCTTCGGCTCGCCCTTGGTCACCTTGAGAGCGCTCTCCGCATACATCGTCCAGCCGACCACCGGAGCGCCGGCGTGGAGCCGGCAATCGCGGCAGTGGCACAGCGCATGCACGATCGCCTCGCCCTCGACCTCGTAACGGATTGCGCCGCAGTGACAGCCGCCGGTGATGGTGCTCATGCATTCCTCCGATGGAAGGCGGGTTTGGTGGATCGATAACTCGCGAGACGCGCGGCTTCAACGGCGCAAGCGATTTGAAGTTGCGTCCTACTGTCGCCTGACAGCTGCTGCCATGCCAGGCCTTCGGTGCCACGCCAAGCCCTTGGCGCCGCGGCTTCGCCACGGGATCTTCAGCCTCGGTTTTCCACACCCACGACCCGCAGTATCGAATTGCGGATCCAACCTACTAGCGATCGATAATTTGCCAGCGCCGTCGGGCGCAGCTTTGATGACGGCATGAGCACCAAATCACGCGAGGTCATCTGGGGCGGCCGGATTCTGGGTGCGGAAATTTCGGCCAAGCACGCGCGCGAGGAGGCCAGGAAGGCGGTTCGCGAGGCTGATCGGGCCGAAGCCGAAGCCTGGTCGGTCCGCATGGAAGGTTACGGTGGTCCGTCGCAGCCCTCGCCGACGATCGGCCAATGCCTGAACGGCGGCATGGGCTGGCTCGAGGTCGAGTGCAACAGGTGCAAGGCGCGCGCGAGCCTGCCGCTCGATGCGATCCGCCGTCCCCGCGATACGCCGATCTGGAAGCTGGAAGCCTCGCTCAAGTGCCGGTCGTGCCGAAAGGGACGTTCCGCGCCGCCCGTCCACATGATCAAGCTGACGGCCACGCAAAGCATCACGCCCTACAAATGGGTGCATCCGACCGAGGAGCGGTAATCAGGCGCTGCGACGACAACAGCCCGCGCGCCTTGTCGACCTCTGGCCCCTGGCGCCGGATGTCGTTCCTCGCTGGGGCGTCGGCTCTTCGGGCTAAACCGGTCATCGTCACGGTCAAATGTGCCTCGGCAGAACCAAACGCGAGTTCAAGCTGGATCGATAGAGAAGATATCGTCGACTTCGAGACGCATGGTGTCGCGGCATTCGCACGCCGCCGCTGCGAGCCGCGATGGGTCGATCTCGATTTCGCCTCGCCGTTCAGATCTGATCGCTCCGGAAGCACGCAGATTGCGCATCAGGAGCGTCACCGTCGTCCGTCGCACACCCAGTATTTGCGAAAGCGTCTCCTGCGTGAGCGGGAGGACGTCGTGGTCGACGCGGTCGTGAAGATGGAGCAGCCAGCGTGCCATGCGGGCTTGGACCGGATGCAGCGCATTGCAGGCTCCGCCGATTTGTAGCTGTATCAGCATCGCCTTGAAGTGAAGCTGGACAGCGTGGCGGATCGCGGGGCTACGGCTAAAAGCCGCGTGGAATCGCGATACGGGGATCCGCGAGGCGGTGCCGGCGGCACGAACGATGGCGGTGAGGGCCGCAGGAGACGGCCCCAGCACGGAAAGGGTGCCTACTGCTCCCTCGCGCCCTATCGCAGCGCTGGCGACCGTCTCCCCGTTCGCCATGTCGATCATCACCGAAATGGCCCCACTATGAGGGAAGAGGACGTGCTCGGTCTGGTCACCCGCCCGCGAGATGACCGCGTCCCGATCGAGCGCGACCATCTCCAGCTCGGGTGCTAGCAGACCGAGATCTGCCGCCGGTAGGGCGGCGAGAAGTCGGTTACCAATTCCGCTGGGACGCGTCACGGTAGCCCACCGCGAACCGCATTTCGAGCGGCATAGGACGGCAAACTCGAACTTTGTTTGAAACCGCGTACGCTTCGCGCTCCGAAATCCAATTCAGCTGCGGAAGCTCTCAATTTCAAAAATAAAACTCCGAACACACGCGACCGCGAGGCGCGTTTTGCCTTACGCCATCATTCAGGACTTAGATTCAAGCGCTATGTGGCACAATTGCAAAATGCGTATGGGTAACACCATAAGGGGTTCCAATTTCCGGAGCGCGGCAAACGCAGCGGTGAGAGAGTTGGGCGAACCATGCCTTTCACCGCGATCGGCGCGATCTACGCGATGATGAGCACAAGCTACTGAAAGGGCCGTTCAGGAACTCCGCCAGCACACTCCGCCGGTTTCGTTTGTCCGAAAGTGGCCCGTGAGCGATAGGCAGGGTGAAGCAGAAGGGCAGGCGGCTTGAGGCTTGCAAGCTACCGTTGCAGGCACGTCGCGTGATGTCCGTTCTTGCGCAACGTAGCGCATCCCAACGCAGCCAGCGCGGGGCTCCTTTGCAAGGCTTGCGCTAAGGAAGGAACTTCCTGCCCCTCGCGATATCCCTGTTGTGCACAGTCATTCGCCCGACATACCTTCGTCTGTGTTGACAATCTCAAAAAAAGTTTGAGCGAGAGTCACAAACCGAACCGACTTCCCGCTTCTCGCAGCACAAAGTCGTGGCGGGTCGGGGCTAGATCAAGGCTCATCCAAAATCTGATCGAACACAGAGCGTGAGCTCTCGTGACGCAAGCGAGCGTTGCGAGGAGTGCTTTCGCTTGAGAAAGGAAATGTTGCGTGACTGAAAGCCAAACGAAACTGCCGCCGAACGGAACGAACGTTTTCGCGATGCCATGGTTGGATTTCTCGAAGGTCGTGTTGCCCGGCGTGGGGCGCGAGCTTGCCGAGCAGGGCCTCGCCCGCGCACGGGAAGGCTGCGAGAAGATCAAGGCCGCATCGGAAGAAATGACGCAGGCGCTGCGTGAGACCTATTCGAGCAATGCGAGATGCACGACCGACTACGGGCTCAAGGTGTTCGAAATCTCAAACGCCAATGCCGCTTCTGCGCTCGATTTCTTCGTCGATCTGTTCGGCAGCAAGTCCGCGACCGATGCCTATACATTGTCGGCGGCGCAAGCGCGCAAGGCTTTCGACACCGCCTCTGACCAGAACAGGGAATTGTGGGCGCTTGCCCAGAAGCTCGCGACGGAAACGGGTGAGCCGATCAGGAAGCATTTCACCAGGGTCCTCCACCCAGGCGGCTAAAAGCGCGTTCAATTTCACATTCGGATTCGTCTGAGGAGGAGATCCGGCTGGTTGGACCACGCCCAACTGAGCGAGCACGCCCCACTGCCCCATGCTCGACCAACAAGGTGCGCGATGCCTCTCAGGCCTCGCACCGACGAGAGGCGCATTCCAGCCGGCCGGTGTTTTTCTGCAAACCACAACAAAGACAAATCGCAAGGGAGGGCAACATGGGAATGGTCATGGTCAAATGTCCACAAACCGGACACGCGATTCCCACCGGCATCAAGACTGATCGCGAGAGCTTTGGACGCCGCGCGGTGTTTTTCTCCCGCACCCGGTGTCCGATCTGCCGCACCGATCACGCATGGTTCGCGCGGGAAGCCTGGGTCGACGAGCCGGCCACCCGCGCCGCGAGCTGGCGTCTGGTACCGGAATATGGATGAAATGGTCGCCGGCGCCCTCATTGAAAGGCACCGCGTCAAAGACGACATGACGCATGAGTTGGTGCTGGCGGACCACAGCTCAGGGTCTTGATCTTTCCAGCAGCGTTAAATGCCAAGACCGCGTTCACTACATTTTCCCCGCTGATGTAGCCGGTACGCGCGGACTGGGCGCGGTTTCCTCCAAATGGTGAACTCTTCGTGACGCGCTTACCGCCGCCGTGACGCCGTCGTTGCCGCAGACCGCCCGGCGATGGGTGCCGCGGCTTTGGCGCGCGACTTGGCATAATCGGCCGACATCGCCAGCGCGGGGTCGCGGTCCCGGAGCTCCTCGGCCACGATTGTTTGAAGCCATCGCACGGCGGGTTCGTTGTCCATCCGCCGGTGCCAGTGCTGCTTCAACTCGATGAGAGGTATCGAGACCGGCGGGGGCAGCAGCTTCAGCCCCGCGTTCGCGTACCAGGCCCCGAGCGAGAACGGCACGGTGGAGATCATATCGCTCGTCGCAATCAATTGCGGCACGCTCATGAAATGCGGCAGGTGCAGCACGACGCGGCGTTGCAGCTTGAGCTCGCGAACGCGCCTTTCGAAGATCTCCTGACTGCGCCCCTGCTGGTTTACGACGATATGGTCCGCGGCGAGAAACTGTTCGAGCGAGAGGGTGTCACCGATCGTTGGATGATCCTTTCGGACGATGCTGGTGAAGGGATGATCGAACAGATCCTCCGTCACGATGTTCGGACCGACGAGGTCCGGAAAATAGCCTATCGCCAGATCGATCTCGCCGCTTTCGAGCGCGTCTTCCAGATCCTCGTGCGACGTCGGCAGGCACCGCAAGCTCGCTCCGGGAGCCATGCTGCGAATGCGTTGGAGGATCGGCGGGATGAAAATCAGGACGCCGATATCCGAGGTTGTGACCGTGAACACGCGGTCGCTGTCTTCCGGCACGAAACGGGGCTTGCGGAGTATCTGCTGATCGACGGTGGACAGCACTGTCCGCACGGCTTCGGCGATTGATTCCGCGAAGGGCGTTGGCCGCATGCCGCGCCCGGTCGAAAGAAACAGCGGATCGCCAAAGAAATCCCGCAGCTTGCGCAGACCGGTGCTGGCCATTGGCTGGCTCATTCCGAGCTCACGGGAGAGCGCCGACAGGTTCTGGGTGCGGAAGAGCCCGTCGAGCAGCAGAAGAAGGTTCAGGTCGAGCCGTCTGATATCCATCACATTGATAGCTTGTATTGAATAATACCGGATTTTCAATGACGGCTTTATGCGCGATGGTCTCCTGCAACGCCCGCAGGGCGACTTTGGGAGTGAAGTCAAAGCCGTAGGTCGCCGGCCGCACAGGCTGGTCCGGTCCCCTTCCTCAGTCCGCCTCTCAACCTTTCCCACATCCGCTCACCCCGTCGGTGCGTCGGAGCACGACCGCGCGTGGCGCGAGGAATCGTCCGCAGATGCAGCCTGAACTTGCTGGAAGCTCTCAATACATCCTGACCCTGTCATGCCGCGATGTGCCCGGGATCGTGGCCGACGTTTCGCGCTGTCTGTTCGAGAACGGCGGCAACATCATCGAGGCGGCGCAGGTCGACGAGATCATGAGCGAACGCTTCTTCATGAGGGTCGGTGTCACACTGTCGGACGAGGGCGCGCAGAAGGCGCGAGCAGGCCTTGAGATCATCGCCCGAAGGTTCGGCATGGAGTGGAAGCTCCGATCCCAGGCCGAACGCAAGCGCGTGCTCCTGTTCGTCTCCAAATTCGATCACTGCCTGGGCGATCTCCTCTATCGCCACAGGCTCGGCGAGCTCCAGATGGACGTCGTCGGGATCGTTTCCAACCATCCGCGTTCGGCCCTTGCCGTGAGCCTCGTCGGCGACATCCCTTTCCATCACCTTCCGGTTACGAAGGAAACGAAGATGGAGCAGGAAGCGCAGATCAAGGCGCTTGTCGCGACGACGAATGCCGATCTCGTCGTTCTCGCGCGTTACATGCAGATCCTCTCGGACGATCTCTCGCGCCATCTCCATGGCCGTTGCATCAACATCCACCACAGCTTCCTGCCGGGGTTCAAGGGCGCAAAACCCTACCACCAGGCGCACGCGCGTGGCGTGAAGCTCATCGGAGCGACCGCGCACTTCGCAACGAGCGATCTGGACGAAGGTCCGATCATCGAACAGGACGTCGAGCGCGTCAGCCACCGCGATACGCCGGACGATCTGGTCCGGAAGGGGCGCGACATCGAACGGCGCGTCCTCTCGCGCGCGGTCCATCTCTTCCTCGAGGACCGCGTCATCATCAACGGCGATCGAACGATCGTCTTCTCCAATTGAGAAACGGAGCACGACAATGTTGACCCCCAAGGGTATGCGCAAGACCCCCGAAGGCTATTTCACCTCGCGTTGGGGCCTTCCCGAATACACCGACTGGATCGACGAGAGCATGTCGTGGAAGGAGACCTGCGCCATCGGCGACTGGTCGTTCCTCTGGGAGCGGCGCTTCAAGGGACCCGATGCCCTGAAGCTTTTCTCGGATACTTCCGTCAACAGCTTCCAGAAGTTCGACATCCGTCAGTCCAAGCACGTCGTCCATACGACAAAGCAGGGAAAAGTCATCGCCGAGGGCATCCTCACGCGGTTGTCCGAAGACGAGTTCATGTTGTTCGGGCGCGGCACATTCTGGGTCGACTACATCCGCCGGCACGGCGACTACAAGGTGACGTCCGCAGCCGATGACTGGTTCAATTTCCAGGTCCAGGGGCCGACATCGCTCGCGCTCCTTGAAAAGGTCGCGAAGCAGTCGCTGCGAGACGTCAAGTTCATGCATTCGGGCGAGATCGAGATTGCCGGCTGCAAGATGCTCGCGCTGCGGCAGGGCATGTCCGGCGAGATCGGCTTCGAGCTTCAGGGGCCGATGGCGCAGGCGGCGGCCGTCTACGACGCCATCGTCGCTGCCGGCCAGGAGTTCGGCCTGCGCCGGATCGGCGGCCGCGCGATCTTCATCAACCATCTCGAGGCCTGCTTCCCGACCATCGTCACCGACTACATGCCCGCGATCTTCGACGAGGGCATGAAGGAGTATCAGGATGAGTTCCGCGCAGCGATGCCGGGGTTCGCCTCGACCTTCAACATCGCAGGCAGCTTCCAATCGGACGACGTCCGCGACTGGTACCGGAGCCCGGTCGAGCTGGGCTGGGCCAAGAACATCAAGTTCGATCATGACTTCATCGGACGCGCGGCGCTCAAGGACGAAGTTGCCCATCCAAAGCGCGTGATCCGCACGCTCGTCTGGAACGGAGACGACGTGGCCGACGTGCACGCCTCCCTCTTTCAGAAGGAGCATGAGCCGTACCAGTACATGGAGATGCCTCGCGACCAGCGCGGCTTCATGTACGCCGACCGCGTGCTGAGTGGCGGAAAGGACGTCGGCGTGACGACGTCGCGGGGATATAGCTACTTCTTCCGCGAAATGTTGTCGCTCTGCACCATCGACGTCGATCATTCCGAGATTGGCAATGAGGTCGTCGTTGTCTGGGGCGAGCCCGGACGTCGGCAAAAGCAGATCCGCGCCAAGGTGGCGCCGGCGCCCTACAAGAAGGACAACCGGCGCGCTGATCTCTCCAAGGTCTGACCCGCCCATGTCCGCGCGCATCATCGATGGAAGGGCGCTCGCTGCCGAGGTTCGGAATGAAGTGGCCAAGGGCGTCGCCGCCCTGGTTGCCGGCGGCGCGGCGGTCCCGGAGTTGGCCGTCGTGTTGATCGGCGACGACCCCGCCAGCCACGTCTATGTCTCGAACAAGGTGCGGCAGACCGAAGCTGTTGGCATGCGATCAAGCCGGTTCGTGCTCGCTGCGGACACGCCGGAGCGGCTGTTGCTCGACCTGATCGAGCAGTTGAACCGCGATCCCGCCGTGAGCGGGATATTGGTTCAGTTTCCGTTGCCCTCTCAGATCGATGCCGCGCGCGTCGTGACGGCTATCCGGCCCGACAAGGATGTCGATGGATTCAATCCGTTGAACGTGGGGCGGACGGCCGCCGGAATGGAAGGTGCCCTGGTTCCGTGCACGCCTCTCGGCATCCTGCGTTTGATCAAATCGGTGCACGACGACATCGCCGGCTTCGGAGCACTGGTCGTCGGAGCATCGAACGTCGTGGGCCGGCCGATGGCGCGGTTGCTGTTGCAAGAGATGTGCACGGTCTCCATCGCGCACGTTCGGACCACCGATCTGGAACGGCGTTGCAGGGAAGCCGACATCCTCGTTGTCGCAACCGGCGTCCCGGGCCTGATCCGCGGTCATTTCATCAAGCCGGGCGCAACGGTTATCGACGTCGGCATCACTCGCATCAAGTCCGGTTCAGGAGCCGAGAAGCTTGTCGGCGATGTCGCTTTCGACGAGGCAATTGAGGTCGCCGGCGCGATCACGCCCGTCCCGGGTGGCGTCGGGCCGATGACCATCGCGTGTCTGCTCGCCAACACGTTGGCCGCGGCCCGAATGGAAGCCTCCCGCTCGAAGGCGAATGAGGCGGACGTGACGACGGCTGCCTGACTGCAACCGCGGACGAACGTGCCTGGCGAGAATCGGGCGGCCGAGTTGCGGCCGCCCGAGCAGAGATATTCGAAAGCGTTTACAAAAGGGGGAGAACGAACATGACGACACAGGTCCTGGATACGCCGCAGCAGCGGGTTATCGACATCGGTTCGCTCGCAGAGGAGGGGACGTGGAACGCCTCGCGAAAGCAGGTGCTGCTCCTCTGCGCTCTCGCTATCGTCCTCGACGGTCTGGACAATCAAATTCTCGGCTTCGCCATACCATCGATGATCAAGGAGTGGAGCGTCACGCGCAGCGATTTCGCTCCGGCCCTCGCGTTGGGCTTCGTGGGCATGACGATCGGCACCCCGATCGGGGGCGTCGTCGGCGACTGGCTCGGACGCAAGGTTGCCCTCATCGCATCCGTCTTCCTGTTTGGTGCGGCGACCTTCGCGATTGCGGTCGCTCATGGTGTCGGCGAGGTCGGCCTGCATCGTTTCCTGGCGGGCCTTGGACTTGGCGGTGCCCTTCCGGCGGCGACCGCGTTGATCGCGGAATTCACGCCTAGGCGAAATCGCAGTCTTTCCGTGATGCTGGGCATTGTCTGCATCCCCATCGGAGGCATGATTGGCGGCCTGATCGCCGCTCAGCTGCAGCCCGAATATGGTTGGCGCATGCTCTTCGTGGTCAGCGGCGTGTTGCCGGTGATCGTCGCCGCGATCCTGACGTTCGCACTGCCGGAATCGCCGCAATATCTGTTGGCGCGTGGCGCCGACATGGAAAGGGTGGCGAAATCCGTTCGGATCCTGGACGAGTCCGCTGCCGCTTCCAAAGCCTTCATCGACCGGCGCGACGTCGGCGTCGAACGTGCTTCGCTCACCGCATTGTTCGCTGCCGGATTTCGTCGTACGACGACCGCGCTCTGGATCGCGTTCTTCTTCTGTTTGTTGCCGGTCTACGTCCTCTACGCGTGGGCTCCCACTCTTTTGACCGGCAAGGGTTTTGACGTGCAGACGGCGAGCTTCGGTCTGGCACTGTTCAACTTCGGCGGCGTCGGTGGCTGCATCGTCACCGGTTGGGCGATCGGCAGGTATGGGACGCGCGTTGCGATCCTGACTGTTGCCGGCGCGGCAACCATCGGCGCGATGATCCTGGCATCGATACCACTATCGACCGAAACCCAGCCGTTGCTCATGGCTCTCTTGTGCATCGAAGGCTTCTGTCTGCTCGGCGCGCAGGGCTCTCTCTATGCACTGGCGGCCCACATCTATCCGACCAACGTCCGGTCGACCGGTGTCGGTGCGGCAGCCGGCTTCGGCCGGGCGGGGGCTATTGTCAGCGCTTATGTCGGCACATTCGCACTGAACTACGGTGCGACCGTGTTCTTCGCCGTCATCGCTTTCTGCGTCGCGATTACGTTCATCGCGGTGGCGGTCATCGATATGCATCAGGCGGCGATGAGAGCCGAAACGGCGAGTTCCGGCATCTGAGGGAGATGCATCCAGGTTTTGCTGCATCGCTGCATTTGACGCAGAGGACGTTGACGATCCCTTGATGAGACAATCTGCGTTCCGACAACAAAACACCCGCGGCGGACTGCTCCGCGCGGGTGTGACGAAGTTTCGATGATGCCAGCTCGCGCAAGACAGATGACGATGGTCTGCGTCACGCGAGATGGACTTTCCCCGCGAGATCGCCGATCGCGTGGTGTTCATGGACCGCGGCGCCATCGTCGAGGAAGCAGATCCCGAAACCGTCCTCCGCGCGCCCAGGACGGAGCGGGCGAGGGGGCTCAGCGCCGGCACGGATTGGCGCATCTCACAATTCCGCTGGCGCCTTCTGCCGCTGCCAAGTCGCATCCCGAAACCTAGAGACATTGCGAGATCAGCGATCGGCTCGATCGCTCCTTCAATCCGCAAACCTAGGAACACAGCATGCAAACTTCTCCGCTTTCTCGCCGATCTGCGATCTTTCTACTGATGGCGGTCATGAACGTTGGATTGATTCCGATGGCGCACGGAGAGGCGCCGGTGCCCGAGGCGATCGTCGGAACATGGGAGGCGGACGACGGCACCGTGAAGCTCGACATGGTCAAGGCCGGAGGGGAATTTCAGGCGCGCATGCTCTACGGCAACGAGATCGTGGAGGCCGACAATGTCACATTCAAGAAGGACGCCAAGAACCCTGATCCGGCGCTGCGTTCGCGCTCGCTGAAGAATATCGTCTTCATTACGGGCTTGCGGTGGGCCGATGGCGAGTGGAGCGGCGGCTCGATCTATGACGCCTCATCAGGGCGCACCTACAATTGCAAGGCCACTGTCAAGGACGGCAAGATGCATTTGAGAGGATATCTCGGGCTTCCTGCGATGGGACAAACGCGCTCTTTCCACCGCGCGCGTGGCTGAACTTTCTGCCAATCCCGAACCGTTTGCAGAAACGCGGCTCCAGTGCCGCCCTTCTCGTTTGGAAATCGCCCCAAATTCAAATGCTTAACAAATGTCGCCTGCAATGGCGTATTGTGCCAGTCTGTTGGCGCGCTTTGTTAGTCACTTGGTTTCCTGGAGGCATCAGGATGAAGGCCTGAACGAAGAGAGGTCAGTAGGTCCATGGCATCGAAAAGAACGGCGCTCGTTACCGGAGCATCT
Source organism: Bradyrhizobium sp. ERR14 (assembly GCF_014198235.1). Taxonomy (NCBI): domain Bacteria; kingdom Pseudomonadati; phylum Pseudomonadota; class Alphaproteobacteria; order Hyphomicrobiales; family Nitrobacteraceae; genus Bradyrhizobium; species Bradyrhizobium sp. ERR14. Next base: position 75,168 of record NZ_JACIHD010000006.1, on the reverse strand, counting down.
TCCGGCATGGGCAAGGAAATCGCCAAGCGCCTGATCAAGGACGGCTTCCAGGTCTACGCCGCAGCGCGCAACATCGAGAAAATGAGCGATCTCGCCAAGCTTGGCGCGAGGACGTTGCGCATGGACATCTCCAAGGACGCCGAGATCAAGGCTGCCGTCGACACCATCCTCGACGAAGTCGGCGGCGTTGACGTGCTTGTCAACAACGCGGGCTTTGGTCTGTACGGTCCCGTTGAGGAGGTTGGGATCGACGAAGCGCGATACCAATTCGAGGTAAACCTGTTCGGTGCCGCCCGGCTGACGCAGTTGCTGCTGCCGTCGATGAGGCAGAAGCGCTCCGGCACCATTGTCAACATCACCTCCATGGGGGGCAAGATCTATACCCTGCTGGGTGCCTGGTACCACGCGACCAAGCATGCGCTGGAAGGCTGGTCCGACTGCCTGCGGCTCGAACTCGCGCCGTTCGGCATCAAGGTCGTTGTCGTCGAGCCCGGCCTGATAGAGACGGGGTTCGGCGATGTGGTCGCCAATGGGTTGCTCAAGCGCTCGGGTTCGGGCCCTTACGCCAAGCTCACGCAGGCGGTCGCGAAATCCACGCGGGATGCTTATGGCCAGGGTCGCGGCACCAATCCGAGTGTCATCGCCGACGTCGTGTCCAAGGCGGTGAAGGAAGCCAAGCCGCGTACGCGCTATGTCGCAGGCAAGTATGCATTGCCCATGATCAAGATCCGCGAATGGCTCGGTGACCGCATGTTCGACCGCGTCATCATGAGCCAGATGCGCTAGGGACCAGCCATGAGCGGAACAGCGGCAGACAGATGCAGAGTCCCCCGTGCCTTTTGGCAGGCGGTCGAGCATGTCGGTGTCCCACCGGCCTCGCTGTTGCGCCAGGCCAAGTTGCCAGCGACCTTGCATCTCAATGAACAGGGACAGGTCACTACGACTCAATTCTTCGCGCTCTGGAAAGCGCTTGAGGAACTAAAGCCGGAGCCTGGGCTCGGCCTCAAGCTGGTCCAGCGCGCCGAAACTGCCGTTCATCCGCCGTCGAGCCTGGCCGCGTTCTACGCGAGGGATTACCGCGACGGGCTGCTCCGCATCGCACGCTTCAAACGGCTTTGCTCGCCCGAGCAGCTCCAGGTCAAGGAGGGCAAGGACGAATGCACGATTACGGTGGAATGGCCGTATGCGACTGATCCGGAGCCCTCAATCTCCACCGACGTGACCTTTGCATCGATGGTTGAACTCGGGCGCCGGGGTACGGGGCAGCGTTTGACACCGAAACGCGTGGAGCTGGTCCGTCCTCGACCCAACAGCGACGTCTATCAGAACTACTTTGATTGCCCGATCCGTTACAGCGCGGCACGAAACGTCCTGATCCTGAAATCCGCCGACCTGGATCGTCCGTTTCCCGGCCACAACCAGGAACTGCTCGAAATCCTCACGCCGGCGCTGGCGTCAGCCTTGGGCGAGCTGCAAGCCCGCAGCTCCATCAAGGAGCAGGTGAAGGTCGTTCTCAAGAGGAGCCTCGCGAGCGGTCGGCCGGAACTCTCGGACGTGGCCCGTGACCTTGGCACGAGTGAACGGACACTTCAGCGCCGCATCACCGAGGAAGGGACGAGCTTCCGCGAACTCCTCGTTGAAGCCCGCCAGGAACTCGGGCGCCAACTCCTGTCAGATCCAACAGCTGAAATCGACGAGGTGGCGTGCCTGCTGGGCTACCAGGATGCAAGCTCCTTCTGTCGCGCTTTCCGATACTGGGAAGGCGTGACGCCCAGCCGCTGGCGAGAGCTGCACGGCAACAAGCTTCACTAACCGTTCAAAACGCCGGACGCGGCCAACATTGGGACGATGCCGAGAGCGTCTCCCAGTGAACGCTGGACCATTGCAATGAGAAAGGAAGAAACGATGCGCAGACAATCAAGGGGAGCCGTGCGGCGCATCGCACTCCGCGTCGGGCTTGTTGTGATGCTTACGATCGTCAGCGTGCTGGCCTTCATTAAGTTCGAGTACGGTCGCGGTACGCTGTATCCAGACGTCGGTTCAGAGAACCCTGAAGGGGCGAGCAAGCTGGAGAAGCTCATCAAGCTCGATTACCCGCCTGGTAACGTGGCGGTCGCCCCGAACGGCCATGTCTATTTCAACTATCATCCCATCGCGCGCGCGGGGCGGTTCTCAGCCGCGACGATGTTTGAGTGGGTCGATGGAAAAATAACGCCGTTCCCCTCGGTGGAGGCCCAGAAGGACTTCCAGGGCAGCTTCGGCATGACCATCGACAGGCAAAACCGGGTCTGGTTGATCGAACCGGCCAGCTTTGATTTCCAGCATACGCGATTGTGGGCCTTTGACCTCAACACACGGCAACGCGTCGAGTATTTCGAATTTCCGGGCAACGAAGCGCAATTCGCGCAAGACTTGCGCGTGACCGCCGACGGCAAGTACGTCATCCTTGCCGATACCGGCATCATGCGGTTCACCGAACCGAAGCTCATCGTTTACTCGGTGCAGGACCACAGCTTCCGGACCGCTTTAGCAGGGAATCCTTGTACCTCGCCCGAGGACTGGCTGATGCAGACGCCGTTTGGGGTCTATCGCATGGGTGCTGGGCTCGTGAACGTCGCGGTCGGACTTGATGGAATCGAAATCAGCCCCGACCAGAAGTGGGTGTACCTGGCGGCAATGACCAACTCTCATTTGTGCCGCGTCCCGCTGGCTGTGGTGCTCGACGCGAGCAAAACCTCGTTTGAAGTTGCGAAGAAGGTGGAAGTCCTCGGGCCCAAACCGCTGAGCGACGGCATCACGGTGGACAAGGCGGGCCACGTCATCCTCACCGACGTAGAGCACGGCAGCCTGATGAGCTTCGATCCCGAGACCAAGGGCATCAAAACACTGGTGCGCTCGCACGACGTGATATGGGCCGATGGCGTGGCGACCGGACCGGACGGCTCGCTGTACTTCACGGACAGTGCGCTCTCGGCGTACATCGGCCAGCTGGCCGGACCGCCGGACAAAGATCGCCTGCTCGCCCACCAACCGTACTTCATCTACCGGCACAAGCCGTAGGCCTCGGCTCACTGCGTCTGCTTTGGCGCTTGCGGCAACTTCGTTGGCGCCGCCTGTCACTGCCGAATGTTCGGTTCAGCGATACGAAAAGCAGGAAGCAAGAGATCAACCAAGCAAGGAAATCTACATGTCTGGTAAAGTCTGGTTCATCACGGGGGCATCGCGCGGCTTTGGGCGCATCTGGGCCGAGGCCGCCCTCAAGCGCGGCGACAAGGTGGCGGCGACTGCACGCATCCACGCAGACGTGGCTGACCTTTCGGAAACTTACGGCGACGCGGTGCTGCCGATGGCGCTGGACGTGACCAATGCCAAGGCGGTGCAGAATGCCGTCTCCGCGGCTTACGCGCATTTCGGAAGGCTGGACGTCGTCCTCAACAACGCGGGTTATGCTCTGGTTGGAGCGATCGAGGAGGCGCATGAGGCCGATGTCCGCGCTGAATTTGATACGAATTTCTTCGGTGCTCTTCGCGTCATCCAGGCCGCGCTTCCTCTGCTGCGGCGACAGGGCAGCGGCCATATCATCGGCGTATCGAGTGTCGCCGGTATCGTCGCCGGTCCCATCACAGGATTCTACAACGCCTCCAAATTCGCGCTTGAAGCCCTCCACGAAAGCTTGGCGCAGGAGATCAAGGGCTTCGGCGTGAAAGTCACGTTGCTCGAGCCGGGTGCCTACGCTACCGGCTTTGCCAGCATGGCGTCCCTCAGGATTTCACCCGCCATCAACGCCTACAGCAACACGCGAGCGGAAGTGTTTGCGGCTGGAGCCAAAGCCGAATTTGGCGATCCGGAAGCGACGGCGGATGCAATTTTAAGATCGTCGACTCGGAGAAGCCGCCGTTGCGGTTCTTTGTCGGCACGGAAGGCTTGCCGCGCGCCCGCGCTGCATACGCCGATCGTCTCGCCACCTGGCAAGCATGGGAAACCGTTTCCACCGCTGCCCAGGGCGAGGCCAGGCAACACAACATCGCATCGTAGAGGGCCAAGCTTCCTTCAGTGAAACGCATCCGTTCTCTCGCTGCGAACGGAAAAGAGGATCGTGATGAACGCTACCGCAGTCGCAGACTTCTTCCAGTTCTTCCGCTCGTACGTTTCCAATCCTTGGCAGGTCTCCGCGATAGCGCCATCGGGCCAATCGCTTGCCCGCCTGATGACGCAAGAAATTGTTCCAGGCGCCGGCCCGGTGATCGAGCTTGGCCCAGGGACCGGAATCTTCACCAAGGCGCTCATTCGGCGCGGCGTACCCGAACGCGAGCTGATGCTCGTGGAGTACGGCTCAGATTTCATCCCGCTGTTGCAGGAGCGTTTCCCGAGGGCGCGCGTGCTCTGGATGGATGCACGCCAGCTCTCGCAATACGAGCCCTTCATGGCGCCAGCTTCCGCTGTCGTCAGCGGCCTTCCGCTCCTGTCGATGTCGCCGCGGAAGGTGATCGCGATCCTGTCCGGAGCGTTCCGCCACCTGCAGGAGGGCGGCACGCTTTATCAGTTTACATATGGACCGCGTTGTCCGGTGCCACGGCCGATTCTGGATCGTCTCGGCTTGAAAGCGAGCCTGGTCGGACGAACGGCATTGAACATCCCCCCGGCATCTGTTTATCGCATCCGGCGGCGCCGCAGGTTGCAGTCGTTGGGAATGTCCTGAGGATCATCACGGCCCGCCGGTGACAGCTCTTCAACTGGTCAATCCCTGGATCGTGGCATGCTGCCGGTGTTTTGCCCGACGTGTCAAAGCTGCGCACGCGTGCAGCTCCGGCAGCTCGCCGAGCGAAGCGCGCTAGCCCATGATTTCTATGCCCCTGCTACTGTGCATGGGGTTGTTTTCGCGCTTTTGTTTTGCGAACGCCTAAACAGCCCCGCTCAGCGCCGGCCGTGCGGGGCCTCGGCCTTGACCCGCGTTGACGAAGTAATCGAATAGAAGAGGATTTGCCGCGTGCCGAGCCCGGAATTGGCCCGTGGCTGCCGTTACCCCCCCAGAGCAACGAAGACGTCCGCTTCCGACAGGTGACCCGACCAATCTCATGCTGGCCGGCTAGTCAGCGCCGCACGAAAGTTCTCGATGAAGCCATCGAATTCCTTCTGCAAGGCAGGAGAAGCGACGGCTTGCTTCGGCGCTTGGGCGACGGCCGACGAGACACACTGACTGCGCTCCACTCCGGAGGCTGCGCCGCTTTGCCCCGTCCCCGTGCCATACCAATTCTTGCGAATGCCATCGCTTGGGAGCAAGCTTGAGCTAGCTGTCTGGTCGGTCGCGGACTTCGGCCTTGAGGGTCAGGTGCCCCAGTTTTCGAGTTTACTGATTTTGCACAAATTGATGGCGGCATTTGCCGCCGTGGTAGTGGTCATATTCGTGAGCGGCGCAATAGTCTACGACAGACTTAGCCTGATCGAAGAGGCCAAAAACCGGCGGATCCATACCACTGACGTGTTGGACACGTTAGAGGCGGCAGTAGCCGCAGCGCTGGATCAACAAACTAGTTTACGCGGCTATTTGATCAGCGGCGACGAGAAGTTCTTGGACCCGTACCGCAGAGGCGGCGCCGACTTCAGCGCGGCAATCCGAAAATTAAAAGAACAGACTTCGGATAACCCAGACCAGCAAGGCCGTCTAGATGAATTGAACAAGCTGGCGATGACTTGGCGCGTCGAGACCGCTGAGCGGGAGATCGCGCTGATGGCGCATCCCACGACTCGGGAGCAGGCGCGCACGTTGGAGGGGGCGACCGGCAAAGCTGCCATGGACGCAATCCGCGCCAAGGCGAGGGAAATCGAGCAGGTTGAGCGCGATCTGTTGGCAAGGCGTGACGCCGTCCAGAAGTTGGCATACGCTACTGCATATACGGCAACCGTGATGGGCGCCGCAGCCTCGCTCATGATCGCAGTGTTGATGGGCATACTACTCACACGCGCGATCGCGCGGCCGATCACAGGCATGACCGGGGCTATGGCGGCACTTGCCAAGGGAGACACGAGCATCGACGTGCCTGGAATTGATCGGCGTGACGAAATCGGCGCAATGGCGGCCGCGGTCAATGTTTTCAAGAAAGGCATTATCGAACGCCAGAAGACACAGGTCGAGCTCGCTCATGTCAGTCGCGTAGCCACAATGGGGCAGCTGACGGCCTCGATTGCCCATGAGATCAATCAGCCGATCTCGGCTGCGCTTACTAACGCCGACGCCGCCTTGAACTGGCTCGCCGCGGACCCACCAAACCTGGACAAGGGCCGCGAGTCCCTCCACCACATTGTCACAGATTGCCAACGAGCCGGCGACATCGTCCACCGGATCCGCGCTATGGTCAGGAAAGCGCCGTTGCCCAAAAGTCGGCTCGACGTCAACGCAGCCGTTCTGGACGTCATCGCCATGGTCCGGAGCGAGGCGGTGAGGCATGGAATCTCGGTACAGATACAACTCGCTGAGGACCTGCCGCAAATCGAAGGTGAGCGCATTCAGCTGCAGCAAGTGCTCCTTAATCTGATCCTCAACGCCGTGGAAGCCATGAACAGCCTTGAGGATGGCAAGCGGGAGTTGCAGATCAGTACCGAAAGGGATGTTGCAGGCGGCGTGCTCGTCGCTGTACGGGATTCAGGCCCGGGGCTCGAGCCGACGAATGCGGAACGTGTTTTCGACGCGTTTTACACGACCAAGTCCAACGGCCTAGGCATGGGGCTTGCCATCTGTCGGTCGATCATTGCGGCTCATGGCGGACGATTGTGGGTCACCCTGAATACACCGCGGGGCGCCGTCTTCCAGTTTACCCTCGCTCCCCTTCATGACTAGGCCACTTGGCCTATTGCAAGAGCGCTCAGGTTGTCCTCGAGCACGTCGCCGAGCTTCCGGGTCAGCTTGCCGCCTCTATCCGCCAGCGCGGCGCGCCATGTGCCTGCGGGATGAAGTCACCTTTCAGGCTTTCAACTCGAAAGGGGCCGCAGATTTTTCGAGAGATATAGAACCTTTGAGCGCCCATGCTCGATTGGTCAAGGCGACGCCTCCGCCCGATCCGAAGCTACCGGAACCAACAATGTCCTCCGGACGATCTCGCAAAGCCGAACTGCTAGTGACGAGAACATTCAAATTGCTGCAGCGATGCGGCCCATCAACGGCCGCAACCGATGCTGCTCTCCGAAGGTTCGATACGAGGAGGCCTCGCGATCAAGGCATGAATGTTTGCGTAGTCGCCGCAAAGCACAACGGTCGGAAAGCTGATTGTTCTCAGGCCGACGCCCATTGAGCATAGTCTGGAAGATCGCCAGCTAGACGTTTGTTGGTTGGAGTTGCTACCTGAAATCAACGCCCACGTCGCAGAACCTGCGTGTCTCAGTTCATGCGGAACTCCAACAATTCGCGGGTTTGGAACGCCACATCACAAAGCCTGTTGTCCGTTCAGAAATGACTGTGTGGTCGCCCCCCATATTCTTTGGAGCGTCAGATGAGCAAACGCAAACCGCCACCAGCGTCAAAGCGCGCCCCCAATCCGAAAACGGCCGCGCGGGCCCAACGGAACAAGCAGGCCATTGTTAAAAGCTCGAAAGAGAATGGACCTCGCTCTGTTGCGGCAACCTCGATTGAACCACCTCTTAAGCTTCATAACGATCCTAGACCCGAGGTTCCTGTCATTGAGTCTCGGGTGGATGCCCTGCCAGATGACCTCAGTCGGAGAATGATTAATAGCGATCCAATGAAAGGCTTTGCCTTAGCCACGGCAAACATGCAGGCGTACCAAGCAAAGCTTCTTGAGATAGCTCAGGCCAACGTGCAATTTGCTTTCGATTTCGGCCTGAGACTTGCGACGATCAGGTCACCAACTGAATTTTTCCCCGTCATTATGGAGTTTACAACCAGACGGGTCGACATGTTCGGGCAGCACTCGAAAGAATTGGCGGCATATCCGTTCTGGCGCATCGAGCCGCTCCGAGAGCTCACGGCTCTGCCGGGATGATAACTGCAAGCCGTGCCCGCTGCGGCAAAGGATGGACGCAACGCGGATCACGCACGGGGCGATCACGGTTCTTTTGGCTAGAAGGGAGCGGAATCAGCAGCCCTTAGAGGGCGCGATGCCGCCAATCCGAGGGACCCGCGATCGGGAATGGAGGTTGACACCATGTCGACAACTGAAGCCGTTCTGCTGATCGTTTTGGCAGGACTTGTCTTTCTTATCCTCTGCAACATCACGTTTCAGGTGACAGCGGAGCGAAGGAATCCGCCTATCGGCATCTTCACCGTGTGCGACGGAGTGCGCCTTCACTATATCGAACGGGGCGATGCCGCCGCGCCTTGCGTGGTCCTGCTCCACGGAAATGGCACCATGGTTCAGGATCTCGTCCTCAGCGGGTTGGTCGACCGCCTGGCCCGCAACTATCGCGTTGTTTGCTTCGACCGGCCAGGGTTTGGCTACAGCGACCGTCCGCGCACGCGCATCTGGACGCCCACAACGCAAGCTTCCTTGTTCGCGAAGGCCCTTGATCAGCTCGGAGTGCGCAATCCCGTGGTGCTCGGCCACTCCTGGGGAACGCTGGTGGCAATCGCGCTGGCGCTGAGAAGCGGTTATGCCGTGAGCGGGCTGGTGCTTGTGTCCGGCTACTATTTTCCAACCTCTCGGATGGACTTTTGGCTCATGTCAGGTCCGGCACTGCCGCTGCTGGGCGATCTTATGCGCTACACGATCTCGCCGATGATATCGTGGGCTATCGCGCCGAAGCTGATGCGCACGCTGTTCGCGCCGCGTGCCATTCCGCCGGAATTCAAGAATGAATTTCCGATCTCGTTGGCTCTCCGGCCCAAGCAGTTGAGGGCGGCAGCCGAGGAGAGCGCGTTCCTTATTCCCGCTGCTGCGCAATTGCAGCTTCAGTATCAGGGTATCCGGTGTCCCGTCAGGATCGTGCATGGGAAGAGTGACCGGCTCATCGAGGCCGACCAGTCGCGCCGCCTGCACGAGGCGTTGCCCCGCTCCATGCTACACTTGGTGGAGGATGCCGGTCACATGGTTACCTATGCAGATTCGCCGGGAATAGCGGATGCCGTGGCGGCGCTGGCGCTCACCGCGCCGCTGAAGACCGCATAGGGTTTCCTGTTGCAATGCGGGCGTCCCGGAAGTGGCCCTCAACCGCACAAGGCTGAGGCCATTGTGGTGTCGGCTATCCGCGGCAGACCGGACGCGGGGCCATGCCCACTTCGAACAGGTGACCCACACCAGACATCACCAACGTTTCAATCCACCATTTCAACGGCTATGATGGCAAGCGCGCGCGCTGCCGAAATTGGAAATGCACCATCAGAGCGATCATGAGTGGGCGCCGGTGTTTTATAGCTTTAATGGGAGCGGCCATCCTCGTCGCGCCGCTCTCGACACGCGCGCAACAGCCGGCCACACCGGTCATTGGATTCCTCAACAACTTGTCGCCTGGTGCGATCGCCCGCCCCGTAGCCGCGTTCCGCGAGGGCCTGAAGGAAGCCGGCTTTATCGAAGGCCACAACCTCGTGATCGAATATCGCTGGGCCGAGAATCACAATGATCGTTTACCCGCGCTGGCTGCCGATCTGGTTCGGCGCCAGGTTGCGGTGGTTGTTGCGACCGGCGGTGGCGCCTCGGCGCTAGCCGCGAAGGCTGCGACCACCACAATTCCGACCGTGTTTTCCTCAGCCACTGATCCTGTCGAGCTGGGCCTCGTTGTCAGCCTAAACCGACCCGGCGGAAACGCCACCGGCGTTTATGTGATGACCAACTCTTTGGAAGCCAAGCGGCTGGGCCTGCTGCACGAACTGGTGCCAAACGCCGCGACCATCGCCATGCTGGTCAATCCGGGCACTCCCGGCGCCGACAGCCAGTTGACGGAAGCAAAGACGGCTGCGCAAACCCTCGCGCGGGAGATTCACGTTCTAAGGGCACACAACGAGCCGGAGCTCGACAGGGCCTTCGCGATCCTGGCCGAGCACCATACCGACGCTCTCCTCGTCGCGGCCGATCCGTTCTTCAACGCTCACCGCCAGCAGATCGTCACAATGGCAGCGCGCTACGCCGTTCCCGCAATCTACGAGTTCCGGGAGTTTGTGGTGGCCGGCGGCCTGATGAGCTACGGGATCAGCCTGGCCGACGCGTACCGGCAGATTGGACTTTATACCGGCAAAATTCTTCAGGGCGCCAAGGCCGCTGACTTGCCGGTTATGCAGCCGACCAAATTCGAATTGGTCATCAATCTCAAGGCCGCGAAGGCGCTGGGCATCACTGTCCCGCCGATGCTGCTCGCCCGCGCCGACGAGGTGATCGATTAGGGGAGTTGTTGCTGCGGTGCACGAGTCAGCTTGTGGCCGTTGCTGATCTCAGCCCAGAGTTGCGTCGATGTCCGCTTCATAGAGGTGACCCGACCAAGGTCTTCTGGCTGCCGAAGGCAGCCTTTGACCCATTGCGGGCATATCTTCGCGCCGGTTTGCGATGCAATATTGCACTCACCAAGTGCCACCTCTGTCGAGAACTGATATACTGCACCGCGTCGTCCTCAAGTTGTGATGAGGGTCGAATGAAGCGGCGGGAGTTCATAGCGGCCGCTGCGGCGTTACTCGTTTCGTCACGGGGTTTGCGGGCGCAGAGCAGACGCTATCGACTTGGCTTTCTCGCTGTAGGTGACGGAAGCGCGCGGACGCTCAATCAAACCGAACTGGCGTTGTTTGATGGGCTGCGAAACCACGGTTGGATAGACGGAAGAAATCTGATTATCGATTATCGTTTTTCCCAACCTCCGGATCGACTGCCCGCTTCAGTTGCCGATCTGATTGCCCTCAGTCCCGATGTGCTCATCGTCGCGGCACCGCAGGCAACCAAGGCCCTGAAATCGGCAACTGCTACCATTCCCATCGTATTCGTAGCTGTGGCTGACCCTGTGGGACTTGGCCTTGTGCAAAGCCTAGCGCGTCCCGGCGGCAACATAACGGGACTCGCGACTTACGTGCCGGGGGATTTTGTCGCAAAACGAATAGAAATCCTGCGGGAACTGGTGCCTGGTGCCTCGCGGTTTGCAATCCTGGCCAATCCAGGCAACCCGATGCATAGGCTGTTGTTAGCCGACGAGGTACCCAGTACGGCCCGCAACCTGGGTGTGGCTCTGCCGATAGTTCAGGCGATCACGGCCGAGGAGCTTGATGTGGCCTTTGCCTCGGCTGCCGCCCAGCGCGCTGATGCTATCATTGTTTTTGGCGATACTCTGACCGTTGTCGAGGCCCCCCGAGTCGTCGCGCTCGCGGCGAAACATCATCTGCCTGCTGTTCATTTCTCCCGACAATTCGCCAATGGGGGATTGATCGTCTACGGGCCCGATATCGCCGATCTGTTCCGCCGTGCAGGCGGCTACGTCGATAGGATACTTAAAGGCGCCAAACCGTCCGATCTGCCGGTAGAGCAGCCGACTAAATTCGAGTTCGTGATCAACATGAAGACTGCCAGAGCACTCGGCCTCAGCGTGCCGACCTCATTACTGCTTCGCGCTGATGAGGTGATCGAATAGAGATCCTATTTGCTGCGATGCACGAGTTTCTTGTTGGCCCCAAAAGCGAAGTTCAGTCGCGGCCACTTTCGCGCCGCTGTTGGACACTGAGCCGACATGGGGGCGCCGGGCGTGCGTAGGAGTTCACGCACAAGCCCGATGATCTCAACGTCCCCCTACTGTGCATGGGGTTGTTTTTCAGATTTTTGTTTTGAGGGCCGCCGAACCAGCCGCGCTCAGCGCCGGCCGCGGGGGGCCTCGGCCTTGGCGGGCGGCTCGGTCTGCGGGCCGCAGCTCGCAGCTGCAAGCGTCGCCTGCGCTTGCGGCATCAGGCCGGGCTCGGGGGCGAGCGCCTTCATCACGATCAGGCCGGTGGTGCTGGGGGAGTCGATGATCAGGCGGTCGGCCGCAGTGACCTCTTCGTCCTCGGGCAGCTCGTTGTGCTGCGCTTCCGTCATCAGGTCGAGCTCGATCACCTTGCGGCCCGCCGAGCGGTCGTTGATGGCGTAATAGGCGATCTCGTTGCGGGTGTAGAACGACACCGAGGTGTAGGCCTGGCTCACCGGCACCGTCAGCTTGATCGGTCCGCTTGTGAGGTCGTAGCGGCAGATCGCCAGCGCGAAGGCCGGGTCCATGAACGGCATCGGTGAAGTGTTGGGATCGGCGAGGGGAAGCTGGCTGACGCCATTGAGCTTCGTCATCGGTGTCAGCCGCGAATAGGCGTCCTGCGTCGCGATCCGCGGCAGCGCCAGCACGCTGACGAGGTGGACCACGAGGCCCAGCACCACGCCGGCAACGACGGTGAACAAGAGGCGGATCATGAGCAGCCCACCGTGCTGATGGTGGGCATCGGCGCATCGCGCTGGGTGCGCGTCGCAACGCCGACCGGGGTGTCGTAGAGGCGCAGCATCAGCGCGTAGCGTTCGATGCCGCCGGTCGGCAGCCAGTTGCCGGCGCGCGAGCGCGAGGCGATGCGGATCTCGAACGAGCCGTCGGACTGGCGTACGATCTCCTGGCTGGTGAAGCCGTAGCGGGCCAGCGAGTTGGCGACGAGGTGGCCTTTGCGGTCGTACAGCGTCAGCGTCCAGAACCGCGCCGGCGGCGTCACGCCGGAGACGATCACGTCGCAGCGGCCGTCGAGCGCCTTCTTCTTGTCGTCGGTGGTGGCGGTGAAGGCGACGCCGTCGCCGGTGCCGATCGGCAGCTCGCCGTTGCGCACGATGGTGGCACGCGAATAGGGATCGACGTCGGCGGTGCCGGTGCGCGGCCGTGCGGTCCAGGCGCCGATGGTCAGCGCGCCGATCTCGGTGCCGTGCGTCGTCGTCATCCAGGTTGCGCCGAGGCCCACCACCGTCGCGAGCAGAAGGGCCGTCAATGTGATCAGGATCAGCCGCACTTGTTTCGATCAGTTCTTGCGCGGGGCGGAGGCGTTGGCATTCTCTTCCGCATAGTTCTGCGGGAAGGCGAGCGCGCTCGTCGCCGAGGGCGGCCTGGCCGCCTTGGTGTCGGCATCCGCCGATTTCTTTGCCGTCTTGGCGGCGTCATCCAGCAGCTTCTCGACGCGCACCAGGATGTCGGCGCCGCGCTTGGTCAGCACCGGCGGCGGACCCGGCTTGGTCTCCAGCACCTTCGGCGCCGCATTGGCCTGCGCGTTGCTCACATGCTGCGGCGGCAGCTTCTGGCCCATGCCGATGCCGGGGATCTCCCGGACCTCGACGCCCTGATGCGCCGCGAGCATGATGTCGTGCCAGGTCTGCGCCGGCAGCGAGCCGCCGGTCATGCGGTTGGTCGGCGAATAGTCGTCGTTGCCGTACCAGACCGCGCAGGTGAAATTGCCGGTGTAGCCGACGAACCAGGCGTCGCGATACGCATTGGTCGTGCCGGTTTTGCCCGCGGTCGGAATGCCGTCGAGCGCGGCACGACGCGCGGTGCCTTCGCTGACGACGTGGCTCATCATGCCGGCCATGTCGGCGGCAACGGAGGCGGGGATCGCCTGCCGCGGCTTCGGGCCGTCGCGGTCCCAGCGCCAGACGAGGTCGCCGGCGCCGGTGCGCACTTCGAGCACCGAATGCGGCGTCACCGCCTTGCCGCGGTTGGGGAAGGTCGCGTAGGCGACGGCGTGCTCGAGCACGGTGACTTCGTCCGAGCCGATCGGCAGCGACGGCGTGTCGGGCAGCGGCGCCTTGAGGCCGAAGCGGCGCGCGACCTCGACGATCTTGGCGCGGCCGATCTTGGCCGGGTTCGGCGCCTTCGGCTGCTCCTTCTGGCCGATCGCGATCGACAGCTTCACCGGCACCACGTTGATCGAGCGCGTGATCGCCTGCGTCAGCGTCACCGAGCCGGAATACGAATGGCCATAGTTCTGCGGGCACCAATTGCCGATGCAGACCGGGCCGTCGACCACGATCGAGTTCGGCGTGAACCCGTTCAGCAGCGCGGTGGTGTAGACGTAGGGCTTGAACGAGGAGCCCGGCTGGCGATAGGCGTCGGTGGCGCGGTTGAACTGGCTGGCGCCGTAGTCGCGGCCACCGACCATGGCACGAATGCCGCCGTCGAGATCGGACACCACGGTCGCCGCTTGCGTCGCGTGATAATCGCGACCGAACTGGCGCAGCTGGTTCTCGACCGCGTCTTCGGCGGCCTTCTGCACGTTGGTGTCGATGGCGAGGCGCACCACGAAGACGCGCTCGGTGTACGACTTCGGGAAGGTCTCGACCAGCTTGCGCATCTCGTCGAAGGCGTAGTCGAGATAGTAGTTCGGCGAGGCCTCGTCGCGGCGATCGACCGCGAAGGCCGGATTGCGGCGGGCGCCGAACACCTGGCCCTCGGTCATGAAGCCGGCATCGACGAGGTTGTCGAGCACGACGTTGGCGCGGGCGCGGGCGGCGGGCAGGTTGATGTGCGGTGCGTATTTCGTCGGGGCCTTGAACAGGCCGGCGAGCATCGCGGCTTCGGCCAGCGTCACGTCGCGCGCGGATTTGTTGAAGTAGAAATGCGCCGCGCCGTCGACGCCGAAGGTGCCGCCGCCCATATAGGCGCGATCGAGATAGAGCTTGAGGATCTCGTTTTTGGTCAGGCGCCATTCCAGCCAGACCGCGAGGAAGGCCTCGTTGACCTTGCGCTCGATGGTGCGCTCGTTGCTGAGGAACAGGTTCTTGGCGAGCTGCTGGGTGATCGAGGAGCCGCCCTGGCGGACGCCGCCGGCTTGCGCGTTGGTGACGAGCGCGCGCGCGGTGCCGGCGATATCGATGCCGAAATGCTCGTAGAAGCGGCGGTCCTCGGTCGCCAGCGTCGCTTTGATCAGCACGTCCGGAAAGTCTTCCAGCGGGATCGAGTCGTTGTGCTTGATGCCGCGGCTGCCGATCGGGTTGCCGTAGCGGTCGAGGAAGCTCACGGCGAGATCGGATTTCTTCAGCCAGTCCTCGTCCGCGGTCTCGCGGAAGGCGGGGATGGCGAGGGTGAGCATCACGACCAGGCCGCCGAGGCCGAGGGTGGCGGCCTCCGACAGGGGCTCGATGAACACCCAGCGCTTCCAGCGTCCGACATAGAAGCGGTCCATGAAGGTCGAGTAGCGCTCGTAGAGCTCGCGGATGCCCTTGGCCGAGGAGAACAGCGAGGAGTCGATGCGCGCATCGAGGTCCAGGAAGAAATTCCGGACCTTCTGCTTCCAATGCGGTGGTATGATCTGGCGCACCTAGAACCCTTGAGGCTTGGTTCGAAAGCGTTCAAGCACCCGGTCGGGGGCGGCATCGAGACGTCTTGGGGGAATGTTGCGGCAAACCCAAGGCGCCCGGCCAGCATCCGAGGGACTTGCTGTTCCTTCTAGCCGAGCGGGGCCCATAAACCAATGGTCAGGCTCGCGATTTTGAACAACAGGCCTAATTGACCCCGGGTCATTACGGGCCTCAAAGGCGCCTTGCTTGCACCACCCCGGCCGCACGCCCTAGATGGCTTGAGCCGTAGCTCTTTCGAACCTTTGTTGAGGCGCATGACCGCAGTTCCCAAACGACCTTCAGGCCAGGAAGGATTCTTCTGGAAAACCAAGACGTTGGAAGAGATGTCGGCGGGCGAATGGGAAAGCCTGTGCGACGGCTGCGGGCGCTGCTGCCTGAACAAGCTCGAGGACGAGGACACCGGGCAGATCTATTTCACCCATATCGGCTGCAAGCTGCTCGATGGCGCCAGCTGTGCCTGCAAGGACTATCCGAATCGCTCCGACAAGGTTCCTGACTGCGTCCGCCTGACCCCGGCCAATGTCCGCACCCTGAACTGGCTGCCGCCGAGCTGCGGCTACAAGCTCGTCGCCGAGGGGCGCGATCTCTATTGGTGGCATCCGCTGGTCTCCGGTGATCCCAACACCGTGCATGACGCCGGCGTCTCCGTGCGCGGCCGGGTCGAAGGCAGCGAGGACGAGATCCCGGACGAGGAGCTCGAGGACCACATCGTGCAATGGCCGGCCCTGCTGCCGAAACGGGCCCGCCTGAAGCGACGTCCGAAGGACTGAACCGTCGTCAGGTCTTGCGCGGTGATCACGTCTTCGGGATGGCCCGGGGGCGGGATGCACCCATGCGCCGCGGCGTCTGCCTGGGACAAACTTTGCTGTCTACATTGGGCTGCATAGAACGAATCCTTTGCGGCGTTGCGCCGCCCCACGACGTCCGAGCGAGATGAACAAGTTCGACCGGCAGAGCAGTTCTGCCGACATCCAGACTTTGCCTGACGATATCGCCGAGGAGCTGTCCCGGCTTCCGAGCGAGGTCATCAGCGTCGATGACGCGCCGTCCATCGCGCCGCCGGTGCCGCTGTCGCAGGACGAGGTCCGCACCATCGTCATCAGCCTGATGCTGACGATGTTCCTGGCGGCCCTCGACCAGACCATCGTGGCGACCGCGCTGCCGACCATCGGGCGCCAGTTCCAGGACGTCTCCAATCTCTCCTGGGTCATCACCGCCTATCTGCTCGCTTCGACGGCGGTGGCGCCGGTGTTCGGCACGCTCAGCGACATCTACGGCCGCCGCGTCATGATCATCATCTCGCTCAGCCTGTTCGTGGCGGGCTCGGTGCTGTGCGCGATCGCACCGAACATGCCGATGCTGATCCTGGCGCGCGGCCTTCAGGGGCTCGGCGGCGGCGGCATCATGCCGGTCGTGCAGACCGTGATCTCGGACGTCGTCTCCCCGCGCGAGCGCGGCCAGTACCAGGCCTATTTCTCCAGCGTCTGGATGGTCGGCGGCATTTTGGGCCCGGTCATCGGCGGCGTGTTCGCCGAGCATCTGCACTGGTCGATGATCTTCTGGATCAACCTGCCGCTCGCGGCCGCGGCGATCGTGATGCTGCTGCCGAAGATGAAGAAGATCCCGGTGTTCCACCGCAAGCGCAAGGTCGACTGGCTTGGCGGCGTGCTGTTGATGGCCTCCGCCGTCGTCTTCATGCTGGTGCTGACCTGGGGCGGTTCGCGCTACCCCTGGCTGTCGCCGACCGTGCTGGCGATGGTGGGCGGCGCCGTCGCGCTCGCGGTCAGCTTCGTCTGGCACGCCCGGCGGGCCGACGAGCCGTTCCTGCCATTGAAGCTGCTGACTGGATCGGTGGCGCCGTTCGCGCTGACCGCCGGCGGCTGCGGGCTCGGGGCGATCACCGGCCTCACCGTGCAGCTGCCGCTGTATTACGAGTCGGTCTACCATTTGAGCGCAAGCGAGGCCGGCCTCGCGCTGATCCCGCTCGCGGCGGTCTCGACCGTCGGCGCGGCCGTCGCCGGCCGCACCATGGCCCGTGCCAAGCACTACAAGCGCGTCGCGATCATCGGCACCTCCTGGGCCGCGCTGTGCGGCCTCGGCCTCACGCTCACCACCCTGCCGCTGTGGGGCTTGCTGACACTGATGGCGGCATTCGCGCTCGGGCTCGGCACCACCTTCCCGGTGTGCGTCGTCTCGCTGCAGAACTCGGTGGCGCGCCCGCAGGTCGGCACCATCACCGGCGCGATGAACTTCTTCCGCTCGCTGATGTCCTCGTTCACGGTCGCCGCGTTCGCCGCGATCCTGCTGATCGCGCTCGGCATCGACGTGCCGCTCGCCGGCGAGCACCACGCCGCAGGCGCCGTCGCTATCCCCGCTGACGACATGCGCCACGCCTTCCGCTACGTGTTCGGCGCCGCCACGGCGTTGATGACCATCGCCGCGCTGTGCCTGATCGCGATGGAGGAGCGGCCGCTGGCCGGTCCCGCCACGGCGCAGCCGGTGGAGATGGCGGAGTAGGCGCCTAAAGCGCGATGCGATGAGGATGAATCGTCATCGCGCTTTAGGTTGTTGTTTAAGCATGATCTCTTCGGAAAACCGCTGCGCACTTTTCCGGATCATGCTCTAGCCGCCGCGATCGGGATCGTCGTCGGCATTGCCCGCGCCCGTCTTCCGCGCTTTCGCCGCAAGCTGCTCTTTGAGCTGCGCCAGCGCGCCGGCGGACCAGTCATGGACATCGGTCACTGCGATCCAGGCATCGACATAATGCTCGGGCGCGTAGACATGGCCAAAGCCCATCGGCGTGTTGGTCGCAACCGCCATGTCGAGGGCGAGCTGGAGCATCGTCACGATCGGATACCAACGCAGCTCCGGTGACACGTCCGGCCCGCGCGGCGCGCTCATCCAGGCCGGGGCCTGGTAGGCATCGCGATAAGCGAAGAACGTGATCGCGTCGCTGGCATATTGCAGGTAGACGACGCGCATCGGACCCCACGGCGCGTCTGCGGGGACCGTCGGTCCGTTCTGGTTCATGAAGCGCACGAAGCGGTTGTCGCGGAATTCCGGCAGCCACGCCGGCGATCCCGGATTGCGGTTCGCAGTGATCGAGCGCCAGAAGCGGCTCTCGAACGGCGCCCCGCTCCATAGCGCGCCGGCGATGGGATCGCCGATCATCTCGAACAGCTCCGCGGATTTCTCCGAATTCATGGCCCCAAGGCTGAGCCCGTGCAGATACAGTTTCGGCCGCCTGTCCTTCGGCAGCGTCGTCCAGTAGCCGTAGATCTCCGCGAACAGCGCGCGCGCCGCCTCCGCGCCGTATTCGGGCTGAAACAACAGCGACATCGGGCTGTTGAGATAGGAGTACTGCATTGCGACGCTGGCGACGTCGCCATGGTGGAGATATTCGACGGTGTCCATCGCAGCAGGGTCGATCCAGCCGGTGCCGGTCGGCGTGACGACGATCAGGATCTTGCGATCAAAACCGTGCTGGCGCTTGAGCTCCTCGAGTGCAAGCCTGGCACGCGCCTGCGCGGTGGCGCCGCCGGCGAGGCCCACATAGACCCGGATCGGGTCCTGCGCCGGCCTTCCGCTGACGGCGCTGATCTCGGTTGCGTTCGGACCCGAGGCAATGAAGCGGCGCCCCATGCGCCCGAGCTCTTGCCACTTCACCAGTGATGCCAGGCTTCCGGTCCGACCGGGATCAGTCGGCTGCGGCCGCTCGGGCTCGAGCAGGACGTCGAGTTCGCGGAAGGAGGAGTCGAGTGCGCGAAACGCCGCGTTGATCAGGACATTGCTGGCGATCGACCAGAACAGCAGGCCCGCGGCGAGCACGCCGATGACGTTGGCGAGCTTCCGCGGAATGACGCGCCTCGTATGCTCGGCGAGGAAGCGGGCGAGGAGCGTGAACAGCCGCCCCAGCACCAGCAGCACGACGAAGGTTATCAGGGCGATGATGCAGACCTTGAGCGGATGCGCGGTCTCGACCGGCGCCATCTTCATCACGGCGCGGATCGAGTTCTGCCATTCGGCTGCTCGCCACAGAAAGACGATGACGACGAGTAGGCAGGCGGCTGCCGCCAGCGCATTCGCAATCGATCTGGCGCGCGCCGACGGCTCAGGCAGCTCGAGATAGTGCCACAGCCGCCGCCACAGCACGCCGGCGAAATAGCCGATCGCAAAGCAGCCGCCGGCGAGGACGCCTTGGGTGAGATAGCTCCTGGGGATCAGCGTCGGCGTCAGTGCAGCCGCGAAGAACAGCGCGCCAAGCATGAGGCCGACGCCGGATAGCGAGAGGAGTTGTCGCCGAATGAACCGCGCCAGATTCATCAAAACGCCTCCCGGGCGAAATTGTCCTCAGGGCTTGTCTGAAAAGCTGCTCTTGCGCGGCAGCACGATCGTGAATTCGGTGAACTCGCCGGGCGCGGTCGCGACGTCGATCGTGCCGCCGTGCTGTTTCACCACGATGTCGTGGCTCATCGACAGCCCGAGGCCGGTGCCTTCACCGGCCGGCTTGGTGGTGAAGAACGGATTGAACATCTTCTCCTTCACCTCGTCCGGGATGCCGGTGCCGTTGTCGCGGATGCGGATCTCGACGTGATCGCCGCGGTCGCGGGTCGCGGCGGTCACGACCGGCTCGTAACCGGCCGCCTCGGTCTCCGCCTTGCGCTTGGCGACCGCATGGAATCCGTTTCCGATCAGGTTCAGCAGCACCCTCGTGATCTCCTGCGGGAACACGTCGGCCGAGCCTGCGGCCGGATCGAGCTCGCGTTTGAGCGTCACGTCGAACTGCGGCTTCTCGGCCCGTGCGCCGTGATAGGCAAGGTTGAGGCTCTCCTCGACCACGGCGTTGACGTCGCTCAACCGATGCTCGCCGCCGCCCTCGCGCGAATGCAGCAGCATGTTCTTGACGATGGAATCGGCGCGCCGTCCGTGCTGGACGATTTTCCCGAGATTGTCCTTGAGAAGCCCGGTGAGCTCGTCGACTTCGCCGCGGATATCGTCCGCGAGTGTCACGGGCGCGAGCACCTCGTTCAGCTCGTCGGTCAATTCGGCGGACAGCGAGGCAAAATTGTTGACGAAGTTGAGCGGGTTCTTGATCTCGTGCGCGATGCCGGCGGTGAGCTGGCCGAGGGAAGCGAGCTTCTCGGTCTGGATCAGGCGATCCTGCGCCGCGCGCAAATCGTCGAGCGACTTCGCAAGCTCCCGGGTGCGGTCCTGCACTTCGTCGAAGAGGCGCACATTCTCGATCGCGATGACGGCTTGGTCGGCGAAACTGGTAACGAGTTCGATTTGCTTTTCGCTAAACGGCCGGATCGCGCGACGTGCGAGAACAATAGCGCCAACGGTGCTGCCTTCGCGCAGTAGGGGCACACCCAGGAAGCTACGCGGATTGCCGCTCAATTCCTGGCCTTCAAATGAGTAATCGGGGTCCTCGAGCACATCGGTGACATGAACAACCTTGTCGCCGAGCAGAGTCCTGCCCGTGATGGTGCGCCTATCCGGCCGGACCGGAAGGTCTCTTACATATTCGACGAATTTGGCTGGAAAGCCGTAGGAGCCCGCCCGGAAATAGGAGCTGCCGGATTTGCGGGTAATCGCCGCCATATCGGCTTCGCATAGTCGCGCCGCCGATTCGACCAGCGTATCGAGCACGGCCTGCAAGTCGAACGCCGAGCGGCTGATAACCTTGAGCACGTCGGCAGTCGCCGTCTGTTGTTGCAGCGACTCGGTCAAATTCTCGGTGCGCTGACGCAATTCACTGAGCAGCCGCGCGTTCTCGATGGCGATCACGGCTTGCGCTGCGAACTGGTTCAGCAGGGTGATCTGCTTCTCCGAGAACGGTCGGCTCTCCTGCCTGAAGATCATGACGTTGCCGACCACACGCTCATCCTGAAGCAACGGCACCGCGAGCAGGCAGCGGGCGCCGCCGAGATCGACCAGCGCCCGACCATTCGGCTCGCCGCTGCGATAGACGTCTGACTCCAGCAGGTCGACAATTTCGACGAACGGTTCGCCCTTCAAAAGCCGCGCGGGCGCGGTGGCCGAACCATAGTTGAGGGGCGCCTTGCGCCGGTATTCATCGTAAGCGGGGGGCAGTCCGTAAGTGGCGGCTGTGCGGAACTGCGTGCCGTCGTAGGTATTGAGCACGCCGAAGCTGGCGCCGCAGAGCTGCATTGCCTTGCTGAGCATCGCCTCGAATACCGGCGCGAGATCCCCGGCCGATCGGCTGATGACGCTGAGCACCTCCGATGTTGCAGTCTGCTGCTCCAGTGACTCTGCGAGTTCGTGCGTCCGCGCCTGCACCTCGTTGAACAGGCGCGTGTTCTCGATCGCGATCACGGCCTGGTCGGCAAAGGTCTTGAGCAGGTTGATGGCCTTGTCCGGGAATTGGCCGGCTTGCGGCCGCGTCACGGCGATGGTGCCGATTGCGACGCCGTCGCGCAGCATCGGCACCGCGAGGATGCTGCGATAGCCCCGCGTCCGCGCCAGCTCCTTCATGGCGTCGGTGAGATCAGGCTCGTTCTGCATGTCGCTGCGGAAGGCATACTCTCCGCTTCGAGCGACCCGGCTGTGGATGCCTGGCGACGACAGCGGTGCGGGGAACGAGCTGAGCAGATCGGCATTGCCGGCTGCATTATCCGTGGTGAAGGCGGCCAGATGCAGCTTGCCGTCGACCACGCGGGTGACGGTGGACGAATGTCCGCCGATCAGTGCCTTGGCGCTGTCGGAGATGGCCTGGAACACCGGCGTGACGTCGGCAGGCGAAGCCGCGATCACCTTGAGGATGTCGGCGGTCGCGGTCTGACGCTCCAGCGCCTCCCGCGTCGCATTGAACAGGCTGACATTCTTGATGGCGATCACAGCCTGGTCGGCGAAGGTCTGCAGCAGCCGCACATGATGCTCAGTGAAGGCGCCGGTCGCACGGCGCGTCGCGATGATGATGCCGATCGCTTCGCCCTCGCTCATCAGCGGCGCGAACAGCATGCTGCGATATCCGCGGGCGCGCGCGATGTCGCGGGCGGCCGGCTCGAGCTCGGTGTCGGGCAGTTGCGCCGCCGTACCCTTGGCCACGAGCTGGTAGGGCGGGAACTGCGCGAACGGCACCGGGAACGAGGCCTGCAGCACGCGATCGCCGGCCGGATCGGTCGGCGTGAACGCGGCAAGGTGGGCGGCGCCATCGACATAGCGCAGCACGGCCGTGGAGAAGCCGCCGATCAGCCGGTTGGCATTGGCCGCAATGGCCTCGAACACCGGCTGCACGTCCGAGGGCGAGGCCGCCATCACCTTCAAAATATCGGCGGTGGCGGTCTGGCGCTCCAGTGCCTCGCGCGTCGTGTTGAACAGCCGTGCATTCTCGATCGCGATCACGGCCTGGTCGGCAAGGGTCTGGAGCAGCTGCACGAGGTCGGGTGCGAATGCGCCCGGCTCGGCGCGGGTGACGCTGATCATGCCGACCGGCGTGCCCCGGTTCATCAGCGGCATGAACAGCACGCTGCGGAAGCCGCGCAGCCGCGCCAGATCGCGGTTCAGCTGCGGCACGTCGGCGGCTTCGCTGTCGGGAAACTGGATCGTCGCGCCGCCGCGTACCAGCGCAAAGGTCGGAAACTCCGTGATCTTGCGCGGAAACGACGCCTTGAGCCCTTCGTCGGCCTCCGGGCTGGTCGGCGTGTAGGCCACGAGGTGCAGCTCGTCGCCGATGAATTGAAGCACGGTTGCGGAGAAACCGTCCAGCAAGCGCTTGGAACTCGACGCGATCGCCTCGAACACCGGCCGGGCATCGGAGGGCGAGGCCGCGATGGTCCGCAGGATCTCCGCGCTGGCGCTTTGGCGATCCCGCGCAGTTGCCAGCGCGTTGCGCAGCTGCGCATTCTCGGCTGCGAGCTCATCGGCGATGTCATGGGAAAGGTTGGTCATTTGCAATCCGGCTTGATGCCGCGACAGGCGCGGCACCGAGGCGGATTATCACATTCCCTGCGGCCGGAGCCAGCGTCTGGCTTGCCTCACGTGCCCGGCCGCGACACCTCCGTCTCCTTGCTGGTGATGAACTCCAGCAGCACCGGGATGCCTTCTTTCGTCTTCTCGATGCCGCGCTTGATCGCGGGGATGATGTCCTCAGGCCTCGTCACCCGCTCGCCATAGCCGCCGAAGGCGCGCGCCATTGCGGCGTAGTCGCCAGAAATGTCGGTCGAGCGATATTTTTCGGTCGAGACCGGCATCACCTTCAATTCGATCGCCATGGAGAAATTGTTGAGCAGGATCGACATGATCGGGATGCGCTCGCGCACCGCGGTCTCGAAATCCATGCCGGTGAAGCCGATCGCCGCATCGCCCCAGACGTTGATGCAGAGCTTGTCGGGCTTTGCCAGTTTCGCCCCCATCGCCAGGCCGAGGCCGTAGCCGAGCTGCGTCGTCTTTCCCCAGCCGAGATAGGTGAGGGGTTTTACCGATTTCCAGAACGGCGAGAGCTGGTCGCGCGGACTGCCGGCATCATGCGTGATGACAGTGTTCTCGATGTCGACGGTGTGCTGGAGATCCCACAGCACGCGATACGGGCTGAGCGGCGCGTCATTGCTGGTGAGCTTCGGCATCCATTTCGCCAGCCACTCCTTGTGCGAGGCCGCGATCTCGGCCGCGACCGCTGACGCATCGCGATCAGCAGTGACGGTCTTGCTGATCTCCTCCAGCAGCGCGTCGAGCACGAGGCCGGCGTCGCCGACCAGGCCGATCTTCGCCTCTACATCCTTGTTGAGATGGTTGGGATCGAGCGTGGAATGGATGATGGTCTTGCCCTTCGGCATCGCGATGCCGAAGTTCGTTTCCGTGAAGGAGCAGCCGATGCCGAAGATGATGTCGGCCTCGGCGAGGAATTTTGGCACCGCGCGCGGCACCGCAAGTCCGCCGGAGCCGAGCGAGAGCGGATGCGTTTCCGGGAACGACGATTTTCCGCCTAGGCTGGTGGTGACGGGGGTCGCCAGCCGCTCCGCGAGCCGCTTCAACTGCGGCCAGGCCTGCGCGTAATGCACGCCCTGGCCGGCATAGATCACCGCACGCTTGGCGTTGACGAGCAGGGCTGCCGCCTCCTTTACATGCACGGGGTCGGCGCCGTAGCGGGTGCGCAGCACCGGCGTGTAGTCGAGCGGCTCCGGCACCTCCTCGTTCCACATGTCCGAGGGGATTTCGACGATCACGGGACCGCCGCGGCCGTTCTTCAGCTTGGTGAAGGCGCGGCGGAAGATGTTGGCGACCTCGGCGGCCAGAATGATCGGCTCCGACGATTTCGCGAACGGCTTCATCGCCTCGCTGGAATTGAAGTTCGGCTCGATATGCGCCAGCCGGCGCTGATAGCCCATCGGCAGCACCAGCACGGGAACGGATTCGCCAAAACACTGCGCGACGCCGCCCATCGCGTTCTCCGCACCGGGCCCATGCTGCATGCAGAACGCGCCGATGCTGCGTCCCGAGGTCACGCGCGAGATCGCATCCGCCATGTGGATGCCGACGCGCTCCTGCCGCACCATCACCGGGCGGATCTCGGCTTTCGCCGCATGCTCGATCAGATGATTGACCGGATAGCCGCAGAGGATCTCGATCCCCTCGCGCCTCATGATTTCCGCAATGGCGGTGCCGAGCTTCATGGCGTCTCTCTCCCTTGAGGCTTGACCGGTTGATCCGGCGATTACGGGGAGAGGATCAGGAAATTCAGGAGGCGTAAAGCGCGGTGGATCACACCGGCGGGTAGGTCAGCCATGCAGAACGCGCGCGCAGGACGGGGCGCCATCGTGACGTTGAGATTCGCCGCGCCGTCTCACCATTGATCAGAATGTCGCGACGAGACGTACTCATGCGCTGCGCTGCTGTCGCAATAGGGAACTCACCGCATCCGGCTTGCTTCCGAATTGGCATCTGTCATCGTTGCCGTGCGAATTTGAAACCGCGCACCGATGCAAAGGGGATTCGGTTTGACAGTCACGGATGCTCGAAGCACGCTGGCGTCGACATTGCGAAGGGGGGCATATCGACATGGTCGAGCTCAGGGTGAACGGGATCAACCGGAGCGTCGACGTTGTTCCCGAGATAGTCGGGCAGCCCTGTCCGAACTGATGCGTTCCCCGCGTCGCACCAGCGCGACCCCACACGGCGTCATCGAAAGGAAGAAAACGTGACCCAGCATGTCCTCTTCATCGTCACCAACGCAGCCGTGATCGGTCCGCATAGCCGCAAGACCGGATTCTTTTTCGCCGAGATCGCCCATCCTTTCGAAGTGCTTGACAAGGCCGGGGTCGCGGTCGAGTTCGCATCCCCGGCCGGGGGATGGACGCCCTACGATGCGTATGACGAGAAAGATCCCGCCCAGAGAGATTTTCTCGCGAGCAAGGCCTTTCGTCGCCTGAATCACAGTCGCAGACTGTCCGAGGTGGACGCTGCCGACTACGACGCCATCCTGGTGCCCGGCGGTCTTGGGCCCATGGTGGACATCCAGCGCAATGCAACGGTCCAGAGTGCCGTCGTGCGCGCCTGGACCACCGGCAAGCTCGTCGCCGCTGTTTGTCACGGGCCATGCGCGCTGCTCGGCGTCAACCTCGGTGATGGCACCCCGTTCGTGCGCGGCAAGAAGCTCACGTCCTTCTCGAGGAAGGAAGAATACGACTACGCCCGCGATGATGTGCCTTACGAGCTCGAGGACGCGTTGAGGGCCGAGGGCGCCGACTACTCGTCGGCCGCCAATTGGCAACCTCACGTCGTCGTCGATGGCCGGCTCATCACGGGGCAGAACCCCGCTTCGGCCGGACCGTTGGGAAAAGAGTTGCTGTCCGCCCTTAAGGATCGGTGACGTCCTATCTGCAGCCCTGGCAGATCATCAGCTTTCGCTTTAACGCCCCATCTTCCTGATCGGGGCCGTCCGCATCCGCATGGGACCCGGTGTTCTTTGCGGCGCGTGACCTCATTGGCGGCGTCGCCTGGTGCGGGGCGTCATTGTCATCGACGGTGCCGATGCTGAAGCCGTCGTAGTCGACGGCCGGATTCGGTATCGCTTGAGGCCGGCCTATCGTGGGTCTCGAAGTCTCTCTGCCGGCCGCCGGCGGAGCCCTGTTTGTCGTCACGCGTGCCGGCTTGGTGGCACCCGGACGCGGCGACGCATCGGGCGCAGCAAGCGAAACCGGCGGGGCGACCGAAGTCTGGCTTCTCGCGTTCTGGTGCGGCCATGCGACGACAAACATGAGGCCGAGAGCCAGGAGCGTCACGCGTCTCATCCGCATCCTTTCGGCGGCTCAGGTTCAACGATCGATGGCATGGCCCGCCGAACCACGACGCGGACAGAGTATCAGGACCAGCCTTGCCGTCAAAGCGTCATGGTCCGGACAGCGCGCTGCGCCATCCGGGCGGTATTCGGCTGCGTGGCCCGACAGGCAAGACCTGCCGGCGCCGGGCGAAGCGCGCCTCGTCGGCTCAGACCAGCGTGCCCGCATGGAAGCTTGCTTGGGCGAGCAGCGATTGAATCACGACATTGTCGCCGGGACCGCCATCCAGCACGTCGAGGCCGCCGCCGCCGATCAGCACATCGTCGCCGACCCCGCCGAGCAGCGTGTCGTTGCCGGCGCTGCCGATGAGCACGTCGTCGCCGCCACCGCCGTCGAAGACCAGATGCGGCCCGCCGGGGCCGACGCCCGACGCCTCGATCACGTCGTCGCCGCTGAG
Organism: Bradyrhizobium sp. ERR14; assembly: GCF_014198235.1. Taxonomy (NCBI): domain Bacteria; kingdom Pseudomonadati; phylum Pseudomonadota; class Alphaproteobacteria; order Hyphomicrobiales; family Nitrobacteraceae; genus Bradyrhizobium; species Bradyrhizobium sp. ERR14. The sequence goes on along the minus strand of NZ_JACIHD010000006.1, from coordinate 48,211 downwards.
GCCGTTGATGGTGATGGTGTCGTTGAAGTCGAAATTCTCGATCACCATTTGGCTTGCCAGGCCGTCGATCACCAGCGCGCCGTTGCTGTTGAGCGACAGCGTGATGACGTCGTCGCCGGTGGTGCCGTTGATCACGATGTTGTCGGCCGCGCCGTCGCCGCCGGGAGTGCCGGGGACGCCGCCAAGGTCGATCTTCACCTGCGTCACGTCGGTGCCGCTCATGTCGCCGACAATGATCTTGTCGGCGCCGCCGCGGGCATTGAACGCGATCGTCTCGACGCCGCCCGTGTCCATCGTGATTGAGGCGACGTCGCGCGTCAGCTCGGCGCGGGCGCCGTTGGCGAAGATGTTGATGGTTTCCGCGATGTTGGCGCCGTTGAACAGCAGGGTGTCGCTGCCGGCCTGGCCCTCGATCGTGTCGTTGTCGTCGCCCGGATTCCAGACGAAGGTGTCATTGCCCGCGCCCATCAGCGCGACATCGTTGCCGTCGCCGCCGTTGATCAGGTCGTCGCCCTGGCTGCCAATGATGGTGTCGTTACCGATGCCGCCGTTGATCGTCAGCTGCAGCACGCCGGCGGCGAGCCCGCTGGCGTCGATGGTGTCGTCGCCGGCAAGGCCATTGAGCGTCAGCTGATCGGTTGCGTCCATTGCGGTCAGGTGGCTGGCCGCGTGCAGGCCGAACACCGTGACGCCGGCGGCATTGCCGCTGACGCCGAACGTATCGGCCCCCTGGGTCGCATCGACCGCGACGGTATCGACGGCGCCGTCGGGCGTTCCGGCCGAACCGCCGAGGTCGATGTTCACCCGCGTCACGTCGGTGCCGGTCAGATCACCGACCGTGACATGATCGCTCCCGCCCAGCGCGTGGATATCGACCTGCTCGACCCCGTGCAGGTCCATCGTGATGTTTGCGACATCGCGCGTCAGCAGCGCGCGATCGCCGTTGGCGGCAATGGCGATGTTCTCGGCAATGTTGGCGCCGAAGAACCGCAGCGCGTCGACGCCGGTGCCGCCCTCGACGGTGTCGCTGCCGTCGCCCGGATTCCACTGGACGATATCGTTGCCGGCGCCCAGCAGGGCGACGTCGTTGCCCTGGTTGCCGTCGATGAAATCATTGCCGTCGCCGCCGATCAGCGTGTCGTTGCCGGCGCTGCCGAGGATCGTATCGTTGCCGGCGCCGCTATCGATCGTCAGGTGCACGATCCCTGCGACCAATGCCGCCGCCGAGATCGTGTCGTTGCCGCCGAGGCCTTGGATGAGAAGCGCATCGTTCGCGCCTTCCGCACTGGTGATGGCGACATCGGCCGGCAATCCCGTGATCGCAACCGAATTGCCGGAGCCGGACACCTCGATGGTATCGGCGCTGCGGGCGCCTTCGAGCGTCACGGTATCGGCCGCCCCGTCTCCGGTGCCGCCTGATCCGAGATCGATATTGACCTGCCTGACGTCGGTTCTCGTCAGGTCGCTGACGACGATGTTGTCGCTGCCGCCCTGCGCGTTGATGGTGACGGTTTCGATGCCGTCGAGGTCCATCGTGATGTTGCCGACATTGCGGGTCAGCAGCGTGCGTCCGTCATGGGCAGCGGACAGGGTGATCTCCTCACCGATGTTCGAGCCGTTGAACAACAGGGTGTCGGTGCCGGCCTGTCCTTCGACCTTGTCGCTGCCGTCGCCGGGATCCCACTGGAAGGTGTCGTTGCCGGCGCCGAGCAGGGCGGTGTCGTTGCCTTGATTGCCGTCGATGAAGTCGTTGCCATCGCCGCCCAGCAGGCGGTCCGCGCCGTTGCCGCCGAGGATCGTGTCGTTGCCGGCCCCGCCGTCGATCGTCAGATTGATCAGTGCGGCGAGATTGCCAGTTGCGGTGACGACGTCGTCGCCGCCGCCGGCCTTGAGCACGAGGTTCTCGGTGGTGCCGATGTCCAGCGAGAACGGGGCCACATCGACCCGGTCGAAGCGCACGCGTGTGCCGTTGGCCGTGATGGCGAAGGTCTCGCCGCCGTTGCCGCCGTTCACCTCGGCGGTGTCGATGCCTTCGCCGCCTTCCATCAGGTCGCTGTCGTCGCCGGGGTTCCAGATCATGCGGTCGTTGCCCGCTTCGCCGAACATCTGGTCGTTACCGTCGCCGCCGATCAGCACGTCATTGCCGGAGCCGCCGAACAGCAAATCGTTGCCGCCCTTGCCGAACAGCGTGTCGTGACCGGACTGGCCGAACAGCATGTCGCCAGCGGATCCGCCGGTCAGCGTATCGTTGCCCGCGCCGCCGAACAGGTTCGCCGCAGGCATCGCGCCGTTGCTCTCGTCTATCGTGATGATGTCGTTGCCGTCGAGGCCGAAGGCCTGGATCAATTTGGTGTTGGCGACCGTCGCGGGGCCACCCTTGATTGCGACCGTGCCATGGTTGACAACGATCGTCCCGGCTGCGTTGCGGCCCAACAAGACCGTGTTGTTGTGGCCGTTGCCAACGACGCTGAGGATTCCGGCAGAAAAATTTGCTGTGACAGCCATGTGCACTCGCTTTGCGTGATCGAAATGGGCCGTGCGGCGGTATTGCCGGGGCGAACGGCAGACGATCTCATCTGTAGGCCGGGATGCCGGTTCCGGCTTGACGAAGCTCTTCCGAGGGCCTCCTGTTTTTCTTGAGAACAGCTTGATTTTCGGAAGGAGCGCGGGTTTCGGGGCGCTCCACCACCCCAACCACCATTCGTTGTGTTGCCCGACGGGCAAAACACACCAGCGGTGGGTCCACCCCCTCGCGTCAAAATATTCGTATTTACAGAAATTCCGTTTTCCCGTACAAGCCGAAACATCCCGCCCGCCACAAGGGGCGTTTCGCGATCGTCACGGGACGCGGGCCGGGATGCGGTGGCCGCGACGGCGTCGGCGCGTCATGTTGGTTGCAGGGCGGGGAAACCCGTGAGCGGCGACAGGCGCGATACGACACGGCGCTGACAGCGTCTCTGTCCAGTCTCGATGGCGAGCGCACGCCAGCAATCGGGAATGCGAATGGGGATGTGCGCGGACGGAGAAGTCGTGTGGTCCTGACGCCCGGGGTCTGTGCGTCAAGTCCTGCGGTGATGTCGCGCCAACCGGCGCGCATCGATCATTCCCGCAAGGCGACGGGGGCAATAGTGCATCGCTCCCCGAGGAGAGCACGAAGGACACCGTGAAAACCATCGCGCAGGGAAGGCCGGGCGACCGGCACACCTGTCGTCCACCCCGTGCGCGCTTCTTGAGCACACGCGGGACTTCGGGTGCCAGCCGGCGCCCGGCCTTCCCTGCGCCCTTGCTTTTGACGAGGGCGGAAGAAGACAGCAAAGCTCGGGCGAAACCAGCCGCGAGGATGAGCAGCCATGTCTATCGTCTCTCGCAAAAAAAACGGTCTCGTGCCCCGGACGCAGCGCAACGCGCCGCGTCTTCGCGGCGTGGTGCGCTGCAGAGCCGGGGCCCATGCATCAAAGAACGCTGCAGCGCGTCCGGGACACGAGACAGACGCACTATGGCCGCACGCTCGCTTCCGCACTCCGCAACGACGAGTGTGCGACGCTTTGCGGTCAAACGTCATTCAGCCTCCCGCTACGCCTTCTCCTCCAGCGCGCGGCGCAGCCTTCGGATGATGACGCCGCGGGCGCGGTCGTCGGCGGCTGCCCCAACCCTGTCGTTGATGTCGAGCATGAGCTCCGACATCTCGTTGTGCCAGTCGAGACGGGTCACGGCCTCCGGTGCGAGCCGCCGGCGGTGATCGACGTCGAGCACGCGCGGTTCGGCAGCGGCGAGCTCGTAGATATCGTCGAGCATCGGCTGGTAGACCCTGGCCGCCGGAACGATGCGCTCGGCGACGCGTTCGGCGAGGCCCGCGATCGCGCCTTCCTCACCATGGACCAGGAACAGCCCGCGGGCGATGGGCCGGCGCGCCGCGATCCAGCTGGCGATGCCGGCGCCGTCGGCATGGCCCGAATATTCGTCGATCATGCGGATGCGGGCCGCGACCTTGATCTCCTCGCCCTGGATCCGCACGGCCTTGGCTCCGTTCTGGAGAAAGCGGCCGAGCGTGCCGTTGGCCTGGAAGCCGGCGAGCAGCACGGTCGCGCGCTCGTTCCACAGCCAGCGCTTCAGATGATGGCGAATGCGGCCGGCATCGCACATGCCGCTCGCGGCGATGATGATATGGAATCCGGACAGGCGCATGATCGCCTTGCTCTCGTCCGCGGTCTCGGTGAATTTGAGATGCGGCGAGTTGAGCAGGCGCGCAGCGTCGACGGATGGGTCGAGGCTCTCGGCATGGCGGCGGAACACTTCGGTGGCGCGGATCGCGAGCGGAGAGTCGAGGAAGATCGGTGCGGTCGGAATCTCGCCGTGCTCCATCAGGTCGACGAGGTCGACGATCAGTTCCTGGGTGCGCTCGACCGCGAAGGCAGGCATCAACAGCGCGCCGCCGGCCGTCGCGGCATCGCGCACCTCGGCCGCGAGGTGCTTGCGGCGGAGATCAGGTGTGGTGGCCTCGCGCAGCCGGTCGCCGTAGGTTGCTTCCGAGATGACGTAGTCGAAATCGGCCGGCGCTTCGGGATCGGGCTGCAGCAGCTTGGCCTCCGGCCCGACATCGCCGGACAGCAGCACGCGCAGCGGGCGTGGCGCGCCCCGTTCGGCGATTTCGAGCTCGATCGAGGCCGAGCCGAGCAGATGGCCGGCGTTCCAGTAGCGCGCGCGGACGCCCGGGATCACGTCGGTCCAGCGTTCATAGTCGACGGCGCGAAACGATTGCAGCGATGCGATGGCGTCGGCCTGCGTGTAGATCGGCTGAACCTCCTTGCGCCCGCGCGAGGCGTTGCGACGGTTGAGCTGCGTGACTTCCGATTCCTGGATGCTGCCGGCGTCGGGCAGCATATAGGAGCAAAGATCGATCGTGCCGCGCGTTGCCAGGATCGGTCCGTCGAATCCTGCGCGCACGAGCTTCGGCAACAGGCCGCTATGGTCGATATGGGCGTGCGTGAGCAGCACGGCATCGATATCGGCGGGGCGGAACGGAAAGGCACCGTAGTTGAGCTCCTTCAGCGTCTTCTGGCCCTGGAACAGGCCGCAATCGACCAGGAAGCGGCCGGTCGCGGTCTGGAACAGATAGCTCGAACCGGTCACGGTGCGGGCGGCGCCGCAAAATCGAACGGTGATGCTCATGGCGTCGTCTCCGGAAGATGTATCGTGGTCAGCTCGGACCGCAAGGCGGCCGCGAGACTCTCGTCGAGCGCAATCGCGTTGGTCGGATGCGGCACGCTGTCGGTCGAGCGGATCGAGCGGATGCCGGCTTCGGTGAATGCACCGATCATCGCAGGCGGAAACAGCGCGTGCGTGATGACCGCATCGACGGAGGTGGCGCCCATCGCCGTCAGGGCCTTCGCCGCGGCCATCAGCGTGGTCCCGGACGAGACGATGTCGTCCACCAGGAGCGCCGGCCGTCCCGAGAGCAGGCCGGGATCGGCAAAGCTGATGGCCACGGAACGATCGCCGTGCCGCGTCTTTCGCGCCACCGTGTGCTGCAGTCGCAGCCGGCTCGCGATGTCGCTTACCCAGGGCTCGGACTCCATGTCGGGCCCGATCACGATAGTCGCGGGGTCGATGCCGCTTGTGGCCAGCGCGTTCGCGATCGCTGGCATGGCGGATAGGTTCTCCGCTTCGATGCCTGGAAAGACGGACCTGATGTCGGGGGTGCGGTGCAGGTGCGCATCCACGGTGACGATGCGATCCACGGTCGTTGCAAGCAGACTGCCCATGGCACGCTGGCTGATGGCCTCGCCCGCATGAAATGCAGCATCCTGCCGCATGTAGCAGAGATAGGGCGCGACCAGGACCAGCCGCTTCGCACCGTTGCGTCGCAGCGCCTCCGCGGCGAAGAGCAGGGCGATCAGCTTGTCGTTGGGTTGGTCTAGCGGGGCATGGAGGATTGTGGTGTCGGTCGCCGGCGCGACGGCAACGCGCAGCTCGCCGTCCGGAAAACGATGCACGGCGATCTCGCCGCAGGAAAGCCCAAGCCGCGCCGCGAGGTGCTTCGCCGCATCGCTGCCGCCGGGCAGTGTCTGGAGCGCGATCGTGCTCACGACGCTGACTTGCCTTGCAGGGCGTCATGACCGTTGACGACGAACCCGGTCTCCTCAGTGGCGGCATCGGCGGCCAGATCGTGCTCAGGGCGGTCGAACGTGTAGACGCGATAGAGTGGCTCGCCCTGCTCGACGCGATCGCCGATCTTCTTGAACAGGCGGATGCCGGCGCCCTTGTCGAGCGGCGCGCCGGCGGTGCGGGCGAGGCGGTTCAGACGCAGGCAGTCGATCGCGGACACGGTGCCGTCATGCGCCGCCTTGACGTCGAAGCTGAGCGATCCGAGCTCGCTGCTGCATGTCGACGGACCCTGGGCGTCGATGATCTTCTGCATCTGCTTCAGCGCCGCGCCGCTGTCGAGCAGTTCGCGCGCCCTCGCATAGCCGGCGCCGCCGCGCAGCTTCGGATCGTATTCCAGCAGATGGGCGGCGAGCCGGAGCGATTTCTCGCGCAGGTCGCGCGGCGCGTCCTTGTCGTTGCCGAGCACGGCCATGACGTCATTGGCCTCGAGCACCGGCCCGATGCCGTTGCCGATCGGCTGGCGTCCGTCGGTCGTGATCACCTCGACCGTGCGGCCGAAACGGTCGCCGACGAATTCGAACAGCTTGCGCAGCCTCATCGCCTCGACGCCATTGGTGACCTTCGCGGTCGGGCCGACCGGAATGTCGATCAACAGATGCGTCGAGCCTGCCGCGATCTTCTTGGACATGATGGAGGCGACCATCTGCTCGCGGGTATCGAGGCACAGCGGACGCTCGACCGAGATCAGGACGTCGTCGGCCGGCGACAGGTTCACGTGCCCGCCCCAGATCAGGCAGCCGTTGCAGGCCGAGACGATCGCCTTCATCTCCTCGACGCCGACATTCACCCGCGCCAGGACCTCCATGGTGTCGGCGGTGCCGGCAGGCGAAGTGATGGCGCGCGACGAAGTCTTCGGCATCGGCAGGCCATGGGCGGCGACGATCGGCACCACGACCATCGAGGTGCGATTGCCGGGAATGCCGCCGATGCAATGCTTGTCGACGACGACAGGCGTCGGCCACACCAACTGCGTGCCGGCCTGGGCCATCGCCCCGGTGAGGGCGAGCAGCTCGTCGCTGGTGATGAAGCTTGCCGAACCGATCAGGAAGGCGGCGATCTCCATGTCCGAGTAGCGATAATGCGCGAGGTCGTTGATGATCGCGCCGATTTCGGCCTGGCTCAGGGTTCGCCCGCGGATCTTCGCGCGCACCGCTTCCAGGCTCTCCGGCGGCGCGGCGGGCCTGACCGTGACCAGCGTGCCGGCGCCTTGCGCGAAGCGCCGCAACGCGGGTTCAGAGAGTCCGATCTCGTCCGGGGCCACCAGCGTATCGTCGTCCGTGATCAGCAACGTCGCGAGCAAGACCTTGCTGCCCTGACGCAGCTCGACGCGGCTGAAGCCGCGGAAGATCTCGGCGCGCAGCGCCTTCGACTGCCTGGAGACGACGACCACGTTCTCGCGGCCGGTATCGAGCCGGACGCGGCGGATCTTCAGTTGGGAGTGCGGAAGGTCTGGATGCATGAACAGGCCGGCAGGGAGGAAACACGGCCTCCATGCTTAGACATCGCCGTTCTGATGCTGTTGACCCAGATCATGGCCCGCGCGCGGGACATGGGTGGGCTGCTGCGGGCCGTCACGCAGGCGCGCTGCTGCAGGCGCGTCGGTCTGGAAATGACAGGGGAAGCCGCATGCCGTGGCGATATCGCCGATGTTGGCCGGCCAAATCGTGGATCGGGCTACTTTATCCCGGTGCTGATCGCGACAAACTTGTTGTTGAGGAGGGCGCCGCCCATGGTGTTCACGGCCGTTATGATTGCCAGCGCGATGCCTGCGGCAATGAGGCCGTACTCGATCGCGGTTGCACCATTCTCATCGGCAAGGAAGGACCTAAGCAAACGCATTGCCAACTCCCGTTCATCCGATCCAACGTATGGTCGCGTCGTTATCGGACTTGCAAAAGGATCGAATAAGTATTTATGCGCGCCAAAAGAATTAAGCCCCGGCGAACGCGTTCCTGCTCATACGACGGCATTCATTAAATTAAGGTTCTATCGATCCGTCCAAATGGATTCATACCGGCAGGGCTCCGCCGGGCTGCGCGGGCGCAGCGCCCGTCAGGGCGCGATCGTGCGGCCGCTTAACCGATTGTTGAGCCTGTTCGCCAACGGGCCGGCAAGGACACCATCGCGCTCATCCGCGCCGGTCCTCCGCCTTCAACGCCCGCAACATGGCGATGCGGGCGAACATCACCCAGCCGCCGCCCGTCTCGGCCGCATTGATCAAGGTCTCGATGGCGGTCTGCCAGCGCGGCTCGTGCTGGACGTCCTCGGGCAGCCGCATGATGTAGTCGGCCGCCTCCTGAAGCGTCAGCAGCTGGCGCTTGTTGCTCACGCGAACGGGGTCGTCGAACGCCGTCGACCAGGGCATGTCAGGCCGCCTGATCGGCGAGGGGTGGCATCACGGCGCAATCGCGGGGGGATGCGGCTAGCCGGCCTTCTTCGCCCGAGCAGGCGCGCGCACCGGCTTGTCGGCCTTCTTCGAAGTTTCCCTGGTCGCTTCCCTGGTCGCCGTCTTCGCAGCAGCGTCCTTGCCGCCTTTGCCGGCGATCGGCAGCAGCATCTCGCGCTGGCCCGCGACGCGCTTCTTGGGCTTCTTGGCTTTGGCTGCTTCCTTGGCGACCTTCGCCGCAGGCGCGGCGTCCTTCTCGTTCGCGATGCTCTTCTTCAGCGCGTCCATCAGGTTGATGATGTTGCCGCCGCTCTTCGGCGCGGCCTTGACGGTGATCGGGGCGCCACTGCGCTTCTTGTTGATGAGATCGATCAGCGCGGTCTCGTAATGGTCCTCGAACAGCTCGGGCTCGAATGCTCCGGACTTCTTCTCGACGATGTGCTTGGCGAGGTCGAGCATGTCCCTGGTCAGCTTCACGTCCTGGATGTCGTCGAAATATTCAGTCTCGCTGCGGACCTCGTAGGGATAGCGCAGCAGCGTGCCCATCAGCCCGCTTTCGAGCGGCTCCAGCGCGATGATGTGCTCGCGGTTGGTCAGCACCACGCGGCCGATCGCGACCTTGTCCATGCTGCGGATGGTCTCGCGGATCACTGCATAGGCGTCATGGCCGACCTTGCCGTCGGGCACGAGATAATAGGGGCGGATCAGATAGCGGTTGTCGATGTCGGCCTTCGGCACGAACTCGTCGATATCGATCGTGTGGGTCGAGTCGAGCGCGATGTCGTCGAGCTCGTCCTTGGTGACCTCGATATAGGTGTCGGTGTCGACCTTGTAGCCCTTGACGATGTCCTCGGAGGTGACCTCGTCACCGGTCTCGGCATCGACCTTGAGGTACTTGATCCGGTGGCCGGTCTTGCGGTTGATCTGGTTGAAAGAGACCTTCTCCGTATCCGAAGTGGCCGGATAGAGCGCGACCGGGCAGGTCACGAGCGACAGACGCAGAAAACCCTTCCAATTGGCGCGGGGGGCCATGGGCTACTCCAAACGCAACAAGGACAGACTTACGAGGATACCATCGGGAAACAGCGAATCATAGCAAGGCCGGGCGTTGAATCTTCCAACTGCGTTAACCGGCCGTAGGGCGTGGGGTTGCTGTCCCGATCGGGTGGCAAAAGCCGGAACATCACATCGGATCGGGCGTTGGCTCCGCATACACGGCTGCGAGGAGGTCGCGGTCATCGGAGGCGACACGCAGAGATTGAGGGCATCATGGCAACCACGCGAGAGCAGCGTCAGATCGTCGAAACACCAACCGAGGCGCGTCAGGGCGAACCTGGGCCGTCAGTTGCCGCATTGCTCGCCATCTCGACCGGGCTTGCGATCCTGATCCTCGCCGTCATCTGGTTCGTGTTCTTCCGGACCTGACGGCCGAATTCACGGGAAGGGCGGACCTTCCGACCTGCCGCGGCACGCGGCACACTGCGCCCGCCATGTTGCCGGCTCGTCCGGTCGCATGGCGGGCGCAGTCGCATCGGCTGCTGACCTATCGTATATGACCAAAAAGTAACGCGCCCGGTTCCCCGCGTTCATATTCAGTTCACGCCGGAATTGCTCATCTGGTGTGGTGTTGATGCGGCCTATGTCTGGAGAGAAGCGTGCGCCTGCTCGTTGTTGAGGACGACCCCGATCTCAATCGCCAGCTCACCAAGGCGTTGACCGACGCCGGCTATGTCGTCGATCGCGCCTTCGACGGAGAGGAGGGGCACTATCTCGGCGACAACGAGCCGTATGATGCCGTCGTGCTCGACATCGGCCTGCCGAAGAAGGACGGCATCTCGGTGCTGGAGGCCTGGCGCCGCAACGGCCGCACCATGCCGGTCCTGATCCTCACCGCGCGAGACCGCTGGAGCGACAAGGTGCAGGGCTTCGATGCCGGCGCCGACGACTATGTCGCAAAGCCGTTCCATCTGGAGGAGGTGCTGGCGCGCATCCGCGCGCTGCTGCGCCGCTCGACCGGCCATGCGCAGAGCGAGCTGAGCTGCGGTCCCGTCACGCTAGACACCAGGACCGGCCGCGTCAGCGTGTCAGGCAACCCGGTCAAGATGACCTCGCACGAATATCGGCTTCTGGCCTACCTGATGCACCATTCCGGGCGCGTGGTCTCGCGCACCGAGCTGGTCGAGCACCTCTACGATCAGGATTTCGACCGCGACTCCAATACGATCGAGGTGTTCGTCGGCCGCATCCGCAAGAAGCTCGACGTCGACATCATCCAGACCGTCCGCGGCCTCGGCTATCTCCTGACCCCGCCGGCCGCCTGACGCGTTCCGGGGCTTGACGGGCAGCCCGGCAGGGGCCTTGGTCCGGTCATGAGCTCTGACGCCCCGCCATCCTGCGCCTCCCGGGATCCTTCCGATGGCCGCTAGTTCGCTTGCGACCCGCCTGTTCCTGTCGGCGACCGCCTGGCTCGTGGTGATCCTGGCCATCACCGGCGTGGTGCTGTCGTCGGTCTACAAGAACGCCACCGAGCGCGCCTTCGACAGGCGGCTCAATCTCTATCTCCGCACCCTCATCGCCGAGGTCGCAACTCCCGACGAGCCGCCCGACCGCCAGTTCCAGTCGCTGGGCGAGCCACTGTTCGAGCTGCCGCTGTCCGGCTGGTACTGGCAGATCACGCGGACCGACACCGAAAAGCCGGAGGTGCGCTCCTCGCGCTCGCTCTGGGACAAGAAGCTGCCGAAGCTGGAAGAGCAGGGCGCCGAGCTCACCGCCGCCGGCATCCGGCTGGCCTATGTCGACGGGCCCGAGGGGCAGAATCTGCGCATGGTCGAGCGTCCCGTCGATCTCGGCGCCGACGGCAAGTTTCTGGTCAGCGTCGCCGGCGACGACACCGAGATTTTCGACGAGACGCGCAGCTTCGACTATTATCTCGGCGGCACCTTCACCGCGCTCGGCATCGTGCTGCTGCTGACGACCGTGTTCCAGGTCCGCTTCGGCCTCGCACCGCTCAAGCGCATCTCGGAATCGATCGCCGACATCCGTTCCGGGCGGGCGGAGCGGCTCGAGGGCGAATTCCCGGTCGAGATCGCGCCGCTGGCGCGCGAGACCAACGCGCTGATCGATGCCAATCGCGAGATCGTCGAGCGCGCGCGCACCCATGTCGGCAATCTCGCCCACGCGATCAAGACGCCGCTCTCGGTCATCGTCAACGAGGCCGGCGCCCACATCACCGATCCCTTCGCGGCCAAGGTGATGGAGCAGGCCGATGTGATGCGCGACCAGGTCGCTCATCACCTGGAGCGCGCGCGTATCGCGGCGCGAGTCTCGGTGGTCGCGACCGTGACGGAAGTGGCGCCGGCCATCGAGGCATTGCGGCGGACCATGGAGAAGATCCATCGCGACCGCGGCATCGTCGTCGAAGCCAAGGCCGATCCGTCGGCAAAATTTCGCGGCGAGCGGCAGGATCTGGAGGAGATGGTCGGCAATCTCGTCGACAATGCCTGCAAATGGGCGGCCTTGCGCGTCTTCATCGAGGTCCTCGTGGAGCCGCCGCACCAGGCGGGGGTGGGCCCGCGGCTGCGGATCATCGTCGATGACGACGGCCGCGGCCTGTCGGAAGCCGAGCGTGCGCAGGTCTCGCGGCGCGGCCAGCGGCTCGACGAGTCCAAGCCCGGCTCGGGTCTGGGGCTGTCGATCGTGACCGACCTCGCCGCGCTCTATGGCGGCAGCCTCTCGCTCGGTGGTGCGCCGACCGGCGGCCTGCGCGCCGAACTGGTCCTTCCCGGCATGTAATCCATTGTTCCGACGAGGTTATTCGTCCTCGTCGATGCCCGGCCGCAGCAAACTGGCGGGATTCGGTCCGACGTCCTAAACGGCTTCTTAAGTGGGGGCCTCCTATGATCGCGCCGGACCCATCCCATGTCCGCCATTTTACCGTGCATTACCCGGGCGCATGAGCCAGACATCGATCGAGCGGCTGAGGGAATATCTCGCGCAGCTCCCGCCGCAGGCGCAGGCGCTGCTGATGCGGGAGTTCGAGCGCGCGCTGGAGCGCGGCCAGGACACGGCTGTCGCGACCCTGGTGCTCGAGCAGTTGCGCAAGATCGTCCGCAAGTCCGAAGCCGATGAAGCCCCGCCGCCGCGCACGGACGATCTGTCGCGGCTGCTGTTCCAGGCGTTGGAACCGTTCCTGATCGAGGCTGGCGTCCCGCTGCGGGTCGGGCAGATCCGCCGCACCTCGCTCCAGCCGATCTGGCAATGGCTCGGCCGCGACGGCGCACCGGGCAAGGTGAACGAATTCGAGGCAGCGCTGGCGCGGATGCCCCCCGATAGTGCGGGGCAGGTCGAGGCCCTCGCGCAGAAGCTCCAGGGGGTGGCTGCGGATGCCATTTTCGAGCTGACCGGTCCCGGCGGCGGCGACAAGTCGCGCGCGCTGGCCCGGGTCGGCGCGCCCAACGTGATCGAGGACCTCTATTCGATCGGAGCGGTGCTTCAGGTCCGGGAGGCCATCGCCGGCTTGAACGAGAAGCTGCCGCGCACCTTGCGCGCTTTCGGCGATCCCCAGATCGCCTCGGTGACGTCGGCGCTCAACATTCCGGTGCTGCAGACCCCGCAGATGCTGCCCTTCGCGCTGTCGATCGTGGTGCAGCGGATGACGGCCCCGTGGCAGATCATCCGCCTCGCCATCAAGATTGCCGCGTCCGACGACGAGATCCGCGTCGCGGCGACGCCTTACGGCGTTGCCGTCACGATTGCGCTGCACGACCTGTCCTGTGTTGCCGCCACCCTGCGCATGGACATCAAGCGCGGCCATTTCGACAATGTTGCCGGCAACCTCAAGGCGTTGCACGACGGCGTGCGCGGCCTGCGCACCGAGCTCGACCTGCGCAACGATTCCGCCTGGGGCAAGCAACTGACCTCGATCCGGGCCGACATCTCCAATGCGCTGCAATCCGAGATCGACAGCGTTCCCGGCCGCGTTCGCCGCATCCTGCGCCAGCGCCCCGAGAAAGACATTCCGCCGGGTGCGCGGATCGACAGCACCGAGGTGGAGGAAACGGCGGCGCTGATCGATTTCGTCGCGACCTGCCGCAATTATGCGAGCGAGCTTGCGATCAACGAGGTGACGCTGCGCACCTATTCCGACCTCCAGCAATATGTCGAACGTTCGACCGAGCAGCTGGTGCAGTCGCTGCGCGCCGCCGATCACAAGGTGCGCACCTATCGGCAGCAGCAGGTGCAGGCCGCGATTCGCTTCTGCCAGGTGCTGTTTGGCGATGATTACGCCTCGTTGATGAGCCGGGCCGCGGAGAACGCAGCGACCGGCGAGCGCAAATCGTCGCGCGCAAGCTAACCTAAGCGCATATTTTCGTGATCACAATTTGTGGTTGACGGTGCCAGTGGTGCGCCGTACGGTCCCCGTGCAAGTCCGGGGAACTTCTATTTGTGGGCGCATGAAACCCGTTATCAGCTCCATCGAAATCGAGAACCGCATCATTGTTGCCAAGTATCAGAGACTGATGGTCGGTGCCAAAGTGGTGCTGGTCGAGAAGGCAAGCGGTCGGCAACTCTCCGAGACAATCACGAGGGTTGCATCCCCGGTTCCGGTCGGAGCGCTGCGCATCAGATTGCCGGACGCAGTCAAGCCGGGAACATACTTCCTGAGGGCCTTCAACGGCCACGGTGAGGACGCCGCGCAAAGTACGGACTTCGAGATCGGCTAAGCCGTTGGATTTTCACCGTTTCGAGACCGCGCGCGGTCGCGCCAAATTGACAATTGTCAATTGCCGCATCGTCCGGCCGTGGTGTAAAGCCACCTATGGGCGCGGTTCGTGCGCTGCCGGAAGCTTGCCAGATGACGCTATGGTTCGTGTTCGCGCTGATGACGGTCGCGGCGATTTTCGCCGTGCTCTGGCCGCTTGGCCGCAATGGACGCGCGCAAGACCAGGGCAGCGAGGTCGCGGTTTACAAGGACCAATTGGCCGAGATCGAGCGTGATCTCGCCGCAGGCTTGATTCCCGCGCCGGACGCCGAGGCTGCGCGCGTCGAGATCAGCCGCAGGCTGCTCGCTGCGGCCGCCAGCGAGCCAGCCATGGCGCCGAAATCGAATCTCAAATGGCGCCGCGCGGCGGCCGTGCTGGCGCTCGCGGGCCTGCCGCTCGTTGCGATCGGCATTTATATGCCACTCGGCTCGCCCCGGCTTCAGGACTTTCCCCTGGCGCAGCGCGAGCGCGGATCCGGGTCCGGCGTGGCGCAGTCGCTCGAGAATCTCGTCGTGCAGGTCCAGCAGCATCTGGAGAAGAATCCGACCGACGGGCGCGGCTGGAATGTGCTCGCGCCGGTGCTGGAGCGGCTCGGCCGTTTCGACGATGCGGTGCGCGCCTATCGCAACTCGCTCACCTACAATGGCGAGAGCGCGGAGCGCCGGTCCGATCTCGGCGAAGCGATCTCGGCTGCCGCCGGCGGTGTGGTGACCGTCGAGGCCAAGGCGGAGTTCGAGCGTGCGCAGGCCCTGAACGCGGACGATCCCAAGGCGAACTACTTCCTGGGCCTTGCCGCCGAGCAGGATGGTCGCAAGGGCGATGCAGCCACGATCTGGCGCGCGCTGCTTGTGAAAGCGCCCGCGGATGCGCCGTGGCGTGCCCTGGTGCAATCCTCGCTGGCGCGGGTCGGTGGCGGGACGATGCCGGCGTTGTCGGACGAGACGATCGCTGCGTCCAAGGATATGGCCGAAGGCGATCGCAACGCGATGGTGCGCGGCATGGTCGATCGTCTGGCCACCCGGTTGAAGCAGAACGGCGACGACGTCGATGGATGGTTGCGCCTGGTGCGCGCCTATCTCGTGATGGGCGAGCGGGACAAGGCCATGGGGGCATCGGCCGATGCCCGGCAGGCGGTTGCCAGCGACGCCGAGCGGCTGCGCCAGCTCAACGAAGGCCTCAGGACTCTCGGGCTCGGCGGATGACGATGTCGGAACGAGCGAAGCGGAGAACGGATACGCCATGACGCGCAAGCAGCGACGTATGACCATCATCGGCGGCTCGCTCGCCGTGCTCGCGCTCGCGGCCGCGCTGGTGCTCAATGCACTTCGCGACTCCATCGTGTTCTTCTCGACGCCGACCATGGTCGCCGAGAAGCACGTCGAGCCAGGCAAGCGGTTTCGCCTCGGTGGACTGGTGCAGCCCGGCTCGCTCCAGCGCGGCGACAATCTCGCGGTGACCTTCGAGGTTGCCGACGGCAATGCCAAGCTGCCGGTGGCCTACAAGGGCATCCTGCCCGACCTGTTCCGCGAGGGGCAGGGCGTCGTCGCTGAAGGCGCGCTCGACGCCCATGGCGTGTTCAAGGCCGATACGGTGCTTGCCAAGCACGACGAGACCTACATGCCCAAGGACGTCGCCGACGCCCTGAAGAAGCAGGGGCACTGGAAGGACGATTACGGCGGCAAGCCGTCTGATAGCGGCAAGACGTCTGACGCGGGCAAGCCCGCGGCGACGACCGCGCAGGGCAATCCGCAGGGAGCAATGCGGTGATCGCAGAATCCGGACATTACGCGCTGGTGCTGGCACTTGGGCTCGCACTAATCCAGTCGATCGTGCCCCTGATCGGCGCGCGCCTGAACGATGCCGCGCTGATGAATGTGGCGCGCTCCACGGCGCTGGCGCAGCTGCTGTTCGTCGGTGCCTCGTTCGTTGCTCTCGTGATGCTGCACGTGAACTCGGACTTCTCCGTCGCCAACGTCTACGAGAACTCCCACTCGATGAAGCCGCTGCTCTACAAGATCACCGGCGTCTGGGGAAACCATGAAGGCTCGATGCTGTTGTGGGTGTCGATCCTCGCGCTGTTCGGCGGACTGGTCGCCGTGTTCGGCAACAATCTGCCGCTGTCGCTGCGCGCGCACGTGCTCGCCGTGCAGGCGTGGGTCGCCAGCGCCTTTTACCTCTTCATCCTCGTGACATCGAACCCGTTCCTGCGCATCGCCACCCCGCCGGTCGAGGGCCGCGATCTCAATCCGGTGCTCCAGGACATCGGGCTCGCCGTGCATCCGCCGATGCTCTATCTCGGTTATGTCGGCTTTTCGATCTCGTTCTCCTTCGCGATCGCGGCGCTGATGGAGGGCCGGATCGATGCGGCCTGGGCGCGCTGGGTGCGTCCGTGGACGCTGGTCGCCTGGATATTCCTGACGCTCGGCATCGCCATGGGCTCGTACTGGGCCTATTACGAGCTCGGCTGGGGCGGCTGGTGGTTCTGGGATCCGGTCGAGAACGCCTCGCTGATGCCGTGGCTCTCCGGCACCGCGCTGCTGCATTCGGCCCTGGTGATGGAGAAGCGCAACGCGCTGAAGGTCTGGACCATCCTGCTCTCGATCCTGACCTTCTCGCTGTCACTGCTCGGCACCTTCCTGGTGCGCTCGGGCGTCATCACCTCGGTGCACGCCTTCGCCACCGATCCCACCCGTGGCGTGTTCATCCTGCTGATCCTCTGCCTGTTCATTGGCGGCAGCCTGGCCCTGTTCGCGGGCCGCGCCACGTCGTTGAAGCAGGGCGGCCTGTTCGCGCCGATCTCGCGCGAGGGTGCGCTGGTGCTGAACAATCTGCTGCTCACGGTCGCCTGCGCGGTCGTGCTGTTCGGCACGCTCTATCCGCTCGCGATGGAAATGCTCGCCGACTTCAAGATGTCGGTCGGTGCGCCCTTCTACAATCTCACCTTCGCGCCGCTGTTTACCCTGTTGCTGCTTGCCGTGCCGTTCGGGCCGATGCTGGCGTGGAAGCGCGGCGATCTGCTCGGCGTGACGCAGCGCCTGTTAGCTGCGGGCGTTGCCGGGCTCGTCGCCGTCGCCATCGCCTGGGGCTGGGCCAGCGGGGGCAGCACGCTGGCGCCGCTCGCGATCGGGCTTGGCATCTTCGTCATCGGCGGCGCGGTCACCGACATCGTCGAACGGACCGGCTTCGTGCGGCTGCCGTTCGCAACGGTGCTGCACCGGGCGCGCGGCATGCCGCGCTCGGCCTGGGGCACGGCGTTCGCGCATGCCGGCCTCGGCGTCGCGCTGATCGGGATCGTCTGCGAAACCACCTGGAATAGCGAATATATCGCGACCATGAAGCAGAACGACGTCGCCCACATCGCCGGCTTCGACGTGAAGCTCGACGGGTTGCTGCAGCGTCAGGGCCCGAATTACCGCGAGATGATCGCCGAGTTCAACGTCGGCCTCGATGGCAAGCCGCTCAGCGTCATGACGCCCTCCAAGCGCAGCTTCACCACCCGCGGCTCCTCGACCACCGAGGCCGCGCTACTGACGCGCGGCGCGAGCCAGCTCTACATTTCGCTCGGCGAGGCCAATGCCGAGGGCGCCATCGCCGTGCGGATCTATCACAAGCCGCTGGTGCTGCTGATCTGGTGGGGGCCGGTGCTGATGGCGTTCGGTGGCGTGCTGTCGCTGTCCGACCGGCGCCTGCGGGTCGGCGCGCCGAAGCCGGCGCGGGCCAAGCAGCGCCTCCAGCCGGCGGAGTGATCCGATGCGCCGGATGATGGCCGCGTTCGTCCTGCTGATGCTGCTGGCCTTGCCGGCGGCCCACGCCGTGCAGCCCGACGAGATCATGCCGGATCCCGCCAAGGAAGCCCGCGCGCGGGAACTGTCGCGCGAGCTGCGCTGCATGGTCTGCCAGAACCAGTCGATCGATGATTCCGATGCGCCGCTGGCGCGCGACCTGCGGCTCCTGGTGCGCGAGCGCATCGGCGCCGGCGACAGCAACTCGCAGGTGCTCGACTTCCTGGTCGCGCGCTATGGCGAGTTCGTGCTGCTGAAACCACGCTTCGAACGTCAGACCCTGCTGCTGTGGCTGCTCGGGCCGCTGCTGCTGATCGGCGGCGGCGTGGCGCTTTGGCTGCAAATCCGGCGTCGTGCGCGCAGTGGTGCAGACGTACCTGCTTCGCCGCTCACTGCGGACGAACAGGCGCGGCTCGCCGCGTTGATGTCCGATGATGCGAAGTCGTCCTAGGCTACGTAATGATACTTAGGCCGTTTGGCGCAGCTTGTTTCATGCTCTGTTGACCTTTGTCTGGAAGCTTGTCGCAAGATTCGATTCCAGCCTTTGAGTCCCCCCATGTTCGCGAACAGCAATCTGACGATCCGCTTCCTGGTCGGCGCCGTCGTCACTGCATTATTGTTTCTGCTGGGCATCGGCGGCGGTACCGGCTTCATCGCGGTGCTCTATCTCAACAACGAGATCACCAGCCTGTCGGCGGACTTCGCCGCGCTGAGCGGCCCTGCGCGCGACCACGCCATGCAGATCTACCAGCAGGCGCAGACTGCGTTCTCCTATTTCCTGATGGCCTGCGGCGTGATCGCCGTCGTCGCCGTCGCGATCTGCTTCACCACCTGGTTCGCCGTGCGCAACGGCATCCTCAGTCCGCTGGCCGCGATCGTGCACGCCATGCGCGAGGTCGCCGACCAGAAATTCCAGACATCGGTTCCGGGGCTTGGCCGCACCAACGAGATCGGCTTGCTCGCCGGTGCGCTGGAGGTCTTCAAGACCAACGGGCTCGAGCGGCGCCATCTCACCGAGCAGCAGCTGCGCGAAGCCCAGCACCAGGCCGAGCGATCGAAATTCCTGGACGACCGGATCAAGCGCTTCAACGATCTCGTCGCCAGCGTCGTCGACAGCGTGGCCTCATCGGCCGTGCATCTGAAGAGCAACGCCGAGACGCTGTCGCGGACCGCCAACGACACCAGCACCAAGGCCAATGCAGTCGCGAGCGCGGCGAGCCAGGCCAGCGCCAGCGTGCAGACGGTCGCAGGTTCTGCCGAGGAGATGACGAACTCGATCGGCACGATCAGCCGCCGCGTCACCGACGCGACCCAGCGCGCCGAGGGCGCAGCGTCCCAGGCGGAGAAGAGCCGCGACACCATCCACACGCTGTCGGATGCCGCCGACAAGATCGGCGAGGTCGTGCAGCTCGTGCAGGCGATCGCATCGCAGACCAATCTGCTGGCGCTGAACGCCACCATCGAGGCGGCGCGGGCAGGGGAGGCCGGCAAGGGGTTTGCGGTGGTCGCCTCCGAGGTGAAGAATCTGGCGCACCAGACCAGCAAGGCGACGGAGGAGATCACCTCTCATGTCGCCAGCATTCAGGGCATCACCGCGGAGACGCGCGGCGCGATCGACGGCATTTCCAAGACGCTGTCGGAGATCTCGTCCATCATGTCCGGCATCGAGGTCGATACCGCCCAGCAGCGCAACGCCACGCAGGAGATCACGCGCAGCGCCCAGAACGCCGCGCACGGAACGCTCGACGTCTCCAACCATATCGTCCAGATCACCTCGACCTCCGCACAGACCGGTCGCATGGCCGCCGAGGCGCGGGATTCCGCGGTCGACCTGTCGCAGCAGGCCGCGACCCTGAAGCGCGAGGTCGACGAGTTCATCGTCAGCGTCAGGGCAAGCTGAGCGCGCCAAAACGCGCCTGCGACGCCATCACGGGAACTCGGTTAAGTTCCTGTGAGGCCACAATTTTCGGTCTGCGCTGAACTGCCGCATCGGACCTGGCCCTTCATTACAAAAGTTTAACCCCGCCGCCAGCGCACGGTAAGGCGGGAGCCCCCATCTTCAGGACCGTAAGGTGCCGCCATCGGGCACCAAATGGATTTCAAGGCCCTGGAGATCTCCGCATGACCGACCGTCCCGACCTCTCGAACCTTCCGTCCTACCGGCAGCCGCGCCGGTCGGTGTTTTCCGCGCGCAAGTTCGCGCTGATGGCCTCGGTCGTCGCCGGTCTCGGCGCGGCCGTCTATGGCTTCAGCCCCTCGACCTCGCCGGCCGACCTGTTCTCGACCCCGGCGCATGCGCAGGTCAACAACGAGGTCCGCAAGGTCGAACGCCCGGTCGGTTTCGCCGACATCGTCGAGCGTGTGAAGCCGTCGGTGATCTCGGTGAAGGTCAACATCAAGGAGAAGACCGCGAGCAACGACGACGGCGATGATTCCTCCTCGCCGTTCCAGCCGGGCTCGCCGATGGAGCGCTTCTTCCGCCGCTTTGGCGGTCCGGATGGTTTCCCGGGCCTGAAGGGCGGCCGTGGCCGCGTCGTGCAGGGTCAGGGCTCGGGCTTCTTCATCTCGGCTGACGGCTTTGCCGTGACCAACAACCACGTGGTCGACGGCGCCGACAAGGTCGAGGTCACCACCGATGACGGCAAGACCTACACCGCCAAGGTGATCGGCACCGACCAGCGCACCGACCTCGCTTTGATCAAGGTCGAGGGCAGCTCGAACTTCCCGTTCGCCAAGCTCGCCGACGCCAAGCCGCGGATCGGCGACTGGGTGCTCGCGGTCGGCAATCCGTTCGGCCTCGGCGGCACCGTGACCGCGGGCATCGTCTCGGCGAGCGGCCGCGACATCGGCAACGGTCCGTACGACGATTTCATCCAGATCGACGCGCCCGTGAACAAGGGCAATTCCGGCGGTCCCGCTTTCGACACCAACGGCGAAGTGATGGGCGTCAACACCGCCATCTACTCGCCCTCGGGCGGCAGCGTCGGCATCGCGTTCTCGATTCCCGCGAGCACCGTGAAGAGCGTGGTCGCCCAGCTCAAGGACAAGGGCTCGGTCAGCCGCGGCTGGATCGGCGTGCAGATTCAGCCTGTCACCTCCGACATCGCCGAGAGCCTCGGCATGAAGAAGGCCGAAGGCGCGCTGGTGGCGGAGCCGCAAGCGAACGGTCCGGCCGCGAAGGCCGGCATCGAGTCCGGCGACGTGATCACGGCGGTCAATGGCGAGGCGGTCAAGGACGCCCGCGAGCTTGCCCGCACCATCGGCGGCATGGCACCCGGTGCGACCGTGAAGCTCAACGTGCTGCACAAGGGCCAGGACAAGGTCGTGAACATGACGCTCGGCCAATTGCCGAACACGGTCGAGGCCAAGGCCGATAACGACAATGACAGCGGCAAGGGTGCGAGCAAGGGCACCGACGTGCCCAAGCTCGGCATGACCGTTGCGCCCGCCAATTCGGTAGCCGGCGCCGGCAAGGAAGGCGTCGTGGTCACCGAAGTCGATCCGAAGAGCGCCGCGGCCGAGCGCGGCTTCAAGGAAGGCGACGTGATTCTCGAAGTCGGCGGCAAGAGCGTGGCCACCGCCGGCGAAGTTCGCGATGCCATCAACATGGCGCGGACCGACAACAAGAACAGCGTCCTGATGCGCGTGAAGAGCGGCGGCCAGTCGCGCTTCGTCGCGGTGCCCCTCGCCAAGGGCTGAGGCTTCAGGAGGCCTACGAGATGAAGGGTGTCGCCGGCATCAGTCGCCCCCGCCGACGGCGCCCTTCTGGGAAGCAGCGCAACGTTCGCTTCCCCTGTCTACCTTCCGGTGGAATTACGCCCCCCTCCGTCGGAAGGCCTAGGGCGGTGAAGTCCCCCCAGCTTCACCGCCCGCCTTTTTCTCGATGCCAGAGTCTCCCCCTCGGCTTGCATGCGATTGCCGCTCGCGCCATGTTTAGAGAAGGTTGACCTCCTTGACCGCCGCCGAACGCACGATGCGCCTCCTCATCATTGAAGACGACCGCGAATCCGCCGACTACCTCGTGAAGGCGTTTCGCGAAGTCGGACACATTGCCGACCACGCCGCCGACGGCGAGGAAGGCCTCGCCATGGCTGAGAACGGCGATTACGACGTGCTGGTGGTCGACCGCATGCTGCCCAAGCGCGACGGCCTGTCGCTGATCGGTGCGCTGCGCGACCAGGACAACACGACGCCGGTGCTGATTCTCTCCGCGCTCGGACAGGTCGACGACCGCATCAAGGGCCTGCGCGCCGGCGGCGACGACTATCTGCCAAAACCCTATTCCTTCGCCGAGCTGCTGGCCCGGGTCGAGGTGCTGTCGCGCCGCCGCGGGGGACCTGCCGAGGACACGCTCTACCGCGTCGGCGATCTCGAGCTCGACCGGCTCTCCCATCGCGTCGCCCGCGGCAAGGACGAGCTGACGCTGCAGCCGCGCGAATTCCGCCTGCTCGAATATCTGATGAAGCATGCCGGCCAGGTGGTGACGCGCACCATGCTGCTCGAGAACGTCTGGGACTATCATTTCGATCCGCAGACCAACGTGATCGACGTGCACATTTCGCGGCTGCGCTCCAAGATCGACAAGGGCTTCGAGCGGCCGCTGCTGCACACGATCCGCGGCGCCGGGTACATGATCCGTGACGGAATAAGATAAGATGCGGTACCTACTGCAGTTCTTCAGTGGGCTTGGTTCTTGATTGCCAATTTCTTACCGAATCCTTTTGCCGTTGGCTCAAAATAGAAGCCCCGCCTAAGCGGGGCTTTCTACAATCGGCTTCCGGGCGTCGGGCAGTGTTCCCAGCCACACTCTCAAATCTTCGGGCAAGATGATCGTGCGCCTCCCGTGCTTCTTAGCCCTAAGTTTGCCGGCGCTGATCGCTTCGCGAATGGAAGTCAATCCGATCCCGGTGAGGGCGCTTGCCTCCTCAGGTGACACCGCGAATCGTTCCGAGAGCGGTACCTCACCCTTCTGTCCGAATTCGTTCATCTCAAAGCTCGATCTTTTGCGGAGTCACGACAGTGTGGCGGATCCAATCGGCTTACGCTTCGACCTATGTTGCCAACGCTGGTGCCTGCTTGGTTCGCCTACAGTGCGGTTGACGGCCATGAAGCACTGCAAACATTATTTCTGTTGGTGGCTCAACACCAAGGAAAGCAAACTTGCTGCACCGTGCGCCTAGATCGCGATGGATACGTCATCCTGATACGGCTCGCCGCTACTACGTCGAACGGATCATATTCGTGTTATCATCGCATCTGTCGAGCTAAATCATCGTCAGCGTGGCAGCCCATTGTGCGGAGGTGCATTGCGAACTTCGCGGCACCACGTCAAATTCCCCTGTAAGGAACACCAGCACACACTTCGAGCGCGTCTGAAAACGTTGAACGAAGCAAAATATGCGCCGGCCTTGGCTATGCCGGACACGCACCACTAGCTTTCTTCTTCACCGAAGGTGGTGGACGACCTTTCCGGTAATTGGCTGCAATCGAACATCGATTGCTGGAGTCAGCTCGAACTCTCCAATGATGGATTGGATCGAGAGTTCAAATTTTTCAGTCGGTTAGCGCATGTGCACAGCGTGTTCACCGGGAAATCAAGCAGAAATCCATCAGGGGCAAGCACCGGCAAGTCCTCATTCGAAGCGATGTCCGAAGAGCGGTGGCGTCGGAAACCGGCGCGCCGCAGGAAGCCGACCAGTACTACGACTTAGATCGATCTGGTACGCTCGATGGCAGCGCCTTGGCGCCATACACGCTGATGCTCTGCCACGCAGTGGGCGAATCGCCGAGAGCATCGAGGTTGCACGTGCTCACGCCGGCCACGCCTGCCCGCCACCGTCGATGCGCAGCACCTGACCAGAGATGAAGGCGCCCATCGGCCCGGCGAACAACTCGACCACGCGCGCGACCTCGTCGACGGTCGCGATACGATCGAGCGTGCCGGTCTCGACCATCCTGTCAGGATCGACTGCGCGCGTGCCGAGGAAGCGGCCGGTGCGGGTGTCGCCGGGCGCGATGCAGTTGACAGCGATGTCGTAGGCGCGGAGCTGGTCGGCGAGGCAGCGCGTGTAATGGGTGACGCCCGCTTTCGCCACCGCATAGATCGAGCCGTTGGTGCGCCCCTTGAAGGCGGCGACCGAGCCGAGCGTGACAATGCGGCCGCGCCGCCGCTCCATCATGCCCTTTGCGACCGCCTGGCAGGTCAGGATGATCGAGAGCAAATTGCGCTCGAGCACCGCGCGCACGTCGGCTTCTTTGATGTTGACGGCGTCGTTCGGATCGGGCTTGCCGCCGGCAGCCGCGATATCGCCGCCGGCATTGTGCACGAGGATATCGATCGGGCCGAGCGCGCTTTCTGTCTCGGCGATCACGCGCGCAATGTCCTCGCCCTTGGTGAGATCGCCCAGCATACGCTGGCTGCGTACGCCGAATTGCCGGCTGACTTCCGCGGCGACGGCGGTGAGGATGGTGCCCTCGCCATATTCCGCCGGGCCGTTCTCGCGCATGCCGTGAATGGCGACGTCGGCGCCGAGGGCTGCGAGCTTCTCTGCAAAGGCGCGGCCGAGTCCGCGCCCCGCGCCGGTCACCAGCGCTACTTGGCCTGCCAATACTTTCGCGTCATGTGCAACCATGATCTTCTCCCGTCTTGAAAGCCTAATCTCCCGCGAGATCAAGGCCGATCGCCAGCGCCTGCACCAGGCACATCGGCGCCACCAGCGTCCGCAGCGCCGGCTCGGGCATGTCCTGGATCTCGAATACCACGCTGGCGCTCTCGACGATCGGGCTCAGCAGGCTGTCGGTTATGGAGATTGTAGGCACGCCCCGCGCGACGAGCTCCGGGAACAGCCGTGCCGTGTCGGGATAGTAGTTTCGGAAGCTGATGGCGACCAGCGCATCGTCCGCAGTCGCCGCGTGCGACTGCTCATGAATGCTGCCGCCGACGCCGTCCA
Organism: Bradyrhizobium sp. ERR14; assembly: GCF_014198235.1. Classification (NCBI taxonomy): domain Bacteria; kingdom Pseudomonadati; phylum Pseudomonadota; class Alphaproteobacteria; order Hyphomicrobiales; family Nitrobacteraceae; genus Bradyrhizobium; species Bradyrhizobium sp. ERR14. Next base: position 23,166 of record NZ_JACIHD010000006.1, on the reverse strand, counting down.
GCAGCACGACGCGCCGTCCGAGCTTGCGCAAGACATAGGCGAGGTGGATCGCGACCGGAAACGAGCCGCCGAGGCCGAGCAGATAGATGTCGCGGGCTTTCGCGAGGATCGCCGTCGCTGCCTCGAGGTCGCGCGTGTGCACGGACTGACTGAGCGTCATCAGCGCCGATTGCGCTTCTGAGACGAAGCGTGACAGCACCGCGGCGGGCTGGCGGCCGAGCACTGATTTCTCCTCGCTCTTCATGCGCGCGAGCCGCGCCTTGTAGCTGGGAGCAACGCCGGCGACGAGGCGGGAGCGGAACACCTGCTGCATCTCGGTGAAGCCGCCGAATCCGAGCGCATGGGCAAAGCGCACGATCGCCGAGGGCGGCACGCCCGAGCGCTGCGCGACCTCCGCCACGGTGCCGAGCGCGACATCGGTCGGGTGATCGAGCACGAACTCCGCGATCTGTTGCAGCCGGCCCGACAAGGCGCGGTGCCGCTGCGCAATCTCGCCGCGCAGCTCGTCGTAACTCGTCACTCCCTGGGCCTTGTTCATCGAGTCGGGTCTCCGGATCGGCAAACCTGTTTAACGGCATTTCACGGCTTGGATCAAATATTCTACTTTACTTCACCAGTGGAATGAATATTCTAAGCACACAAAAAAGAGCAAGAACGTCGAAACGGGAGGAAGCGATGAGAGTGCGTCAGATCTCACGGCGAAGCGTTTTGAAAGGCAGCTTGATGGCCAGTGTCCTCGCCGGCACCGGCGGCTTCTTCGGGCCATGGCGGGAGAACCACGTCTGGGCGGAAGGCGCGAAGCCGATCAAGCTCGGCCTGACCTGCGATGCCAGCGGTCAATACGGCAACAGCGGCCAGGATGATTTGCGCGGCATCAAGATGGCGATCGACGAGTTCAACGCCAAAGGCGGCGTGCTCGGCCGTCAGGTCAGTTTCGTCGCCGCAGACACCGAAACCACGCCGGCCACCGGCAGCCGCGTCGCCGAACGCTTCATCACCCGCGAGGACTGCACCATCCTGATCGGCGCGCTGCATTCTGGCGTCGCCAACGCCATCACCCAGGTCGCCAGCAAATACGGCGTGATCTATCTGAACACGAACTCCTCGGCGCCGAGCGAAGCCGGCGAGAACTGCTCGCGCGTCAAGTTCGTCTGGGACGGCAACGGCACCAATTTCTCCAAGGCATCGGTCAAGAACGCGGTCGATTCCATCGGCAAGAACTGGATGCTGCTGACCAACGACTATGTCTGGGGCCACACGACCTCCGCCGCGACCAAGGCGCAGGTCGAGGCTGCGGGCGGCAAGATCATCGACAATCTCCTGGTGCCGCAGAACACGCGCGACTTCACCGCCTATCTGCTGAAGATCCAGCAAGCCAAACCCGACGTTGTGGCGACTGCGATCGGCGGTGACGACATCAAGGCGCTGCGCGAGCAGGTGGCGCAGCTCAAGCTCGACGGCAAGCCGGCCTGGATCAACAACCAGCAGGACTGGCCCGACGTCTGGGGCGCGCCCGATAGCCTGTTCGGCGTGTTCGGCACGACCTGGTACCACAAGCTGCAGCTGCCCGGCGTCGCCGACTTCGTGAAGAAGTAGCAGGCCGCCAACAAGGACGGACCGATCCCGGTGCCCGGCAATGTCTCCTACAACGGATACATGTCGACGCGTGAGCTGCTCCGGGCGATCGAGCGGGCAGGGTCGACCAACAACGTCAAGATCATCAAGGAGCTCGAGAACCTGAAAGTCTCGGCGACCGACCGCATGCAGCATTTCGATGCCTACATGGATCCGGTGACGCATCAGATGCAGCAGACGATCTATCTGGCGCGGCGCAACGCCAAGCTGTCGGACAATACCGATCTCTACGAGATCATCAGCTGGACCGAACCGAAATCGGCCGCCGATGACGCCGCGCCCACCAAGTGCAAGCTCACGCCCTATGAACAGGTGCCGACCGTCGATTCCTGAACAAGGGTCGTCATATCGATAGAAGCGGTGGCGCCACCAGCACGGCGTCACCCGCGCCCGCCTTGGAATGACAATTGCGAGACCAAATACCTTGCTCGACCTCCTTCCGCATCTCGTGAACGGCCTGACTCTCGGCCTGTTGTTCGCGCTGATCGCGCTCGGCTTCATGCTCATCGTCGGGCTGATGGAGCAGATCAATCTGGCGCACGGCTCGTTGTTCGCGCTCGGCGCCTATGTCGCGATGCAGCTCACCGGGCCGCGCCCGCCTTTGCCGCCCGATCTTGCGAAATTGTGGCTCGCGCTGCCGCTCGGCTGGCGCTATGCCGCAACGCTCGTCATTGCGCCCGTCATTGTGAGCCTCGTCGGCATGCTGATCGAGGTCTGCATGCGGCGGACCTATGGCAAGGACCCGCTGTACGGCCTGTTGCTGACCTTCGGCGCGGCGATGGTGATCGAGGAACTGATCCGCCTGGTCTGGGGCACGCGCGACTATGTGCTGCAGGTGCCGTCGGCCATCAATGGCGGCTTCCTGTTCGGCGACCTGATCTGGTCGAGCTATCGCTTCTACGCAGCCGGCATCGCGGTCGGGATCATCGCTCTGGTCTGGGTCCTGATCGAAAAGACCTCGTTCGGCGCGACTGTGAAAGCGGGCGCCCATGATAGCGAGATCGTGCGCGCGCTCGGCATCAATCTGTCGCGGCTGCGGCTGCTGGTGTTCGTGTTCGGCACCATGCTGGCGGCGATCGCCGGCATCATCGTCGCGCCGATCTGGGGCATCCGCCCGCATATGGGCGTCGACGCCGTCATCCCCGCCTTCCTCGTCATCGTACTCGGCGGCGTTGGAAGCTTTTGGGGCGCTGTCGTCGCCGGTCTCCTGGTCGGGCTCTGCGTCGGCCTCGCCGGCGCCTATGCGTCCGAATGGTCGCTGCTATCCATGTACATCCTGCTCGTTGCCGTCGTGACGTTCCGCGCGCGCGGCCTCTGGGGCAAGCAGAGCGTGCTCGAGGTCTAGGGAATGATTGTGGGCTCGACGACCTCATCCGACGCTGCGCGTCTGCTCACGCCGACGATGCTGGTGCTCTGGCTGGTGCTGGCGACGGTGCCGCTCTGGATCACGCGTATCGGGCTTTATCCCTATCTCGGCATTGAGATCCTGATCTGGTCGCTCTATGCGCTGGCCTTCAACCTGGTGCTGGGTACGGCCGGGCTGCCGTCGTTCGGCCACGGCGCCTATTTCGGCATCGGTGCCTATGCCTTCGGGCTCTGCCAGTTCGATGTCGTCGCGAATCTCTGGGTTTGTCTTGCCGCGGCGGCCGTTGTCGCGGGGCTCGCCGGCGCGCTGGTGGCGCTGTTCATCTCGCACCGGCGAGGTATCTATTACGCCTTCATGACGATCGCCTTCGGCCAGATTTTCTGGACGCTTGCGATCAAGTCGCACCGAGTCACCGGCGGCGAGGACGGGCTGCTCAAGATCAAGCGTCTGCCGGCGGATTTTGGCCTGTTGTCGTTCGATCTCACAGATAATGTCGCATTCTTCTATTTCGTGCTCGCGGTGTTCGCGGTCGCCGTCGCGGTGATGTGGCGCCTGGTGCATTCGCCCTATGGCCGCGTGGTTGCGGCCATCCGTCAGAGCGAGGTTCGCGCCGCGCATCTCGGCTACAATGTGTGGCTCTACAAGGCTTCGGTCTTCACCCTGTCGGCTGCGCTGTCAGGCTTTGCCGGCGGCCTGTTCGCGATGGCGCAGCTCGCCGCATTCCCTGATGTCATGAGCCTGCATCAGTCCGGCTACGTCGTGATGATGACGCTGGTCGGCGGTGGCCTAGTCAGCTTCTGGGGTCCAGTGATCGGAGTATTCCTTTTCCTCACCGCCCGCGACGTCATTGGCGCGCTGACCAATGCCTGGATGCTCTATTTCGGCCTTCTGTTCATGGCGATAGTGCTGTTCCGCCCCGAGGGCATCGCCGGGGCGCTCTCGGCGGCCGTGCGCCAGCATTCCCTCAACGCTCTCAGGCGGCGGGGGACGTCGGCCATGCGGCTCCTGGTCGGAGGCGGGCGATGAGCATGATCGAGGCCGCGGGCGTGCATGTCCGCTTCGGCGATCGCGTGGTGCTGGAGAGCATCGATCTCGACGTCGGGGAGGGTGAATTCCACGGCGTGATGGGGCCGAATGGCGCTGGCAAGACCACATTCTTCAACGTCCTCACCGGCCGGGTGAAACCGAGTCGCGGCTCGATCCGGCTCGGCGGCGAGGACGTCACGGGCCTGAGCCCGCATCGCATCGCGGCCAAGGGCATTGCCCGCTCGTTCCAGATCATGACGCTGTTCGACGAATTTTCCGCGCGCGACAACGTCGTGGTCGGCCTGCCGGCGTTTCGCGCGCGGGGGCTCGACGTCGCGCGCGCCGCGGCCGGCGATTGCAGTTTCGCCGATCAAGCGAGCGAAGCGCTCGCCGCCGTCGGGCTTGCGGACAAGGGCGATGTCCGCGCCAGGGATCTCTCCTACGGCGACCGCCGCGCGCTCGAGATAGCGGTCGCGCTGGCACAGGCGCCGCGGGTGCTGTGCCTGGACGAGCCGACCTCCGGCCTCGGCTCAGACGGCGTGCAGCGGCTGGCTGCCCTCGTCGCACGTCTGAAGGGCAAGCTCACTATCGTTGCGATCGAGCACGACATGGAGTTCCTGTTCTCGCTCGCTGACCGCATCTCCGTCATCCACTGGGGCCAGGTGGTGGCGCGCGGCACGCCCCATGAACTGCAGCAGAACGAATGGGTCCGGCGCTCCAATCTCGGGAAATTCGCATGATCCTCGAAGTGGACGGGCTCGATACGTTCTACGGCGAGACCCAGGCGCTGTTCGGCGCCTCGCTCGCCATCGAGCAGGCAAAGGTCTTTGCGCTGCTCGGGCCCAACGGCGCCGGCAAGACCACCATGCTGCGCTCGATCCTCGGGCTGACGCGGCCGCGCCGTGGCGCGGTGCGCTTCGACGGGTACGACGTTACGCGCAACCCGACTCATGAAATCGCGCGCGCCGGCATCGGCTGGGTGCCCGACGACCGGCGGCTGTGCCCAACCCTGTCAGTGGCGCGCAATCTGTCGATCGCGCAGAAGCGCACGCGCTTCCGCAACTGGTCCGTCAAGGAGGCCGCCGCAATCTTCTCGCCGCTCGAATATCTGATGGAGCGAGACTGCGAGAATCTGTCGGGCGGCGAGATGCAGATGGTGGCGATCGCTCGCGCGCTGGTCGGCTCGCCCGGGCTGGTGCTGTTTGACGAGCCGAGCCAGGGGCTGGCGCCGAAGATCGTTGGCGACGTGCTCGCGACGATTCTGCGGATGAAGGACGAGGGCATCGCCTCGCTGGTCGTCGAGCAGAATGCCGAGATCGCGCTGTCGGTCGCCGACCATGCCGCGGTGATCGACCGCGGCCGGATCGTCTGGACCGGGGAGGCCGCCACGCTCCGCGATGATCGCGGGCTTCGTCAGCGCTTGCTGGGAGTGCAATAGAGTGTCCGCGCCGCTGCTCGTTCTCGATGATATCCGCAAGGTCTACACCAGAGGCCGCGTCATCCGACGCCTCACCTTCACGCTCGAAGCAAATCTGTCGCTGGACGAGCCGGGCATCGTCGGCGTCGTGGGGCCGAACGGAGCCGGCAAGACCACGCTGTTCGAGATGATGACGGGCTCCAATGCGCCCACCTCAGGCCGCGTGCTGGTTGCCGGTACCGATATCCACGGCGTCAAATACCGGGAGCGCGACCGGCTCGCGATCCACTATCACCAATCCTACCAGGTCCGGCGCTTTCGCAAGCGGGTGCCGTCGGCCTTGCTGGCGCCGTCGCCGACCCGGACGCCCCTGGTGCATCTGTTCGACGAGCCGCAATTCAACCTGCAGGACGGCTATATCGGTTTCATGCTCGATTTCTTCCGCAAGCTGCGTGACGAGGGCAGGCTCGTCATCCTCTGCATGCACCCGACGGCGAGCTGGCACCTGGACATCCTGGCCGAGATCGCGGAGCAATTCCTGTTCGTGGCCGACGGTGGGGTGAGGCGCATGGCGGATTTCCGCGCCCTTGCCGCTGAGCCGCGCTTCCGCTCTTATCTCGGACCAGAGATGACCCGTGCCGCCGATGCCATCGTCGCGGCGGCCCGGCCGTCCACGCATTGAAGCAATATGGAAGCGATCAAGGGGAGAGACACTTGGCTTACTCGAGCACCCAGCTTTTCATCGGCGGCAAATGGCGTCCGGCCCAGTCGGGCAAGGTCATCGAGGTCGTCAACCCCGCGACCGAAGAGGTGATCGGCACCGTCGCCCACGCCGACACGGCCGACCTCGACGAGGCACTCGCTGCGGCCGCAGCCGGCTTCAAGGTCTGGCGCAATGTCGCCCCCTTCGAGCGCTGCCGCATCATGCGCAAGGCCGCGGCGATCATGCGCGAGCGTAACGACGAGATCGCGCCGCTGCTGACGATGGAGCAGGGCAAGACGCTCGGCGAAGCCAGGATGGAAGCGATGGCCGCCGCCGACGTGATCGAGTGGTTTGCCGAAGAGGCCAAGCGTGCCTATGGCCGCGTGATCCCGGCGCGCGGACCGGGCATCTACCAGCTCGCGATCAAGGAGCCGGTCGGGCCGGTCGCGGCGTTCACGCCCTGGAACTTCCCGATCAACCAGGTCGTGCGCAAGCTCTCGGCCGCGCTTGCCGCCGGCTGCTCGATTATCGTCAAGGCGCCGGAGGAGACCCCGGCCTCGCCCGCGCAGCTGATCCGCGCCTTCGCGGATGCCGGCGTGCCCGACGGCGTCATCAACCTCGTCTATGGCGTGCCGGCAGAGATCTCCGAATATTTCATCCCGCATCCGGTGATCCGCAAGATCTCGTTCACGGGCTCGACCAGCGTCGGCAAGCAGCTCAACGCGCTCGCCGGCCTGCACATGAAGCGCGCCACCATGGAGCTTGGCGGCCACGCGCCGGCGATCGTGTTCAAGGACGCTGACGTCGCGTCAGCTGCGAAGATACTGTCGGCCGCGAAATATCGCAACGCGGGCCAGGTCTGCATCTCGCCGACCCGCATGCTGGTGCACGACGACGTCTTCAAGGAGTTCGTCGACAAGTTCGTGGACGGTGCCAGGGCATTCAAGGTCGGCAACGGCCTCGACCCCGAGTCCAAGATGGGCTCGCTCGCCAATCCGCGCCGGGTCACCGCGATCGAAGGCATGGTGCAGGACGCCGTCGGCAGGGGCGCCAAGCTCGAGACCGGCGGCAAGCGCGTCGGCAACAAAGGCTATTTCTTCGAGCCGACCGTCGTCAGCGATGTGCCGAAGGACGCCCGCGCCATGAACGAGGAGCCGTTCGGCCCGCTGGCGCTGATCTCGCGCTTCTCGACCTTCGACGAGGTGGTTGAGGAAGCCAATCGCCTGCCGTTTGGCCTCGCGTCCTACGCCTTTACTTCATCGGCCAAGACCGCGACCGCGATCGGCTCTGCAGTCGAAGCCGGCATGATGTCGATCAACAGTTTCGGTCTCGCGCTGCCGGAAGTTCCGTTCGGCGGCATTAAGGATTCCGGCTACGGCTCGGAAGGCGGCACCGAGGCGATGGAGGGCTATTTCAATACTAAGTTCATCACGCAGAGCGGTGTGTGAGTAAAATCGCCGCTATCGGTGGCAATGCGCATTTAGCTAAAACGGCGAGGCCTCTTAATTAGCCTCGCCCAGTACATTCGCGGTGCCGTCTGACGAGACCAATGCAAGTCGCGATGCCAATGCGAGCGCGTAGCGGCTCTCAGGAGAAAGATTTACCAGCCGCAATCGCCGTCAGTTCTAATTTGACTCCAGCACCAAGATCAGCGACGCCGATCACGGCGCGCGCAGGCAGCTGAGCGGGTGCGAAATGCGCGGTCCAGGCGGAGTTGAGAGCAGCCTTCTCGCCGGGATCCGTCAGATAGATAGTCACCTGCAAGACGTTGGACAGGTTAGATCCGACTTTCTGGAGTAGACGTGACAGTTGGCCCAGCACGTCTTCTGCCTGGCCGGCCATTTCCAGGGTCGTGTCCTCCGCGACGATTCCGCCGATGTAGAGCACGCCGTTATGCTCAACAACTTCGTGGAGCAGTGCTTCGTATGGCAGGGTGCGCTTGATCATTGTGCCACCGATGATGACGCAGCCACGGACGCGCCATAGGGCACGTTCTTTCCGCCATAACGGCGCACTCGGATATTGGCCTGCTCAGCGTGACCGACAAACCCTTCGAGATTGCAGAGCCGCGAGCAATAGGCGCCCACCTCTGCCGCGGCCTTGTCAGTAATGACGCGCTGATACGTCACGGTCTTCAGGAACTTCCCTACCCAAAGACCACCGGTGTAGCGAGCGGCGGTCCTTGTCGGCAGCGTGTGGTTTGTCCCGATGACCTTGTCGCCAAACGCGACGTTCGTGCGCGGCCCGAGGAAGAGTGAGCCGTAATTGGTGAGGTGCTCCAGGAAGTAATCGGGATCGCGCGTCATGACCTGGACGTGCTCAGATGCGATACGATTGGCTTCTCGCACCATCTCGGCGTCATCTGCGCAAACGATCACCTCCCCATGTGCCTCCCAAGCTTTCCGGGCGATAGTCGCCGTCGGCAGAATGCCGAGCAGTCTCTCGATCTCTGAGATCGTGTCCTTTGCCAACTTCTCAGAAGTTGTCAGAAGAATTGCCGGGGAATCGGGTCCATGTTCGGCCTGGCCCAGCAGGTCGGTGGCGCACAATTCACCATCGATTGAATCGTCGGCAATTACCAGGGTTTCAGTCGGTCCGGCGAACAAATCGATGCCGACGCGACCAAACAGCTGCCGTTTCGCTTCCGCAACGTATGCGTTGCCCGGTCCAACCAGCATGTCGGCGGCCGGAATGGATTCAGTGCCGAGTGCCATTGCGCCGACTGCCTGAACGCCACCAAGACAATATACTTCATCGGCGCCTGCAAGCTTCTGAGCTGCCACGATCGCTGGGGCTGGACGACCTTGATAGGGCGGAGCGCACGTCAGGACACGCTTCACCCCTGCAACTTTGGCGGTAATGACGGACATGTGGGCCGAAGCGAGCAGGGGGTACTTGCCACCCGGAACGTAGCAACCGACAGCGTCGACCGGGATATTCTTGTGACCAAGGATGACCCCCGGAAGTGTCTCCGCCTCGACATCCTTAAGGGCGGAACGTTGAATTTCGGCGAAGTTGCGGACTTGCTCCTGCGCAAACCGGATGTCATCGAGGTCCTGACGCGACAACTGGCTGATGCAGTCTGCAATTTCTTTCTCGGTAAGCCTGAAATCGGCGCGGTCCCAACCGTCGAACTTGCGCGATGCATCGCGCACGGCGGCATCCCCTCGCGAAGCAATGTCCGCCAACAGCGTTTCAACCGTTGCCCGGATGCTCGCATCCTCGATCGCCTGAGCGCCGGCATCCCGTCCTGACTTCACAATCTTCGGCATATAGGTTATCCTCCGGCCAGTTGTCTGACATGTCACATCTGACATGTCAATAGGTGCGAGGGCGTGTCTTGGACGAGGCGATCGAAGGTCAGATCAAGGACCAGTTCTACGAGACGTTGAAACTTGCAATCATTTCCTGCGAGCTGCCGCCGGGGGAGGAGTTGTCCGAGGGCTATCTCGCTGCCCACTATGGTGTCGGCAAGGCGTCAGTGCGGCACGCGCTGTCCCGTCTCGGCCAGGACGGCTGGGTTACGAGCAGGCCGCGTAGTGGGCATGTCGTGGCGCCGATGACGATGGAAGATGTGGTGGATATCTTCGCCATGCGCGAGATCGTCGAGCCGGAGTCTGCCGCGCGTGCGGCGGGTAACATTTCAGAAGCGAAACTGAGGCGTCTGAACAAGGCATGCGCCAATCCCTATCGCGTGAGCGACATCTCCGCCAAACGACGGTTTCTGCTCGCCAACCGCGACTTTCATGTCGCGATCGCCAACGCCAGCGGAAGCTCCCGGCTGGCGAAATCCGTGGCAAAGCTGCACGACGAATCCCTGCGCATTCTATATCTAACCGCCAGCGAATCGGAGTTGTCGGACGACTGGTCGCGCGGTCATGGTCCGATGATCGAGGCTATTGTCGCAGGCGATCGGGCTGCGGCGCATAGAACCACGCTCGACGGGATCAGGCGCAGCCAGGACCGCGTCATGGCAGTCTTCGCGGCTGCGCCCGAACTGATTACAGGTCGACGGACGCTCAGGATCCCGGCGCGTCTGGCGGCGGCGAGATCTTGATGGCTTTCAATCTATGGCGGCGGTCACCTTGATCTCGACGAAGTGACGCTGAGAGGCGAGCGACGCGCCGACTGTGGCACGCGCCGGCGCCTGGCCTTCCGGCATCCACTCTTCCCATATCGCATTCATCTTCGGCGCGTCTTCCATCGATGCGAGCCAGATCTGCGCCGACAGGATCTTTGTTTTGTCGCTGCCCGCTTCCTTGAGCAGCGCGTCAATTTTCGCAAGCGTCTCCCTGGTCTGTCCCTCGACCGGAGCGTTCAGGTCGTCGGCGACCTGTCCCGCCAGATATGCAATTCCACGGTGAACGACGAGTTTGCTCAGCCGCTTGTTGGTTCCGCTGCGGTGGATCGTCATGGGGCATTCTCCTTCGATTGCCAATCAAACCGCGCGCCCATTGACATGTCAGAACTGACATGTCAATGATGTCCCAACTGGTGTTTTGAGTCGAGACGAGGGAGGCCCCATGAGCAGGATTAAGCCTACGACCGCTCTGTCGCGTCGCGCATTTCTGGGAACGGCGGCTGTTGCCGGTGGAGCGGTGTTCGCGCCTTCGATCTGGGGGCTGCGGGCACAAGAAAACCGACGCATCGTGCTACGCGATCCCGGTGGCCCTTACACTCCCGGCTTCACCGTGGCGTTCTACGAACCCTTCAAGAAGGCCACCGGCATCGAAGTGGCTGGCGTGGTCGGCCAGCATGATCCGATTGCCTATATAAAAAGCATGGTCGAGACTAAGAGTTACGTCTGGGACGGCGCTCTTCTGAACAACATGTCTCACGATGTGCTCATGGACTCGAAGTCCGGTATGTTTCTCGATGAGCATCGGGCCTCGGCCGGCGGCATTCCGGAGCGCTATGTTACCCCGAGCTTTATGCCGGTCCTGGCGCTCCAGACCGTGTTCGCTTATCGCGGCGATGCCTTCGTTGGAAAGACGGCTCCTGGCTCGTGGGCTGATTTCTGGAACGTGAAGGACTTTCCGGGCCGCCGCGCGTTGCGGAAGGCGCCTCAGGATACTCTCGAGCAAGCGCTTCTTGCGGACGGCGTTCCTGCCGATCAGCTCTACCCTCTGGACCTCGATCGCGCCTTCAAAAGCCTCGATCTCCTGAAGAAGGACGTGCAGATCTGGTGGACTGGCGGCGCTCAGACCTCGCAGATGCTGAAAACTCGCGAAGTGGATCTCTGCCCAACGTGGAACGCGCGCGCTCAGGCGGCGGTCGATGAGGGAGCGCCGGCGAAACTGGTGTTCAACCAGGGTCTTCTTGGGACGGAGGGATTCTGTGTCATCAAGGGCGGACCAAAGGCTGATCTCGTCCGCGAATTCATTGCTTTCACGCGAGATCCCCAACGCCAGGCGGCGTTCACCAAGGACCTTTCCTATGGGCCAGTCCACCCCGACGCCTACAAGTATATCGGCGCCGAGCGCGCCAAGGTGCTTCCGACCTCGCCTGAGAACTTAAAGACAGCCGTCCAGATCAACACGAAGTATTGGGCTGGAGTGCAAAGCGCGGTTCAAGAGCGCTTCAACGCCTGGCTGCTGGGATGAGGGGAGCCAATTTGGCGAAATCTATCAAGCTCGCGACGCGCAATGTCGGCAAAACGTATGGTTCAGTCGTTGCGCTCCAGGGTGCGTCTTTCGATCTAGCGGAAGGCGAGTTCCTGACGCTGCTGGGACCGTCCGGCTCGGGAAAGACCACCCTGCTCATGATCGTAGCAGGGCTGGTCATGCCAACCTCGGGGCAGGTGATGATCGACGGTCGGCCAGCCACAAATGCGCCGAGTTACGATCGGGACATCGGCATGGTGTTCCAGAGCTACGCGCTGTTTCCGCATCTGTCTGTTGCGGAGAACGTGGCGTTTCCACTCGAGATGAGAAAGCTGCGAAAGGCCGAGATCGAGGAACGCGTGCGCGCGACGCTGGACCTTGTCCGCCTCGGTCATCTCGCGGACCGATTGCCAGCGCGTCTGTCCGGCGGCCAGCAACAGCGCGTGGCGCTCGCCCGTGCGATGGTCTATCGGCCCTCGATCATATTGATGGATGAGCCTTTGGGTGCGCTCGACAAGAAGCTGCGCGAGCAGATGCAGGAAGAGATTCGTCGTCTCCACCGAGAGCTCGGCATCACCGTTCTTTATGTGACGCACGACCAGGATGAGGCCATGGGCCTTTCGGACCGGATTTGCCTCATGAACAATGCGCAGATCGAGCAAATCGGTTCGCCTGACGAGTTGTATTTCCGCCCGCAGACGGCATTTGCGGCAAACTTCATCGGTGAGTCCAACCTGCTGCCGGTCTCGATAACGAGCTCCGCGGGCCACGAGCGCGAACTCAAGAGCAAGGTCGGAACGACCTTCCATGGATGCGCAGTCGACGGAAGTCCGGTCCAGGGCGAGGCGCTTCTCGGGATTCGACCGGAGCGGCTGAGGCTGCTCGCCAGCGCCGAAGTCGCGGACAACGAGTTGACGGGCAAGATTCGCGAGAGCGTGATGCTGGGCGCGCTGACGCGCGTCACGATCGACGCCGAAGATGGCGGTCGATTGACAGCTCTCCTCCTGACGGCTGGGAACAGCCGGCTCAAGCCGGGCGAAGTGGTGCGCGTCGGCTGGGAAACCGGCGCAGGAATTGTGCTTCCAAAAGCTGCGTGAGTCGAGGAAGCCTGTGACCATTCTATCCGAAACAACCCCATCGGAGCCCCTTACAATTTCGCCGCGTCGCGAGAACGCCGGCGGTTGGGTGCTTCTGATCCCAATTGCGGTTCTGCTGGGCGGTTTCTTCCTTTATCCGGTCGTCAGGCTCCTGGGACTCAGCCTGTTTGATGGTTCAGGCCACTTCACTCTCCTCCAGTACAGCCGCCTGTTCGGAAGCCCGGTGTACGTGTCCGTCCTCTGGACGACGCTGCAGATCGCGTTCTGGACGACCGTCGTCTCGCTGATTGCGGGTTATCCAGTCGCCTACGCGATCGCGCGAGCGGACGGGCAAGGTCGCGCGCGTCTGATGCTTTGGGTCCTGCTGCCGTTTTGGACCAGCTTCCTCGTTCGCACATTCGCATGGATTGTACTGCTGGGGCGAACCGGCGTGGTCAACGATACGCTCCTGAGGCTCGGACTGACGCAAGCGCCGTTGGACCTGATCTACAATATGGCGGGCGTGCTGGTCGGCATGGTTCACGCCTTGATGCCACTTGCGATCCTGACGCTCGTCCCGGTGATGGAGAAGATCAACCGCGACCTCGAGCGAGCGGCCTCGATCATGGGAGCGCGCGGAGGAGCGACGTTCTGGCGGATCTACTTTCCGCTGTCCTTCCCAGGTGTCGCCGCGGCGGGACTGCTCGTCTTTATCTCGGCCCTCGGCTTCTTCATCACGCCTGCCCTGCTCGGGTCGCCAAAGCAGACGATGATCGGGCAACTCATCATCCAGCAAATCCAGGAAATGATGAATTGGCCTTTTGCTGGCGCCATCTCGGCACTGCTAATCATCGCCACCCTGATAATCTTCTTGCTGTATGACCGCCTACTCGGCATGTCGACGCTGGCGGGCGAATCGAATGACAGCTCCCGCTCCTCGACCGGCTCGAGCAAGATCAGCAAGGTCTGCCTCGGGCTGGCTGGGCGTTGCTCAGACGGTATGGCCTCATGGCTCGGCGCGCTCGGCATTAAGGGCGGACCAGCCACACTGGGGCAGGGAACGCGAGTTCTTGTTCTGCTGTTTCTTTCAGTACCCGCACTCTTTCTGATACCGGTGTCATTCTCAAAGGGGGCTTTCATCGAATGGCCGCCGGCATTGTTCTCGCTCCAATGGTACGCCGGCATCGCCGAGTCTTCGCAATGGCTGCAGGCGGCAACGCGGTCCATTTTGGTCGCGGGACTGTCTGCATTGCTGGCGCTCCTGATCGGGACACCTGCGGCGTTCGCGCTCAATCGCTTCAATCTGCCGGGCAAGTCAGCTGTGCTCGCGATGATTTTGGCGCCGTTGATTGTGCCCCGTATCGTCACCGCGGTCGGGCTCTTCTATCTCTTCGCACAGCTGGGTCTCATCGGAAGTACCTTCGGCTTGATCCTTGGGCACGCGGTCCTCTCGGTCCCCTATGTGACGATCACCGTGATGGCCGTGCTCCGGCATCATGACTGGCGCCTCGAGCAAGCTGCGTCGACGATGGGAGCTCGGCGGGTCGCCACGCTTCGCCGCGTCACGCTTCCTCTCATCCGGAATGGGCTGGTCGCAGCTTATCTCTTTGCATTCGTCACCTCCTTCGACGAATTGACGGTGGCTCTCTTCGTCACCGGCGGTCTGTTCGGAACGCTTCCAAAGCAAATGTGGGACGACGCCCTTCTGAAGGTGAGTCCCACGCTCGCTGCCGTTTCGGTCGTTCTTCTAGTCCTGATCACGGCATTCGTCATGATAGCCGAGCGCCTCTCGCGCGCCCGCAGCGCTTAGAGCAATGTCTGTGCAAGAAAGTCGACATGCGGAACGAACGGTTTTCGTCATTGGAGCTGGAGCAGTCGGGTTAAGTGCTGCCATTCAGCTCAGGCGACGTGGATTGGCCGTCACCGTAGTTGAGGAGGGGCAGCCCGCGGCCGGCGCATCTTACGGGAATTCCGGCATGCTTGTGGCCGACACCGCAATGCCGACATCTCAGCCCGGGATGATCTGGAAGGTGCCTGGGTGGCTCGCCGATCCTCTGGGGCCGTTGACGGTGAAGGCACGCTACTTCCCAAGGGCTCTGCCGTGGCTATTGCGCTACCTCCTCTCAGGCACGCGTAGCCACGTATTTCATGCTTCGATGGCTTTGCGCGCGCTTCATCAATCGACTTTTGAGGGTTGGCGGGAAAACGTCGGGGCGAATGCGATGAATCGCCTGACGCGCCGCGATGGCCAAGTCTACCTTTGGGAAGGCCTGACCGAGGCGCCTCCCCGCAGCCTTGAAGATGATGTGCGATCCCATTTGGGAATCGAAGCAGAAACACTGGGAATCGATCAGATCCGGCAATTCTTTCCGGGAATCTCGTCCGATGTGTCGTACGGATTGCTCATCCGGGGCAACGGTCACACGGTGGATCCGGGAGCTCTCATCCGTGCCCTGGCGACCCAATTCCTCGGTGAGGGCGGCGACTTCGTGCAGGAGCGCGTCGTCAAGCTTTGGCGCAACGAGACCGGCCGCTGGGTCATCATGACCAATCTCAACAACTATCAGGCGGATCTGGTCGTGGTGGCGGCCGGCGCCTGGTCCGCGCGATTGCTCGAACCGCTTGGCGTGAGAATTCCATTGGAGAGCGAGCGTGGCTATCATGTTATGCTGCGCAATCCCTCGGTCCGCCTCGGGATGCCGATCCTCAACAAGACCAGCTATTTCGGCGTCAGCTCGATGTCGGAAGGTCTGCGCGTATCAGGAACAGTCGAGATCGGAGGATTGGACGCGCCGCCATCGTTGCCGCGGGCGGAAAATCTCATCAAGCTTGCCACGCGCCTGTTTCCGCAGCTGACGTATGACGAGACAGCCTATTGGATGGGGCACCGTCCCTCAACGCCGGACGGTCTTCCGGTGATCGGCCCGATCACCGGTCAGCAGGGACTGCACGTTTGCTTCGGGCACGGACATTCGGGTTTGACCGGTGCGCCCATGAGCGGGCGACTGCTTGCGCAGCTCATGACAGGCGAAAAGCCCGCGATCGATCCGACGCCATATGCGCCGGCACGCTTTGCCTGATCGAAGAAGTTCGCAGCGATGGAATTCAAACCGAGGGAGACAGTGAATGGCCACCGAAGAAGCGAATCAGAGAACGCTGGTTTGGCCGCAGCTTCCGCATTCCAACCGCCGGCCGATCGATAGCCGCTTTGAAAAGGGAGCGGCTTATGTTGCCGGCGAGTTCTGCCCGATCGAGGAAGCAACGTTGCCGCTGCTCGACTGGGGCTTTCTGCGATCGGATGCTTGCCAGGAGACCATCTCGACGTGGAACGGCCAGTTCTTCCGGCTGCAGGATCATCTCGATCGTTTTGAGCGCTCTCTGAAGCGACTGCGAATGGAATCGCCGGAGACGATCGGACGCATCCGTGAAATCGCCCACAGGCTCGTAGCCATTTGTGGCTATTCGGATGCCTACGTTCAGATTATCATGACGCGCGGGCGGCCGCCGATAGGTAGCCGCGATATCAGGCTGTGCAAGAACCGCTTTCAGGCCTTCTGCATACCGTACATGTGGCTTGCGAAGCCCGAAGTGCAGCAGAAGGGTCTTTCACTGTTCATCAGCAGACGTGTGCGTGTTCCCTCCGTCTCAGTCGATCCATTCATCAAGCACTACCACTGGCTCGACTTCGAGATGAGCTTGTTCGACGGGTTTGATGCCGGAGCTGACACTGTCGTTCTGGTCGATCTGAACGGTAAGATCACGGAGGGCCCGGGGTTCAATTTATTCGCCGATATCGATGGCCGGCTCGTGACGCCATCGACCGGCGTGCTGGATGGCATGACTCGTCGGACCACGTTGGAGTTGTGCGAGGAGATGGGAATCGCTGCCGCCGCTGGTTCGATCTCCGAGACGCAGCTCCTGCAATCAAATGAAATCTTCCTCACCAGCACCGCTGGTGGGATTATCCCGATCACGTCCATCGGCGAACGGACTGTTGGAGATGGTCGACCCGGTCCGAAGACGGTTCAGCTCCACAGGGCCTACTGGTCGAGGCGGGCTGCCGGTTGGCTCGGCGAACCGGTGAGATACGACATTGCGCCGTAACTGATCCGGTCAGGTTGCCACTCCGGCGTTCTGCTGCATTTCAGCGAAAGAAGTCATCGCGACGTTCGGGTGGCCCGGGCGCACTAATGCACGATATGGAGAGATCCTGTGCCGCAATTGCCGAGTGCCGATTTCCTTCACCATCTGGCAGACGTCGCCGATCGCGAAACCCTGCCACGCTTTCGAACCGAACTCGCTATCGATACAAAGTTCAAGGAGGGTTACACGTTCGACCCGGTGACAGAGGCTGATCGGCAAGCTGAAATTGCCGTTCGAGCCGCAACTGGCGCAAAATATCCGGATCACGCCATTTTAGGTGAAGAAACCGGTCTAATCGGGACGGGTCCTTTCCGCTGGGTGTTGGATCCGGTAGATGGGACGCGTCCCTTCATTTGTGGCCTTCCTGTTTGGGGCACGCTGATTGGCCTGACCGTCAACGGGCGGGCCGAGCTAGGGCTGATGAGCCAGCCCTTCACGGGCGAGCGTTTCTGGGCCGACACTGATGGGGCGTGGTACGAACGTCACGGCAGGCGGCAGCGACTGTTCACGCGCGATGTCGGCACGTTGTCGAACGCCATCCTGCATACGACGTCGCCCGAGCACTATCACGGGGATCTAAAGTCAGGATTTGATCGCTTAGCGGCTTGACGATCCGCTTAATTTCAATCGCACCGCGACCGTCATTCCGGGGTCTTCATCCCGCGTCTAGCGAATGCCGATGTGCTGGTCATCACCGCGGCCGATGCCAGCCATCCATCGCGCTGCCGTTCGTTATCCGGACTGCCGTCGTCGAGGGCGTTGCGACGGCAACGGAGGTCTCGACTATCGGCATCCTGTACTCGACCTGCGCGGGTCTTCTCATTTACCGGCAGTTCGTGGTTGCGAACGTTGCGAAAATATTGGCCGGGATTGAGGCGTCCTCCCGGCCAAACCGCCGCGCGCGTCTATTAGAACATTCCGATCGAGGCGAAAAGCGCAACCTCGATTAGGACAGTGAGGCTCATGATAGGTCGATAAAGATCGTCACTTCGAGAGAGCAGATATGTAGCTTCGGTCTAAGACGGTCGGTCTGACCGCGCCGTCGAACAGCACCGTAACGCCGGGGGTGCGAATACTTATTTCGACAATGGTGCCGGTCTTGTGGGCCAAGCTTGGGAACTGAACGATCCCCAGGTCGCTCATCTTGAAACGACTGCCGACAACAAGCCTGTTATCCTGCTCAGCGGTCATTTGGTAAATCCCAACCCGTCTCATTGTGAGCCGACAAGACGTTTCTGTGGGCTTGCCTTGGCCTTTGTCTTTGCTGTGACGAATTGAATTCCGACGTGAGACCCGTCCACCCAAATCAGCTCGCAGCGCCGAAATGCCAGTCCAGTGGACGACAGAACCAAGAAGAATTCCTGTGCCTTCAGGGGGTCCGTTGACCCCTCGACCTCAAGCTTGGCACCGCTTGCAGAGGCGTCGATGAGAATGCAGCTTCTTCGCCACGTGCCATCAACACGCATGATGCTCACGATGTGCTTGTGTTCAAATCGAACGCGGTGCGCCTTTCGATTGTTCTCTGTCATCTGCAATCCACGATTTTAAATCAGTTGGTTCAAATAAACAGGTTGCCTCTCTGCGCGTCTCTGCAATCAGCAGATCGATCCGCGCCGACTGAGCCAGTAAAGTCGTTCTGGTTGTCTCATTCAGTCGGGTCTGTCCGACGATCAACTGGATGCAGCCATTCGCGAGTTCAAGAATGAAGATGGCCTGACGAGCGTCATCTAATGTCTGAATTTCGAAAGCTTGAACCTGCGCCAACCAAGCGACGACGTTCCTCAAAACATCGGGCAGTCCATAGCACGAGGGGCTTGTTGCAGTTTTCTTGTATGGCCGTCGAAATTCCAGCACTGACGACATCTGTCGCAAATCTCTCTGTAATGCGGTTCGGCGCTGTCGTGCCGAAAGAACCAAAAAAGCGATGATGAAAAAAGCGAGTACAACGGGACACTCGGGCAAGCATTGCCATTGCAAAGATGGCAGCGCCGACCGGGCTGTAAACTGTCCGTGTACAGAATTTAAGTTAAAGCAGTTGAAAAAGAGTTAGCAGGTTGCAAGCAACCGGTATTGTAGTACGCAAGTTGCGTCGGGAACGTATCGAAATTCGGCGAACAATGGGTTGCCAAATAATCCAGGCTCGCGGCTCTGCGCGGAAGGCGACGCGGACGGTAGTGGCTGCTGATCTTCTAGGCATTGCAATGGGCTCATCAGCGTCGCCGACGGCGCTCACTTAATCGTGCCCTCCTTCGCGACACGGAAGCTACGAACATAACATCCTTGTCGCTGAACGGCTGACCTAATTTCGTCGCTTACTTTGCGAATTCTTTTCCTGCTCTTACGCCAACTATTTGCTGAGTAAGCGCCGGGTATCGCGGCTCCTGTGCCTAGAACGAGTAAGTCCCGCTTGCCATTGCGATAGACATCAAACACTTTGCGCCCCCGCTGTTCGTATGAAGTAAACATGAAATATGTTTCGGCCGTATCAATGGACGAGTTTAGTATCTGGAATGTCTGTGCGGGTTGTAAATCTGCAACGCCCGAGACTTTTGCTTCGCCGCGCTCCGGTATTGGAACGAACTGATGCAAAGCCCAGACCATCGTCAAACTGAGGCGCGCGCCTTAGCGCAGGGAGTAAGAACCGACCGAACTCCGCCACAACTGAATGAACAAATGCACGCATGCCCCAAGCCACCCGATGCGATCACTGCAACGAAGAGTTCGCGCCCGAAGAGCTGACCGTTCTTGCGCCACCGGCCGGGGACGGCGAGCTGATCTGCGCTCGGTGCATCGAGATCAAGCTGCGTCGAGCTGTCGCGAAGCTGGCGCGCGGTGATAACTCACGCTGGAGACCCGTTGGGGATGAACGCCTTGGCGTTGCTCCCGATGCGCGAGATGCCTTCGCGAAGTGTTCGGCGAGCTGGCCAAGCACGAGGTGATCGGCCCCGGCATCATTGGTAGCGTCGCGCCAAGGTGCAGCGCCAGCACCTCGCGCCACACACCGGGCAAAACACGATACGATGACTGTTACCCTGCTTCAGCTCAGATCGAAAAAACGGCAGCGATGACATCACTCGATGGCCCGCCGAACGTCTACCGCTTATTTGCCGCCCCCCAGCCGAGGCGTTCGCAGTAGAGGATTGCAAGGTCCGCTTGTGAGAGAGTCTTGAGATAATCGATGTCGTCGGCCGTTACCATCCACTCAAGCAACTTCTCGCGAGACGTGGACTTGTAGGTCTCGTAAAAGGACAATGCCAGCTCTAACCAGTTTGTCGCTTGCCTCGGAATCTGTCGCCGCTCTCGAAAGAAAGTGTCGGGATGACGTTTCCACGCAGCCAGTTCTACATCCGTAATTGGCGTGCGCACCATAATGTTCTGGCCCCCATCGAGAGACTGATAGCACCCCATGATAGCCTTCTCGTGCTCCAAAACGATCGCCTCATAGAGCCGAGCCGGGACTTCTTTTCCTCTCGCATCTGGGACTGAATAGACTTCGCCGAAACGCAGCCGTGGCGGCGAATCTTCGGGTGCGAAGGCGAACTCCGGATTTTCGCAATTGAATGTGGAAGGGATTTCGTAATGCTCTTTCATCGAATCAAGAAGAGCGAGCATTTCCTTATGCCTTTCATGGGACTCGAGAACGTCCTTTAAGCGGTTGAAGCCGACGTCAGGTCCAAAGTCTGGAATGCGGCAACCTGCTGCGATCACCTGAGTGTTGCTGCCGATTGCGTCCAGGTTGTTGTAGAACGAGTGGTTAGTCACCAGCACGTATGCACTTGGCTTTTCTCCACCATCCGGAGCCCCCGCCCTTTCCACGCTGCGGATCTGATCAAGGGCTGCTCTGGGCCATCCGACTTGGAATGATGGTTCCGTCACTATATCCGGCACATTGACTTCGATCACTGCGGGCCAGAAGGCGACATTCCTGCCTCGTCAAAGAGGTCAGTGATCAAGTCGGCCTTGCGGCGCGTCGGCCTCTTAGCCTCGTCGCGCGCTTCGGCGGGCAATGCGAGTGAGCTAGAGGTCGCTATGTTTTGTGCGAAGTCGCCACGGCTGGGCCTAATTAGTACCTGCCAGAGACGGATCAAATTCCGCGTTTGCCATCATCGATGTGCAAATAATCTGCATTGAACTCGGCAAGGGCTTCGAGTTCTCCACGATTCAGAAGCATTACCTCGCGCTTTTCCCACTCGATCAAATCACGAGATCGAAGTTCCTGGATCATCCGGTTGACATGCACAACCGATAGGCCGCAGGCGTCCGCCATGTTCTGCTGTGTGAATGGGAACTCGAAACTGTTGTTGCGCATGAGCCCGACGACTTCGAGGCGGGCTGCAAGCTCACAGAGAAGGTGCGCGATCCTCGACAAGGCTGAACGCGCTCCAAGGGCTGCAACCCACTCCCGGAATACAGCGCCATCGGTCAACGTTTCGCGCCAAAAAACATGAGTTAGCGGCGCGGATGATGCCAGTAAGTTTTGCAGATGCGAGTGCGGAATAAACGCCACTGTCGAGGGACCCACGCTGCAAAGATCATGATCCATGCGCGGGAGATGCAGGGTATGCAAATCGGGAATATCGCCTGGAACGTACAATGCGAGAATTTGCGATCGGCTGCCAACAATCTTTTGGCGAAAAACATACCCGTTAACGACCGCGCCACAGTGAGTCGCTGTATCGCCCTCGCGTAATATGTAATCGCCGTCAGCGAACTGCTTCAACTTAACGGGTAGTCTCAACAGTTGGTCGCGCTCCATTGGGGACAGGCCATTAACAGCTTGCAAGCGGCCGATGAGCCTTTCGAGTGACATTTTGTAGCCCCCTGAAGTTCAGGGAATTTTCCTCCATTGAAGCAAAGGTAGCACTAGCGGCCGCGTGAGACCAAGCGCGGCCAAGTTTGTCCCGACCTACGCAATAGAATCAAGGCCTTGGAAGAAATGCAGGCACCTTGGACTAAGTGGCTGCCAACTCCAGAATTTCCGCAACGGTGAAAAGCGCCGTTTCGACGACCGCCGAGGCGCTTCCGGTTTACCTCCGGCATCGGACAGCTCGTGTGAGGCGCCAACGGAAGCGATGGGCCAATTGCGGAAGTGACCAGCTCCATTGTAGGTTTGAGTGCCTTTCGCTCAGCGCATTTTCTATCCAGATGGAAAAGAGAAATAGACTTCTATCCGACTTGGCTGATCGCTTTGTCGTAACCTCGCCAGATCAGACGGCCCGCGTCGCTATTGACGGCATCGACGGGGCAGGAAAGACCACATTCGCTGATGAACTCGGAAGCCTCATTGCGACTAAGGGGCGGCCCGTTATTCGAGCATCGGTAGACGGATTTCATAATCCCAAGGCGGTCAGATATCGGCGGGGACGTCATTCACCGGAAGGCGTTTTCGAGGACTCGTACAATTACTCGGCATTGAAGCAATACCTGATGGACCCGTTAAGTCCCGGCGGTTCTCGCAGGTATCGCCGAGCAATCTTCGATCATGTGACCGATGACATTGTACCTGCCAATGATCTGGAGGCACCGCCGTCTTCCATTTTGCTGATAGATGGCATGTTTCTGCATCGACCCGAATTGCTCACGTGCTGGGACGCTTCAATCTTCCTCCGAACAGACTTTACTGTATCCGTTGCGCGGTGCGCTTCGCGCGATGGTTTGTCGCCCGACCCTGCGGCTCCATCGAACCGACGGTACGTTGAGGGACAGCGGCTCTATCTTCGAAGCTGCCAGCCCGAAGCGAAGGCCACGATTGTAATCGATTACAACGATCTTGCGACCCCCTCGATTGTGACGTGAACAGTTCGAGCGACAAGGTCGGCTGTGGGTCAGAAGCTGCCATCACGCAACATGCCGAGATTGGTCAGCTACTCGTCAATCTGTATGAGGATTCACCGCCAGGTCCATGAATGAGCATGGCAACATCTGGCAAAATTGCCGCAGTGCCCTTCGATTGTCCGGATTGCGCGTGGCTCATCGAGGCGACGCAAATTGTTGCAGCGAAGGCAAGAACGATCCGGTTCAAAGTGCTGCTCCAAATAAGTTCGTTTCGTGTGAGTGCCCGGCAACAGTCATCGGCTTCGCACGGCACCCGGTCAATCCTAGCAGTCCGCTGAAAAACCAACAAATCCGTTTCCGATTTGGCGTTTCCTATTGGATGTCGTGGGGGATTGATGTCGGAGCGGCGATTGCCGCTGCGA
>NZ_JACIHD010000005.1:317500-481313 GCF_014198235.1 Bradyrhizobium sp. ERR14 | reverse complement strand
ACCCGGATCGCGCTTCCCTCCGGCGTAAAATCAAGCGCGCTGGCTGGGACAACGCATTCCTCTTGGCCACCCTCAGCCATATGCGATAGCCCTGCCCTGGAGGGGGAGGGGCAGGGAGGGGGGTGCCACTCGGAGATTCTTTCCGTCGCGCACCCTAGAGCGCTGTGCATCGTCAACAGCCGGCGCCTTTTTCTGGGCTACCCCTCTCCCTAGCCCTCCCCCACAAGGGGGGAGGGAACACACCTCCGCCGGGGCGCTCGGTGGATCTTATCTCATCACGCCTTCGAAAGCGCATGAGGGCTTCGATCGAGCGACCGAAGCCCTCATGCTCAAGACCTCATACTTGCGCGAGGCCTCCATCGACGAAGACCTCGCCGCCCGTCATGAAGCTGCTGTCCGAGGACGCCAGGAACGCGACCACCGCGCCGGTCTCGGAGGGATCGCCCACACGGCCGATCGGCGTGGCGCTGCCGAGCGCATCGAACGCTTCCTCGCCGACAATCTCCAGTGCCAGCTCCGTCTTGGTCGCGGCGGGGACGTGCGCCGACTGACTAGCTTGAATGGTTGCATCGAACACCATGCAAACTCTACTGCGTCTGCTTCCTCTTGAAACGGTTGTTTAGACAGTTGGCTGGCGAACAATATTTGCGGTGTTTTGCAAAAGCCGAACCGTCCATGGCGCAACTTCCGGTGGGACATTGTCCGCTGTCAGAGCTCATCTTGGCTGCTGGACTGTGCACCTGAGCCCTCGCTTCGACCGCAAGCACCAGCGAACAAATCACAACCAAAACAACTGCAAAAATCCTCGACATCAACCGCCCCCTCGATTCAGTATCAAGTCAGACTTTACCTAAGAATTGACTCGGAAAGAAAGCAAATCGCTCGTTGAGAGCATACGCCTTGCGCCTCGAGCGCGGAACGTCTCCATCCATTTGAGCTGATGCAATTTCAAAACGCGACTAAGCCGACAACAGCCCGACCACAAGCAACTTTCATTTTTCTCCGCCTTGGTGATTCAGCACGTCGGCTGCCGACTGCACCAGATTTTGGCTCTCTGCGGGTCCATCTGCTGAATAGCCCTTGCGTAACATCCCGTGATGGGGCCCATGCATTTCTGGTAGGTACCGTTAGATAGAGCCGCATCAGCGCGCGTGACGGCGGAGGACGAAGAGGGTCTTACTTCGCGGTGCTGCAGCTCTGGCTTTTTCTTTGCTTCAGGCGACGCTCCCTTCTTCTCGCACTCATTCTCGTCGTTCAGGACGTAGCCCTTGCGGCAGCTGATTTTCGTGCAGCGGTCCCCCTCTGCGCGGTAGCCGTTCTCGCAAATCAGCGGACATATTCGCCCGCCCTTGTTTTTGACGGCGTCGAGCGCGTCGGTAGTGGCGACGCTCACATTCAGTTTCATGCCGGCGTGCTTGTTGAAGAGGTCGAGGGCTTTCTGCGAGGGCTCACCCCAAACGCCGTCTACAACGCCCACATTGCATCCCACGCGACGTAGCTCGGCTTGCAGCGCGCGAGCTGTATCGGCGCTGATCTGCTCCGTCTCGACGGGAGGTGGTAGAGCAGCGACTTGCTGGTTCTTTTCTCGCGAGGCCTTCTCACGAATTGCGAGTTCCCGTGCCGCGTTCTCCTGGGCTGTCAGACGAGCTCTTTCAGCGGCAGCGGCCTTGTCCTGCTCGATCTGCTTGACCTTCTCGGCAGCGATGCGGGCCTCTTCAGCAGCCTTGGCAGCCGCAGCTGCTTTTTCTATCTCGAACTGTCTTGCACCTTCTGCGGCAAGTCGAACCCTCTCCTGCTCCGCTAGCCTCGCCTTTTCAGCGGCAACTGCCCGCGCCTCTTCTGCGGCGATTTTTTTCGCGTGCGCTCTCGCAAGGTTGGCATAGAAGCCATCTGGATATTGAGACAGAAAAGCTTCCCAGCCATCGTGGGTGCCGAGTTGCAGCGCCAGCTCGTAGTCCCTTCGGATTGCCGTCTGAGGATCGGCCTGCGGTCCTGTTGGTGACGGCGCCGCCACTGCCGGGACAAGCGATAGATCATCGCCTCCAAGTGAGCCGTAGAGATATGGCTCTTGCCTATTGGCGGTAGACTTCAAGACTTCGTCGCGGACGTAACCAAAAGCCTTTCGCAGATCCAGGCCCGGCTTGGTAACGTGGTGAACCATCGCCGCCGTGAACGGACTATTCTTGCCATCGCCATCCAGCGCCGTTGAACCTGCCTTTGATGCGAAGGCAATCAGGGTGTTGGGGCTTGACGGTTCTACCTTTGCGAGGCCGCGCCCAATCGCCCTGGACGCGAGGGTCCGCTTCATCACCTTCGAGAACGGGCTGTCACGGCATGCGTCAAGAACCACCAGCCGCAACTTTTTCGCAGGCTCGATCGCTACTAACACCCGATCCAGCGACATTGCCTCGTCATAAATGTCAGTGTCACGTTCGAGGACAGCATCGATCGGGACGAGATAATTGACCCCATCAACCTCGATGCCATGACCTGCATAGTAAACGACCGCAACCTCGGCATCGCGGGACTGTTCGATAAAGTCCCGCAGCGCCCGCCTCATATCAGCTACTTTTAGGTCACGACGCAGGTCTACAAGATCGAAGCCGGCAGCCTTCAAGGTTTCCGCCACGAGTGCTGCGTCGCTGGAGGGATTGCCGAGCCGCGCGACCTTTTCATAAGCCGAATTACCGATCACCAGCGCCACGCGACGCTCGGCATGCGCCGAACCGCAGGTCAGCCAGATGAAAAAGAATAATGAAATCCAGCGAAGAGCGCCCATTGTAGGCCCCGATCAAAGTGTGCGCAGCCTACGTCGAGCCTGATGAAAGGCAAGCATTGGCTCTGTGATGTTGATCACACTTCGATGCAATGCCTGCAGCGGCAAACTTCCGCTGTGCCTTGGTAAGCTAACGACAACGCGTACTCCCCAAGCGAAGCTCTTGTGCCCACAACGGCCCGAAAGGACACCCCATGAGCATCAAAGCCATCGTCTTCGACGCCTACGGAACGCTCTACGACATCCAGTCGGTCGCTGAAATCACCGAGGACGCGTTTCCGGGATACGGCGAGATCATCACGCAGGTCTGGCGCATCAAGCAGCTCGAATACACATGGCTGCGCTCGCTGATGCGGCGCTACCAGGACTTTGCCGCGATCACCCGCGACTCGCTGGCCTATACACTGCGCGTGCTCGGGCTGGCCTATGAGAGCGAGACCTTCGAGCGCGTGATCGAGAAATATCTGCATCTCGACCTCTATCCGGACGCGACAAGCGCACTCACCGCGCTGAAGCCGCGAAAGCTTGCCATCCTCTCCAATGGCAGCCCGGACATGCTGAATGCACTGGTGCGCAACACCAAGCTCGACCGTCTGCTCGATGCCACCATCAGCGTTGACGCGAAGAAGATCTTCAAGCCGAGCCCGGAGGCCTACATGCTGATCGGGGAAGTGCTCGGCACCGCACCGAGCGAGACTCTGTTCGTGTCCTCCAACCCCTGGGACGTCGCGGGCGCGAAGACGTTCGGGCTGAACGTCGCCTGGATCGAGCGGGTGACGCCGGAGGCGATGGCGCTGGCTTGCGTCGAGAACGAACTCGTGGCACCGCTGACCATGTTCAAGGCGATCCGCACCCAGATGGACGAGCTTGGCTTTGCGCCGGATCATCGTGTCCGGGCGCTCTCCGAGCTGACAGGGATTGCTTAGGCATCGCCACCCGCCCGCAAAGTCTGAAATGAGCTGCCCGGAATGAGCCTGGAATCCGTTCGCGCCTTTTTCGCCGAGAAAGCCCCCGACATCTCCGTCATCGAATCCCCGATCAGCTCGGCCACGGTGCCGCTGGCCGCCGAGGCCTATGGCGTCGAGCCCGGAATGATCGCTAAGACGCTGAGCTTGCGCGTCGGCGAGCGCGTGATCCTGATCGTCGCCGCCGGCACCTCGCGCATGGACAACAAGAAGGTCAAGGCGCAGTTTGGCGGCAAGCCGAAGATGCTGGGGCTGGAGGAGGTCGCCGACATCACAGGCCACGAGGTCGGCGGCGTCTGCCCGTTCGGCCTGAAATCGCCGCTCCCGATCTATTGCGATGTGTCGCTGAAGGCATTCGACGTGGTGGTCCCGGCCGCGGGCTCGACCCACAGCGCGGTGCGCATCACGCCCGACCGCATGGCCGAGCTGACCGCCGCCGAATGGGTCGATGTCTGCGAGGTCAGGCCTTAAGGCGGCACCGGGTACGATCCCTGATGCATTTGCCGATCAGGGAGGCTAGCATGGCGCCGATGACCGACGACAAGGTGAAACGACGACTGACCACCGTGCTGTGCGCTGACGTGTACGGCTATTCTCGTCTCATGGAAGCAGACGAGACCGGAACGCTGGAGACGCTCCGCCGCTACCGCACCGCCATCGCGCGATTGGTCGAGCGCCGTGACGGCCGCATCGTGAATACCTGGGGCGATGCCGTGATCGCCGAGTTCGCCAGCGTCGTCGAGGCCGTGCAATGCGCGGTCGAGATTCAGCAGGAGATCTCCAGTCAGGCTGCGGACGCGCCGCAGGCGAGCCCGATGCAGTTTCGCATCGGCATCAACCTCGGCGACGTCATGGTGGACGGCTCTGACATCTATGGCGACGGGGTCAATATCGCATCACGGCTGCAAGAGCTCGCCGAGCCCGGCGGCGTCGTGATCTCGAGCTCGGTCTACGACCAGGTGCACAACAAACTGTCCGTCGGCTTCGACTGCCTCGGCCAGCGTCCCCTGAAGAACATTGCTCCCTTGACCAGCTATCGGCTGACCCTGGGCGGCCGAGCTGCTGCACAAGGGAGCTTCCCGATCGAGGAAAGCGCAACTCCCTCAGAGAGAGCGCGTGCTCCGCGGATCGAAGACAGGCGCGAGCTGTCTTCGGCGACGAATGTCGTCTCGGATTGGCTCGCAAGGCTGCCCCGCCCGCTGGCAGCGGCCCTCACGGTGTCGGCCTTCCTGATCCTGATCAATCTTTTCACTGGCAACAAGATCTGGTTCCATTGGCCGGTCGCGGCCATTCTCTTCGGTGTCGTCCTGCGGATGGTGCTTGGACAACGACCTGAATCGGACAGCAAGACCGAGCGCTGAACGAGGCTGCACGACCGCATCGCCGCGCCTAAAGCGCGATGAGATCTGGATGAATCGTCATCGCGCTTTAGGTTGTTGTTTGCGCATGATCTTTTCCGGAAAACCGCTTCGCACTTTTCCGGATCATGCTTTAGCGCTGCGCAATTTTCCCGATCATGCGCTCTTCAAAGCCTAATCGTCGTAATCGTCATAGGGACGCTGCGGAGGTGGCAGCGGCGCATTGTTATAGCGCGGCGGTGCGGCGCGATTGCGTGGGACCTGCTGCGGCGGCATCTGGTTGTTCGACTGGAACACGGCGCGGCAGCCGCTCGACAGCTGCGGCGTGTTCTGCTGCAGGCAGGCGGTGATCCGGCTCACGTCCGGAATCTGGTCGCTGCAGAGACGCCAGACGTCCGGCGTACACGCCATCTGCTGTTCCATGGTGCCGCGATATTCCTGGGCGAATGCAGCGCCCTGCGCGACGATGCCGCCGACCGCGAGCGCCACACCCAGCGCAATCCGCTCTGTTCGCATGTCCCGATCCTTCTCGATTCCCATCGATTTTCATCAATCAATGAGGCAGGACCCGGTTCTGGACCAACAACAAAATGTGAAAATGGCGCTGGAACCTACTCCACCTTGCCGATCTTCTTCACCGCCGCGATCAGCCGCTTGCTGTCGGTCGCGACGAATTCGGCGAAGGCCGGTGCGTCCTGATAGGCGACGAGGCTGCCCGAGGTTTCGAAGGCCTTGAGCACGTCGGGACTCGTCATCACCTGCGCCATCGCCTCGCGCAGGCGGGTCGCGATCGGCGCGGGAAGAGAGCTCTGTGCGAACAGCCCGGCCCAGATATACATCTCGACGTCCTTGTAGCCGAGCTCCTGGAAGGTCGGCACGTCAGGGAAGCTCGCGATGCGCTGCGCGCCGCAATTGCCGAGCACGCGCAGCTTGCCGTCGTCGACCTGCGGCTTCAGCGTCCCCGGTGCGGCGGCGATCGCCTGCACGGTCCCACCGAGGATTGCGGTGAGCGCGGGACCTGCGCCGCGGAACGGCACGTGCAGCAGCTTGATGCCGGCGCTGCTCGCGAACATCTCCATCGCCACATGCAGCGTGCCGTAAGGCCCTGACGAGCCGTAAGTGATCTGACCCGGGCGCTTCCTGGCATCCTCGACGAAATCCTGCGCCGTCTTCCACGGCGCGGACGCCGGCACCGCCAGCAGCGTGGGATCGGCGAGCACGCGCGCGATCGGCATGAACTGCGAGACCTCGTAGGCGGCGGGACGGTCGAACAGCCGGTCGGCCTCGGGCAGCACCGCGAGCGAGGATAACGTCATCAGCAGCGTGTAGCCGTCGGGCTCGGCGCGTGCCGCCGCGGCATTGCCGACCGAGCCGCCGCCGCCTCCGGCGCGGTTGTCGACGATGACGGCCTTGCCGAGGATCCGCTCCAGCGCCATCGCCACTGGCCGCGCTGCGAGATCGGCCTGTCCGCCGGCCGGAAACGGCACGATCATGGTGATGTTGCGGGCGGGATAGGTCTGCGCGGAGGCCGGTCCGGGTAACGCAGCGCGCAGCAACGGCAGTGCAGCAGCGGCGCGCAGGACGTCGCGTCGATCCATGGCAGATCCCTCCCCCCGATTTTTCTTGTTTCGCACCCAGCCTAGCGCCGCGATCGGCAAGAACAAGACGTTTACGAAGCGTTAGCCATGTTCGGCCGAGCCCGGAACGCATGCCTGGAGCCGCTGTTGCCCTCTTGAGGGAGTGCGTGATGCCTAACATTGGAACCATCGATGTCGCCCTGGACGAGATGCTGGTGAATCTCGCCGCGATCGTTCTGCGGCTTGCAAGGCCCGAAGTGACGCGTACGCCGGAAGCGCGCCGCGCATTGGCGCAATCGGTCCATCAATATGCGGTTTGTGCGAAGCGTTCGAGCGACCCTCGTGTTCACGAACTGAAGTCGCAGCTGGAAGAAACGCTGAAGCCAAGCCTGCGCATCGTCGCGATCGACGGCGTGAAGGTGGCGTAGTCGAAGCCGAAAGACAGCTGCCGTAGGGTGGGCAAAGGCGCGCTCTTCGCGCGCCGTGCCCACGATCACTCTCCGAAATGACCGGCGATGTCGCGCATGTCCCCGCCCCAATCCAAAGGCCTCCCGCGCGCCCGATATCGAGACACCTGTGATCTCTTCAGGCAAAGACGTGGGCACGCTTCGCTTTGCCCACCCTACGATAGTTTGCACAAACGACAGATTGGCGAGCTGCCGTAGGGGGGGCAAAGGCGCGCTGCGCGCGCCGTGCCCACGGTCACTCTCCGAAATGACCGGCGATGTCGCGCATGTCCCCGCCCCAATCCACGGGGAGGTCGCCCTGCTCCACGTAACGATGAAAGCTGCTGAGGGACCAGTCGCGCACGCGCGTGACGAGCCCGTGTTTCACGGGATTGAAATGGATGTAATCAACGTGTCGCTCCAGATCTGCGTCGTCGCGAATTGTGTGCTCCTAGAAACGCCGCTGCCAGATGCCTTTCTCGCGCTTCTTCAATTTGCTCATTGAAGGCGGCCCGCCCTCCAAGCCTCTCGAAAATCCACCCTTGATCAGATTCCACCGCGACGAAAAATCAGCATCGGCCTCCGGAAGCAACCAAACAGCATGGAGATGGTCGGGCAGGATACAAATGGCGATCGTCTCGAACGGGCGGCGCTGCTGAACTGTTCGGTAAATTCGCCTGAGGCGATCAACTTGGTCCACGAGCAGCGTGCTCGAGCGGTCGGCGAGCACGACGGTGAAGAAGAACATGCTGCCTTGTGCGCGGCGATATCGAGACACTTGCGATCCCCTCGAGCGACGACGTGGGCACGCTTCGCTTTGCCCACCCTACGGCAGTTACGTTGCCCTCGCACCTTTCTTCGCCCGCCGCTTGCAGGTGCCCGGCAGCTTGGCCGCGAGGAAATCGCCGAGCGCTTCGACGCGGGCGGGACGGGGGCCGCCGGGTGGGGTCACCAGGTGCACGGCGCCTTCGGCCTGCTTCCAGTCCTTCAGGATCACTTCGACGGCGCCCGACGAGATCGCTTCGCCAACGATGAATTCGGGCAGCTCGGCGATGCCGAGGCCCGCAATCAGCGCCGGCATCACGGCTTCGCCGTTGTTGACGCGGAGCTGTCCACCCGGGCGCACGCTGGCCTGCTCGCCGGCGGAATTGGTGTAGTGCCAGATGTTGGGCGTCGACATATAGGCGTAGCTGAAGCACTTGTGCTCGGCCAGGTGCATCGGATGCGTCGGCCGGCCGTGCTTCTTCAGATAGGACGGCGCGGCCACGGTGAAGCGCGGCATGGTGAAGAGCCGCCGCGCGAGCAGCGAGGAGTCCGGTAGCCGCGCGATCCGCACCGCCATGTCAAAACCCTCGCCGATCAGGTCGACGGTCGCATCGCTCAAATGCAGATCGACCGAGACTTCCGGATAGGCCTCGAAAAACTCCGGCAGCAGCGGCGCCACCGCCTTGATGCCGAACGTCATGGGCACGGCGAGCCGCACCAGGCCCCGCGGCGCCACCGATTGCGCCAGCGCCTCGTTCTCCGCCGCTTCACCGTCGGCCAACAGGCGCGTCGCGCGCTCGGCGAGCTTGTGCCCGGCATCGGTCAGCGCGAGCCGGCGCGAGGTGCGGTTGAACAGCCGGGCGCCGAGACGCTCCTCCAGGCGGGTGACCGCCTTGGACACAGTCGCCTTCGACATCGCCAGCTCGCTCGCGGCCCCCGCGAACGACCGCAATTCCACGACTTTTGCGAAGATCGCGAGTGCCTCGAAATCGGGAAGTTTTGCCATGGCGACCCATCCATAGGGATATTTATGGAAACAATGCGTTTCAACAGTTTCTATTTCTATACCACAGACGGAGGCTTATCCAAGGGGTCATCAGACATTCAGGACTGGAGAAATCCAATGACCAAGAAGCTCTCAGGCAAGGTTGCCCTCGTCACCGGCGGCTCGCGCGGCATCGGCGCGGCTTCTGCCCGCGCTCTCGCAGACGAAGGCGCGGATGTCGCCATCAGCTACGTGGCCTCGCCGGAAAAGGCGGAAGCCGTCGTCACCGAGTTGAAGGCCAAGGGCGTCAGGGCCCGCGCTTTCAGGGCGGACCAGGCTTCCGCCAGGGACGTCACGCAACTGGTCAACGACGTCGCCAGGGAATTCGGCCATCTCGACATCCTCGTCAACAATGCCGGCGTTGCCGCGGGCGGTGCCATCGACGACGCCAATGCCGACACGGATGCCCTCGCCCGCCAGGATCAGGTCAACGTGCACGGCGTCATCGCGGCAATCCGCGCCGCCTCGCAGCTGATGGGTGAAGGCGGCCGCATCGTCACCGTCGGCTCCATGCTGGCCGACCGCGCCTCGTTCCCGGGCCTTGCCGACTACGTCGCCACCAAGGCGGCAGTCGTCGGCTACACCAAGGGCGCAGCGCGCGACCTCGGACCGCGCGGCATCACCGTGAACGTGGTGCAGCCCGGCTCGATCGACACCGACATGAATCCGAAGGATGGCGGCGAGTTCGCCGAGACCCAGCGCAAGCAGCACGCGCTGCAGCGCTTCGGCCGTCCCGAGGAAGTCGCCGCCGGCATCGTCTTCCTCGCAAGCCCGGACGCCTCCTTCGTCACCGGCACGGTGCTCAACGTCGACGGCGGGTTCGGCGCCTGATCGAGGCGCCAACCACCCACACAAGGAATTACGCAGATGATCGAACTCAGACCTTTCAATAAGCTCGGCGGCGCCGACCACGGCTGGCTCAAGGCCAAGCATCACTTCTCCTTCGCTGACCATTACGACCCGAACAACATGGGTCACGGCGCATTGCGGGTGTGGAACGACGACGAGATCGCGCCCAACACCGGCTTTCCCGCCCATCCCCACGCCAACATGGAGATCATCACCTATGTGCGCGAGGGCGCGATCACCCATCAGGACAGCCTCGGCAACGAGGGCCGCACTGAAGCGGGCGACGTGCAGGTGATGAGTGCCGGCAGCGGCATCCGCCACTCCGAGTACAATCTGGAGCCGACCCAGACGCGGATCTTCCAGATCTGGATCGAGCCGACGACGCGCGGCGGACAGCCGACCTGGGGTTCGAAGCCGTTTCCGAAAGCGGATCGCTCCGGCAAGCTCGTCACCATCGCGAGCGGGTTCGATGACGATGCGGATGCGCTGCCGATCCGCGCCGATGCGCGGGTGCTCGCCACCACGCTCAAGGCGGGCGAGAGCGCGGAGTACGCACCAGAGAAGGCGCGGCATCTCTACCTGGTGCCTGCGGCAGGTTCAGTCGAGATCAACGGCGTGCGCGTCAACGCCCGCGACGGCGCCGCGATCCGCGACGAGGACCGGCTGAAGATCACCGCGCTCGAGGACACCGAGCTCGTGCTCGTCGACGCGGCCTGACGACTCTCTCCGTCATGGCCGGGCTTGTCCCGGCCATCCACGCCTCAAACAACCATTCAAACTCATCCCCCAACGGAGACCACCATGACCAAAGTTCTCGTCCTCTATTATTCCGCCTATGGCCATATCGAGGCGATGGCCAACGCCGTCGCCGAGGGCGCGCGCGAGGCCGGCGCCACCGTCGACATCAAGCGCGTGCCGGAGCTCGTGCCGGCCGAGGTCGCCAAAGCCTCCTATTACAAGGTCGATCAGGCCGCCCCCATCGCCAAGATTGAGGATCTCGCCAGCTACGATGCAATCATCGTCGGCACCGGCACCCGCTTCGGCCGCATGGCCTCGCAGATGGCGAACTTCCTCGACCAGGCGGGCGGGCTCTGGGCCAAGGGCGCGCTGCACGGCAAGGTCGGCGGCGCCTTCACATCGACTGCGACCCAGCATGGCGGCCAGGAGACGACGCTGTTCTCGATCATCACCAACCTCTTGCATTTCGGCATGGTCGTGGTCGGCATGAACTACGGCTTCGCCGGCCAGATGAAGCTCGACGAAGTCACCGGCGGCGCACCCTACGGCGCCACCACGATCACCGGCGGCGACGGCAGCCGCCAGCCCAGCGCCAACGAGCTCGCCGGCGCGCGCTATCAGGGCCGCCAGATCGCGGAGACCGCCAAGAAGCTCCATGGCTAAGCTCCATGGCTAGCCACACGGCTGATGCGACGGGCGGCATTCTCTTTCGGGAATGCCGCCTCAGCTCCGCTCGGCCTTCTTCCTGACGAGGTCTTTGCCGATCGGCCGCGCCGGTTCGCTCCGCAGCACCAGCGAGGTCGTCACAGTGCCGAAACCGGCAATGCGATCCACGATCGTTTCGAGATCTTCCGGCGCCGGAACCAGCACCTTCAGCACGAAGCAGTCATCGCCGGTCACGCGATGGACCTCGATGATGTACGGAATCTCGCTGAATCTCTTCAGGCAGGTCTTGATGTGCTCATGCGACGTGCGCAGGCGCACCAGCGCCATCAGGCCAAGCCCGAGCGCGCGCGGGTTGATCCGGGCACCGTAGCCTTCGATGATGCCGGCTTCCTCGAGCCGCTTGACGCGCTCGGAGACGGCCGGCTGGGACAGGCCGACGGAACGGCCAAGCTCGGACAACGGCACGCGCGCATTGGCCTGCAGCGCCTCCAGGATCTTCAGATCCTTGGCGTCGATGCTTCCGAAACGATCCAAGAAAATTCTCCATTCCGCCTTGAGATCATCGGCAGATGATCGATTCCGCCGATGACTTGCCATGTCCCGCAGCACCCTGACCGGCCACACTGCGCCCCCATCTCAGATATCACGGGACGATCATGCACGACATCATCACCTTGCCCGGCCTCGGCGGCTCCGGCGAAACCCATTGGCAGACCCTCTGGGAGCGCAGTGATGCCCGCTTCAATCGATTTCAGCCGACGAGCTGGGACCGGCCCGAGCTCGACGACTGGGAGCAATCGCTGGAGCGAGCGGTCAGCCGCTACGCGAAGCCGCCCGTGCTGGTGGCCCACAGCCTCGCCTGCCTGCTCGTGGCGCACTGGGCCGCCCGCTTCCCATCCGCGATCGCCGGCGCGTTTCTGGTCGCGGTGCCCGATCCTGACGGCACCAGCTTTCCCGCCGAGGCCGCCGCGTTCAAGCCGGTCCCCGACCGCGCGCTGCGCTTCCCTTCGCTCATCATCGCCAGCACGAACGATCCCTATGGCAGCCTCGAGGTGACACAGCGACGCGCACGCGCGTGGCAGTCGGGCCTGATTGTGCCGGGCGCACTCGGCCACATCAATGGGTCGAGCGGGCTCGGCGACTGGTCGCAGGGTCGCGCATTGCTGGATGCCTTCTGCGCGGGCCTTCCGAGATGACGGGCGAGCAGACAGCCTGTGTCAGCGCATCTTGCGTATCGCCCGCGCCGCGAGGGCGGCGGCCGCGGGATAGCGGCGCAGGCCCTGCGCGGCGTGGTCGCGCCATGCGAAAGGAGCGCCGCGCCAGGTCAGCGCGACGCTGACGTCGGTCAGCGGCACCCGCTCGGCGCCGAAGCGCCGCTTGTAGTCCTGATTGCCGATGCTGAGGTCGAAACGGCGCACGCCCGCCGCATGCATCGCGGCCATGGTGCGCTCGGCGACGAGCAGCCCCGGCGAGCAGCTCGACCATGAGTCGCCGCCGTGGCTGATGCGCAGCAGGTAATAAGTCGCGCCTTGCCTGATGCCGAATGACGTGGCGATGACAGCTTCATCGCAGACCAGTGCCGCAACGACGGCATAGCCTTCCGCGACGCCCTGGCGGGCAACCTCGCGGTAGAACTGCGCATGGGCGTCGTCATTGAGGACGAACCGCGAGCCGAGCTTTCGCATGCGCGCCTGCTGCTGCACATCCATGACGTCCAGCAGCTCATGCGCGCGCGCAACGTCCGCGGCGATCTCGAACCGCGCGCCTTGGTGACGGCTGAAGACGCGCCAGCAGCGCGGCATCTGCATGCGCTTGATCGACGCTTGATAGTTCTCATAGTCGTCGCCCATCAGCACGACATTGCCGTTCAGCGATGAGGATCCGATCCGCCCGAACGCCACCAGCGGATTCGGCTTGCCACCGACCTGGGCTGGCATCTTCTTCAGGCGGAGCAGGTCGAAGCGGTCCG
This sequence comes from Bradyrhizobium sp. ERR14, assembly GCF_014198235.1. Classification (NCBI taxonomy): domain Bacteria; kingdom Pseudomonadati; phylum Pseudomonadota; class Alphaproteobacteria; order Hyphomicrobiales; family Nitrobacteraceae; genus Bradyrhizobium; species Bradyrhizobium sp. ERR14. Next base: position 468,159 of record NZ_JACIHD010000005.1, on the reverse strand, counting down.
GCAAGGCGCGCAATGCCTCGACCAGTGCCAAGCTGATCGCATCCATCGCCGCCGCGTCCAACGCGGCATCGCTCGCCAGGATCGGCGCGTTGTTGTCGGAGACGCCGAGATCGGCGAATTCGACGATGCGGATGTCGCGCCTGATGTGGCTGATCATCGGCACCATCGCGATGTCCTTGCCGGTGGCGGCATCCGAGATGATCGCGATCAGCGGCGCAAAATCGTGAAACGCCTCATACCATGCATCGAGCCAGTAACCATGCTGGAATGCGGTGCGATGCCCGGCGCTCAGACGCGACGCGGCCTGCCGCCAGTCACGCAGGAAATCGACAGCGATGTTCGACGTGCTGGACACGAGGCCATCTGGTTGCTCGACGCTGAGGAACGTCATCTGCGGGGCATACGATTACTGAATGTTTCGAGATAGATTATGTTTTGTCGCACACCACAAGAGACCTAGCCGCTCAATCGTTAAGCCGATGCCACCATCGCCCCGACTGCGACAAGCTGTCAGCGCTCCGGTTCCATCTGCTCGACGCATTGGAACCTGGCGAGGAAATGCAGGCCGGCCACCGCGAGCGCGAACATGAACCAGATCGGATTCTGCCGTTCGAGCAGGAAGGTCTCGGTCGCGCCGTAATACAGGCCGAACAGCCATACGGTCAGGAACAGCTTTGCCAGTGCGCCACTGCGGTTGTGTGTCTGGGCTGACTGGAAATTACGGAGGGGGGCGAGCACGAACACGAGAATCACGAGCAGCAGCCCCGGCAGACCGATGGTGACCGCGAGGTCGAGATAGCTGTTGTGGCTGTGCGCCGCCGACGTCGCCCATTCGGCGCCCTGGGCGGTCTGCCGCGCCGTGACATCATCCCAGAAGGCCGCATAGCCGTGACCGGTGACCGGCTTCTCGGCGACGGCCGCCAGCGCGAACTCCCAGATCGCGGAACGGCCGGTGAAGGTCGGATCGAGCGGCAGCAGCCGCGTCATGCCGCCGAGCGTCGGGCTCAAGACACTGCCGACCGTCAAAAGGTTCATCACGATCAGCGGCACGAAGCAGATGATCCGCTTCAGCCACAGACTCGGCGTCACGTAGACCAGCGACGCGAGCGCGTAGATCGCAAGGCACAGCACCGACGACGTCTTGCCGCCGGTGAAGATCAGGAAGATGCCGGCCAGCGCGGCGATCGCCGGTCCCATCACGAACGAGCCGACGGCGGTCAGGTAGATCCCGACATAGACCAGGATGGTCATCACGGGCGAGGCGATGTTCTTATGGCCAAAACTGCCGCGCCAGTCGCCGGCAAGCTGCGGCTCGCCAATATCGAGCCCGGTGTGGATCGAATAGTGCGGCGCGAGGAAGACGCCGAGATAGCAGAGCGCGAGCAGCACCAGCGCGGCAGCACCCAGGCACAGGTTGAAGCTGCGCTGCGTCGGCGGCAGCAATGGCAGCAGGACTGCGAGCGACGTCACGCTGGCGGCGAGCACGAAGCGCTGGATCGAAACGCCGCGGCTTTCGGAGAGGACGATGTTGATCACCAGCCAGCCCACGAGGCAGAGATGAAGCGGCGTCACCAGAGTCTTCAGCGCGGGCGCATCCGTGGTCGCGACGAGCAGCACCGCGACCGCAGCGAGCAGTCCCCACGAAACATAGGCCAGCGCCATTCGTCCGCCGACGACGGTGGTGACATCGGGATTGCGCAGGTCCGGGAACGGATCGAGCGTCACGAGCACCAGCAGCAGCGAGGCGACGGCGACGAGGCAGCGCGCCGCCTGCACGGCATTGAGCTCCGCCAAGCCGTCGCGGAAGGCGCGGCTCAACGATCGGGCCTCGAGGTCAGTGATGTCGGCGGCGCTGCGGTCCATGCTGCGGTCCACGGCTCAAGACACTTGGTGACGCCGGTGAAGCTCGAGGTCCTGGCTCAAGCCCATTGAGCGTCCGTCACCCGGCCTTTCGGAAGTCTGCGCCGCCGGCTGCCGCACGATGCTCCGCGCGATCTCGTAATATTGCAGCGCCCGTTGCTCCAGCGTGAGACTGTCCAGGATATAGCCGCGCGGATCGAACGCGCCCCCGGCACACCCTTCCCAGAAATTGTCCCACCCCGCCTCGAATCCCGCGACGTCGACGAATTTGGCCCCGCAGCGCTCATCCCAATACGGCACCGACGACACCGGCGCGAACTGCACGCGGTGCGGATAGTAATCGGGGTCTCGCCACGGGCCGCCCGGATCCCAGGCGAATACAGGCACGCCGCAAGACAAGGCCTGCTGATAGGCGATGCCCTGGCTTTCGTTCTGGCACAGGAAGATCATCGCGCGCGAGGCCGCCAGCGCCGACTGATAATCTTCTTCCTTGTAGCTGCCATAACGCAGCTCAGTGAACGAGCGGCCCTCTTTTCGCAGACGGGCGCGGACGGGTTCGATCAACTCCGGCGCATAGCGCTCGCGGTCCCAGTGGACCTTGTCGTAGATCAGCACATCGACAGCCTTCTGCGACGACTGCGACGGCACCCAGAGATCGGTATCGATACCGACCGGCCAGGCCTCCGTCTCGGGCCAATACGGCCGGTACATGTCGACGTACCAGGGCCCGGGCACCACGACCTTCTTCACCGGCAGGCGCTTGAACAGATCGGGGTCGTCGAGCGGATGATTGTGGGCGGCGACGCCGAGCAGGATCGGATTCTTCCACGCGAATTTGTCGAGCAGGAAGGTGCGGCCGACGATGCAGGCGAGCTCGTCGGGATGCCGCGCGATGTAGCCGTAATCGTTGACGCGGTAGCGGATGCCGAGCCGATCGAGCCCCGCACAGAGATTGAGGAACACGCGAAGCTGACCGCTCATGCGCGGCTCGCCGAGCAGCAACCGGCGCGCCATGCGTCGCAGATGCCGGTCGCCGGGAAACCAGCGATCGTCCTTGTCCTCATAGAAGAGGTTGAGGATCATCGCATCTGGGTCGTGTTCGAATGTCTTTGCGGGCACTGGATTCCATCCGCGGCAGCCGGATGCGCATTCTCGCATGGGACCGGCGGTCGCACTCTTCCAAATTTGCCACAGGCTTAATGCCAGCGGCTTAACGCTAATTGACGAAACCAGCGCCACACACGGCTTCACGGCAACGATCTGGCTGTAATGCGAGTATCATTCTCGGGGCCTGCCCACGTTGCGATCGATCGCATCATCCATTCAGCGCACGCGTCCTGGTTAACAGACTCTTAAAGGCGAGCCGTGGCTCAGATCACCGCCGAAGACGTCCTCGATTTGCCGGCCACCAGACGCGTCGTTCCGGCGGCACGCCAGCCGCTGCCGTCGAGCTCGACCTGGTCGGTGTCCGTCGTCATTCCCGCCAAGAACGTTGCGGCCTATGTCGGCGAAACCCTCGCCAGCGCACTGGTGCAGGGCGAGGTGGGCGAAGTCATCGTCGTGGACGACGGCTCGACCGACAACACCGCCGCCATTGTCCGCGGCATTCGCGATCCGCGGCTGCACCTGATCACGAATGATTCCGCCGGTGTGTCGGCAGCGCGCAATCTCGGTGCGCGATATGCCCGCGGCGACTGGCTGCTCTTCCTCGATGCCGATGACCGCCTTCGCCCCGGCGCAGTGGCGGCGCTGCTGGAGGCGGCACGCGCGGCTCCGCGGGCGGTGCTCGTCTATGGCGATTACAACACGATCGACAGCGAAGGACATCAGATCGGCCGGCGCGGCCTGCTGAAGGGGCGCCGGAAGCCGTCCGGCGACGTGCTGACGCGGCTCGCCGCCGGCAATTTCATCGTCAATGGCGGTATTGCGCTGGCACGCGCGGAAGCCTTCCGCGCCATCGGTGGTTTCGACACCTCGCTCAGATATTGCGAGGATTGGCATTGCTGGTGCCGCTTGGCAGCGATCGGCGAGTTCGAGTTCGCGCCAAAACTGCTGCTCGATTATCGCTTGCATACCGCCAACACCATGAACGCGGCGGTGCGGACGCCGAAGGATTTCTTCCCTGCCATCGCGCGGGTATTCGACGACGGATTGATCCTGGCACGCCTGCCCGAGGGCTCGGCGGCCGGACTGCGCCTCGCCGCCGAACTTCATCTCATCACCTACTCGGCGATGCAGGCGGTTCGCTTCGGCCGATATCGCCAGGCTTTTGGCTATCTTGGAATGGTCGGCCGGCGCTCGCTCAAGGCGTTGCCGCGCGCCGCGGCCAGGACCGCCCTCGCCCGCTTCGGCATCTAGTCGTCACGACACGATCTTCGAGGCCTCATAGGGCTTCGGCTCGATCCCGAACGCGGCGAGCATCGAGCCGAACGCGACCATCACGGGGTGCATCGCGACGAGGGCCTTCGACGACGTCAGCAGACCTGCGGACCGAACCAGCGAGAGCGGCAACCGTCCGAGCATCTGTACGAATACCCGCGCCCGCGCTGCCGCGCTCTGCGCGGCCTTGTACTGCACGCGATAATTGATCGCGCCGATGCGCAGGCCACGCTTGGCGATCCAGCCGAGGCTCGTGCGGCTTTGCGGTACGGTCTCGGTGATGACGGCCTCCGCCGTCCAGTGGAAGATCATGCCGGCATCACGGCACCGCACGAAGAAATCGCAATCGCCGCCGCCGAGGAAATTGAAGCGCAGGTCGAAGGCGGGACGATCGAACCGCTCGAAGGCCGCACGCGTGATCAGACAATTGCCGCAGCCATAGATCAGCGGCACCGCGCCGGAATAGTCGTAGGCGGGACGGAAAGCGGGATGACGCGACAGCCACGGCTTGCTGTCGTCATCGAACACAGGCAGCACCGGCCCGCCGACCACGTCGGCGCCGGTCGCCTCCGCGGTGCGGACCATCAGTTCGAGCCAGTCGCTTGACGCGATCTCGTCGTCGTCGATCATCAGGAAGCGGGTCGCGGCTGGAAACAGTGCCTGCGCCGTCTCGAACGCAGCATTGATCGCCTGGCAATTGCCCTGCCGCTTCTCGACGAGGCAGACACCCTGCAGCCTGCCGGCGGCCAGAAACTCCGCGGCAACCGGCGCGCTCTCGCGCTGCGCGGCATCGTTCTCGACCATGACGACGGCAAAGGAACGCGGGGTCCGCTGGTTCGCCAGCGACTCCAGCGTCAGCCGCAGATGCTGCGGACGGCGGAAGCAGGGAATGCAGACGACGATACCGACCGACAGGTCGATGACGCGGGAGCTCGCCGCGATCTCCCGGTTGGGATCGCGCACGGCATCCGCGATACGCGTGGCAGACAGGTCTGTCGGGATCAATGTCATGACGTTCTAGATGTCCGAGATATATTGAAAAAGCCCTGCTTCATTCGTACGTCCCGCGACGGCACATCGTCGCGGGACAGATGCGTCCCAAAACGAACGCCAGTTGATGGCGCGTGCCCGCGCCTCACGCCAGTCTCCCGACCGTCCCAAGACAACATCATGCGTTTAACCGCTTTCGCCTGTTTCTCCCGCGAAATCATGCGCACGTGGTACTGCAATTCGCGGTCCACGCGTCGACCAAGACCCAACATGAACAATGCCGTAGTTAATGCGCATGCGCATTAACCCGACCGTAAGCACTGCGACCGGTGAGACGGCGCGGCATCAGATTTGCTCTTCGGGCTCGCGATATTTTTCCTGTAAATTTGAATAGAACAAGCGCGGTCAGAAAATATGAACAAGCCAGCCACGATCGATTTTGCGACAGCCACGGCGATCCGGATCCCCGCAGCCGCGGCACCCGTCCAGGCGCTTCACGATCTCGTCCCGGGCGAAGCGCGCGACAGCCTGCTCGCCGTTCACGACGTGCTGCGCCGCGAACTGCCGCAAGGCCAGCTCGCCATCTATGAAGCCGGCGGCGGCTCGTGCAGCGTCCTGCCGCCGGAATTGCCTGGACGCAGCAAGGTCACCGTCGTCGACATCGACGAGGACCAGGTCCGCAACAACACTTACGCGGATGAGGCGATTCTCGGCGACGTGCAGACCTACCGCTTCGAGCGCGAGACCTTCGATCTCGTGATCTGCTACAACGTGATCGAGCATCTGCCCCACGTCGACGCCGCGCTCCTGAATTTCCGCGATGCGCTCAAGCGCGGCGGCATGATCCTGATCGGCGCGCCCAATCCCCGCTCGCTCTCCGGCGTCGTCACCAAATATTCGCCGCACTGGTTTCACGTCTGGTTCTACCGCCACATCCGCGGCATCAAGGATGCCGGCATGCCCGGCGAGCCGCCATTCCCGACCTTCTTCCATCCGCTGGTGACGCTGCCCCGGCTCGAAGCCTTCGCGGCCGCCAACGGCCTTGAGATGATCTACCGCCGCGAGGTCGAGAGTCCGCGCTATCCCGAGATGCGCCGGAGCAAGCCGCTGTTCGCGGCGCTCGTGGACGCCGGCGCCGCCGTGCTGAATACCATGCTTTCGCGCGGGACCGACGTCCGTCGCGGCGACTATCACGTCATCCTGCGGAAGAGCTGACCATCATGGCGCGCGCGCGGCCCATTGCGGAACAGGCGGAGCTTCGCAGCCATGCCGCGCGCGGTAACGAACCGTTAATCTCCAGGGAGCCCCGGCATCGCTGGCGTCACGAGGACGCACTGCGGAGTGGCATGCGCTTAAACGCTTTGTTTGCCATTTCGGTGAATAGTCCCTCAATGAGTATGGTTAATTTTCCCTGTTGCGTTGATTGGGCACCTATATCCCGGGTGCATGGCGTAGAGCGAAGAGTAACCCCTCAGCCTGCGGCATTTGGAATGAAAGCTGGGGATCATGCTTGACTATAACCAGCCGATAGATCGGGCCAGACCGGAGTCGCCGCAACAGAGGCCCCAGGCCGGCTTCAACGTGCTGGAGCTCGCCAATTTGCTCTGGCGACGCAAGATCGCGATTGCCGCGGCTGCCCTGTTCGGCGCAACGCTCGCCGTTACCGTGGGCAAGAGCCTGACGCCCCGCTACACCGCCACCGCCCAGCTCTATGTCGATCCGCGCGAGCTTCAGCTCGTCGACCGCGAACTCACACCGCGCGCGCAGGACGTCTCCGGCATGGCCATGGTGGTGGAGAGCCAGGCGCGGCTGATCACCTCCAACAGCGTACTGCTCAAGGTGATCCAGCAGGCGGGTCTCGACAAGGACCCGGAATTCGGCGGCGGTAGCGACGGCCAGAGCCTGATGTCGTCGCTGCTCGGCCTGATCGGTCTGCAGCCCCGCGCTCCCTCCGCTGCGGACAACAAGGAGGTGCAGCTTGCGGCACTCGAGGCGCTGAACAGGCACATCACGATCCGCAAGACCGATAAGAGCTTCATCGTCGACATCGAGGTCTGGTCGACGGATCCAGCGAAGGCGGCGATGCTCGCCAACACGCTGACCAATGCCTATCTCGCCGAGTCCCGCAACTCGCAGGCTTCGGCCGCACGGCGCGCCACCAACGATCTCTCCGGCCGCCTCAAGGAGCTGCGCGAGCGGCTGCGCAGCGCCGAGACCGCGCTCGCCACCTACAAGGCCCAGAACAATTTCGTCGGCACCCAGGATGCGCTGATCAGCGATCAGCAGCTTTCCGCCAGCAACCAGCGGCTTTCCGCGGCCCGCGCCGCGACGATGGATGCGCAGGCGCGGCTCGACCAGATCGAGGCGAGCCGCCGTACCGCGGCCGATGCCGGTGCGATCCCGGAAGCGCTGCAATCGCCGACGATTGCGAACCTGCGCGCGCAATATGCCGATGCGCGCAAGAAATATGCTGAGCAGGCCGGCGAGCTCGGGCCGCGCCATCCGGCACTGCGCCAGACCGAGAAGCAGGTCGAGGATCTCAAGCGCACCATCAGCGAGGAGATCGATCGCTTCGCCCAGTCGGCCAAGAACGATCTGACGCGCGCCCGCGACTATGAGGCCTCGCTCAACCGGGCCACGGAAGCGCAGAAGCGGCAGAGCGTGCAGCTCAGCCAGGCCGCCGTCCGTCTGCGCGAGCTCGAGCGCGAGGCCGATGCCAGCCGCGACGTCTATCAATCCTTCCTCAAGCGCTCGCGCGAGACCGAAGAGCAGGAGACGCTGAACACTTCGGCGGCCCGCGTCATCGGCGAAGCGACGGTGCCGCAGCGGCGCTCGTTCCCGCCCGCCATGAGCCTGTTCGCCATGATCGGCTTCATCTTCGGCGCGCTCGCGGCGTCAAGCTGGTTCGCCGCGGTCGAACTCCTGCTCGTCGGCGCACCGGCGCCCGCGCCAGCCCGCCGTGAGCGCAAGCCGGCGCCGGAGAGAACGCGCGCTCCCGAGGTATTGCCGGCTCCCGCAGCTCCGCAATCTCCTCAGGTCTCGCGACCTCAGGAAGTGGCGCAGGCCCTGCCCGAACTTGCCGCGCCATCGCTGCAGCCTGCGATAGTCGAAAAGCCCCTGATCGAAAAGCCGCTGATCGCGCGTCTCCAGGAGGCCGACGTCATCCACACGCTCGGAGCCATTCTCGCCACCGGCGGCGGCGTCGACCTCACCCGGCTGGGCTGGCCGACATTGCGGCCCGGCTTTCCGCTGACGAAGCTGCTCAACGCCTGGCGCGATATGCGCACTGCCGTGGCCCGGCGCGCCGGCGACAAGGCGATGCCGGTCATCGCGCTCGTCGGCGCCGGCGAGACCACCGGACGCAGCGTGATCGCGCTGAATTTCGCGCTTGCGGCTGCGCGCGACGGCGCCCGCGTGCTGATGATCGATGCCGACCATCAGGCCCACGCACTCTCGAACAAGGTCAGCCGCCCCGGCAGGAACGAACCGAGCAGGCTCGGCTGGCTCTCGATCGGCAGCAAGGCCGCACGCGAGATCAAGACGGTCAACGGCATTTCGGTGCTGCCGGCCGGCGAGGGCGACGCCGGAAAGGCTGCCGATGCGATCCGCAAGGCGATTGCGCAGGCGCGCGCCGCGGGCGGCTATGACCTCGTGATCCTCGACGGCCCCGTGATGCCGCTTCTTGCCGGCGGCCGAAAGCTGCTGGACGACACCGACGCGCTGGTGGCGGTGCTGCCGACCAGCCTCGACATCAACGACAGCCTGGAAGAGATCCTGACCGCGCTGGGCCGCGCCGAGCGCAAGCTCGTCGGCGTCGTGCTGGACGAGCTCACCCCTGCAATCCAAACGCGCCAGCGAGGCAGACAATATGCTTGAGCGTCGCGTCAACCTCGACGGACGGGCAGCAACGGCCGACGTGCCGCGAATCACCGTCGGCGGGCTCCGCATGGCCGCGATCGATCTGGAAGCGACCGCCGATTTCATGATCGAAGCGACCGATCCCGACAATCGCATCGGCCGTCCGTTGTTCCTGACCTCGGCCAACGGTGAGGTGCTGGCGCGCTGCTCGACGGAACCGCAGACCGAGCGCCTGTTCCGCGCCGCCGACCTGATCAATGCCGACGGCCAGCCGCTGGTGGCGGCATCAAAGCTGCAATCCTGGTTTCCCCTGCCCGAGCGCGTCGCGACCACGGACCTGTTCCACGTCGTCGCGCGCAAGGCGGAAGCGGTCGGCCGCACCTTCTACATGTTCGGCGCCAGCGAGGCCGAAAACATCGTGGCGGTCGATAACGTCCAGAAGATGTATCCGAACCTCAAGATCATCGGACGCAGCCACGGCTATCTGCGAGGCGAGGCGCTGCGCGCCAAAATCGAGGAGATCAACGCGCTTGCGCCGGACTATCTGTGGGTCGCGCTCGGCGTGCCCAACGAGCAGGCATTCGTCGAGGAATTCACGCCGTACCTGACCAATGTTGGCGTTATCAAGACATCAGGCGGCCTGTTCAACTTTTTGTCGGGCAGCCGTTCCCGCGCGCCGCAATGGATGCAGAAGATCGGACTCGAATGGGCCTGGCGCACCTTGCTCGAGCCGCGCCGCCTGTTCTGGCGCTATTTGACCACCAACCCCCGCGCGCTCTATCTTCTCTTCAGCCGCAACCGGCCCCTCCGCTAAGAGAAGAGCAGAAGACGATATGACCGACCGACCGACCGTCCTCGTCACCGGGGGCGCGGGCTATATTGGCTCGCATGCCTGCCGCGCATTGACCGCCGCCGGCTACCAGCCCGTCGTTTATGACAATCTCTCGACAGGTCATCGCAGCTTCGTTGCCGGCCCCCTGGTGACGGGCGATCTGCTCGACGGCACGGCGCTGGCACGCGCCTTCGCCGACCACAAAATCACGGCGGTGATGCATTTCGCGGCAGCGAGCCTGGTCGGCGAGTCCATGACCGATCCGCAGAAATACTACATCAACAACGTTCAGGGCACGCTGTCGCTGTTGCAGGCGATGCGCAACGCAGGCTGCCATCGCATCGTGTTCTCCTCGACCGGCGCCGTCTACGGCAATGCCGATTCCAAGGAGCTGCCGGAAGACTTTCCCTGCATGCCGATCAATCCCTATGGCGCATCGAAATTGATGATCGAGCGGATGCTCGCCGATTATCGCTCGGCCTATGGCTTCGGCGCGTTCTGCCTGCGCTATTTCAACGCCAGCGGCGCCGATCCGGCCGGCGGCATCGGCGAGCTGCGCGACAATGAAACCCACCTCATTCCCCGCGCCATGATGGCGCTGCAGGGCCATGTCGACTTCGCGGTGTTCGGCGACGACTACGACACGCCCGACGGAACCGCGATCCGCGACTACATCCACGTCACCGACCTCGCCGCGGCGCATGTCGCGGCCCTGAAGCTGCTGGAAGAGGGGCATGCCGGCGGCAGCTTCAACCTCGGCACCGGCTCCGGCTTTTCCGTGCGCGAGATCCTGAACGCGATCAGGCAGGAGACCGGCCGCGAGGTGCCGCACACCGTCAAGCCGCGCCGCGCCGGCGATCCCACTTATCTTGTCGCCGATCCTTCCGCTGCGCGAAAGGTGCTGAACTTCGTGCCTGGCCATTCCGACCTGGCGACGGTCATCCGCACCGCCTGGGCCTGGCACCAGAAGGCGCATCCGTTCAGACCGCGTTAGGCAATCGGGGCGCCCGCGCCTTGATCAGCGGAGGCGTGAACGGCTAGACTGGGCCTTCGCTGCCGGCGACGATGCCGGCATGCATGCTCGGCCGATTGAGCGAGCCGATTTTTCCGAGCGTCAGGTCACGATCATTTCGGCGCGAAAGCCTGTCATCGATCGCGGATCCCTGGGAGCATGGAACGAATGCATCAGGCCGCCCGCCTGGAGTTCGAGCGCGTGATGGAGGAGTTTGCCCGCTGGCACATTGTGCCTGCGGACGAGCGCTCGCCCGCGCCCGCCTGGTGGTGGGGACCTGCCATGGCGGTGTTCGACGACCAGGAGCAGATGAGTTGCCCATGGTGCGCCGAACTCGGTTTGAACGAGGGCGCGAGCTTCGCCGAGGGCGCGCACGCGATTCTCGCGCTGTTCGTCGAGCAGACATCGCTGACGGGGCCTCAGGATTTTCCGAGCAAGGCCGAGGGCGGGGAGCACGACGTCCGCGAACTGCACCCGCAGCCGTCAGACGACAGCGCGTTTCAGCCGTGACGCCGCAGCTTCAGTAGCGGCAACGTCCGGCTCCGGCTGGAGCGGCGGGGCGACAGGCAGGACCATCGGCCGCAGCAGCTCGGCCATCTGCTTGGCCGGCAGCGGCTTCGAGATCAGGAAGCCCTGCATCTCGTCGCAGCCATGGGTACGCAGGAACGCCTCCTGCTCGACGTTCTCGACGCCTTCGGCGACGACGGTCATGCCGAGCGCCTTGCCCATGCTGATGATGGCCTGCGCGATCGCCTGGTCCTCCGAATCCTGCGGCAGGTCGCGCACGAAGGAGCGGTCGATCTTGATGGTGTCGATCGGGAAGTGCTTCATCAGCGACATCGACGAATAGCCGGTGCCGAAATCGTCGATGGCGAGGCGGATGCCGCGACTCTGGATGGCATCGAGCACCTTGAGCGCGCGGCCGACATTGCGCATCATCATGCTCTCGGTGACTTCGAGCTGGAGCAGCACCGGCGACATGCCGCTGGCCGCCAGCGCCTCGTCGACGTCCTGCAACAGATGCTCGTCGGCGAACTGCCGCGGCGACAAATTGACCGCCATCGACAACGGCAACAGGCCGCGGCGCTGCCAGGCCATGGCCTGCGCGCAGGCCTCGTTGAGCACCCAGCGGCCGATCGGCACGATCAGGCCGGTTTCCTCGGCGAGCGGAATGAACTGAGCCGGCGAGATGTTGCCGAGATCGGGATGCGTCCAGCGCAGCAGGGCTTCGACGCCGGTGATCTGGCCGGTCTCCATGTCGACCTTGGGCTGGTAGTTCAAAGAGAACTGCTCGCGCTCCAGCGCACGGCGCAGCGCGCTCTCCAGCGACAGCCGCTCGATCGACTGCGTCTTCACCTCCTTGGAGAAGAAGCGGTAGCCGTTCTTGCCGTCCTCCTTGGCCAGGTACATCGCCATGTCGGCGTTCTTGGTCAAGGTCTGCGCATCGGAGCCGTTGGCCGGATACATCGCGATACCGATCGAGGCCGTGGTGTGGCACTCGTGTCCGGCGAGCTCCATTGGCTCGGCGAGTGCCGCGAGCAGCCCGGTCGCGATGCGCTGGACGTCGTCGATCTCGCCGCACTGGTCGAGGATCACCACGAACTCGTCGCCGCCGAGGCGCGCCACCACGTCGCTTTCCCGCAGCGCGCCGCGCAAGCGGTTGGCGACTTCGAGCAGGAGCAGGTCGCCGGCCTCATGGCCGAGCGAATCGTTGATGACCTTGAAGCGATCGAGATCGATGAACAGCACCGCGAAACGGTGATCGTGACGCTCTGCCGTTTCGATCGCCTCGCGCAAAAGCCCGTTGAAGGTCTCGCGGTTCGGAAGGTCCGTCAAGCTGTCATGCGAGGCGAGGTACTCGATCCGCTCGTCCGCCTCCTTCTTCTCGTCGGCGCGATCGAAATTCTCCATCGCGAAGGACACGTTGTCGGCGAGACGTTGCAACAGCTCGACGAACTCGGCCGTGAAGGTAGCCGGCTCGGTCGACATGTAGATCATGACGCCGACGGCCTGATCGTGCACGATGAGCGGAAATGCCGCGCCCGATCGCGCGCCGTCGCCGCGGACGACGGCGTGGAATGCGCTGACGCGATCGTCATTGAGATAGTCGTTGCTGATGCAGGGCCGGCGCGTGCGGAACGCCGTGCCGCTCATCCCGCGCCCTTCGGGACGCTCGGGGTCGATCGAGAGGCGAACGTTCCGCGTGGTGTTGGAAGATGGCCCGGCACTCGCCACGATCTCCAGCTGGTCGCTGTCGGCCCTGGCCAGCGCGATGGTCGTCGACGTGAACTTGGCACCGTTGGAGGCCGCCAGACAGACGAGATCGAACAGCTCGGCGCGCGACTTCGCCCGCATGATCGCCTCGTTGGTCGCGCTCAGAGCCGCGAACATGCGCGTCAGGCGCTCTTTCTGCGCTTCGGTGCGGGCCTTTTCCTCGGCACGGTCGAAATTGTCGAGCGCGAAGGAGACGTTTTCGGCAAGGCGCCCGAGCAGTTCGACCAGATCGGGCGTGAATGTGTTCTCCTCGGGCGCGAGGAAAAGCAGGATGCCGATCGGCTCCTGGCCCGCCTTTAGAAGCGGGAAGCTGGCGGCGGCCCGCGTTCCGTCCTCGATCGCCTTCGCCCGCCAGTATGCCGACCGCGGCTCGTTCAGATAGTCGTTCATGACGCTGGGCCGGCGGGTCCGGAGCGAGGTGCCGATGATCCCCTTGGCTTCGGGATGGTCGGCGGAAATGTTGCAGGTCCGACCAACCATCTGCCGCTGCAGGCGCCCCTTTACCGCGACGACGCGGACGAGCTCGTTTTCCTCGTCGATGATGCCGATCGTTGCCGACGCGAACACGTCGCCGAGAATAGCTGCCTGGCACGCGGCCTCGAACAGGTCCTCGCGCGTCTTGGCGCGCATGATCGCTTCATTGGTTGCGCTGAGCGCTTCGAACATTCCGCTCAGGCGATTGCGCTGCTTGTCTACCTGCGCCTTCTCCTCGGCGCGATCGAAGCCTTCCAGTGCGAAGGCGACGTTGGCCTGGAGCTTGCGCAGCAATTCGACGAATTCGGGTGTGAACGTGCCGCACTCCGGAGAGTTGAACAGGAACACGCCTTCGACCTGGTCGCCGTTGAAGAGCGGCAACGCGGCGGAGGACGCGATCCCGTTGCGGCGTGCGCTGGCGTGCCAGGGCGCGATGCGCTCGTCGGCGAGAACGTCGTTGCTGACGGCGGGCTGGCGCGTGCGGAACGCGGTGCCGGTCAGTCCGCGCCCTTCCGGCACCTGCTCGGAGATGGATAACTTGAAGTTGCGAACGTGGTCGGCGTTCGGTCCGTAACAGGCGACGACGCGCAGCAGCCCGGCGTGAGGGTCGACCAGTGCGATGTTGGCCGAAGTGAACTTGGCGCCCTTTGCCGTCGCCTCGCAAACGAGGTCGAACAGATCGGCGCGCGACCGCGCCCGCAGGATCGCCTCGTTGGTGGCGCTGAGCGCCGCATACATGCGCGCCAGCCGTTCCTCTTCGGCGGCGATTTTGGCCTTCTCGGACTCGCGGCCGAAATTATCGATCGCGAACGAGACGTTCTCCGCCATACGCAGCAGGAGCGCGACGATCTCCTCGTCCTTGGCCCAGGAGCGGCTGATGAAGAACAAGAGCACGCCGACACTTTCACCGTGCCTGATCAGCGGCGCGACCACGCAGGCGGCAACGCCAGTGTTGACGTTTGCCTGCTCCCACGGCGTGCCTCTGGTGCGGCTGGCGAGATCGTCCTCGACGATGGCCTTCTGCGTCCGGAACACCTCGCCGGATAGTCCCTTGCCGTAGGGATTCTCCGGATCGATCGAATAGCGCGCCTGGGTGATCAGTGCGAGGTTCTGGCCGGTGGACGCGACCGGACTCATCCAATGCGAATCCGGTTCGCGGAGCAACACGATGGTCGCCAGCGACTTGCCCCCGTGAACGGAGGCGTCACACACGAGCTGGTAGAGCTCCTGCTCGGTCTTGGCGCGCAGGATGGCTTCGTTGGTGGCGCTGATGGCGCCGAACATGCGGTTGAGCCGCCGGGTCGCCCGTTCGCTGGTCTGCCGCGCTGTTTCGCGGGCGAAATTGTCCAGAGCGTAGGAAATGTTGGCCGACATGCGCTCGAACAGCGACACCATCTGCTCGTTCAGCGAGCCGGCTTCGCGGCGGGTCACGTAGAGCACGCCGACACTCTCGCCGTTGCAGAGCAGCGGCAGCGCCGCAGCCGCGCCAATGCCGGCGGAAGCTGCACCCTGACGCCACGCCAGCGAACGCGGGTCGTTCAGATAATCATTGCTGACGCACAGCTTCTGATCGCGAAATGCCTCGCCGCCGACGCCCGAGCCTTCGGGTGTGCCGGCATCCGTCGTGATCTCGATCGAGCGCAGCCGCGCAATGTCATCGCCACAGCCGGCCGCAAAATGGAGCCGCCGGTCGTCCGCTCCGACCAGAAACACGGCGACAGCCAAGAAATCCCCGCTCGAAAACCCGGCGTTGCAGACCTTCTGGTACAGCTCGTCCGGCGATTTCGCATAGAGGATCGCTTCGTTGATGGCGCTCAACGCCGCAAATGTGCGCGCGAGTGTCGTCGGCACGATCTCAGCTCCCGGGCATTTCTGCCTATTTCTCCCGGGTGACTTTATGAGGGGCCATCGCCTAAGTGGTGGTTATTGCGCGCTGCAAACAATCGATCAAAGTGAACGAGCTGCGAACGACCCCGGGTAAACTACCGAAAATACCGCCGCACGGGACGAATCCTCAGCGAGAGGCGCGATCTCTTTACGAATTTGCAGCCCTGTATTGGTTTACGGGAGATTGATATCGCTGCCGCGCTTTGAGACGATGGCCTCCAACAATCAGTGCCCGCCAAGGGCAAAGACCCCGGGGAACGCCATGCCGATCGTCACGGCCGATCGCCTCACGCGCGTCAGCGCCGCCCTGCTCCGCGCCGCCGGAGCCTCCGAGGAAGAAGCCGATGCCGTCGCGGTCGGCTGCGTCAATGCCAATCTCGCCGGCCATGATTCCCACGGCGTGATCGCCGTTCCCACCTATATCGACCGGATCAAAGCCGGCCAAATCGTTCCGGGCGCCAAATGGACCGTGGTCCAGGAATCGCCGACCACGACCGTGATCGACGGCCATTGGGGCTTTGGTTTCCACGTCAACGCCAAGGCGATGGCGCTGACGATCGAGAAAGCCAGGACGGCGAATGTCGCTGCCTGCACCGTGTTCCGGCAAAGCCATGTCGGCCGCCTCGCCGCCTACCCCTTGATGGCGATGCGCGCAGGCATGATCGGGATTGCCACGGCGGATTCCGGCCGCTCGCCGAAGCACGTCGCCCCGTTTGGAGGCAAGGAGGCGCGGCTCGGCACCAACCCGATCTCGATCGCGGTGCCGTCCGATCTCGATGCGCCGTTCTATCTGGATATGGCGACTTCAGCTGTCGCAGCCGGCAAGATCCAGCTCGCGGTCGCGCGCGGCGAGGAGATTCCGACGGGCTGGATCATCGATGCCGAGGGACGGCACACCACCGATCCGACCCAATACCGCAAGGGCGGTGCGCTGCTGCCGCTCGGCGGCACCGAGGGCTACAAAGGCAGCGGCCTCGCTGCGATGGTCGAGGTGCTGTGCGGCCTCCTCACCGGCCTCGGCTTCGGCGTCGAGCCGACGGGGCGACACAATGACGGATGCTTCATGGCGGTGTTCAATGTCGCCGCATTCCGCCCGCTGCAGGAGTTCAAGCGCGAGGTCGCCGAGTTCGCGCGCTATCTGAAATCGACGCCGCCGTCAGAGGGCAGCAAGGGCGTCTACTATCCCGGCGAGATCGAGGGACTGCGCGAGCAGCAGCGCCTGCGCGACGGCATCGAGATCGAGGATGCCACCTGGGAAAAGCTGCGCGCGCTGGCGCGGGAATACCGGCTCGACACCGTCCTCGATCTGGCCTGACGGCATCAGGAGAACAGCAGCATGAATCGACAGATGGTCCTGGTCGGCTTTCTCCAGGCGCAGAACTGCACCAACCTGCCGAGCTCCTGGCGGCATCCGGATTCGCGCGACGATTCGATGTCGGCGGACTATTATCAGGAGATCGGCAGAATTCTCGAAGCCGGCAAGTTCCACATGGCCTTCTTCGACGACCGCCTGGCGATGCCGGACCGCTACGGCAACGACCACGCCCATACCGTCGAATACGGCATCCGCTGCGTGAAGATGGATCCGCTGATCGTGCTGACCACAATGGGCATGGTCACCGAGAAGCTCGGGCTGGGCGCGACGTGCTCGACCACTTATTACGAACCGTTCGACGTCGCCCGCCGCTTCGCGACGCTCGATCTCATGTCCGGCGGACGCGCCGGCTGGAACGTCGTCACCTCGCTCAACGACGGCGAGGCGCTCAACATGGGGCGCGACTCCCATCCAGAACATGATTCCCGCTACGACAAGGCCGACGAATTCATGGAGGTCGTGCTCGGCCATTGGGACACCTGGGAAGACGGCGCGCTCATCATGGACAAGAAGACCGGCCGCTTTGCTGATCCGACCAAGGTGAAGCGGCTCGACCACAAGGGCGCGGCGTTCAAGTCACGCGGGCCGTTCACCGTGCCGCGTTCGCAGCAAGGCCATCCCGTGATCATCCAGGCCGGAGCATCGGGCCGAGGCCAGCGCTTTGCCGGGCGATGGGGCGAAGTAATCTTCACCGCCGCGCGCAATCTTCAGGGCGCCAAGGACGGCTATGCGTCCGTGCGCAACGAGGCCGCCAAGGCCGGCCGCGATCCCGACCAGATGTTCCTCTGCAATTTGACGACGCCGGTCTGTGGCGCGACCAAGGCGGAAGCCGAGGACAGGATGGCGCTGATCAACAAGCTGCCGCTCCAGATCGACGCGCTGTCGCTGCTTGCCGAAGCGCTCAACTACGACTTCGCCTCCAAGGATCTCGACGAGCCGCTGACCACTGACGAGCTGAAGAGCATGCAGGGTATTCTGGGCATCCGCGACGGCGTGCTGAAGAATTCAGGCAAGAGCAATCCGAGCGCGCGCGACTTCGTCACTTTCTCCGGCCGCGGCCAGGTGCAGGACGCAATGGTTGGCGGCCCCAAGGAGATCGCGGACAAGCTCGAGGAGATGTTTGTCGAGCGCGGCTGCGACGGCTTTGTCATCGCGGCGACCTACGTTCCCGGCTCCTACGCCGATTTCGTCCAGCATGTCGTTCCGGAGCTGCAACGCCGCGGACTGTTTCAGAAAGACTATCGCGGCAAGACGCTGCGCGAAAATCTCGGACTGAAGCGGCCCGCGGCCGGCGCCTGGAAGGTGCCGCCGCGCGATGCCGCGGAATAGCAATGAGGACTTGGCATGCGCTGGCTGAAATTTACTGATGCAGGCAAGACCTCGTGGGGAATCATCGAGGACGACAAGGTAATCGCAGTCGAAGGCGATCCCTTCGACGAATGGCAACGCAGCTCGCGCACGCATTCGCTGTCGGACGTGAAGATCGAGTTGCCACTGATCCCCCGCACCTTCTATTGCGTCGGCTTGAACTACCTCAAGCACCTGAAGGAAGCCGCCGACAAGGCCGGCACCGTGCCGGCCGTGCCTGACCGTCCCGAGATCGGCTATCGCGCCCAGAACGCGCTGATCGCACATGACGAGGACGTCGTGATCCCGTCCTTTGCGACGGAGAAAATCCACTACGAGGGCGAGCTCGTCGTCGTCATCGGCAAGAAGGTAAAGCATCTCACGGAGGACAACGCGATGGATTGCGTGTTCGGCTACACCATCGGCAACGACGTCAGCGAGCGCAGCTGGCAGAAGGCCGATCGTAGCCCGTGGCGCTCGAAGAACGCCGACACGTTCAAGCCGATGGGGCCGTGGATCGAGACCGAAGCCGATCTCGAACAGATGGAAACGATCGTCCGGGTCAACGGCAACGAGACCAATCGCTTCGCGACCAACGACATGATCTTCGGCGTGGTGCCGTTCCTGGTCGAGCTGACCAAGTATTTTACCTTATGGCCCGGCGACGTGATCTGGATGGGCACGGACGGCGCCTCGCCCGACATCAAGCACGGTGACGTCGTGGAGATCGACATCACCGGTGTCGGGACGTTGCGGAACAGGTTTGTGCGGGAGGGGCACTAGCGGCCCCGCAGCACCGGTGCCGTAGGGTGGACAAAGGCGCTCTTGCGCCGTGCCCACCATCTTTTTCCGTCGTGAAAGATCGTGGGCACGCTTCGCTTTGCCCACCCTACGGCACCTCTCGGGAATCAAAACGGCAGCGCCACACTCGACTTGATCTCCTTCAGCACCACGTTGCTGCGGACATAGCGGATGCCGGGAATGCGGAACATGAACTCGTCGAGAAATCGGTTGTAGGCCGCCATGTCCTGCACGACGACGCGCAAATGATAATCGGCGTCGCCCGTGGTCGCAAAGCACTCCAGCACCTCGCGGCGTTTGGTTACCCGCGCGACGAATTCGTCGACGAACTTTGCATCGTGCCGTTCCAGCGAGACGTGGAGAATGGCGGACATCGCAAAGCCCGCCTGCTCGCGCGCGACCAGCGCCGCATAGCCCTGGATGATGCCGGCCTCCTCCAGCGCGCGCACGCGTCGCCAACAGGCAGAGGTGGACATGCCGACCTCGTCGGCGAGCTGCTGGTTGGTGGCGCGGCCGTCCTTCTGGAGGTGGGCGAGAATCCGGGTGTCCTGGTCTTCGATCATCGATCGGCTCAATCTGGTGTATTCTACCGCATGATAGCCGAATCCGGGACAATTTACCAGAATCAGCTTGCAGCTAGGAAAAATAGGTAAGACCTACCAACCATCAGGGCCTACCCTCCGCTCATCCGGCAAGGATGCCGCGGGAGGTCCGCATGGACGCCTTTCCGTCACTCGACCCCTACGAACTCTCCGATCGCTACGATCGCGAACACGGCCGCGTCTTCCTTACGGGCACACAGGCCATCGTCCGCATCGCGCTCGACCAAGTCAGGCGCGACCGGGCCGCGGGGCTCAACACGGCCGGCTTCATCTCAGGCTATCGCGGCTCGCCGCTCGGCGGCATCGACCTCGAGCTCTGGCGCATCCAGGAGCGGCTGAAGCGGGACCGCATCGAATTCCTCCCCGCAGTGAATGAGGACCTCGCCGCGACCGCGGTGCTTGGCTCGCAGCAGGTCGAGACGCAAGGAGATCGCGAGGTCGATGGCGTGTTCGGCCTCTGGTACGGCAAGGGCCCGGGCGTCGATCGCTCCGGCGATGCGCTGAAGCATGGCAATGCCTACGGCTCCTCGCCGCATGGCGGCGTGCTGGTGGTCGCCGGCGACGACCATGGCTGCGTCTCCTCCTCGATGCCGCACCAGTCCGATGTCGCCTTCATGAGCTGGTTCATGCCGACGCTGCATCCCGCAAGCGTCGGCGAGTATCTCGCGTTCGGCGAATATGGCTATGCACTGAGTCGCTTCTCCGGCATGTGGGTCGGCTTCAAGGCGATCTCGGAGATCGTCGAGTCGGGCGCCTCCGTCGCGCTGCAGCCGCCGCGCCACTTCCGCACGCCCGAGTTCACGCCGCCGCCAGGCGGCCTGCATTATCGCTGGCCTGATCTGCCGGGCCCGCAGATCGAGGAGCGGCTCGAGGCGAAGAAGCACGCGGTCTACGCCTTCGCCAAGGCCAATCCGATCGACCGTCACATCTACGACATTACGGACGCCACCTACGGCATCGTCACCACGGGCAAGGCACATCTGGACCTGATGGAGGCCCTGCGGCTGATGGGCCTTGACGAGGCCGCCTGCCGCCGCATCGGCATCGACGTCTACAAGGTCGGCATGGTCTGGCCGCTGGCGCTGCATGACGCCATGGATTTTGTGAAGGGCAAGCGCGAGATCCTCGTGGTCGAGGAGAAGCGCGGCATTATCGAGAGCCAGTTCAAGGAATATTTTTACGACTATCCTGGCAGCAAGCCGGAGCGCATGGTCGGCAAGCACGATGAAACCGGGGCAAGGCTGATCTCCTGGATCGGCGAATTGTCGCCTCGCGCGCTCGCGGGCGTGCTGGCGCGCCGGCTTGATCCGATGTTTCCAGGCCTCAATCTCGCCGCACGCGCGGCCGCTCTGATGCCGGAGGCCGCACGCACCATCAACGTCTCTGGCGCGACGCGCACGCCGTATTTCTGTTCGGGTTGCCCGCACAACACGTCAACAAAGGTACCTGAAGGCTCCAAGGCGCTGGCCGGCATCGGTTGTCACTTCATGGCAAGCTGGATGGACCGGGAGACCTCGTCACTGATCCAGATGGGCGGTGAAGGCGTCAACTGGGCGGCGTCGTCACGCTTCACCGGCCACAAGCACATCTTTCAGAACCTCGGCGAAGGCACCTATTACCACTCCGGCTCGATGGCGATCCGGCAGGCGATCGCCGCCAAGGCCAACATCACCTACAAGATCCTGTTCAACGACGCCGTCGCGATGACCGGTGGCCAGCCGGTCGACGGTCCCATCAGCGTGCATGCCATCGCCCACAGCGTCCGCGCCGAAGGTGTGACGCGCATCGCGCTGGTGTCGGATGATCCGGCACAGTTCTCGCCTGCCGACCTGCCGGCCGGCGTCACCCTTCATCCGCGCGAGGAGATGGATGCCGTGCAGCGCGAGCTGCGCGATGTCCCCGGCGTCTCGGTCCTGATCTATCAGCAGACCTGCGCCACGGAGAAGCGGCGCCGGCGCAAGCGCGGGCAGATGGCCGACCCGAAGCGCTTCGCCTATATCAACGATCTCGTCTGCGAGGGCTGCGGCGACTGCTCGGTGGAATCCAACTGCCTCAGCGTCGAGCCGAAGGAGACGCCGTTCGGCCGCAAGCGCCAGATCAACCTGTCGACCTGCAACAAGGATTTTTCCTGCCTCAACGGCTTCTGCCCGAGTTTTGTGACCGTCGAAGGCGCGACGCGTCGCAAGAAGAGCGCGAGCCAGATCGACGCCGTTGGGCGCGCCGCCACACTTCCGTTGCCCGCGACGGCGGCACTCGACCGTTCTTACGACCTGCTGGTGACCGGCGTCGGCGGTACCGGCGTGATTACTGTCGGCGCGCTGATAGGCATGGCGGCGCACCTCGAAAGCCGCGGCGTCTCAGTGCTGGACTTCACCGGCTTCGCGCAGAAATTCGGGCCCGTGCTGAGCTACATCCGCCTCGCCTCGAGCCCTGCGGCGCTGCATCAGGTCCGTATCGACCAGGGCGCAGCCGATGCGCTGATCGGCTGCGATCTCGTCGTCAGCTCCTCGCCGAAGGCCTCCGGCACCTACCGCCGCGGCACGCGCGCCGCGATCAACACCGCGGAGATGCCGACCGGCGACGTCGTCCGCTTCGGCGACGCCGATCTCGCCTCCCCCGCGCGCCTGCGTGCAATCGGCCAAGTCATCGGCGAGGGCAATCTCGGCACCATCAACGCCAACGCGCTAGCGGAACGGCTGCTCGGCGATGCCGTCTATGCCAACATCATCATGCTGGGCTTTGCCTGGCAGCGCGGTTTGGTGCCGATCTCACTGCAAGCGCTGCTGCGTGCAATCGAGCTCAACGGCGTCGCCGTCGAGCGCAACAAGCAGGCCTTTGCCTGGGGCCGGATTGCGGCCGCCGATCCGGACTTTTTGCCGAAAGTCGACGAAGCGCCCAAGATCGAGACGCTCGACCAGATGATCGAGCGGCGCGCCGAATTCCTCACTGCCTATCAGGACGCCGCCTATGCGGCGCGCTACCGGGCGACCGTCGCGAGGGTCCGCCGCGCCGAAGCTGTCCTGAACAGCGAGGCCCTGACCGAGGCCGTCGCACGCGCCCTGTTCAAGCTGATGGCCTACAAGGACGAATACGAGGTGGCGCGTCTGCACATGCAGGGCGGATTCCTCGACGAGCTGAAGCGCGAATTCGAGGACGGCTTCAGCGTCCAGTATCACCTCGCCCCGCCCTTCCTGCCGTCGCGGCGCGACGCACGGGGGCGTCCGCGCAAGCGCGCCTTCGGCCAATGGATCCAGATGCCGCTCGCCATGCTCGCGCGGCTGAAGGGGCTGCGCGGCACGCGGTTCGATCCGTTCGGCTACACCCGGGAAAGGCGCACCGAGCGCGAGCTGATTGCCTGGTATGAAGGTTTGATCGAGCGGATGCTCGGCAGGTTCGATGCGGCGCATCTACCAGGTCTCGTCGCAATCGCAGCAGTGCCGATGGACATTCGCGGCTACGGCCCGGTCAAGGACGCCGCGATCGGAAAGGCGAAGATCGAGGTCGAGCGGCTGTTCAATGAACTCCACCCGTCGTCGCCGGCAAAGCTGCGCGCCACCGGTTGACGCGGAGCCGGCGAGGCTTCAGCCTCTATCCCCGGGGGGCCTTGATGGCTGCCCACCAATCGGGTGACGCATCATGGATTTCGACCAGTTGACCCTGACCCAGGCCGCGGCCGCCCTCCGCGCCGGTTCAATCACGAGTACCGCGCTCACAACGGAGGCTCTCGCCCGCGCCAAGGCCAATGCCGATCTCAATGCCTTCGTCACGCTGGACGAGGCCGGCGCCCTGAAGGCCGCTGCGGCATTCGACACGACGGGCGACAAGAACAAGCCGCTCGGCGGTGTGCCCGTCGTGATCAAGGACAACATCGAGGTCGCGGGACTGCCCTGCAGCGCCGGCACACCAGCACTCAGAGATTACGTTCCGAAGGCCGATGCGCCCGTCGTGGCAAAGCTGCGCGCTGCGGGCGCGGTCATCATCGGCAAAACCAGCATGCACGAGCTCGCCTTCGGCATCTCCGGCTACAACACCGCGTTCAAGACCGGCGCGGAGTTCGGCGTGCGCAACGCCTATGACCGCACCCTGATCGCCGGCGGCTCCTCGTCAGGGACCGGTGCTGCGATCGGCGCGCGGATCGTCGCAGGCGGGCTCGGCACCGACACGGGTGGATCGGTGCGCGTGCCCGGCGCGCTGAATGGATGCGCCTCGCTGCGCCCGACCATCGGCCGCTATCCGCAAGAAGGAATCGCCCCGATCTCGCATACGCGCGACACCGCAGGCCCGATGGCTGCGACCATGGCCGACGTCGAGCTGCTCGATCGCGTCATCACGAATGGCGAGGCGGCCCTACCGGCCGACCTGAAGCAGGTGCGGATCGGCATCGTGAAGACGATGTTGACCAATCTCGATGCCGACACCGAAACCGCCCTCCGGGCCGCCATCGTGCGGATGAAGGCTCAGGGTGTCACGGTCGTCGAGGTCGAGATGCCGCAGCTCGCCGAACTCAACGGCCAGGTCGGCTTCCCGGTCGCGCTGTACGAAGCCTATGACGACATGGTCGGATATCTCGCCCGCACCGGCACGGGCCTCACCATCGAAGCGCTGGCGAGGGAGATTGCGAGCCCCGACGTGAAGGGCACCTATGATGGCCTCGTCATCCCGCGCAAATTGCCGGGTCCGGACAATACGCTGCTCGATGCCAGGCCGATCTACGACGCGGCGATCAAGACCGCGCGACCGGCGCTGCAGGCGCTCTATGCCAGGACCTTCGCCGATCATCGGCTCGACGCCATCGCTTTCCCGACCACGCCGCGCGTCGCAATCGCCTCCAACCCAGACTCCAGCAGCCTCGAAAACTTCGGGCTGTTCATCCAGAACACCGATCCCGGCAGCAATGCCGGTATTCCCGGCATCCAGATCCCGATCGCACTCGGCGCCACCAGCAGATTGCCGATCGGACTTGAACTCGATGGCCCTGCCGGAAGCGATCGCCACCTGCTCGCGATCGGCTTGTCGGTTGAAAAGCTGTTCGGACGGCTGCCGCCGCCGCATTGACGCTTTCGTAGGGTGGGCAAAGCGAAGCGTTCCCACGTCTTCTGTCCACCAATTGACAGATCGTGGGCACGGCGCAAAGGCGCCTTTGCCCACCCTACGACACGGCCGCTGCCGGCGCGGCTCACGAATACGGATTGATCAGCTTTTGCTGCTCGGCGCTGTGGTGCGCGAGCAGGTCGATGAAGGTCCTGACCTTTGCCGACAGATGATGACGATGCGGATAGACCGCGTTCATCGACAGCTCGATCGTCCGATATTCCGGCAAGAGGCGCACGAGACGGCCGGCTTCGAGGTCGTCCTGAATGAGAAATCCCGCCATCAGGCAGATGGCGGCCCCCTCCAGTGCGACCTTGCGCAGCGCTTCTCCGCTATTGGTGACGAAGCTGCCCGAGATGCGTACGGAGGCCGGTGCGCCTTTGCGATCGAGGAAGCGCCATTCATCGCCGAACGGGTAATTCAGGTGCCGGCCACAATTATGCGCGGCGAGCTCGTCGAGCTTCTGCACCCGGCCGTGCTTCTCGAGATAATCGTGCGAGCAGCACAGCACGTGACGCCAGGTAGCGAGGCTGCGGACGATCAGGCTTGAATCCGGCGGCGAGGTCATGCGCAAGGCGACGTCGTAGCCTTCCTCGATGAGATCGACGTCGCCTTCGCCCATGCGCAGATCGACCTTGAGGTCCGAATAGGTCGACAGAAGCTTTGCCACGACAGGCGCGACGAACTGCACCATATGCGTGGCGACGTGGATGCGCAGCGTGCCGCGGGGCACCGACTGCAATTCGCCTGCGATATCGTCGGCCTGTTCGATGTCGGCGAGGATCTGGACGCAACGGTCGTAATAGGCCTTGCCGATCTCGGTGAGGTTGACCTTGCGCGTGGTCCGCTGAAGCAGCCTCACCCCGAGCCGGTCTTCCAGCGCCTGAACGTGATTGCTCACCATGGTGGTCGACATGTTGAGCTTGCGGGCGGCTGCAGAGAAGCCGCCGGTCTCTACCACCCGGCTGAAGACTTCGAGGCTGGTCAATCGATCCATGGCACCTGATTATCCGCCTTTGATGGATAATCGCAAGGAATTCACCCCGATTATCTATCAAAACACGGGATTTCACCTCGCATGAAGCTTCGCGTGGAGCAGGACGCATGCGTTAGCAGCAATCGCTCGACGGGCGCGGCAATCCCGCTGGGGCAGTCGCGGGTCTGGTTCGCTAGACATCACAACCAAGGCGACCTCTCCGGATTATCCAGCTCTGATGGATAATCCTTCCAGCGTTTCCTCGATTATCACCAAGCCCAGAAAGACCAATAGTCTCAGGACGCCGATAGGAGACTTCCATGTCCGAGATGCCCCGCGCCGAGACTTTTCAGCAGGCAACTGAAATCACCCCCGATAACCCCAAGACCCCGCCGACTGCCCCGGCCCGGAACAGGGTGCGGCGCGCGGCGCTGGCGCTCGCGTTCCTCGCGGGCACGGCAACCGCTGTCTATTACGGGCACGATTACTGGACCAACGGCCGCTACCTCGAGACAACCGACGATGCCTATGTGAAGGCTGACTCCACGATCATCGCACCAAAAATCTCCGGCTACATCGCCAAGGTGCTGGTCAGTGACAACGAAAAGGTGAAGGCGGGCCAGGCGCTGGCCAAGATCGACGATCGCGACTTCAAGGCGGCGCTCGACCAGGCCAAAGCCGACGTCGCCGCCGGCGAAGCCTCGGTGCGCAACATCGATGCCCAGCTCGAGCTGCAACAGCCGATCATCGAGCAGAGCACGGCTGACGTCACTGCAGCCGACGCCAACCTGAAATTCGCGCAGGAAGAGCGCGCCCGATACGACGACCTCATGAAGACCGGCTCCGGCACGATCCAGCGCGCGCAGCAGACCGACGCGGCGCTACGCGCGAGCAGCGCGCAATTGCAGCACGCGAAATCCGGCCTGCTGGCCGCTCAGCGCAAGATCGACGTGCTCACCACCCAGCGCGCCCAGGCGGCGGCCCAGCTCGAACGGGCCCGCGCTGTCGCACAGCAGGCGGCGTTGAACCTGTCCTATACCGAGATCACCGCGCCGGTCGAGGGCACCGTCGGCGCCCGTTCGCTGCGCGTCGGCCAGTACGTGCAAGCCGGCACGCAATTGATGGCGGTGGTGCCGCTCGATGCGGTCTACGTGGTCGCCAACTTCAAGGAGACCCAGCTCACGCATGTGCGGCCGGGTCAGCCGGTCGAGTTGCACGTCGACAGTTTTCGCAATCGAACCCTGCACGGCCATGTCGACAGCCTGTCGCCCGCGAGCGGGCTCGAATTCGCGCTGCTGCCGCCCGACAACGCCACCGGCAACTTCACCAAGATCGTGCAGCGGGTGCCGGTGAAGATCGTGCTCGACGACCACAGCCTCACCGGCCTGCTGCGCCCCGGCATGTCGGCGGTGCCGACGGTCGACACCAAGCAGGCGGTGCTGGCAGAGCGCGAGACGGCGAAGCGCCTCGCCGGCAACACGTCCCGCCCGAACGGCGGCTGAAGCCGGAAGGCCTCGGCGGGATTATCAAATCCTGCCGAACGATCCTTCCGCAGCTTCATCGATTATCGAAACCATTCGCCTGACGCATCCTGTCTCCGTACCCGAGACGAGGCCTTCATGAGCACGCTGCAACCGACCCTCGACGCCGCCACCAATCTCGCCGCCCCCGCAGCTCCGAGCACGCCGGCCGTATCCGCAAAAACCTGGGTCGCCGTGATCGGCGCGACGCTCGGCGCCTTCATGGCGGTGTTGAACATCCAGATCGTCAACGCCTCGCTCGCCGACATCCAGGGTGCGATCGGCGCCGGCATCGACGACGGCGGCTGGATCTCGACCTCCTATCTGGTCGCTGAGATCGTGGTGATCCCGCTGTCCGGCTGGCTGGCGCAGGTGTTCTCGATCCGGATTTATCTTCTGACCAACGCGATCCTGTTCCTGATCCTCTCGGCGGCCTGTGCACTTGCGCAGGATTTGCCGCAGATGATCGTGCTGCGCGCCGTGCAGGGATTTACCGGCGGCGTGCTGATTCCGATGGCGTTCACGCTGATCATCACGCTGCTGCCGCGCGCAAAACAGCCGGTCGGCCTTGCGCTGTTCGCGCTGTCGGCGACGTTCGCGCCGGCGATCGGCCCGACCATCGGCGGCTATCTCACCGAGAATTTTGGCTGGGAGTACATCTTCTACGTCAACCTCATTCCCGGCGCGGTGATGGTCGGCATGCTCTGGTACGCGCTCGAGCCCAAGCCGATGAAGCTGGCGCTGCTGCGCGACGGCGACTGGGCCGGCATCATCACCATGGCGATCGGGCTATCGGCGCTGCAGACCGTGCTGGAGGAAGGCAACAAGGACGACTGGTTCGGCTCGCCCTTCATCGTCAAGCTGTCAGTGATCGCGGCAGCCGCGCTGACCGCCTTCCTGATCATCGAGCTCACGGTGAAGAAGCCGCTGCTCAACCTGCGCCTGCTCGTCCGCCGCAATTTCGGCTTCGGCATGCTCGCAAATTTCCTGCTCGGCATCGCGCTGTACGGCTCGGTCTTCATCCTGCCGCAGTATTTGTCGCGCATCCAGGGCTACAATTCCGAGCAGATCGGCATGGTGCTGGCCTGGACCGGATTGCCGCAACTCCTGCTGATTCCGCTGGTGCCGCGCTTGATGCAAAAGTTCGATGCGCGGATCATCATCGGCGTCGGCTTCGTGTTGTTCGCGGCTTCCAACTTCATGAACATCTATATGACCAATGATTACGCCGCCGACCAGCTGCTGTGGCCCAACGTCGTCCGCGCCATCGGCCAGGCGCTGGTGATGGCGCCGCTCTCGGCGGTCGCTACCGCCGGCATCGAGCCGGAGAACGCGGGCTCGGCCTCGGGCCTGTTCAACATGATGCGCAATCTCGGCGGCGCCGTCGGCATCGCACTGCTCCAGACCGTGCTGACCAAACGCGAGCAGTATCACTCCAATGTGCTGATGCAGTCGGTCTCGGTGTTCGAGCAGGCCACCCGCACACGGCTGGAACAGCTCACGCAATATTTCGTCAATCACGGCATCCTCGACCGTGCGGATGCAGCGCATCGCGCGTATGTCGCGATTGGCCATATCGTGCAGAAGCAGGCGTACATTCTAGCCTTCAGCGACACGTTTTATCTGCTCGGCATGGCGCTGATCGTCGCGCTCGCCGCCGTCCTGTTCCTGAAGAAGCCCGGCCAGACCTCAGCCGGTGGCGCCCACTGACTCAACCCAGCAAGCAAGGAGAACGACCATGAAACCCCGCATGAACTACTATCAGGCCGCGCCGGATACGATCAAAGCGCTGATGGCGCTGGAGACGCAGATCCAGTCCACGGGGCTCGAGAAATCGCTGATCGAGCTCGTCAAGATCCGGGCGTCACAGATCAACGGCTGCGCCTTCTGCATCAACATGCACACCGAGGACGCCCGCAAGCGCGGCGAGACCGAGCAACGCATCTACCTGCTCGATGCCTGGCGCGAATCCCCGCTTTACACCGATCGCGAGCGCGCCGCGCTGGCCTGGGCGGAATCGGTCACGCTGATCTCGCAGACGCATGCACCTGATGACGTCTACGAGCAGGTCCGCGCGCAGTTCTCCGAGGAAGAGACCGTGAACCTGACCATGCTGATCGGCGCCATCAACGCCTGGAACAGGATCGCGATCGCGTTCCGTGCGGTTCATCCGGTGAAGGTGAAGGCGTCGGTGGCGTAGGTCACAACACGCGCCTCAGCGCAGGTCTCGTAGGGTGGGCAAAGCGGAGCGTGCCCACGTTCTGCAGCTAAAGCGAGAGAGGACGTGGGCACGGCGCAAGTGCGCCTTTGCCCACCCTACGGCAGCCGAGTGCGCGGCTCAGACCGCCGTCGCCTTGGCGAACTCCACGTAGATCTCGCGCAGGCGCGTCGCCATCGGGCCGGGCTTGCCGTCGCCGATGGTCTTGCCGTCGATCGCGACCACCGGCTGGACGAACAGTGAAGCCGACGTCGCAAAAGCCTCCTTCGCGGCAAGCGCCTCGGCGACCGTGAACGAGCGCTCCTCGACGCGGAGCTGACGTTCCTCGGCGAGCGCCACCACGGCCTTGCGGGTGCAGCCCGGCAGGATCGCGTTGGAGTTCTTGCGGGTCACGATGACGTCGTCCTTGGTGAGGATGAAGGCCGAGGACGAACCGCCCTCGGTGACGTAGCCATCTTCCAGCATCCAGGCTTCGCCGGCGCCGGCCTCAGCCGCAGCCTGCTTTGCCAGGACCTGCGCCAGCAAGGCCACGCTCTTGATGTCGCGCCGCTCCCAGCGAATGTCGGGCACCGTGATGACGTTGATGCCAGTCTTGGCTGATGCGGCGTTGATGATGTCCTTCTCCGAGGTGAACATCACCAGGCTCGACTTGACGTCGCCCTTGGGAAACGGAAAGTCGCGGCCCTTGTCGGCGCCGCGTGTCACCTGGAGATAGACCAGGCCGTTGGCGACCTTGTTGCGCGCGATCAGCTCCTTCTGCAGCTCGGTGATGCGCTCGACCGTCTCCGGCAGCTTCAAGCTGATCTCGCCGACCGAGCGCTCCAGCCGCGCCAGATGCGAGGCGTTGTCGACCAGCTTGCCGTCGAGCACGGCCGAGACCTCATAGATGCCGTCAGCGAACAGGAAGCCGCGATCGAGGACCGAGATCTTGGCGTCCGAGAGCGGGACGAATGAGCCGTTGACGTAGGCGATCGGGTCCAAGGCAGGTCTCCTGGGGGAAGGGGGATTTGGCCACCGGTATAGGAGATTTGGCGAGCCCGATAAACCCTCGATCCGTCATTCCGGGGCATTCGCAAAGCGAATGAGCCCGGAATCCATCTTACCTCGCGTACTGCCGCCCGATGGATTCCGGGCCCGCGCCAAGAGGCGCGTCCCGGGGGGGAGCTAATGCGACAGAATCTTCGACAAGAACTTCTGCGCGCGGTCGCTGCGCGGCTGGCCGAAGAAATCGTCCTTCGCCGCATCCTCGACGATCTCGCCGCGGTCCATGAAGATCACGCGATTGGCCACTTTGCGGGCAAACCCCATCTCGTGGGTGACGACCATCATGGTCATGCCCTCATGGGCGAGATCGACCATGACGTCGAGCACTTCGCTGACCATTTCGGGATCGAGTGCCGAGGTCGGCTCGTCGAACAGCATCACGATCGGGTCCATGGCAAGCGCGCGCGCGATCGCCACGCGCTGCTGCTGGCCGCCGGAAAGCTGCGCGGGAAACTTCTGCGCCTGTTCCTTCAGGCCGACGCGATCCAGCAGCATCATGCCCTTCGTCACCGCCTTGTCAGACGACCTGCCCAGCACCTTCTGCTGCGCGAGGCAGAGATTGTCGATGATCTTGAGGTGCGGGAACAGCTCGAAGTGCTGGAACACCATGCCGACGCGCGAGCGCAGCTTGGGCAGATTGGTCTTGGGGTCGTTGACCTTGGTGCCGTCGACGCTGATGTCGCCGCTCTGGAACGGCTCCAGCGCATTGACGCACTTGATCAGCGTCGACTTGCCCGAGCCCGACGGTCCGCAGACCACCACGACCTCGCCCTTGGTGACGCTGGTGGTGCAATCGGTCAGCACCTGGAAGCTCGGAGTGTACCATTTGTTGACGTGGCTGATTTCGATCATGACCGACACGCTCTATCGAATGATGGCGATGCGCGCCTGGAGGCGACGGACGCCGAAGGACGCGATACAGGAAATGGTGAAGTAGACGACGGCTGCGAACAGATACATTTCGACGAGACGCCCGTCGCGCTGCGCGACCTTGCTCGCCGCTCCCAGGAAGTCCGTGATCGAGAGGACATAGACCAGCGAGGTGTCCTGGAACAGCACGATGGTCTGCGTGATCAGGACCGGCAGCATGTTGCGGAAGGCTTGCGGCAACACGACGTAGCGCATGGTCTGGGCGTAGGTCAGCCCCAGCGCGCTGGCCGCGGCCGGCTGGCCGCGCGAGATCGACTGGATGCCGGCGCGCATGATCTCGGAGAAGTACGCCGCCTCGAACATGATGAAGGTGATGAGCGAGGATGCGAACGCGCCGACGCTGATCGGGCGCGAGGCGCCGGTCAGCCACTGCCCGATATAGGGCACCAGGAAGTAGAACCAGAAGATCACCAGCACCAGCGGCAGCGAGCGCATGAAGTCGACATAGACCCCGGCGATCCGGCCGAGCAGCTTGAGGCCCGACAGGCGCATCAGGGCGAGCGCCGTGCCGAAGACGAGGCCACCGAGGGCTGCAAGGCCCGTCAGCGTCAGTGTGAACGTCATGCCCTCGTAGAACAGATAGGGCAGCGCGCGGCGGATGACGTCGAAATCGAGATTGCCGAACATCGCTTATTTCCCCGTGATGTAGCCGGGGATCGCGACCCAGCGCTCAAGGAAGCGCATCGCGGTCACCACGACGGCGTTGACGAGGAGATAGAGGATGGTCGCGGCGGTGAAGGCCTCGAACACCTGGAACGAGAATTCCTGCATCGAGCGCGCCTGTCCGGTCAGCTCGAGCAGGCCGATGGTGATCGCGACCGCCGTGTTCTTGATGGTGTTGAGGAATTCGGACGTCAGCGGCGGCAGGATGATGCGGAACGCCATCGGCAGCAGCACATAGCGATAACCCTGCGCGGTGGTCAGACCCAGCGCGGTCGCCGCCATCTTCTGCCCGCGCGGCAGTGAGCCGATGCCGGCCTGCAGCTGCACGGCCACGCGCGCCGACATGAAGAAGCCGACGCCGATCGCCGCCGTCCAGAACGGCGCGTTCGGCAATTGCTTCAGCCAAATGCCGGCGGCCTTCGGCAGCAGCTCCGGCAGCACGAAGAACCACAGGAACAGCTGCACCAACAGCGGCATGTTGCGGAAGAATTCGACATAGGCGAAGCCGAACCAGTTCGCCCCCTTCGACGGCAGCGTGCGCATGACGCCGACGATCGAGCCGGTGATCAGCGCGATGACCCAGGCCAGCGCCGCGGTTTTCAGGGTCAGCGCCAGGCCCGACAGCAGCATGTCGAGATAGGTGCCCGTCCCCATCGGGTTCGGCTGGAAAAAGATTCCCCAGTTCCAGTTATAGTTCACGTGTCCCCCGCGCGAACGCGCCAGTCAGAGATATCCTGGCCGCCTATGCAAATGTCCGGCCACCCCTGTGTCAAGAGTGGCCGGACATGATCCCGATCGAAAGATCGAGGTTATCTTACTTATAGTCGTCCGGGTTCGGCGAGTCCGTCGGCTTGGCGAACTCGTTCTTCAGCTCGGCCGAGATCGGCGTGTTGAGGTTCAGGCCCTTCGGGGGGATCTTGGCGGTGAACCACTTGTCATAGATCTTCTGGGCCTCGCCGGACGTATAGAGCGCCGCGGTCGCCGCATCGACCACCTTCTTGAAGGCGGCATCGTCCTTGCGCAGCATGATGCCGTAGGGCTCGGGCTTGGAGAATGCGTCCTTGGAGATGACGTAGTCGTCCGGCGACTTCGAGCCGGCGACGAGGCTGGCGAGCAGGATGTCGTCCATGACGAAGGCGACCGCGCGGTCGGTCTCGACCATCAGGAAGGCTTCGGCGTGGTCCTTGGCCGGAATGATGTTGGCGCCGAGCTTTTTCTCGACGTTGGCCTCGGTCAGCTGCTTGATGTTGGTGGTTCCCGCGGTCGAGACCACGGTCTTGCCCTTGAGGTCTTCGATCGACTTCAGGCCGCTCGACTTCTTGAAGACGTAGCGGCTCGCGGTCAGGTAGTGGGTGTTGGTGAAAGCAACCTGCTTCTGGCGCTCGGCATTGTTGGTGGTCGAGCCGCATTCGAGGTCGATGGTGCCGTTCGCCATCAGCGGGATACGGGTCGCCGACGTCACCGGATTGAGCTTGACCTCGAGCTTGTCGAGCTTGAGCTCCTTCTTCACCGCGTCGACGATCTTGTAGCAGATGTCCATCGCAAATCCGACGGGCTTCTGATTGTCGTCGAGATAGGAGAAGGGGATCGAGGAGTCGCGGAAGCCCAGCGTGATGGCGCCGGTGTCCTTGATGTTCTTCAGCGTGCCTGTCAGCTCCTGGGCCCCGGCCTGGCTGACGGCGAAGGTCGCGGCGAGCGCGAGCCCAATGCTACGGAAATGTTTCACTTTTTTGGTCCCCTTTCAGGATGATGCGGCCCGGATGCAAGCACAGATTGGGCCGGATTAGAATGTGACTTTCGGCTGGCTTGCGGCAGAGGTTAATGGGCTCAGGTCAGCGGCTTGGGCAATTCCCCGAGATCCCAGAACAGGCCGGCCATCACCGTCAAGGCTTCTTCCGTCAATGGCAGCAGGATGTGCTCATTGGGCGCATGCTGGGAGCAGCCGGGATAGGAGTGCGGGACCCAGATCGTCGGCAGACCCAGGATCTCGGAGAATACGTCGTTGGGCAGCGAGCCGCCGAAGTTCGGCAGCACCGCCGGCGGCTTGCCGGTGGTCTCTTTCACCGAATCCGCCGCCCATTTGATCCAGGGGCTGTCGAAATCGGTGCGCGATGCAGCAAAGCTCTGCGCCGCCCGCACCTCGACCATCGAAAAGCCCTTCTGGACAAGATGCGCGCGGATCGCCTCGATCAGGCCGCCGACCTCGGTGCCGACCACGAAACGCAGTTGCAGCACAGCATTGGCATGGCCCGGAATGGCGTTGGCCGGCTTCTCGATATTGCCCGATGACATCGCCAGCACTTCCAGCGTGTTCCAGGCGTAAAGCCGCTCGGCGGCCGACAGCCCCTCCTCGCCCCAGTTCTCGGCAAGCGCCGGCTCGTCCTCGGTCGGCACCACCTGTACGTCGCCAAGATAGCTGCGGATCTGGTTGGTGAGGCGCGGCGGCTTCAGGGCGTCGAGCTGGAGACGGCCGTGGCCGTCGACCAGCGTCGAGATGGCATTCACCAGAATGGTCGCGGGGTTGGCGAGCACGCCGCCCCAATTGCCGGAATGGTGGCCGCCATCGCGCAGGTTCACATCGAGATGAATGCGGATGCCGCCGCGGCATCCCAGGAACAGCGTCGGGCGGTCGGCGGACAGGCGCGGCCCGTCGGAGGCCATGAACAGGTCGGCCTTGAGCGCGTCGCGATTGAGGTCGCAGACCTTGCCCAGATCGGGCGAGCCGATCTCCTCGCCCATCTCGACGATGAACTTGGCGTTGAAGCCGAGCTTGCCGCCACGGGCGTCGCGCACCGCGCGGAGTGCCGCCATGTTGATGCTGTGCTGGCCCTTGTTGTCGGCGGTGCCGCGGCCATAGAGCCGCGTGCCCGCAACCGTCGTGCGCCAGGGATCGCGGCCCTCGCGCCACTCGCCCTCCATGCCGTCGACGACGTCGCCATGGCCGTAGATCAGCACGGTGGGCGCTGAGGCGTTTTCGTGATGCTCGGCGAACAGGAACGGCGACTTGCCACTGGGGGACTCGACGATGCGGCTGGTAAAATCCAGCGCGGCAAACGCCGGCTGCATTTCCTGTTCCAGATAGGCGCGCAGCTCGGCGCCGCGCGAGGGATTCTGGCTTTCGGTCTTGAAGACGACGCGGCGGTCGAGTTCAGCGAGGAACGCACCGGATTTGAAATCATCACGGGCGCGGGCGATGGCGTCGGCTCTGGTCATGACTTGCTTTTCGAGACTTTGAGACAAAGGACCCTACCCGAGACAGGTGGCCCTTCGAAAGTGGCGGGGACGTCGATAGTTCTTGGAGTTCTCTTGAACTTCTCTTGGGATTTCGTTCTTGCTCTCTTGAGACTGGCTTGCCAAGGGCGGCAGCCCGCTGATTTTGGCCTTGCCAAGCGCAGGTTATATGCAAGAACTTCGCCAAGTTCGGGCGCACATCTACCATTCGAAGAGCGCTCAGTATAGAGCGCCGGGGAACGATCATGGCCAAGCAGATCAGGCTTAATGCCTTTGCGATGAATTGCGTCGCGCACCAGTCGCCGGGCCTGTGGACTCATCCACGCGACCGCACCGCCGAGTATAACCGCCTGCCCTACTGGATCGATCTTGCCAGGACACTGGAGCGCGGCCGTTTCGACGGGCTGTTCCTGGCCGACGTGCTCGGCGTCTACGACGTCTACGGCAACAGTCCTGACGCTGCCTTGCGCAACGCAGCACAGACACCGTCGAACGAGCCGCTGCTGCTGCTCTCGGCGATGGCCGCGGTGACGAAAGACCTCGGCTTCGGCGTCACCAGCAATCTGTCGTTCGAGCCGCCCTATCCGTTCGCGCGGCGGATGTCGACGCTGGACCATCTCACCGAGGGCCGGATCGGCTGGAACGTCGTCACCGGCTATCTCGACAGTGCCGCGCGTGGCGCCGGCAAGGACAAGCAGACCGGGCATGACGACCGCTACGACATCGCGGACGAATATATGGAGGTGGTCTACAAGCTCTGGGAAGGGAGCTGGGAGGACGACGCCGTGCTGCGCGACCGCAAGCGGGGCATCTTCACCGATCCCAGCAAGGTTCACCGCATCAATCACGAGAGCGCGAACTACCGCATCAACAACACCATCCATCTCAGCGAGCCCTCGCCCCAGCGCACGCCGGTCCTGTACCAGGCCGGCACTTCGCCGCGCGGCCGGCAGTTCGCGGCCAAGCATGCCGAATGCGTGTTCATGTCGGGACCGTCGGCCAAGATCATCGGGCCGCGCGTCGCCGCGATCCGCCAGGAGGCCGCCGCGGTCGGCCGCGATCCGGCTGAGATCCTGATGTTCAACATGATGACGATCATCCTCGGCAACACGGAAACAGATGCCGCGGCGAAATATGCCGACTACCGGTCGCATATCAATCCGGAAGGCGCGCTGGCCCTGATGTCGGGATGGACCGGCATCGACTTCTCCGGCTACGAGCTCGACCAGCAGGTCCGTCACGTCCAGAACGATGCCGGCCGCAGTGCACTCGACAATGTCACCCGGGGCGATCCCGACCGCGTCTGGACCGTGCGCGACGTCATCGAGCATGTCGGCATCGGCGGCGCCGGCCCTGTCGTGGTCGGCACGCCGGAAATGGTTGCGGACAAAATCGAGGACTGGTTCGAGAAGACCGACGTCGACGGCCTCAACGTCGCGTTTGCGATCTCGCCAGGCGATTTCGAGGATATTGCCGACATGCTGGTGCCGGAGCTGACGCGGCGCGGACGGTACAAGTCGGAATACGCCAAGGGCACGCTGCGGGAGAAGCTGTTCGGCGCCGGCCGCGCAAGGCTCGATGCGCCGCATCCGGCGGCCGGGTATAGGGTGGGGAGGAAGGGGTAGTTGCCACGTCCTAGGTGTCGTCCCGGCGAACGCCGGGACCCATAACCCCAGGGAGTGGTTTGGCGAAGACTCGTTGTTCGGGATTAGCTCTGGTATGGGTCCCGGCGTTCGCCGGGACGACGCCGTGGAGGCAGCCTGCCCTACACCCTCCCGTCCACCATCACCTCGATCAGCTTCGTCCCCGGCCGATTGAACGCCGATGCCAGCGTCGCCTTCAGCTCGCGGGGATCGCTCACCTTGATTGCCTCGCAGCCGAGCGCCTTGGCGACGCCGGCGAAATCCACGGGCGGATCGACGAAATCCATGCCGACATAATTGTCGTCGCCGTGGAAGGCGAGCAGGCGCTGCTTGATGATGCGGTAGCCGCCATTGTTGACGATGACGACGTTGAGCGGCAGCTTGTGATGCGCCGCGGTCCATAGCGACTGGATCGAATACATCGCACTGCCATCGCCCGAGAAGCAGACGACCGGCCGATCAGGATTGGCGATGCTGGCGCCGACCGAGGCCGGCAGGCCCCAGCCGATGCCGCCCGAGGCAAGACCGTGATAACCGTAGCGATCGCGATGCGGCCGCAGCGCCGTCACTTGACGGCTGGAGGTGAGGCCTTCGTCGACCAGGATGGCATTGTCAGGCATGGCCTCGACCATCTGCAGCACCAGGAAGTCCGGATCGATTGGCGTGCGGCCAGCGCTCTTGCCGATCTGCTCGATCAGCGCCGCGCGGCGTGCGGTCCAGTTCTTCGGCGCGAGTTCGGCGAGACGCTGCTTGGCGCGGCTCGCCAGTGTCGCGCCACCCATCTCCTTCAGCACCGGAATCAGCGCGCGCAAGGTTTCATTCAGATCGGCCTTCAGGGCGATCTCGACGCCGTAGTTCTTGGCGATCTCCCAGTCGACGAGGCCGATCTGCACGATGCCGAGACCATCAGGCAGCGCATCGACCTCGCTATAAACAGACATCCGCAACGGATCGCCGCCGAGCGCGATCAAGAGGTCGTATGGCGCAAGCGTATCGCGCGCGACCTTCTGCACGCGTGCCAGCGTGCCGACAAAGCTCGGGCTCTCCGACAGGAAGTGCGAGCCATAGGGCGTTGAGGATTGAAAGGCCGCCGCGCCGAGCAGTTCGGCAAGTTCGGCGGCCTCCTTCAGCGCATCGCTCTTGACCACCTCGTCCATGGTGACGATGACGGGACGCTCCGCCCTGAGCAGGCGCGCAGCAAACGCCTTGAGCGCTTCGTCCGACGGCCTTGTCCGCGCGTCGATGCGGGTGGAGCGGCCGAGATCGATCCCGGCTTCGCTGTTGAGGATGTCGCCGGGCAGCGAGATGAACACCGGCCCCGTCGGCGGCGTCGTCGCAATCTTGGCGGCACGGCGCACGATGCGCGGCAGATCCTCCAGCCGCGTCACCTCCACCGCCCATTTCACTAGCGGTTCGGCCATGCGCACCAGCGGGCCATACAGCACTGGCTCCATCAGGCCATGGCCCTGCTCCTGCTGGCCGGCGGTCAGGATCATCGGCGTACCCGTGAACTGGGCGTTGTAGAGCGAGCCCATCGCGTTGCCGAGGCCGGGCGCGACATGGACGTTGCAGGCGACGAGCTTTCCCGAAGCGCGGCTATAGCCATCGGCGATCGCGACCACCAGGCTCTCCTGCATCGCCATCACATAAGTGAGGTCTGGATGGTCCTTCAGCGCATGCATGATCGGCAGCTCGGTGGTGCCGGGGTTGCCGAACAGATGCGTGATGCCCTCGTCCTTGAGCAGCGCGAGAAAGGCGGAGCGGCCGGTGATCTTGTTCTTCATGTTTCCTCCAGGAGCGGACGTTGCCGCAAGGACTGAAAGCATGATGGCCGAAGTCGCGGGAGGCGCGCAAGGAAGCGTGGTCATGGCTGCGTTGCATGGAAACCCCGCTCGTGTCCCGGACGCGACACAGCGCGCAGCGGTGCGGCGCAGAGCCGGGACCCAGTTGCTCACCGCATTCTCCGCCGTATGGGCCCCGGCTCAGCGGAGCGTCACTTCGTGCCGCACCGCGTCCGGGGCACGAGAGCGGAGTACGTTGCGCATTACATCTCCTCCCGCCCCAGCTCGAACGGGTCCTCGCCACCCGACCGCTTCTTCTTTTTCGAGCGCTGCCAGACCACGCCGGGGAAGCCTTTCAGCGGCACCAGCGGCTCGCCGGTATAGGCCCATTCCTGCAGCTCCTCGATCGCGATGTGATAGAGCGGCTGGCGGCCGGTGCGCTCCCTAAAGAGCGCACGCGGGATGTTGACCATGTGCGGACCGCGCGGACGTTCATAGGCAATCGGCGTCCCGCATTGCGAGCAGAAGCTGCGCGTGGTCCTGGTGGACTTGTCCTCGTAGCGCGTCAGCGCCGTCTTGCCTGACGTAATGCGAAACCGCTTCTTCCAGCTGCCGACATAGGTCGCGTACGCCGCGCCGTGAGCGCGGCGGCTGGAGGCGGAGTGATCGTGCCAGGCCCAGCGCGCAGGGATATCGATCTCGAAGGTGACCTTGCCGCAGAGGCATTGCCCGGTGGCGAGGCCTGCGGCGGCTGCGGCTTTGGCCATTTGTGTTTTCCCTGCTGTCATTTCGGGATGGTGCGAAGCACCAGACCCGGAATCTCGAGATTCTCCGGTGCGCAATTGCGCACCATAATTCGATGCTGCGCATCGCCCCGGATGACGGAAGAGATCAGGCCGGCGTCAGCTCGTCATAAACAGGATAATCCGTATACCCCTTCTCCTCGCCGCCGTAGAACGTCGCGCGGTTGTACGGCGTGATCGGATAGTCGTGCTGCAGGCGGCGCGGCAGATCGGGATTGGAGATGAAGATGCGGCCGAAGGCGATGATGTCGGCGTGTCCATCGGTGATCGCCGCATTCGCGGTCTCGCCGGTAAAGCCGCCAGCGGTCATCAGCACGCCACCGTAGAGCGGGCGGAACAGCAGCATCGCCGACGGCACATTCTGCCAGTTGACTTCGGCGCGACCCGAGCCGCTCGATCGCGGCTCGATGAAGTGCAGATAGGCGAGGCCGAGCTTGTCGAGCGCCTTCACCACGTGGGTGTAGAGCGGCATCGGATCGGGCTCGCCGGAATCATTGGCGATGCCGTGCGGCGACAGCCGCACGCCGACGCGGTTCGCACCCCAGACGTCGATCGCGGCCTGCGTGATCTCCAGCAGCAGCCGCGCGCGGTTCTCGATCGATCCACCATATTCATCGGTGCGCTGGTTGCTGCGCGATTGCAGGAATTGCTCGAGCAGATAGCCGTTGGCGCCGTGGATCTCGACGCCGTCGAAGCCGGCCGCGAGCGCATTCTTCGCGCCCTGCCGGAAGGCCTCGACGATACCCTTGACCTCCTCGGTCTCCAGCGCGCGCGGCGTCTCATAGTCCGAGATCTTGCCGTCGGCCGTCATCGCCTTCATGCCCTCGGCCTTGATCGGGATCGCCGAAGCCGAAACCGGCAGCTCGCCGCCGTGGAACGAGGAATGCGAGACGCGGCCGACATGCCAGAGTTGGAGGAAGATGATGCCGCCCTTGGCGTGCACCGCATCCGTCACCTTGCGCCAGCCGGCGATCTGCGTTTCCGAATAGATGCCGGGCGTCGCCGGATTACCGCGGCCATGCGAGAGCACCGGCGAGGCTTCGGCGATGAGCAGGCCACCTTGCGTCGCACGCTGGCCGTAATATTCGGCGTTGAGCGGCCTCGGAGAAAAGCTCGCGCGCTCGGCCCGCATGCGTGTCAGCGGCGCCATAGCGACGCGATGCGCAAGCTTGTACGGACCGACCTGCAACGGTCTAAACAACGCCTCGAATTTCATGCTGACCCCGAATTACTTTGGAAGGATGCGGATCATATAGCGAGGGGCGGCCCCCGGAAAAGGCGCCGCCCCACAAAAGCAGATATTCCCTCTCGCGGAAGGCGGAGAGCACAGCCGCTAGGCCGTCTTGACCCAGACGGCCTTCACGTTGAGATATTCCTCGACATGCTGCTTGCCGGACTCGCGGCCATAGCCGCTCATCTTGTAGCCGCCGAAGGGCACGGCCGGGTCCATGGCCTGGTAGCAGTTCACCCACACCGAACCGGCACGCAGCGATTTTGCGACCGCATGCGCTTTGCTGACGTCGCGCGTCCACAGGCCCGAACCGAGGCCGAAGGTGGTGTTGTTGGCGCGCTTGACCAGCTCGTCCATGTCCTTGAATGCGATCGCGGAGATGACGGGGCCAAAAATCTCCTCCTGCGCGATGCGCATGTTGTCCTGAACGCCCGCGAACACGGTCGGCGAGACGAAGAAGCCCTTCGACAATGCCCCCTCGGTGACGCGGCCCCCGCCGGCGAGCGCCTTCGCGCCTTCCTTCTGGCCGATGTCGAGATAGCCGGTGACGCGCTCGAGCTGTTGCTCGGACACCAGCGGGCCGATCTGCACATTGGGATCGAGACCGTTGCCGACCTGCAGCTTCTTGCCGAACTCGGCGACGCGGCCGACGAACTCCTCGTAGATCGACTGCTCGACGAAAAGGCGCGTGCCGGCGCTGCAGATCTGCCCCGAATTGGCAAACACCGCCATCGCCGCGCCAGGTACTGCGGCATCGAGATCGGCGTCAGCGAACACGATGTCCGGCGACTTGCCGCCGAGCTCGAGCGAAACACGCTTCAAGTTGCCGGCGGAGGCGCGGATGATCGACTGACCCGTGACGTGCGAGCCAGTGAAGGCGACCTTGTCGACGTCATGATGCGAGGCGAGCGCGGCGCCCGCGGTCTCGCCATAGCCGGGCACGACGTTGACGACGCCGGGCGGAATGCCGGCCTCCATCGCCAGCTCGGCGATGCGCAGCGAGGTCAGCGGCGCCTCTTCGGCGGGCTTGAGCACCACGGTGCAGCCGGTCGCGATCGCCGGGCCGATCTTCCAGATCGTCGCGGTCAGCGGGCCGTTCCAGGGAATGATGGCGCCGACGACACCGATCGGCTCCTTCAGCGTGTAGGAGAAGATTTCGCCGGGCAACGAGTTCTCGATGGTCTCGCCGTGGATCGCCGTGGTCTGGCCGGCGTAATAACGCAGCATGCCGACGGCGCGCAGACGATAGGCCCGGGTGCGGCTGAGAGGCGCACCCATGTCGAGGGTGTCGAGCTGCGACAATTCGTCGAAATTCTTCTCGACGAGATCGGCGAGCTTGAGCAGCAGATTCTGCCGCTCGAACGGTTTCACTTTGCTCCAGGGGCCCTCGAAGGCGCGGCGGGCGGCGGCAACCGCACGATCGATGTCTTCCTTGTCGCCCTCGGCGACGGTTGCGAGCAATTCGCCGGTGGCAGGGTTGTGAGTCTCGAAGCGCTTGCCTGAGGCTGCGTCGACCCACTTCCCGTCGATCAGCATCTGCTTGTAGGACCCATTCGCGAACGGATGGCGCGTGATCGGAATAGCCTGCGACACAGCCATGGCTGCACTCCCTGTCAGGTGATTTATTGGTTCGATCTGGGCGGGATCGTTGGGATGAAGGATACAGCCGTGCCGGATAGGCGTAAAGGCAGCGCCGAACGAAGACCTCCCATGCCAACTTGTGCAGGGTCGGAGTGCTGCCATGTTATAACTCGACGAAGAGTCCTCCCCGGAGATGATCCATGCCACATCCCGCCATCGTCAAAGACAATGTCGCCGTGATCACAGGTGGCGCATCCGGAATCGGATTTGCCGCCGCCGCAGCGTTCGCGCGCGCCGGCATGAAGGTGTGTATCGCGGACGTGGACCAGAAGCGGCTGGCGGACGCTGCGACAAAACTGTCATCCGTCACGGTTGCCACAAACGTGATGACCTTCGCCGTCGATGTCAGCAGCGCGGAGAGCGTGACGGAACTGGAACACGCCGTGGCCGCGCAGTTCGGCGGAACGGACCTGCTCATGAACAATGCCGGCATCCAGCCGGGCAGCACGCTGTTCGGCGAACCCGACAATTGGCAGCGCATCATCGCCGTCAATATGTGGGGCATCATCAACGGCTCGCGCATCTTCGCGCCCAACATGATCGCACGCGGCAAGACCGGCCTCATCATCAACACCGGCTCGAAGCAGGGCATCACCACGCCGCCGGGCGATCCCGCCTACAATGTCTCCAAGGCCGGCGTGAAGGCATTTACCGAAGCGCTTCAGCACGAGCTGCGCAACATGAGAGACTGTCGCGTCACGGCACATTTGCTTATTCCCGGCTTCGTCTTCACCGGCCTCACCGCGAAGGGGCGCACCGAAAAGCCGGCCGGCGCCTGGACGCCGGAGCAAACGGTCGATTTCATGCTGGCGCGGCTGGAGGCGGGCGATTTCTACATCCTGTGCCCGGACAACGACGTGCCGCGAGCGCTCGACGAGAAGCGCATGCAATGGGCCGCCGGTGACATCGTCGAGAACCGCCCGCCGCTGTCGCGCTGGCACCCGGATTACGCGGATGCGTTCACCAGGTTCGTGGAAGGGAAATAACTGTCAGACCCTCATGGTGAGGAGCGCGCCCTTGCGCGCGTCTCGAACCATGCAGGCCCGGCTGCGACAGCCCCGCCTCGATCCTTCGAGACGCCCGCTTTCAGCGGGCTCCTCAGGATGAGGGTTGGAGTGTTCGCGGCGCGGTAAGTCGCAACCGCCCTACAGCGTCTCTTGCTGATGCCCGCAATTCTTGCAAGCGAACTTGACCCGGGTCTGGCCTTTTTCCGCCTGGACCCGGTTCGGCGCGCCGCACTTGCCGCAGACGGCCTCGATGCGGGTCGAGCCCTGCTTGACGACGATGGACTTCTTTTCCATCGATTCGCGGATCAGGCGCTCGGCCTCCTCACGCAGCGATTGTTTCGACAAAGCTCGTCTCCGCCTCTGGAAAGCGCGAGAGCCATAACGCACCTGCGTTCGAAGTACAATGCGGGATGCGGATCGGAAGGCCCGATCAAAACGTCATTCCGGGTGGTCGCGGACGCGAGAGCCGCGGCGCGACGCTCCGTGGCTCTCTTGCTCGTCGTCCGATTGGCGCAAGACACATTTTTCAAGCCGCCTTGGAAACCTCCATCAGCAGCCGCTCGGCCTTGGCATCCTCGATGCGGTTCACCAGCCGGCTGCTCTCGTGATTGTCGCGCACGGTCTTGGTCAGGGTGATGCAGGTCTGGATCAGCATCACGATGCCCATGGTGAGATAGCCCTTCATCCAGAGGTCGATCGGCAGGAAGAAGATGCCGATGGCAATGAGGAACGCGGAAGCCGCGAAGGACGCGTAAGTGAAGGTCACCCAGGCGCTGCTATGGGGTTGGCCGTTCTGGTTCATGATCGTCTCCTGTTGGTTCGAATGATGATGGGGTTGGGGATCACGCGGTCGGCGCGCGCTTGGACTTCAACCGGACCAGCACGTCGTCCGCAGTCGTCTTCAGCCGGGGGCCAAAACCCTGCTCGGCGAGTCTCTCGGCGGTGGCGAGCGGACCGCTCGCCGCATCGAGCTCGACCAGCGCATCATCGGCCGCCTGGGTTTCCATCTGCCGCTCGCGCAGGCGCCGCAGGGTGCTCTCCGCCTCCGGCAGCGTGGATTCGTAAGGGCGAGCCGCCTCGATGCCGCTACGGCGAAGCGAGCGCACCGCCTCCGAGGCGCGGGCGACGCGGCGGCCGCGATCGAGCTCGGTGATGCGGGCCTGCGCGGTTGCGACGTGCCGCTTCAACCGGGCGATCTCGGTCGCGAACAAGGCGCGGGCCGTCATCGCCGCATCGCGGTCGGCCTCCAAGCCTGCGATGGCTTCGGCAGCGTCCCTGGCGAGATCCTCGCGGCCGCCGTCGAG
Organism: Bradyrhizobium sp. ERR14; assembly: GCF_014198235.1. Lineage (NCBI taxonomy): Bacteria > Pseudomonadati > Pseudomonadota > Alphaproteobacteria > Hyphomicrobiales > Nitrobacteraceae > Bradyrhizobium > Bradyrhizobium sp. ERR14. The sequence continues at coordinate 423,385 of NZ_JACIHD010000005.1, read as the reverse complement.
CGCCGCAACCGCGCGCGTCTCGAGATCGGCAATGCGGGCGATCGTCGCCTCGAGCTTGCGGCCTTCCTGCTGATCCTGCGCGATGGCCAGCGCCAGCGTCCGCTTGCTGCGCTCGACGGCGGCTGCCGCATCCCGCATCTGCTGGTCGAGGATCAGAAGGGCAGTTCGGTCTTCCAGCTCTTCGCCGGCGGCGGCCACGCTGCCGCGGAAAAGTGTCACGACGGTCTTGAACATCTGTTGCTCCCTGTTATGAGCGTTGCTCACAGAACCTTTGTAGCAACAGCCTTGAACATTGTTCAAGAGAAATTTGAGCAGCGCTCAAGAATTTTGCCGACATATGTCTAAAGCCTTGGAACGTCGAGAGAAACTTCGATCCGCGCTCATCCTGGCGGCGGAACGGATGATCACGGGCCGTGGCTTGTCAGGGCTGAAAACCCGCGATCTCGCCCGCGAGATCGGCTGCGCCAATGGTGCGGTCTATAATCTCGTGGCCGACATGGACGAGCTGATCCTGCGTGTGGGGTCGCGCACATTGCTCCGGCTCGACGAGGCGCTGAGCGAGGCCGAAGGCGCGGGCGTCCCCTCGCCGCAGGAGACGCTGGTCCGCATCGCCATCGCCTATTGCGATTTCGCGGCGGAAAATCTCCAGCTCTGGCGCGCGCTGTTCGAGCACCGCATGGAGGCCGACAAGGCCGTCCCCGACTGGTCCGTCGCGGATCAGATGCAGCTGTTCCGCCACATCTACCAGCCGCTGGCCGCGCTGTTTCCAAAGCGTGGCCAGGAGGAGCTCGGCATCACCGCGCGCAGCCTGTTCTCGGCGGTGCATGGCATGGTGGCGCTGGGGTTGGAGCAGAAGCTGGTCGCCGTGCCGCTACCAGCGCTGCGCAAGGAAATCGCAGGCCTCGTGCGCGCGATGATTGACGGACTGATCGCGCGGGCGCCGTAGAACCGCGCAGCAGCGGGATCGTAGAGATCTCGCCTGCACCAACGAACGTGCATATGCGCTCCGCTTCACACCTTCGCGCAGCACCGGATCTGAATCTCGACGAGAGTAGGAACGAACATTCCGAGGGTCGGTTGACGCGCATAGTTTCCCTCAGAGCGCGAGCCCTCCCATGTATCACCACGTCAAAAAACTGATGTTCACCGTGCGTGTCGACGAACCCGATCCCCGCTTCGGCAATATGCTGCTCGAGCAATTCGGCGGCGCCAACGGGGAACTCGCGGCCGCGATGCAATATTCGATTCAAGGTTTGAATTGCGAGGACCCCGACCGCAAGGATCTCTTGATGGATATCGGCACCGAAGAGCTCAGCCATCTCGAAGTCGTCGGTTGTCTCGCACGGATGCATCTTGCGCCTTCGAAGAACGACCGCCAAGCGGCGGAAGCCGATCCGCTGATTGCGATCGCCTGCGGCGGCGGCGTCAACCTGTTCAATTCGCAAGGCAATCCCTGGACCGCCGACTATCTCAAGATCACCGGCGAGCTCGACGTCGACCTCCGCAGCAACATCGCCGCCGAAGCGCGCGCGAAGATCGTCTATGAACGGCTGATCAATTTCTGCGACGACGCCGGCAGCAAGGACGCACTCCAGTTCCTGATGACGCGGGAGATCACTCATATGAAGGCGTTCGCGCGAGCGCTCGAAAGCCTGTCGAAGCCGGCCTTCAGCGTCGGCAGGATCGCGCCGACGCCCGGCCTGGTGAACCAGTACTTCAACGATTCCACCGGCAGCGGTGAGCACGGCGAAATCGACACCCGCGGTCCCTGGAACGAGGGTGAGGACTGGGTATTCACGGAATCGCCCGCGCTGCAGTCCGCCGATCCCGGCGCCGGCACGCCGATCGTCACGGAGAGCTCACCGCCCGTCGACGAAGCCGGCCTGACCGATCTGCTGCTCCATGAACTGCGCGACATTCTCCATGCCGAGAAGCAGTTGACCAAGGCGCTTCCCAAGATGGCGCAGGCCGCCCGCTTCGACCAGCTGCGGGAATTGTTCGAGCAGCATCTGGCCGAGACCGAGAATCAGATCGAGCGCATCAACGAATGCTTCGAGCTGCTCGGCGAGAACGCTCGCGCCAAGCCTTGCAAGGGCATGATGGGCCTCATCGAGGAAGGCCAGGAGGTCATGAAGGAAGGCGAAGAAAAAGAGGACGCAGCCGCCGACCTCGCACTGATTTCTGCGGCTCAACGCGTCGAACATTACGAGATGTCCGGCTATACCACCGCACGCAACCTGGCACAGCAGCTCCGGCATAGCGCAGTGGTCGCCCTGCTCTCCAAATCCCTCGCCGAAGAGGAAAACGCCGATCTCCTGCTCAATCAGGTCGCGCGATCGCTGATGTCGGTTGCGAAGATGCCTGCCGCACTGGAGCAGGCCGAATAGGAAGCGCCTGGCGCAACGCACCGGCGCACTGAATGAAACCGCCTCGCGCCGTCGCGTGAGGCGGCCGGCCATGGATACGGTACGATCATTCGTGCCGGTGGCACACACCTTGCCTCTCGATACCGGACAATTGCCGGACAGGAGGCCCCCATGAGCAGTTCACCCTTCCATATCAGCCGCCGCAGCGTGGTGTTCGGCGGCGTGGGTGCCGCCGGCATAAGTGCCGTCGCGCCTTCCTTCGCCTGGGCGCAGGGCCGGAGCGAGACGCTGCTGGTGGTGCAGGAGCTGGGTCCGAACTCGCTGGACATGCAGGGCGTCGGCTCCAACCAGACTGTGAACGGGCTATCGTGGAATTGCTACGACCGCCTGCTCTCCTACGCCTCCAAGACGCTGCCGGACGGAACGCTGTCGTATGATCGCGAAAAGCTCGCGCCCGAACTCGCCGAGAGCTGGGAGGTCGCGGCCGACGGCATGTCCTGCACCTTCCGCCTGCGAAAAGATGCAAAATTCCACGACGGGACGCCGGTTACGGCCAAGGACGTGAAGTGGTCGTTCGACCGCGCGGTGAAGGTCGGCGGCTTTCCGACCTCCCAAATGTCGGCGGGATCGCTGGAAAAGCCCGAGCAGTTCGTAGTCGTCGACGATCACACTTTCCGCATCGACTATGTCCGCAAGGACAAGATGCTGCTGTTCAACGTCGCCGTCGTGGTGCCGTTCATCATCAATTCCGAGTTGGCGAAGAAAAATGCGACGGTTGAAGACCCGTGGGCGCTCGCGTGGCTGAAGAACAACGAGGCCGGCGGCGGCGCCTACAGGATCGAGAGCTGGAAGCCCGGTAGCGAGACCGTGCTGGCGCGCTTCGACGACTGGAAGAGCGGACCGTTGCCGAAGATCAGGCGCGTGATCGCACGCGACGTTCCCTCCGGCGGCACGCGCCGCGCCATGCTGGAGCGAGGCGATGCGGACTTGTCGAGCGGCTTTGCGCCGCGCGATTTCGACCAGCTGATCAGGGAAGGCAAGGTCAGGGTGTCGGGCGTGCCGATCCCCAATGCGCTCTGGTACGTTGCTCTGAACACCGCAAAGCCGCCGTTCGACAACGCCAAGCTGCGCCAGGCCATCGCCTGGGCGATGCCGTATGAGCAGATCCAGAACAGCGCGTTCTTCGGCCGTGCCGTTCCGATGTACGGCGGCGCCGCCGACGTTTCAAAGCCGGTCTGGCCGCAGCCGTTTCCCTATGTCACCGATCTCGACAAGGCCAAGGCGTTGATGAAGGAAGCCGGCTTCGCCTCCGGCCTGGAGACGACCTTGTCGCTCGACACAGGCACCGCGACCGTCGGCGAGCCGACCGCGATCCTGATCCAGGAGAACCTCGCCAAGATCGGCATCAAGGCGGCAATCGAGAAGATCCCCGGCGCGAACTGGCGAACGACGCTAAACAAGAAGGAGCTGCCGCTTGCGCTCAACCGTTTCAGCGGCTGGCTCGATTATCCCGAATATTACTTCTACTGGAATTTCCACGGCAACAACTCGATCTTCAACATCTCCTCCTACCAGAACAAGGAGATGGACGCGCTGATCGACAAGGCCCGCTTCACCGCGGACGCAGCCGAGTACGACCGGTGCGTGAAGGACTTCATCGCGCTCTGCATCCGCGACGTGCCGATCGTTCCGCTCAACCAGCCAATCCACGACGTCGCCATGCAGAGGGCCGTCACCGGCTACGAGTTCTGGTTTCACCGCGAGCCGGACTACCGTCAGTATGTGAAAGGCTAGTCCTGGCGGACGAGGCTGATCGCGCCCGAGCCTACGCGTGCCTGCTCGACCGGAACCCCTCTTTCCAGCCGCGTCGCGCTGGCGCGCAGCATCGCCGCGTCGAGCCTGCCCTGCCGTAAGCCGTCCAGAGCGCAGGCGAAGACTCGGTAGAACTGCGCGCCGTCATAGGCGACCAGCAGCAGGTCGACGCCGGCATTGCTCGCCTCGACCACGGCCTTGCAGACATCGTTCTGGTAGATCGCACCCATCACGAGGTCGTCGGTCATCACCATGCCCTGGTAGCCCCATTTGTCACGGAGAATGCCATCGACGACGCGCTTGGAATGCGAGGCGGCGCGGTCGGGATCGACCGCGGTCAGCGTGACATGCCCGACCATCAGCGCGCTGCGCGAATGCGACAGCACCTCGCGGAACGGAAGCCAGTCGGTGGCTTCCAATTCCCCGACCGACGTATCGAGATTGGCACTGAAATGATGCGTGTCGTTACGCACGCGGCCGATGCCCGGAAAATGCTTGAGCGTGGCACCGACGCCGGATTCTTCCAGCCCGCGGACATAGGCGCTTGCGATCGTGCTGACGACAGCAGGATCGGTTGCAATTGCGCGCTGGCCGATCAGCGTGTGAAAATCGAGACGATTGCGCCTCGCCGGCGGCTTGAGGTCGAGCACCGGCGCGAGATTGAGGTTGACCCCAAGCGCGCTGAGCTCATGTCCGTGAATGCGGCCGAATTCTTCGGCTTTGGCTTGCTGGTCGTCGGGAGCTAGCCCAGTGAGCGTCGCCAGCGCCGGCACCTTGGTGAGCGGCGGGGCAAGATGCCCGACGATGCCGCCTTCCTGGTCGGCAGCGACGACCAGCGGCGGCAGGCCCGCCGCGCGCCGCTTATCCTGAAGCGCCGAGATTTCGGCACGTAGCGCCGCAATCGTCCGGCCCCGGATGTTGTGCCGGGTCACGTAGACGCCGCCGATCAATCCCTGCTCGGCCAGTCGCGCGACCTCGGGAAACGAGGAATAGCCGACCATGAAGTGAGGCCCGAGCTGTCGCGCCTCGGCGGCGCTTGCCCCGAGAACGTCGTGCTTGCGCAGCTCGAACTTCAGATGTGCCGCGGACATCAGGAGCGGCGGCAGGCACCAGAGCGTGACCAGGAGCTTGCCCGCGATACTACGCCAGCGCCCGCGGCGCAGCAGGAGAATGACGATCGCGATGCTTGCGACGACAAGCGCGATGTTTCCGGCGCCGCGCAACGGGACCAGATAGGGATCGTTCTTGTTCGCGGCCACGAATGCGACCACAGGCGCGGCAAGCCAGAGCAGGATGAGACCGATACGGCGGAGGAATTGCATGATGCATCACGCGCTGGGAGTGGCGATGCTTCGCACCTATCAAAGCGATTTGCGCTGGGCGAGAGGCAAAAGCGCGCCTGCACGAAAACTGCAAAAGACTCCTGAAACCGTGCAGACGATGATCCCGGCTTCTGCACAAGCACCCTTCAAACTTCGTGATGCCACCCATCACGAAAGGTCTTCTGGACATGACGAGCCTGGCTTCGACGATAGCAGCGGACCTCCAGCCGCTCAGGCATTCCTCCATTCCGGCCAAGCTCGGCCTCGCGCTGGTGCTGGCCGCACTGGCGGACTGGCTGTTCTATGGCCACCGGATCGGCCTATCGCTGGCCCTCTTTGCCGTCGCCACGGCTTGCGTGTCGGTGCTCTTCAATCACGCGGCCCTGAACCTGCGGCGCGCCCTGATCGCCACAGCCACTCTCATCGCCGGCCTCGCACCGGCCGTCGAGGAGCTCAACGCGATCTCGTTGCTGATCCTCGGCGCGGCTCTGCTTATCGCCCTGCTGCTGGCGACCAATCCGGAGACGACCGGGCTCGCCGATCGCGTCCGCGCGCTACGCAACTTCGTCCTGCTCGGCCCCTTCAGGTTCTTCCTCGATGCGCCCCAGGTGTTCAACGCGTCGGCGCTGACCCGCGGCATCGCGCGCTGGCTGCTCCCTGCAGCACTCAGCACGGTCTTCATCGCGCTGTTCGCCGCGGCCAATCCGGTGATCGAGCAATGGGTGTCCCTGCTCAATCCGAAACTCATCCTCCAATATATCAGCATCCCGCGCGTCCTGTTCTGGGCCTTGATGCTGGCGCTGGTCTGGCCGTTCATCCATGTGCGCTGGCGGCGCAAATCCATAGTCGCCACCGCCGTCGCGGACGGACCTGTGCCGCCGCCGCTCCCGCCGCTGGTCTCGGCGGAGTTTCTTGGCCCCTCCACCATCCTGCGCTCGTTGATCCTGTTCAACCTGCTGTTCGCCGCGCAGTCCACTCTCGACGGCATCTATCTCTGGGGCCATATGGCGCTGCCGGACAATCTGACCTATGCGGGCTATGCGCATCGCGGCGCCTATCCGCTGATCGTGACCGCCCTGCTCGCCGCGGCCTTCGTGCTAGTGACGATGCGCCCGGGCGGGCCGGCTGAGAAATCGCCAGTGATCCGCCCGCTGGTTTATCTCTGGGTCGGGCAGAACGTTCTTCTCGTCGCCTCCTCCATCCTTCGCCTCAACCTCTACGTCGACATCTACATGCTGACCTACTGGCGGATCGCGGCCTTCATCTGGATGGGGCTGGTCGCGCTCGGACTGGTCCTGATCGTGACCCGCATCGCCCTCAACCGGTCGAACCAATGGCTCGTGGGCGTCAATCTGATCGCGCTCGCGATCGTGCTCTATGGCTGCTCACTCGTGAACTTCGATGCCTTCATTGCCGACTACAATGTCAGCCACAGCCGGGAAGCATCGGGCAACGGCGTGCAGATCGACATCGACTATCTCCTGACGCTCGGACCGCAGGCACTCCCCGCCATCGACAGGGCCATCGCACTTCGGCCCGGCGCCAGCGAGAGCTGTCTTGTGTCGCGACGCGACCGCCTTGTAGAACAGCAGCGTCAGGATCTGGCCTGGCGGAGCTGGGGCTTTCGGAGCTGGCGACTGCAGCGCAGGCTGGGCGCGCAGGTGAAAGATCAGTCCGGCAGCCGGCCGGCAGGGTGAGCGGAGAGTTTCTTGGCGCATCGCATTCTCATCGTCGACGACGAAGGCCATATCCGCGAGGTCATCCGCGTTGCGCTGAAGAAGGCCGGCATGGACGTGATCGAGGCGCGCGACGGCAAGGAGGCGCTCAGCCGCTTTGCCGCCGACAGGCCCGACCTGATCGTGCTCGACATCGGCATGCCCGAGTTCGACGGCCTCGATGTCTGCCGCGAGATCCGCAAGACGTCCGACGTGCCGATCCTGTTCCTGTCGGCGCGCGACGAGGAGATCGACCGCATCCTCGGTCTCGAGATCGGCGGCGACGACTACGTGACGAAGCCGTTCAGCCCGCGCGAGCTGGTGGCGCGGGTCAACGTGATCCTGCGCCGGCTCAGTCCGCGCAATGGCGAGATCAAGGCGGGTCCGGCCGCGCTGTCGCAAGGCAGCCTGCTGATCGATCCCGAGCAGCATGTCGCGACCTTTGCCGGCACGCCGCTGAAGCTGACCGCGATCGAATTCGGCATCCTGCGCGCGTTCCTGACCCGGCCGACCTCGGTCTTCAACCGCGAGCAGCTGATGCGGGCGGCCTATCAGCTCAACATCCAGGTCTCCGACCGCACCATCGACAGCCACATCCGCAACATCCGCGCCAAGCTCGCCGCGCTGGCCTGCGACAACGTGATCGAGACCATCCACGGCGTCGGCTTCAAGCTCGGCCGCTGCGAGAAAGCGGCATGAGCGCGGCGCCCGACAAATGGCGGCCGTCGCTGGCCCTCGTGATCTTCACGGTGCTGACCACCGTAGGCGTGCTGCCGCTGGTCGGCCTGTTCTTCTTCCGCCTCTATGACAACCAGCTGATCCGCCAGACCCAGGCCGAGCTGATCGCGCAAAGCCGCGTGCTGGCGACGATCTATGCACAGGAGGTCACGGCCAGGCTCGACAGCGGCCTGACGCTCGGCGCCGAGGTGCCGCCGAACGTGCTGCCCGACCCCGGCGACCAGGTCACCCCGATCCGTCCAGCACTTGACCTGACCGCGAACGATCTGCTGCGGCGGCGGCCGGATGCGCAAGCCGCGCCTCATCCGGCGCAGGCGGCCTATGTCGAGATCGGCGCAAGGCTGACGCCGATCATCCGCGAGACCCAGAAGGTGACACTGGCGGGCTTCCGCATCCTCGATCCGCAGGGCGTCGTCATCGCCGGGCGCCAGGAGGTCGGCCAATCGCTCGCCCATATCGAGGAGGTCGCGGACGCGCTGCACGGGCAATACCGCGCCACCTTGCGCAACCGTGTGCCGGACAAGCCGCCGCCGCCGATCTATTCCTTCAGCCGCGGCCTCGGCGTGCACGTGTTCTCGGCGATGCCCGTCATCGTCAACAACCGCGTCGCGGGCGTGATCTACACCACGCGGACGCCGAGCAACATCTTCGACCATCTCTATCAGGAGCGCGCCAAGTTCGTGCTGGCCGGGCTCGCCGTCATCCTCGGCACGATCGCGATCGGCCTCGTGTTCTCGCGCACCATCACCCTGCCGATGCGCGAGCTGATCGACCGTGCCGCACGGATCGGCCGCGGCGACCGCGAGGCCTTCCAGCCGCTCCGGCATTACGGCACGCGCGAGTTCGCCCAGCTCTCGCACAGCTTCCTCGGCATGGCCGAGCAGCTGGCGCGGCGTTCCGACTATATCGCGACATTCTCGGCCCATCTCACCCACGAGCTGAAATCGCCGCTGACCTCGATCAAGGGCGCGGCCGAGCTGCTGCAGGATTCGTGTCAAGGCAGGTCTGACGGACTGACGCCGGCCGAGCGGAAGACGTTCATCGCCAACATCCTGTCCGACACCCAGCGGTTGGAGGCGATGGCGCAGCGGCTGCGCGATCTGGCGCGCGCCGAGAGCCTGCCGCAGAACGAGCGCACGGAGCTTGCCCCCGTGATCGCCGATCTCAGGAACAGATTTCCGGCAAGCTCCATCGAGGCCAGCGGCAGCCTCGACCGGGCGATCGGCATGTCCGGCGAAAAGGCGCTGATCGTGCTGTCGCATCTCGCCGACAACGCGATGCGGCACAAGGCCGGGACGATCAGGCTGGAGGCTGTGGACGAGCGCACGACCCTGCGTCTGACAGTGAGCAATGACGGCGAGCCGATCTCGGCACCGAACCGCGACAGGATTTTTGATGCGTTCTTCACCACCCGCCGCGACCAGGGCGGCACCGGGATGGGGCTTGCGATCGCGCGCGCGGTGATGGCGAGCCATGGCGGCTCGATCAGGCTGAAGCCGACCGACGAGGGCGCGGCCTTCGAGCTACAATTCCCTGTCGCCTGAGGCGCGATGAGGTCATCGCCCCTCAGCTTTTATTTGGGCATGATCTGTTCGGAAAACCGCTTCACACTTTTCCGGATCATGCCCTAGATCGCGAACACCCACGCCGCGACGATGGTGCCGATGGTGACGAGACCAGCGATGGTCCAGCCGGCGGCATATTCCAGCTCAGGATGACCGGTCGCCCGCATGATCTCTGCCGGATCGGCGGTATGCTTGTGTGCCATGACAGCCTCGCACGTTTCTTCCCGCGTCATATGTAAGTCGCATCAGCCGCCATTAGGTTCCATCACGGAAATGCGAGGCATGACGCAGCTTGGCTTGTTCGCCGTCCCTGACGAAGGCCCTACCGGTCTTCGCTACGCGGACAGTTTTATCGAAGCCGCCGTCGAGCAAGGCTTGATCGGCCGCATCGCAACATTGCCGCTCGAGCGTTTTCAGTTCGGGGCGTTCGAGGGCAACCGCCGGGTGGCGTCGTTCGGCTATCGCTATGACTACACGCTGCAGCGGCTCGCCGAGGCGGAGCCGATCCCGGACTGGCTGTTGCCCATCGCGCGTCAGGCCGAGGCCTGGGCCGGGCTGCCGGAGGCCAGCGTCCGGCAGGTGCTCTGCACCGAGTATGAGGCCGGCGTCGGCATCGGCTGGCACCGCGACAAGCCTCACTTCGACAAGATCCTCGGCCTGTCGCTCGGCTCTGCCTGCAAATTCCGCTTCCGCCGCCGCAGCGGCGACAAATGGCAGCGCCACACGCTCGAGGCCCAGCCGCGCTCACTGTACATGATGGAGGGCGAGGCGCGCTCGCAATGGGAGCACAGTATCCCGCCGGTCGAGGCGCGGCGTTACTCCATCACGTTCCGGACGATGAAGCGGGCCTAACGCGGCCGGCCAAACAAAAAATGCGAAAACAACCCCATGCAAAGTAGAACGCCCGTTCTGCCCGAGGCGTGGCCACGCCGCACAAGGGTTTGACACATCGGTGCAAAACCGCCGGCTTGCGCAATCACCGCACGGCTTGCGTCTTGCCTTCCGAATCCGGTTGCATGCTAGATTGGCGGCACGCATTCCGCGGCAGGAGGGAAGCATGGCCGACAACAAGGCAAAGCGCGGCGGGGCCGATCGGGCGCTGATTGCGCTCACGGAAAAATATGAAGTCGCCTACTGGTCGAAGAAGTTCAAGGTGACCCCGGCCAAGCTGAAATACGCCGTCAAGAAGGTCGGCCGTTCCGCCAAGAAGGTCGAGGCGTATATCAAGCTCCAGAAGCACCGCGCCTCCGACAAGAGCCGGATCGCGCTGAGCGAAGCCTATGAGGTCCGTTACTGGTCGAAGAGATTCAAGATCACCCCGGCCAAGCTGAAAGCTGCCGTCGCCGCGGCCGGCCATTCCTCCAGGAAGGTCGAGGCCTATCTCGCCGCCCGGAAGACGGCAAAGAAGAAATCGGCCAGGAAGACGACAAAGAAGACGACGAAGAAGGCAGCCAAGCGCAAGAGCGCCGCCTGAGACCTCGGAAGCCATGGTCACATGGGCCACGTCGTCGCCAGTGCGCCCGGAGGCCGCTGGCGGCCGGGCGCCAGCCGAAAATCTCGCACGCGACGGCAGTGGGGCTTTCGGGGTGATCGCTTTGCTGTCGCCAAACCAAAGGTGCCGTGAAATCGCCTCAAGGCGGACGAATAAGGCGAATTGAAAAGACAGGCCAAACCGGCGAACCAATATGGGGGGCGCAAAGGCCGGCACCAAATGAAGAATTATCTCGCTTTTTTCCTGTTTCTGACCATCACGACAGCATCCGCGCACGGCCCGTTGCCGGCGCGGCTGACGCCGCCCTCCGACCTCATCCAGACAGGCCTGACCGATTCCGACACCACCGCCGGCGGCACTGCGCGGCTGTGCGAGCAGGTCACCTTCTCGCGGGGCCTGCGCTACGGCGAAAACGAGGCCAATGTGCTCGACGTCGCCGCCAGCACGACCAAGGCGGATACGCCGCGGCCGGTGCTGCTGTTCGTGACCGGCGACAGTTTCACCGGTGACCGCGCCGCCCCCGAGCTGTCGCGCCAGATCCAGGACCAGGCCATGTGCTTTGCCGCCCGCAATGACATGATCGGGGTGCGCGTCAATTATCGCCTGGCCCCCGCAGCGACCTGGCCGATGGGAGCGACCGACGTGGCGGCGGCGCTGTCCTGGGTTCACGGCAATATCGACCTGTTCAACGGCGACGCCCGCGAGATCGTCGCGGTCGGCTACGGCGCCGGCGCGTTCCATGTCGCAACCCTGCTGGCGCATCCCGAGCTCCAGGCCGACCGTGCCGATGTCGCTGCCGTCGTGCTGGTGTCCGGCATCTATCGCGCCGGCAAGGACGCCAGCGACAGCGAGAAGGCCTATCTCGGCGGCGACGCCAGCCAGTACAACGCGCGCTCGGTATTCCCCGGCATCCTCAATGTCGATGTGCCGATCGTGCTGGCCTGGGCCGCGGACGATTCCCCTGGCCTCGTGACGCAGGGCGAGACCCTGAAGAAGACGCTCTGCGGCGCCGGCCATTGTCCACGCAGCGCGCTGCTGCGCAGCCGCGACGGCATCGCCTCCGCCTTCGGATTGGACGGCTCCGGCGACAGCCTCGCCGAGCCGACCCTGCTGCTGGTGCATCAGCTCGAGGCGCGCGGGCTGCCGTAGCGGCGTGTCAGTACGCCTGCCATTTCTGTACGGTCCTGCGCTGTATTGAAGCGGGCTGCCAAGCCACACGATTGCCAAACGCCTGATCTAGATCAACTCGCCTTGGTGCGGACTGAGCCGACCTCGTTGGGGGCCAAAGACAAGGTGTCGAGCATGCGCGTCACCGGCAGACTGCTGTTCGTTTTGATCGCCGCACTCGCGTCGCTTGGCGCGATGTCCGAGCAACGCGCGGACCAACCCACAAGCGACAAGGAAATCCGCATCGGCAATGTCATGCCGTATTCGGGAGCGCTCTCTGAATTCGGCGCGATCGGTCAGGCGGAGGCCGCCTATTTCGACATGATCAACGCGCGCGGCGGCATCAATGGCCGCAAGATCCGCTTCATCACGCGCGACGACAATTCCGATCCGTCGACCGCGCTGGAGCTGACGCGCAATCTGGTCGAGAAGGACGACGTGCACCTGATGTTCGGGTCGTTCGGCACGCCCGGCAATCTCGCCACGCGCTGGTATCTGAACGAGAAGAAGGTGCCGCAGCTTTTCGTCGCCTCCGGCGACGAGGAGCTGAGCCAGGCCAAGGCTTTCCCCTGGACCATGGGCTGGCAGCCGTCGATCCGGTCGGAGGGGCGCATCTACGCCAACTACATTCAGGCCTATTATCCCAGGAAGAAGATCGTCGTGCTCTGGCAGAACGACCAGTTCGGACGCATGCTCTACAAGGGAATCCAGGACGGACTTGGCGATCTGAACCGCCATGTCCTCGTCGACATCGCCTTTGACATCGGTGACGAGCACCTCGACGGGCACGTCTCGATCCTCAAGCGCGCGGGTGCCGATATCTTCGTCTTTCTCGGCGTACCGTCGACGGCATCCAAGGTGATCAGGCTCGCGGCTTCGCTCAACTGGCGTCCGGTCTTCATCGTCAACGATACTTCCGCCTCGATCGCCAATGCGATGGCGCCCGCAGGCCTGGAGAATTCGGCCGGCGTGATCTCGGCGGCCTTCCTGAAGGACCCCAGCGACCCCGCCTGGAAAGACGATCCTGCCATGAAGGAATGGTTCGCCTTCATGGACAAGTACCATCAGGTCGAAAGCACCAACAACAGCGCGGCGGTCTTCGGCTACGCCGCGGCCGAGGCGTTGACGCAGGTACTGAAGCAATGCGGCGACGACCTGTCACGCGAGAACATCATGCGTCAGGCGGCTTCGCTGAGGGGGTACAACCCTTCCGTCGCGCTGCCCAACATCAGGATGAATACCTCACCGAACAACTATCTGCCGATCAAGCAGATGCGGCTGGTGCAGTTCGACGGGCGGTCGTGGCAGCCTTTTGGTGAGGTGATCGAGACGGCGTTCACGGAGGGGGCGGCGAGGTGAGGCCCACGTAGACCTTTTGGTGAGCCTCCTTCCTCTCTCGTTGCGGGAAGCGCACGCTTACCCTCCCCCGGAGGGGAAGGTAAGAGAGCATGCCCCACAGAAGCTCTCTCAGAACAGCAGCCCTCACGAGGGCTTGAGCGAAGCCAGTGCGTTTTCCAGCAGCGCGCGCCGCATCGCCGGATTTCACCACCGCGGGATCGAGATAGAGCTCCAGGCCCGGCGCGCGCTCGGTGATGACACCGCTTCGCTCGGCCGCCGCATCGCTCAGCGCGTCGACCGAATAGGGAATGATTTCGCGGCTGATGGAGACAGCTCTCAGAACCAGGAGCCTATGCCGCATCGAGGACTTGCATTGAGAGAGCGGGTCTGGCTGGTTCTAGCTCCTGACAATCAGACCGGAACTCACCATGATCCAGTTCGACACGTTGCTGACCTATATCGCGGTGGTTCTCGGCCTCTTTCTCATTCCGGGTCCCGCGGTCCTCTTGGTGCTCGGGCGCGCGTCTGTGGGCGGGCATCGCGTCGGAATTGCCACCGGTCTTGGCATCGCTACCGGAGACCTGCTTCACACCGCGATGGCTACGCTCGGATTGTCGGCGGTGCTGATGACCTCGGCTCTCGCCTTCAGCCTGGTGAAGTACGCCGGCGCTGCCTACCTCATATATCTCGGCATCCGCGCGCTTATGGAAAGAGGCGAGGATATCAAGTTGGCGCAGTCGCGTTTGGTCGACGCGTCGCTCGCCTTCCGGCAGGCGGTGCTGGCCGAACTGCTCAACCCGAAGACGGCGCTCTTCTTCCTAGCCTTTCTCCCACAGTTCGTACATTCCGAGAAGGGCTCCGTCGTTGTCCAGCTTGCAATTCTTGGCCTCATCTTCGTCATCATGAGCGCGATCTACACCGCGTTGATCGCTCTTGTTGCCGGGCAAGTCGCTGGCTGGCTCACCCGTCATCGCAGCATCGGCCGCTGGCAGGGCCGCGTCATCGGGGCGATCTACCTGGGTCTTGGCGTTCGCATGGCCTTGCAGCAAAAGTAGCCTGATCGTTCCGCCCCCGCCTGGAGAGACTCATGACCGAGACCATTCGCATCAAGCGCTTCCATGCGCGGCCCGTGATCGTGCCGATGAGCCTGCCGCTGCAGACCTCGACCGGCGCGGTCGCCAAGGCCCCGCTGGTGCTGATCGACTGCGAGACCGACCAGGGCGCCCGCGGGCACGCCTATCTGTTCTCGATCACACCGTCGGCATTGAAGCCGCTGACGGCGATGGTCACGGAAATGTCAGACCTGCTTGCCGGCGACGAGCTGTTGCCGTTCGAGATCGAGCGCAAGCTGACCCAGCGCTTCACCCTGCTTGGCCTCGCCGGCCTGCAGCGGCTGGCGCAATCCGGCATCGACATGGCGGCCTGGGATGCGCTTGCCCGCAGCAGAGGCCTGCCGCTGGCACGGCTGCTCGGCGGCGCGCCGAAGCCGGTCAGGGCGTACAATTCGAAGGGGCTCGGCATCATGCCGGCGGGCGCCGCGGTCGAGGAGGCGCACAAGCTGCTGGCCGAGGGATTTCAGGCCGCCAAGATCCGCGTCGGCCGGCCCGATGCGCGGGAGGATCTCGCCGTCGTCCGCGCGGTGAGAAAGGCCGTCGGCGACGAGGTGACGCTGATGTGCGACTACAATCAGGCACTGACGGTGACCGACGCCATCCAACGCGGCGAGATGCTCGACGACGAGGGCTTGAGCTGGATCGAGGAGCCGATCCGCCACGACGATTATGCCGGCTGCGCCCGCATCGCCGACGCACTGCATACGCCGGTGCAGATCGGCGAGAATTTTGACAGCGCCTTCTCGATGCAGGCGGCGCTTTCCGCGGAAGCCTGCGATTACGTGATGCCCGATGTGCAACGGATCGGCGGCGTGACCGGATGGCTGCGCGCCGCATCGCTCGCGCATGCTGCCGGCATCGAGATGTCCTCGCATCTGTTCTCCGAAGTGAGCGCGCATCTGCTCTGCGTGACGCCGACGGCGCACTGGCTGGAATATGTCGACTGGGCCGACGCTGTGCTGTCGACGCGGCTCAAGATCAAGGACGGCTTTGCGCTGCCGAACGAGGAGCCCGGCAACGGGATCGCGTGGGACGAGGCGGCGGTTGCCAAATATCTCGTCAGATAACGCTGCCCGCTATGACCGAACAGCGGCGATCATGTTCAGCTCGACCGGCGCCCCTCGCGGCAACTCGGCGACGCCGACGGACGTCCGCGTATGACGACCGCGCTCGCCGAGGCGTTCGATCAGCCGGTCGGAGGCACCGTTCATGACTTGCGACTGCTGGATAAATCCAGGCGCTGAAGCGACGTATCCAACGAGCTGCAGGACCTGGACGATCCGGTCCTCTCCGCCTGTGGCGTGATTGATGGCGGAGATGCAGAGATCAGCGCAAAGGGCAGCAGCTTCCTGTGCGGTCGCGATATCGACGCCTGCTCCGACCTTGCCCACATACAGCAGGTCTTCGCCGCGACGCGGCAGCTGGCCACTGACATAGGCGAGCCCGCCATGGATGATCACCGGCAAGTAGTTGCCGCCGGGCTTATTCACGCTGCTCATCTCAATAGCCTGCCTTCTCTTCATATCCGGCGGAGCGACGCATTTCGCCGCACGCGATAGCTCGATCGCACCAGCTCGCCGTGGCGGATGACCGGACAATGACAGGCTGCGAATCATGGAGCAAGCCTGCGAAGCTGATCAGGCCTGGCGTGAAGACCTGACCTTCGTGCATTGCACGGAGGCGGCGCGCGCGATAACGATCCGTCATGACCATTTGGCGCCCTCATCCCCACATCCGCGTCGTCGCGATCGGCCTGCACTGGCGGGACGGGCGCCTGCTGGCGGCCGAAATTCGCGACGATGCCGGGCGGATCAAGGGCGTACGCCCGCTCGGCGGCGAGATCGAGTTCGGCGAGAGCTGGCGCGCTGCGCTGATGCGCGAGCTCAACGAGGAGCTCGGCATCGACGTCACCATCGCAAGCGAGCCGTTGGTGCTGGAGAACATTTTTGTGCACGAGGGATCGACCGGGCACGAGGTGATGTTCATCTGCGAGGTGGAGTTTCCTGACGGCGCCTTCGCCGGTGAGGACCGCATCGACTTCCTCGAGGACAATGGAGAGCCGATCGTCGCGCGCTGGTTCAACCTTGCCGAGCTCGACGTGGACGGCGGACCGAGCCTTTATCCGACCGGGTTGAAGGATGTGCTGCTGGGAGCAAAAGACGGCGGGACCTGAGAGGAGGCGCTCCCTCACCGGCCCTCGCCGCCATCGCGCCGATAGCGGAAGTCGCAATGGGACGCGCCTTGCATGATCGTCTGCGTCCGCGCGAGCTTGATGTCGGGACCAAAGCCTTCCGCGGTCGCAAAATCGGCCGTGCAGATCAGGAGGAAGCCGAGCTCCGGTTCGCCGAGCGCTTTATAGAATTCGGCATAGGCGCAGCGCTTGACGTCGAAGGCAAAGGCATCATGCGACTGCTCGATGACGTCATAGGCGAGCGCGTCATCGCGGGAGTAGGTCTTGAAGGCAGACGATACCGCCTTGCCGAGATCGGCTTCGCTCTCTCCCTGGCTCTTGGCCTTCCAGAATTCCTCGCCGAAGCCGCGATAGAGATCGCCGAGCGCCTTGCGCACCAGCGCGTTGGCGCGCGCCTCGCCGAGCTCGGCCTGGAGCGCCTTGACCAGCGGCACCAGCACCTGGGCCTGGATTTTTGCTTGCTCGATGACGGATATGCTCATGGGCGGGCTCGCGTCGGAAGGCCACATCGCAGCCAGGATGGAGCGCAAGCATAATCTCCGCGGCGAGGATTGGCTAACTCTCGGCCGGGTAGGCCAGGCGGCCGTCAGCCACGCCCCGCGCCGCCGGGTTCATTTCGGCCGGTTTGACCTGCCCGGGACCGAGAATGTGGAACACCGTCTCGCCGGCGGCGAGCAGGTAGTCGGTGATGATCCTACGGTGACATCGCCACCACAATGTCTCCGCGCACATGATGGCGCAGCGCTCCACCTGCCCGACGGCGCGCAGATGTGCGAGCCCTTCGTGAAAGGCCGCGCCCATCGCGTGGTCGGCGTAATTGTGAAAGCTGCCGTTCTGCCAGAAGGCATTGGTCTCACGCGGCACCTCGCGCTTGCGGCTGCGCAGGCCGCCGAGCGAGGCAATGTGCTCGTAGCCGATCGAAGCAGCCGCGAGCGATTGCGGCAGGGTCTCGCGATTGTACTGCGGGTTGGTACGGGAGCGGGGCACGGTCCGAACGTCAACCACGAAGGTGACCGCGCTGTGCTGCAACAACTCGACGAACTCCTCGATCGAACGTGTGGCGTGGCCGATGGTGAAGAACGGATGAGCCATGGTGACACCTCGACCGCTCGGCTCGCCGGCCGTCAGCTTTTCAACGACCGCAACGCGCGGCCCTTGTGCAGGGCGACGTGATCGGTCTTGTCGCTCCTGATCTCGTACTGCGGATCGTCGGGCGTGGCGTGATGGACGTAGCCCTTGTAATCGACGTCGGCGGTGTGCACGCGCAGGATATGGCCGCGCACCCGGCCGGCCTCGGAATTCCAGCTGACGTGGTCGCCGACGGCAAACCTTTTTCCGCGGGTCTTGGACATGGCGGATCAATGCGCGGCAGCACCGGCCTGTTCCAGGGGCAGCCCCCGACCGCGCGGGGCAGGCTAAATCCCTGCGGCAATCCACCAAGGCGTGGGCAACGAAGACGTGATGCAGCGGCGACCGCGGATCGCGCGATCCTGAAAGGTCGGCGAGGCGATCGATGATATTACGGCTATCATTCAAAACGAGAGGTGACCATGCCCCCTTCCGAGATGTCTCGAGGCTCCATCAGGCCGCGGCCATCTGGGCGATGCCGTCGTGCTGCGGCAGCGACCGCAGCGCTGGTGCTCGCCGCAACGTTCTGGTCAGCAGGAGGGGCGCAAGCTGCCGCAAATGACGCCGAGGCACGAGCCATCTTCGAGAAATTCATCGCCGCGCAGAATGCGCATGATGCGGACGATGTGAAGGTGATGCTCTGGAATTCGCCCGGCACGCTGTTGTTTGCGAGAGGCATCGAGACGCGAGGCCGCGATGCGGTCGCCACCCGCTTCAAGGCCTATTACGAGGGCACCTGGCACCTCGAACCCGACATGTCGAAATTCCACGTTGCGGTGATCTCGAACGAGGTGATGCAGATCCTCGTTCCAATCGTTTTCACACGCGGCCTTCCGGGCAAGCCGTCGCAACAAAATACGTTTCTGATCAGCCAGACCTACGTTCAGGATGCGACCGGCTGGCACGTCGCCTCCATCCTGCCGGTGGCGAACACGGAACTGAAATGATGGCCGGGATGGGCCTCTGGAGGGGCATCCCGGATTGCGCTTCGCTCCATCCGGGCTACGGGCTGTCCAGCGAAACCGAGCAAGACGCGCCAGTCCGGCTCCGCTCTTCGAGCTACGCCGGACACGCTTCGCATTGAGATCGTGGCTTGCCGAGCCGTAGCTCGCGGCGGCAGCCCGCCTGCGCCCTTCGGGCTTCGGCGCGGCATCCTTCTCTCGCTTCGCGAGCGAAGGATGGTGGGCACGACAGGGATCGAACCTGTGACCCCTACCATGTCAAGGTAGTGCTCTCCCGCTGAGCTACGTGCCCTAATAGTCCACTTACGTCGGGTGGGGTCCCTATAACGGACGAGGGGACCCTGCGCAAGGACGGAACGGGGCCGATTTAAGCCGCCAGCATCTTGTTCACTTCGCTGACCAATTCGCGCAGATGCACGGGCTTGGACAGCACCTTGGCGTTCTTGGGGGCGTCCGAATCCGAGTTCAGGGCGACCGCGGCGAAGCCGGTGATGAACATGATCTTGATGTCGGGGTCGAGTTCCGAGGCCCGGCGGGCGAGCTCGATGCCGTCCATCTCCGGCATCACGATGTCGGTGAGCAGCATCTCGAACGGCTCTTCCCGCAACCGCTGATAGGCGGCCATGCCGTTGTCGTGGGACGAGACCTGAAAACCGGCGTTTTCCAGCGCCTTGACCAGGAAACGGCGCATGTCGTTGTCGTCTTCGGCGAGCAGGATTTTTGGCATGGCAGGAAACGTCGAATCCCCAGAGGATATCAGCAGAGCTTACTAAGCCGGACAGAGGGTAAATTTGGGGTGAAAATCTTAACCCCAAGCCGGCTGCGCTGCCGACTCCTTGTGAACCGGAATGCTGCTCGAATCAATCGAGCCCCCGGCGCATCCCCGCTTCCCTGCCCACACGGTTAAGACATGTTCCAGCGCCAATCACATCTTTTCGCTTGGCAGAATGGTTGCGATTCCGGACAATGACGACACATAAGAGCCGCATCGATCGGCCGAATCAATTCGATCCGGGGCCCGGATCCTGCCGCTAAGGGACGAAGCCTGAGAAGATGACCCGGTTTGACGGCGAGGTGTCGCCAGCCTTCGAGATCGTTGAGCCCGCGCAATGGCGCGCGCCCGTCATCTTCAACTCGCCCCATTCCGGCTCGACCTATCCGGACGAATTCCTCGCGGCGTCCAGGATCGACCTGCCGACGCTACGGCGGTCCGAAGATTCCTTCATGGACGAGCTGATCGGCCATTTGAGCGAGCGCGGCTTTCCGACCGTGCGGGTCAACTTTCCCCGCTCCTATGTCGACGTCAATCGCGAGCCCTATGAGCTCGATCCCCGCATGTTCAGCGGACGGCTGCCGAGCTTTGCCAATACCCGCTCGATGCGGGTCGCCGGTGGCCTCGGCACCATTCCGCGCGTGGTCGGCGACGGCCAGGAGATCTACCGCGACCGCATCCTGGTCGACGATGCGCTGGGGCGGATCGAGACGCTGTACAAGCCCTACCACCGCGCGCTGCGCCGGCTGATCAACAAGGTGCACCAGATGTTCGGCACCGTGGTGCTGGTCGACTGCCATTCGATGCCGTCGGTCGGCGTGTCCCGCGACGAGCCGCGCCGGCCCGACGTCGTGATCGGCGACCGCTACGGCACGAGCTGCACCCCGCTTCTGCCCGACCGGGTCGAGGAGACCATGACCGGCCTCGGCTATTCGATCGGCCGCAACAAGCCCTATGCCGGCGGCTTCATCACCGAGCATTACGGCAATCCCGCGAGCGGCCTGCACGCGGTGCAGCTCGAGCTGAACCGCGCGATCTACATGGACGAGCGGCGGCGCGAGCGGAGTGCACGCTTTGCGCAAGTGGCATCCGACTTCGGCGTTCTCGCCGACGTGCTGGCGACCACGATTCCCTTCGGCGATCTCGGCCCGTTCCAGGCCGCGGCCGAATAGGCGCCGGCTTTCCTTCGTCAGATCGTATTGCCTGTGATTGGCGCGAGCGCGCCTTCGCTTCGCTTTCGCTGCGCACGTTGAAACGAAAACAGAGGCACAAAGAAAAAAGGGCCGCTCGCGAATGACGCAAGCGGCCCAAGTCTAGGGAGGAAACGCCCAAGGAGGGCAGCGGTAACGCCAAGCGCTACCGCACCGCAACAATATGCGACCGCGACGCACAAAGTGCAAGGGCTTTCGAGCCGTTTCCCATGCAGTACGCACATGGCTCAATTGCTTCTATGGAAACCCAGATTCAGTTTCTTTGATAAGGAAATTCAATGGGTTGATAGTCATTTGCATACGAACAAGGCATATTCGGAACTAAGTTTTCAACTCTGTGATCGATATTTGGCCAGCAGATGACTTGGATGAGGCAGCCGCCTTCGGCATCCAAAATACCAGGGTGCAAGATCAAGACAGCGCTGCACGCGGGAGGCGAATTGAGCTAGGCAGGAGGGAGCTCCATCCAACTTTCGCTTTGAGGATTTGGCCTGTGACGGTGATCGACTTCTCCGCCTTCATCGGACGGCTCGCCACCGCCTCCGGCGAAACTATCCTGCCGTTCTTCCGCACCTCGCTGTCGATCGACGACAAGAGCAAGACCAAGGATTTCGACCCCGTCACGGAGGCCGATCGCGCCGCTGAGGCGGTGATGCGCCGGCTGATCAAGGCCAACTTCCCCCAGCACGGCATCGTCGGCGAGGAATTCGGCAACGAGCGCGAGGACGCCGACTATGTCTGGGTGCTCGACCCCATCGACGGCACCAAATCCTTCATCGGCGGCTTTCCGATCTGGGGAACGCTGATCGCACTGCTGCACAAGGGCGCGCCGGTCTACGGCATGATGCACCAGCCCTTCATCGGCGAGCGCTTCTCCGGCGACAACGGTTCGGCCAACTACAAGGGCCCGTCCGGCGAGCGCCGGCTCCAGGTCCGCCGCTGCGCCTCACTTTCGGAAGCCACGACCTACACCACCAGCCCGCTTCTGATGAACGACCGCGACCGCGCCATTTTCAGCCGTATCGAGCAGGGCGCGCGTCTGTCGCGCTATGGCGGCGACTGCTACTCCTATTGCATGCTGGCGGCCGGCCACGTCGATCTCGTGGTCGAGACCGAGCTGAAGCCTTACGACATCGCAGCGCTGATCCCGATCGTGACCGGCGCCGGCGGCGTCGTCACCACCTGGGAAGGCAAGCCGGCCCAGGGCGGCGGCCGCATCGTCGCGGCCGGGGATGCCAGGGTTCACGAAGAAGCACTGAAGCTGCTCAACCAATAACAAACGCGGGCGGAGGCTTGCATGACCATCTCACGCAGGCTTCTTCTTGGATTATTGCTGCTGCTGCCGACGCTGGCGTCCGCGCAGAACTTTCCGACGAAGCCGATCAAGTTGATCGTGCCGTTCCCGGCCGGCGGGCCCAACGACATCATCGCGCGGGTGATCGGCCAGCGCATGTCGGAGCTGTCAGGGCAGGCGGTGCTGATCGACAATCGCGGCGGCCAGGGCGGCGTGCTCGGCACCGATGCGGTCTCCAAGGCCGCCCCCGACGGCTACACCATCGCGATCTCCTCAGCCGGCGCGCTCGCGATCAGCCCGAGCATGGAAAAGGTCGCCTACGACACCTTGAGCGACCTCACCCCGGTGACGCTGGTTGCGACCGTGCCGGAAATGCTCGTGATCGCCACCAACGTGCCCGCCAAGGACATCGGCGAATTGATCGCGCTCGCCAAGGCGCAGCCGGGAAAGCTCAACTTCGCCTCCTCCGGCGCTGGCAGCCTGCCACACCTCGCTGGCGAGCTGTTCAAGCTGACGGCGAAGATCGACATCGTCCACGTGCCCTATCGCGGCGCAGCTCCGGCCGTGAACGATCTCTTGGGCCAGCAGGTGCAGATGACGTTTCTCGATCTCCCCGTGCTGCTGCCGCAGGTCAAGGCCGGCGCGCTGCGTCCCATTGCGGTCGGCTCGGTCGCGCGGGCGCCGACCGCGCCCGATGTGCCGACCACCGCGGAAGCGGGTTTTGCCGGCCTCCAGATCGAGAACTGGTACGGCATGGTCGCACCGAAGGGCACGCCGAAGGAGATCGTCACGGCGCTGCATGGCCTCGCCACCAAGGCGATGGCGGATCCGGCGGTGAAGGGAAAGCTCGCCGCCCAGGGCGCGACGCTGGTCGGCGACGAGCCGGAGCACTTCCGGCAGTTCATCGCGGACGAGACCGCGAAATGGGCCAAGGTGATCAAGGACGCCGGCGTGGAGACGGCGAAGTAGGGCCGGCTGACGGGCCGCTGGCGGCCGACCTCGCCGAACACGATGTGCCGCGACCCCAGGCGTGCCGAGCCCATTTGGAACGCCGCCTCACTGGCCGCGTTTCAATGTCGAAATTGGAGATTTCCATGAAGCGTCGTTTGCTGATAGCTGCCGCCACTCTGTCGTTCATGGCGTGCCTTGGCTGTTCGACCTCGGCAGTTGCGCAGGATCGCTACTGCCTCCAGGGCCGGACCTGGGGCTATCCGGGCAATTGCCAGTTTGCCAGTTACGCTCAATGCATGGCGACCGCCTCGGGCACGCACGCCTATTGCGGCATCAACCCGCGCTATGCCCAGGCACGCCGTTACAGGGAATACCGGTAAGTAACCTCCGCCAAGGCGAGCCGTGCCATGGACCCGGAGCGATCCCTGACGGCCGTGGTCTTCTCGGCGGCCTGGGCCTAGGTGCCTATCATGGCGGGGCATTCGAAGCCCTGACTGATCTGGCACCGCGGATCGATTGGGTGGCCGGTTCATCGGCGGGCGCGATCACGGCAGCCTTGATCGCGGGAAGCGGTCACGCCATCCATCGGCGCAATGGTGGTGATGTCCCAGTTCGCCAAGACGGCTTCCTGCAAAGGATTGCGCTGCGCGACAAATACAAGGGATTTCGGCCGGTCCTGGCGGTGGCCGGAATCGTCCCAAATATGCCGATGCAGGAGCAGACGTATGTTGGGGTCGGACATGCTGTAGCCGACCAACAACAGCATGCTTCCCAAGGCGTCGGCGCGGAAACGGATATCTAGCGGGGAATTGAGCAATCCGGAGAAAGACCCGATCGATCCGAAGCGGCCACCGGTCGACCTGGAGAAATGGCAGAAATCGAACACGCACTAGGCGCGGTCTGTCAGGACGTCGCTCCTCGATCGCGACGGCACTGCTCACACCGTCTCTGCCCTTAAATGCTCCACCAGCATCTTGGCCGGCCGTGGCAGCGCCTTGAAGCTGCGCGCGCAGATCACGAGGCGGCGGTTGGCGAAGGCATCGCGCAGGCGGACGATGGCGAGAGGCATCAGCTTGGCGCAGCGGCGGGCGGCGGATTCGGGCACGAGGGCCACGCCGACATCGGCGGCGACCATCTGGCAGATCGCGTCGAAATCGCGCAGGCGTGCGCGGAAATGCGGGCGCATGCCGAGCCGCGCCGCGTGCTTCGAAATATGCATCTGAAGCGCGGTGGCGCTGGTCAGCCCGACGAACTCGCACGCCCCCGCCTCCTGGAAATCGATCTGGCGGCGGCCGGCGAACGGGCCGCGGCGCGAGGTCACCAGCGCCAGGCGGTCCTCGCTGAACACGAAGCGCTCGATATGATCGGGCAGCGCGTGCTCGGCGGCGAAACCGAGATCGGCCGCGCCTGCGGTGATCGCGGCCGCGATGTCGGTGCTCTCGCGCTCCTCGATGTCGACGGCGATGTCGCGATGCTCGCGCAGGAAGCCGGCCAGCGCCTTCGGCAGATGCTCGGACAGGCCGGAGGTGTTGGCGAGGAAATGCACACTGGCGCGCACGCCAGAGGCAAAGCCGGCGAGATCGCCGCGCATGGCGTCGATCTGGTGGATGACCAGCCGCGCATGGTCGAGCAGGCTTTCGCCCGCCGCGGTCAGCTCGACGCCGCGCCGTCCGCGCTTGAGCAGCGCGACCCCGAGCGCGTCCTCGAGCCCCTTGATGCGCGCGCTGGCCGAGGCCAGGGCCAGATGCGACCGCTCTGCGCCGCGGGTGATGCTGCGCTGGTCGGCGACCGCGATGAACAGCTGGAGGTCGACGAGGTCGAAACGCATGGCAGGTCTCTTTCTTGTTGTTGGAGCACGATCTTGACGGAAAACCGCTGCGCACTTTGCGCTGACGCGGCCCTGCGGGTCCGGATCATGCGCCAGCCTTCGTCTCCAACGAAGGCTTGCTCCGTAACCTCCAGATTGTGCGTCGGCGCGGCTTCGGTCAATGTGCCGACATGATCGACCCGCTTCTCATTGTCATCGCCGCCGTCTTCCTGATCGCCGGATTCGTCAAGGGCGTGGTCGGGCTCGGCCTGCCGACCGTGTCCATGGGCCTGCTCGCGGTGAGCATGACGCCCAGCCGCGCGATCGCCATCGTCATCGTGCCCGCCATCGTCACCAACATCTGGCAGACCTTCGTCGGCCCTTATCTGCGCGACATCCTGAAGCGGCTGTGGCCGCTGATGATCGGCACCGTGATCGGATGCTGGCTCAATGCCGGCGCGCTGACCGGGCCGCATGCGCGCTACGGCACGATCGTGCTCGGCGTCCTGCTCGTCATCTATGCCGTGATCGGTCTGAACAAGCTCCAATTCCGCGTCGCGCAGCAAAACGAGAAATGGGTGGGCGGCGTGGTCGGTGTCGTCACCGGCGTGATCTCGGCCTCGACCGGCGTGCAGGTGATCCCCTCGATGCCGTTCATGCAGGCGATCGGCATGGAGAAGGACGAGCTGGTTCAGGCGCTCGGCGTGTTCTTCACGACAGCGACGCTGGCGCTGGCCTTCAACCTCACCGCCGTTGGCCTGTTGACGCCAGCCAATGTCGTGCCGGGCGCGGTGGGCATGGCCATGGCTTTTGCCGGCATGTTCGTGGGACAGTCGGTGCGGGCGCGAATGCCGGCGGAAGCGTTCCGCCGCTGGTTCCTGATCGCGATGATCCTGCTCGGCCTTTATCTCGCCGGCAGCGCGCTGGCGAAGGAATTCGTTTGAGGCAGATCGTAGGGTGAGCAAAGCGAAGCGTGCCCACGCATTTTTTGTGACCGAGAGAGGTGGTGGGCACGGCGCAAGTGCGCCTTTGCCCACCCGACGCAGCTTCCCTCATCCGTTCGAACGAGCTACCGCGTCTCCAGCATGGCGACGCGGATGCCGAGATAGATGAAGAGGCCGCCGAGCGCGCGGTTGACCCAGGCGATCGCGCCCTCGGACTCGCGGAGCCGGTGGGCGGCTTTGGCCGCGAACGCGGCCAGCACCAGGCACCACAGCGTCCCTGTAGAGATGAAGATCAGGCCGAGCGTCAGGAAGGCGAGCGGCTTGTGCGGTGAATCGGCCGCAACGAATTGCGGCAGGAAGGCCAGGAAGAACAGCGCGACTTTGGGATTGAGCGCGTTGGTGAAGACCCCTTGGAGGAACACCCGCCGCAGCGAGCTTCGCACCGGCTCGTCGATCGCCGCCGCCAGCACAGGACGCGACCACAGCATCTGAATCCCGGTGAACACGAGATAGGCCGCGCCGACCAGTTTCAGGATCGAAAAGGCGGTCGACGAGGCCATCAGCAGGGCCGAAAGGCCGATCGCGGCAGCCGCGACATGGACAAAACAGCCGCAACTGATGCCGAATGCGGCCGCGGCGCCGCCCCGCCAGCCCATCTGCATGCTGCGACCGATGACGTAGACGGAATCAGGCCCCGGCGTGATGTTGAGCAGCACGCCCGAGAGGATGAAGAGCCCGATTTCGTGAATGCCCAGCATGCAAAAGGTGCCCCTGCCGCCCGTTCGTGCGTCGCAATTCCGCTTAGTCGGTTCGGCCGCCGCCGTCCACCGCCGGGATTGCGTGGGATTTACCTCGAATTTGCAATGCGGATCATGCTTCCGCTCGGCCACATCTGCTTTATAAAGGCGAGGTTCTTGAAATGCGGGATTCGAGCCGACTTGCCACGCCGTGGCCAGTCCCAGGTCCCTTCACGATCACTTATCGATCCCTTGGAGCTTCCGGGATATGGAAAGACGTCTGGCCGCCATCGTCTGCGCCGATGTCGCCGGCTATTCGCGCATGATGGGCAGCGACGAGGCCGGCACCCATGCCGCCTTCAAGGCCCATCGCAGCGCGATCCACCCGATCATCCTCAATCACGGCGGCCGCGTCGTGAAGAACACCGGTGACGGCTTCCTGCTGGAGTTCCCCTCGATCGTCGGCGCCACCGAAGCCGCGATCGCGATGCAGACGCTGATGGCGGAGCGCAACCACCATCTGCCGGCCGACCGCGCCATGCAGTTCCGCCTCGGCATCCATATGGGCGACGTCATCGCCGATGAGGACGAGGTATTCGGTGACGATGTCAACATTGCCGTCCGCCTGGAATCGGTGGCGAGCCCCGGCGGCTTTGCGATCTCGGCCAAGGCCTACAAGGAGGCGAGCAAGCATCTCAGCGTGCCGCTGGTCGATGCCGGCAATCATCGCTTCAAGAACATCAAGGATGCGGTCGGGGTCTGGACCTGGACACCCGAGGGTGCGCCGGCGCTCGCGCCCGAGCTCCGGGAGGCGTCCGCCCTCTCGCAACAGTACCGCACCGCGATCGTCGGCGTGCTGCCGTTCGCCAATCTCAGCGATGCCCAGGACGAGTATTTCTCCGACGGCCTCACCGAGGATTTGATCCACGCGCTGTCGCTGCAATCCTTCTATCGCGTGCTGAGCCGCAACTCGACCTTCGCCTTCAAGGGCAGGAACACCAGCACCCGCCTGATCGCGCGCGAGATCGACGCCACCTATTTGATCCAGGGCTCGGTGCGGCGCGCCGGAGCCAAGATCCGCGTCACCGCCGAGCTGATCGCACCGGAGACCGGCGAGCAGCTCTGGACCGGCCGTTACGATCGCGACATCGGCGACTTCTTCGCGATGCAGGACGAGATCACGACCAATCTGTCCGCCGCCATCGCCACCGAGATCGTCCGTGCCGAAGCCTCGGCGCCCGCGCGGCTCTCGACCGACGTCACCGCCTGGGATCGCTTCCTCAAGGGGCTGTCGCATTACTACCGGCAGACCAAGGAGGACCTGGCCACCGCCGTCGATCTGTTCCGGGAAGCCATCAGGGTCGATCCCAAACTGTCGATCGCGCACGCCTATCTCGCCACGATCCAGATCCAGAGCATCCAGTTCGGCTGGGTCAAGGGCACGCGCGAGATGTGGGCCGAGGCGATGAACCTCGCCGAAACCAGCGTCCGGCTCGACCCGCGCTCGTCCTTTGCGTTCTCGATCCTGTCCTGGGCGCACGCCATGGAAGGGCATTATGAGGCGGCGATGGACGCGGCCAAGCGCGCGGTCGCGCTCAATCCCTACGACATGGGCGCGCGGGGCGTCCTCGGCATCTGCCATTTCGTCATCGGCGAGCACCGGGAGGCGATCGAGCTGTTCTCGATGGCCGCGCAACGCGACAACAGCGACCCGCGCTACCAATGGGCGGCACTGAACGCCTTCAGCCATTATCTGTTGCGCCAATATGACGCGACCCTGTCATGGGCGCGCGAGCAGCTCTACATCAACCCCAACCACATGCAGGCGCTGGCGATCCGCGCCGCAGCCCTGGCACAATTGGGCCGGAGCGCCGAGGCGAGCGAGGCGACCGGCGTGCTGATGGGCAACTACCCGACCCTCAATGTCGATCGTCACTTGCGCAACTTCCACTGGAAGCGGCCCGAGGATCTCGCCCATTATCGCGAGGGGCTGCTGAAGGCCGGCGTGCCGCTCGGCAAGCTGACCCTGGTTCAGAGCGACGTCAAACGCGTCGCCGAGTCCTGACCGGCAGACCGCGGTCTCCCGCAGCCGTTCCCTTTGGTCTTTGGTCAGAACCGCCTGCTTGTTGACAGGACAGTGAATTCGGCCACACTTCGCCACACGCTGAAGTAGTATAATCTGATGTCGGTTTGTTAGGACTTTCCGCGCTTGATCGGCGCCTCATTTCACGATTCGCTGTTTTCAGGATTTTGGGCCATGCATGACCCCGCTTCGAAGCCGCCGTTCGATCCCTCGATCCAGGTCTCGCCGAACAATCCCTGCCCATTCCTGCGCGGCCTCGTCGGCGAGGGCTTCGTCGAGGGCGGCACCGTCCCGCTCGGCAAGCTGTCGGAGACGATCGCGAACGCGACCGGCGAGACCGGGCTGAAGAAGGCGTCTGCCCAGCTCCAGGTCCGCGGCGTGGCGCTCATCGCCAATGGTCTCGGTCACATCCTCAAGAGCATCTTTTCGGGCGCGCAGCTCGATGCGCTGCGCGGGGGCCCGCTGGACAAACGCGGTGCCGGCTCGCGCATCCTCGACGTCGACGGCAAGGTCAACGACGACGAGATCGCTCGGTTCGCGAGTTTCGGCCGGACTTACACCGATCCGAATGGCGGCTCCGAGCTGGGCCTCAACGCCTCGGAAATCGAAATCTTCATGCGCGACAACCTCAAGCGCGCCGGCAGCGCCGCGCGCTGGTACTACCCGCTGCTGATGAAGTTCGAATGGCCGATCCTCCTGAAGATCATCGGCAAGGGCACGGGCGAGGATCGCTATCTCGGCGTTGCCGACGTGCGCACGCTGTTCAACGAGCGCCAATTCCCCGCGCGCATCAACCAGCGACTGGTCCCGCCGGTGCTATCGACCTGCCAGCGCGTGGTGCGGGGCGCCCTCAAGCTTGCGGCCTTGCTGGTCGCCGTCGGCCTCGTTGCTCTTGTCGCGGTGGCCGAATTCCCCAATCAGGTTCGCGCCATGCTGCCGCAGAAGGGAATTCTCGTAAATCTCCTGCCGCCGCCCTTGCCTGCGGTCCCGGAGACGAAGGCCGCTTTCTGGCTCGAGCAAAACTGGTCGCTGAAGGACCGGCACTGGTTCCACCATGCCAGCCAGGGCACCGCGACCTTCCCCGTGCCCTATGAATGGTTCATGGCGCTGGAGCAGCCACGCCTTCATCTGTTCTCGAAGCCCGGCATGATGAAGGACAGCGCCTACCTCGAAGGCTTCGGCTTTATTCCAAGCCCGCAATCGATTCAGACCGACACGACGACGTTGCGCCGCTTCGGTTACGCCAATGTCTACGAGACGACGCAGGTGCCGGACTGGTCGACCAGATGGACGCCGGTGGAGAACGTCGACGGCCTGCCGGTCGGTTTCGCGCGGATGACCGGCGTCGTCGATCCCGCGACCGGCCGTCGCGAGGACGACAAGATCGGGCTGACCTGCGCGGCCTGCCACACCGGCCAGATCCATTACCAGGGCGTGGACGTGCGCTTCGACGGCGGCCCGGCCATGACCGACCTGAAAAAGCTGGAGCTCTCGACCGGCCTGTCGATCGCCTACACCCTGTATGTCCCGTTCCGCTTCCAGCGCTTTGCCGATCGCGTGCTCGGCCCCGATGCCAGCAAGACTGACCGCGCCGCACTCAAGCAGAAGCTCAGCGCGATCGGCACGTTCCTGATTGACTGGGCGAAAACCCAGCAAAAGACGGTTGAAAGCAAGAAGACCTGGAACGGCAGGCAGCAGCAGGACACGGAGGAAGGGTTCGGCCGCCTCGACGCTCTCAATCGCATCGGCAACCAGGTCTTCTCGCAGGATCTCGCGCTGAGCGGGATCAAGGGCTTCGAGAAGAACCTGCATGCCCAGGACGCGCCGGTCAGCTACCCCGCGATCTGGACCGTGCCCTGGTTCAAATTCGCCCAGTACGACGCATCGATCGAGCAGCCGTTGATCCGCAACGCCGGCGAAGCGCTCGGCGTGACGGCGCTGCTCAACCTGTCCGACGCCTATCCGGATGACCGGCTGTGGCGGTCCTCGGTCAACATCAGGACACTCGGCTGGATCGAGGACATGCTCCGAGGCCCTGATCCGTTCAAGTCGCCCGATCCGAAATTCGGCGGCCTGCTGGCGCCGAAATGGCCCTCGCAGATCCTCGGCGATGCCTGGAGGATCGATCAGAAGAAGGTCGACAATGGTCGCAAGATCTACGCCGAGATGTGTTCCGGATGCCATTTGCCTGCCATCGACACCCCTGCTTTCTGGTCCTCGTCGCATTGGGAGCCTAGCGGCGACAGCAGGGTGCTGAACGCCGTCACGATCCCGCTCAAGGAGATCAGCACCGATCCCGAACAATCCCTTGTTCTCAGCAACAGGATCGTCGATGTGCCCGGCTTCCTGAAGGTGAATACGGCCGACCTCCAGAAATGGTGGCAATGCGACATCCCCACCGCGAGCAAATCGCCCAATGAGATGGTCTATGCGCTCGGCCTCATGACGGTGGTCGATCTCGTCGCCCGCAAATGGATGGACGACGAGAAGGTCCCGGAGGCAGAACGGGCGAAAATGTGGAATCTCGCGCGCAAGAACTGTCTCAATCCGGCGCCTGATCCGCGCTATCGCGCGCGACCGCTGAACGGTATCTGGGCGACGGCGCCCTACCTGCACAACGGTTCGGTGCCTTCGCTGTACTGGTTGCTGAAGCCAGCGAACGAGCGCCCAACCAAATTCTGCATGGGCCGCCGCGACTATGATCCCGTCACCGTCGGCTTTGCAGTGACCGCGGATGAGACGTGCAAGACGGGCGAAACGCAGTTCTCGGCGGGGTCGGACAAGGACCCGGTCCAGGGCAACAGCGTGCTCGGCCATTCCTTCGAGCGCAAGGAAGGCGAACCAAAACGCGACGGCGTCATCGGCCGCATTTTCAAGGACGATGCCGAGCGCTATGACCTGATCGAGTATCTGAAGACGCTGTAGATGATCTTCACCTCTCCCCGCTTGCGGGGAGAGGTCGAATTCGATCGCAGATCGGATTCGGGTGAGGGGGACTCTCCGCGAATCCAACTCTCACCGCCCCCGCGGAGACTCCCCTCACCCCGACCCTCTCAGCGCGAGCGAAGCTCGTCGCGTCCCCGCATCCGCCTTCGCCAAGGCTTCGGCGGACATGAGCGGGCGAGGGAGAAGGTCTCCTCACTTAAACAACGGCGTGCCCGGCACGAAGGCGTCGAAGGCGGCCCAGAACTGGGAGCGGTAGCGGTCCTGCTCCTGGAGGATCTCGTGCTTGGCGCCGGCGATCACGAGATGGGAGCCGGCGCGTAAGTGATAGGCGAACTCCTCGATCGCCGCGGTCGAGACCACGGCGTCGTTGGAGGCCGCCAGCATCAGGATCGGTTGGCGGATCTGCGAGGGGTAGTTCTTGCCCTTGAAGGTGTTCATGGCGCGGAAGGCGGTGTCGGCCCAGGCCACGGTCGGTGATGCCAGCCCGAGCGTCGGGTCCTCCTCCAGGATCGCGGCATTGCGCGCATAGCGCACCGGATCGCTGGTCACGGGATTGTTGATGAAGGGATCGAGCCCGGTGAGACGGTCACTGCCGCCGGGGACATAACGGCCGCCCTGCCCGAGCAGGCGCATGGTCTTGAGCAGCGCACGCACCGGAAGCGAGGTGGTGCGGCCGGGCAGGTCGATCATCGGTGCCGACAGCACCATGCGATCGAACCAGCGCTTGCCCGCATGCGCCACCCGCAGCATCACCGTGCCGCCCATGGAGTGGGCCAGCGCGAAGAAGGGCGGCGGGCAGTCCGGCAGCACGACCTGCTGCACGAAGGCCTCCACATCGACCTCGAAATCGGAGAAATCGCGCACATAGCCCTTGCGCGGGTCGCGCAGGCGGCGCGAGGAATGGCCCTGCCCGCGCCAATCGATCATCGCCACGGCAAAGCCGCGGTCGCGCAAATCGCGCACGGTCTCGAAATATTTCTCGATCTGCTCGCTGCGTCCGGTGAAGACGCAGACGGTGCCCTTGCGGTTCGCCGGCGGCGCCCAGCGCGCAAAGCGCAGCTCGGCACCATCGGGCGTCTTGATGGTACCGCTGACGACGTCTTCGGGGACGGGATTGGACGGGATCGAGACCAGCGTCATGATTGGAAGTGCTTGGGCGCGAAGTGCTGCAAATCAAGGGGCGGGAGCGCCGAAAAGGCGCTGATTGCCGCCCTCTTGAACGCCGTCTCGTTCCACCCATATCATCTTCGTGCAGGCCGCTACCAGTGTTTCGGAACCGGAACATCAGGCTGCACACAGACTAAAGCCCGGCCCGATTGGCGGGCGGGTTACCCAACAGTCGCTCAATGGAGGACTTGACCATGCGTAGCTATGATCTCACCCCCTTCTATCGTTCCACCGTCGGCTTCGACCGCCTCTTCAGCCTGCTCGACCAGGCCAGCTCGGACGGCAGCCCCGGTTATCCCCCCTACAACATCGAGCGTACCGGCGAGAACGCCTACCGCATCACCGTTGCGGTGTCGGGCTTCGCCAGGGATGAGCTCTCCATCGTCGCGAAGGAAAACACGCTGACGATCAAGGGCGAGAAAGTCGCCAACGAGAACAGCAAGTCCGAAGTGCTCTACCGCGGCATCGCCGCGCGTGCCTTCGAGCGCGCCTTCCAGCTCGCCGACTTCGTGCAGGTGAAGGACGCCTCGCTCGAGAACGGGCTGCTTCACGTCGACCTCGTCCGTGAGATTCCCGAGGCGAAGAAGCCGCGCCAGATCGCGATCAACACCAGCGCACCCAAGGCGCAGGTGATCGAGAACTCGGTCGCCGCCTAAGCAATAGGCCACTTCCAGGTTGCGAAAACGCCCCGGTGCCCCGGGGCGTTTTTTGCGTGCTCAGTCCGCGGCTTTTGTTTTCGGTCGAAATGGAAATACAGGTTCGGGTCGTCATTCTAAGTCTGGTCCGGTTCAGGCGCGGGAAACCAGAGATAGCTGCATCGATTGCGCAATCGCGATGCTCCCCGACCAGACGCTTGTCACAGCTTGGTGACCGCGCGTAACGCCGACGCTCCACGTGCCGTCCTTTCGAGATCGAACCCAAAACAAGACGGAGAAAGATCATGTCACTCTGGCGCAGCCTTTTTGTCGCCGCGAGCCTTCTGGCGGCTCCCCTCAGCCTTGCTCATGCGCAGACGACGGTGAAGGCGAAAAACGTCGTGCTAGTGCACGGTGCCTGGGCCGACGGCTCGAGCTGGTCGGAGGTGATCCCGATCCTCCAGGCCGCAGGCCTGCACGTGACCGCGGTGCAGAATCCGCTGTCGTCGCTTGCGGACTCGGTCGAGGCGACCAAGCGCGCGCTGGCCGAGCAGGATGGTCCGACGGTGCTGGTCGCGCATTCCTGGGGCGGCACCGTGATCAGCCAGGTCGGCACCGATCCGAAAGTGACCGGGCTCGTCTATGTCGCCGCCCGTGCGCCGGATGCGAACGAGGATTTCGTCGCACTGTCGAAACAGTTTCCAACCGGCCCCGTCCGCGCCGGCATCGTCGAGCGCGACGGCTACACCAAGCTTTCGGAAGAGGCCTTCCTGAAGTACTTCGCCAACGGCGTGAAGCCCGAACAGGCCAAAGAGCTCTACGCCGTGCAATGGCCGACCGCGGCGTCGATCTTCGCCGGCCGCACCACGGAAGCGGCGTGGCATTCGAAGCCGAGCTGGTACGCGGTGTCGAAGAACGACTACACCATCAATCCCGATCTCGAGCGCTTCCTCGCCAAGCGCATGAACGCAACCACGATCGAGCTCGATGCCGGCCATCTCTCGCTGGTGTCGCATCCGAAGGAGGTCGCGAATTTGATCCTGGAAGCGGCGGGGTATCCGCGGAGCTGAGGCTTCGCCGCGACATCGCAAAAGCGCCCGAGATCCTCGGGCGCTTTTTGTTTTGCCCACTCTCCCCCGGATGTCGTCCCCGCGAACGCGGGGACCCATAACCCCAGGGAGCAGTTTGGCGAAGGCCAGTGGTCCGGTCCTCGCACCTCATCCGCACCGATGATTACGCGGTATGGGTCCCTGCGTTCGCAGGGACGACGTCGTGGGTGTGGCCGGCGCGATCGCGTCAAACTCGCAGTGCTAATCCAGCCCCTGCGCGGCAGGCATCTCCTGCGTCGGCAGAATCGTTGGGGCCGGCTTGGCCTGGCCGACGGTTGGCGCGATGGCTTGTGGCGCGGCCTCGGCAGGCCTGGCCTGCGCGGCAGCGGTCTGCTGCGGGGCTTGGGCCTGCGGCGCCTGAGCCTGCTGCGTCACAGGTTCGGCCGGCTTGGCGACGGCGACCGGCGTCTCGCCGCGTCGCGGGGCGGCCCTCGGCAGCGGCACGGCGCGGCTCGCCACGTGCGGGATCAAGGCCGGCGGCCGCGGCGGGCCGCCGCGGATCACGGTCGGCGGCGGCAGCGCGCTTTGCGGACCGTAAGGCGAGGCCGCGCGCTCGTCATAGGCGGGCGCCATGCCGTAGGCGTCGGCGGCTGGCATGAAACGGATGATCCGCCCGTCGCGGGCGTCGATCACGAGCCGGCCGTCGTCACCGCGACGGTCGATCACCGCGATGGTGTAGACGCTGCCGCGCAGGCGCGGGATGCCGAGCGGCGAGAAGCCGTTTTCACGCAAGACCGCGTAGACCTCGGTCGACGGCAGCAACGCCGGACCGCGCTCTTCGTAGCCTTGGCCGTAACCGTAGCCTTGGCCGTAACGCGGCAGCGATGGCGGGGCGGCTTCGGGGGGCGCATAGGGTCCGTCGAAATCCGACGCCGGGATGATCGCCCCTCTCGCAATACCGTTCGCGGGAACTTGCGCCAAAACCTGCCCATGCCCGGCGCTCATGGCGAGCGCCAGCGTGGCGGCAGCCACACATCCTGTGAAAAACTTCATCGTCGCGACACGCTCCTGTCAGGCCCCCGAATGCCTCGCGCTCTTTCGCTTCTTGCGGCGTGGCGCGCCTTTCGAAGGGTTGATCCGAAGCTTCATTTGGGATTTCGGCGCCCACAGGGCCGAATCGGGGCGCGTTGCTTCAAAACCGGGGCCGCGCAACTTTCGGAAAGCGATTGATTGACATATCGGGAATCGGGACTTCCGCACGCTTGTGTGCTAGACAAAAATTTGGCAAGGTGATGGTTAGGACAGGAAGACTGTCTCAATTTTGCTTGCGGTTCCGGCATTGGAATTGCAACGAAGTGCTTTCGAGCACCATAAGGCAACGGGCAAAGCCGCTCTCGGGGACGAAGAACGCCTTGGCCTGAATTTAAGAAAATGCGGCTCGCTAGCGGACGAGCGGTGACCCAGAGGCGGGTGCCGCGGAACGCCCAAGGTGCGCCGATGATGGCGGTGAGGCAGCTTGCCGCATGGAGAGGATTGGAACAATGAACGGGTCGCAATTCGAGCGCGCAAACATCGTGGCAGAAGAGCTGTCGGCGACGGTCGCCTCGAAAACGACCGATCCGATTCAGGAACACAATTCGCGCCCGCCAGCCGTTGGCCTCTACGATCCGAGCCTGGAAAAGGATTCCTGCGGCGTCGGCTTCATCGCCAATATCAAGGGCAAGAAGTCGCACGAGATCGTCGCGGACGCGCTGAGCATCCTGTGCAATCTCGAGCATCGCGGTGCCGTCGGCGCCGACCCGCGCGCCGGTGACGGCGCCGGCATCCTGGTGCAGATCCCGCACGCCTTCTTCAGCCGCAAGGCGAAGGAGCTCGGCTTCGCATTGCCCGCACCCGGCGAATACGCCATCGGCGCGCTGTTCATGCCGCGCGACACCGCCTGGCGCAACGTCATCAAGAGCATCATCGCCGACCAGATCAAGGAGGAGGGCCTGACCCTGCTCGGCTGGCGCGACGTGCCGACCGACAATTCCTCGCTCGGCGTCACCGTGAAGCCGACCGAGCCCGCCTGCATGCAGGTGTTCATCGGCCGCAACGGCACCGCCAAGACCGAGGACGAGTTCGAGCGTCGGCTCTACATCCTGCGCAAGTCGATCTCGCAGGCGATCTACCAGCGCCGCGACCGCGGGCTCGCAGGCTATTACCCCTGCTCGATGTCCTGCCGCACCGTGATCTACAAGGGCATGTTCCTCGCCGACCAGCTCGGCAAGTACTATCCCGACCTGCACGAGACAGATTTCGAGAGCGCGCTCGCGCTGGTGCATCAGCGCTTCTCGACCAACACCTTCCCGGCCTGGTCGCTGGCGCATCCCTATCGCATGATCGCGCATAACGGCGAGATCAACACGCTGCGCGGCAACACCAACTGGATGGCGGCGCGGCAGGCCTCGGTGAGCTCCGAGCTCTACGGCAAGGACATCAACCGGCTCTGGCCGATCTCCTACGAGGGACAGTCGGACACCGCCTGCTTCGACAACGCGCTCGAATTCCTGGTGCAGGGCGGCTACTCGCTGCCGCACGCCGTCATGATGATGATTCCGGAGGCGTGGGCCGGCAATCCGCTGATGGACGAGAAGCGCCGCGCCTTCTACGAATATCATGCCGCGCTGATGGAGCCGTGGGACGGCCCCGCCGCGATCGCCTTCACCGACGGTCGCCAGATCGGCGCCACGCTCGACCGCAACGGACTGCGGCCCGCGCGCTATCTCGTCACCAAGGACGACCGCATCGTGATGGCGTCCGAGATGGGCGTGCTGACGATCCCCGAGGACCAGATCATCACCAAGTGGCGCTTGCAGCCCGGCAAGATGCTGCTGGTCGACCTCGAGCAGGGTCGCCTGATCCCGGACGACGAGATCAAGGCCGAGCTCGCCAAGAGCCACCCCTACAAGGAGTGGCTGGAGCGGACCCAGATTGTGCTGGAAGAGCTGCCGAAGGTGCCGACGACAGGCGTGCGCTCCAATTTGTCGCTGCTCGATCGCCAGCAGGCGTTCGGCTACAGCCAGGAAGACATCGCGATCCTGATGACGCCGATGGCGGCCACGGGTGAGGAAGCCGCGGGCTCGATGGGCAACGACACGCCGATCTCGGCGCTGTCGGACAAGGCCAAGCCGCTATTCACCTACTTCAAGCAGAACTTCGCACAGGTCACCAACCCGCCGATCGACCCGATCCGCGAGGAGCTGGTGATGAGCCTCGTCTCCATCATCGGACCGCGGCCCAACCTGTTCGATCTGCAGGGGCTTGCCACCACCAAGCGCCTCGAAGCGCGCCAGCCGATCCTGACCGACGCGGATCTCGAAAAGATCCGCTCGATCTCGGACGTCGCCGAGTCGCACTTCAAGTCGCGCACGCTGGACACCACCTTCCACGCCGGTCTCGGCGCGGCAGGCATGGACCAGGTGCTCGACGAGCTCTGCGCGCGCGCCGAAAGCGCGGTGCGCGAGGGCGTCAACATCATCATCCTGTCCGACCGCATGGTCGGCACCGACCGGGTGCCGATCCCGGCACTGCTGGCCTGCGCCGCCGTGCATCATCATCTGATCCGCGTCGGACTGCGCACCTCGGTCGGTCTCGTCGTCGAATCCGGCGAGCCGCGCGAAGTGCATCACTTCGCCTGCCTGGCCGGCTATGGCGCCGAGGCGATCAATCCCTATCTCGCGTTCGAGACCATCGTCGCGATGAAGGACCGCCTGCCCGGCTCGCTCGACGATTACGAGATCGTCAAGCGCTACATCAAGTCGATCGGCAAGGGCCTTTTGAAGGTGATGTCCAAGATGGGCATCTCGACCTACCAGTCCTATTGCGGCGCGCAGATTTTTGACGCGGTCGGCCTCAAGGCGGACTTCGTCGCAAAGTTCTTCGCGGGCACGCATACCCGCGTCGAGGGCGTCGGCCTTGGCGAGATCGCCGAGGAGGCGGTGCGCCGTCATGCCGACGCGTTCGGCGAGGCGCAGGTCTACAAGACCGCGCTCGACGTCGGCGGCGAATACGCCTATCGCAGCCGCGGCGAGGACCATGCATGGACCGCCGAATCGGTGTCGCTGCTGCAGCACGCCGCGCGCGGCAATTCGCAGGAGCGCTATCGCGCCTTCGCAAAGATCCTCAACGAGCAGTCGGAGCGGCTTCTGACGCTGCGCGGCCTGTTCCGGATCAAGAACGCCGACGAAGAGAAGCGCAAGCCGATCCCGGTCGACCAGGTCGAGCCCGCCAAGGACATCGTCAGGCGCTTCGCCACGGGCGCGATGAGCTTCGGCTCGATCTCGCGCGAGGCGCACACCACGCTCGCCATCGCCATGAACCGGATCGGCGGCAAGTCGAACACCGGCGAAGGCGGCGAGGAAGCCGACCGCTTCAAGCCGATGCCGAACGGCGATTCCATGCGTTCGGCGATCAAGCAGGTCGCCTCGGGCCGCTTCGGCGTCACTACGGAGTATCTCGTCAACTCCGACATGATGCAGATCAAGATGGCGCAGGGCGCCAAGCCCGGCGAAGGCGGCCAGCTGCCCGGCCACAAGGTCGACGCGACCATCGCCAAGGTCCGGCACTCGACGCCGGGCGTCGGCCTGATCTCGCCGCCGCCGCACCACGACATCTACTCGATCGAGGATCTGGCGCAGCTCATCTACGACCTCAAGAACGTCAACCCGACGGGCGACGTCTCGGTCAAGCTCGTCTCCGAGATCGGCGTCGGCACGGTGGCCGCGGGTGTCGCCAAGGCGCGCGCCGACCATGTCACCATCGCGGGCTTCGAAGGCGGCACTGGTGCTTCACCCCTGACCTCGATCAAGCATGCCGGCTCGCCCTGGGAGATTGGGCTAGCCGAAACCCACCAGACCCTGGTGCGCGAGCGGCTGCGCAGCCGCATCGTGGTTCAGGTCGACGGCGGCTTCCGCACCGGGCGTGACGTCGTGATCGGCGCATTGCTGGGCGCCGACGAGTTCGGCTTCGCCACCGCCCCGTTGATCGCGGCCGGCTGCATCATGATGCGCAAGTGTCATCTCAACACCTGCCCGGTCGGCGTCGCGACCCAGGACCCCGTCCTGCGCAAGCGTTTCACCGGCCAGCCCGAGCACGTGATCAACTACTTCTTCTTCGTTGCGGAGGAAGTCCGCGAGATCATGGCTTCGCTCGGCTTCCGCACCTTCAACGAGATGGTCGGCCAGGTTCAGCTGCTCGACCAGACCAAACTGGTCGCGCACTGGAAGGCCAAGGGCCTCGATTTCTCCAAGCTGTTCGTCAAGCAGAAGGAAGAGAAGGGCCAGAAGATCTATCACTCCGAGCGCCAGAACCACCATCTGGAGGCGGTGCTCGACCGCTCGCTGATCGAGAAGGCAACGCCTGCGCTCGATCGCGGCGCGCCGGTGAAGATCGAGGCCACGATCAACAGCACCAACCGCTCCGCGGGCGCGATGCTGTCCGGTGCGGTCGCCAAGATCTACGGCCATGCCGGCCTGCCGCACGACACCATCCATGTCAGCCTCAAGGGCACCGCAGGCCAGGCCTTCGGCGCCTGGCTCGCCCACGGCGTCACCTTCGAGCTCGAAGGTGAAGGCAACGACTATGTCGGCAAGGGTCTCTCGGGCGGCAAGATCATCGTCAAGCCGCCGAAGAACTCCGCCATCGTGCCGGAAGAAAGCATCATCGTCGGCAACACCGTGATGTACGGCGCGATCGAGGGCGAGTGCTATTTCCGCGGCATCGCCGGCGAACGCTTTGCCGTGCGCAATTCCGGCGCGGTCGCCGTGGTCGAGGGCGCCGGCGATCATTGCTGCGAATACATGACCGGCGGCATCGTGGTCGTGCTCGGCAAGACCGGGCGCAACTTCGCGGCCGGCATGTCCGGCGGCATCGCTTACGTGGTCGACGAGACCGGCGATTTCGACAGGCTGTGCAACATGGCGATGGTCGAGCTCGAGCCGGTGCTGTCGGAAGAGCTGATCAACGCCGGCACCTATCACCATTCCGGTGACCTCGAGGCGCACGGCCGGGTCGACGTGTTCAACAACCTGCTCGCCTCCGACGTCGAGCGGCTGCACGTCCTGATCTCGCGCCATGCGAAAGCCACCGGCTCCAAGCGCGCCGCCGACATCCTTGCCAATTGGAAGGAATGGCTGCCCAAATTCCGCAAGGTGATGCCGGTCGAGTACCGGCGCGCGCTGCGCGAGATGGCCGCCAACGCGGACGCCGAGCCGAAAATCGCGATCGGAGCGTAAGAGAAAGCCCTCATGGTGAGGAGGCGCGGAAAGCGCCGCCTCGAACCATGAGACCACCATCCGGGCCTCTATCCTTCGAGACGCGGCGCGAAGAGCGCGCCGCTCCTCAGGATGAGGAGTGAGAGAACAAAGAACTTAAGCGGCAGGGACTTCGGGTTTAATGGGCAAGATCACGGGTTTTCTGGAAATCGAACGGCACGACCGCAAGTACACCCCGGTCGCCGAACGCGTGAAGCATTACAACGAGTTCGTCGTTCCCTTGACCGAGAAGGAAACGCGCGACCAGGCCGCGCGCTGCATGAATTGCGGCATTCCCTATTGCCACGGCACCGGCTCGGTCGCGCCCGGCACGCCCGGCTGCCCGGTCAACAACCAGATCCCCGACTGGAACGACCTCGTCTACCAGGGCAATTGGGAAGAAGCCTCGCGCAATCTGCACTCGACCAACAATTTCCCGGAGTTCACCGGCCGCATCTGCCCGGCGCCGTGTGAAGCCTCCTGCACGCTCAACATCGACGACAACCCCGTCACCATCAAGACCATCGAATGCGCGATCGTCGACCGCGCCTGGGACAATGGCTGGCTCAAGCCCGAGATCGCTGCGGTCAAGACCGGCAAGAAGGTCGCGGTGATCGGCTCGGGCCCGGCCGGCATGGCCTGCGCCCAGCAGCTCGCGCGCGCCGGCCACGACGTGCATCTGTTCGAGAAGTACGCCAAGGCCGGCGGCCTGCTGCGTTACGGCATTCCCGACTTCAAGATGGAGAAGGGCGTCATCGACCGCCGCGTCAAGCAGATGGAAGGCGAAGGCGTTACCTTCCACTACAACAGCCATGTCGGCTCCGACGGCAATGTCGATCCGCGCGAGATGCTCAACGAGTATGACGCCGTGGCGCTGACCGGCGGCGCGGAAGCTCCGCGCGACCTGCCGATTCCCGGCCGCGAGCTGTCAGGCATCCACTACGCCATGGACTTCCTGCCGCAGCAGAACCGCCGCGTCGCCAGCGAGCCGCTGAACGGCGTCCAGGAGATCCT
This sequence comes from Bradyrhizobium sp. ERR14, assembly GCF_014198235.1. Lineage (NCBI taxonomy): Bacteria > Pseudomonadati > Pseudomonadota > Alphaproteobacteria > Hyphomicrobiales > Nitrobacteraceae > Bradyrhizobium > Bradyrhizobium sp. ERR14. The sequence goes on along the minus strand of NZ_JACIHD010000005.1, from coordinate 381,574 downwards.
GGCCGGCGGCAAGCACGTCGTCGTCATCGGCGGCGGCGACACCGGATCAGACTGCATCGGCACCTCGCTGCGCCAGGGCGCGCTCTCGGTGACCCAGCTCGAGATCATGCCCGCTCCGCCCGAGCGCGAGAACAAGGGCCTGACCTGGCCGAATTGGCCGCTGAAGATGCGGACGTCCTCCAGCCAGGCCGAAGGCGCCGTGCGCGAATACGCGGTGCTGACCCAGAAGTTTTCCGGCGAGAACGGTCAGGTCAAGAAGCTGCACTGCGTCCACGTCGACGACAAGTTCAAGCCGATTGCCGGCACCGAGTTCGAGTTGGAGGCCGAGCTCGTCCTGCTCGCGATGGGTTTCGTCCATCCCGTGCACGAAGGCCTGCTCAAGATGCTCGCCGTCGAGCTCGACCCGCGCGGCAACGTCAAGGCCAACACGCTGGACTACCAGACCTCCCGCCCGAACGTCTTCACCGCCGGCGACATGCGCCGCGGCCAGTCGCTGGTGGTGTGGGCGATCCGCGAGGGCCGGCTGTGTGCAAGGTCGATCGACACGTTCCTGATGGGGAAGACGGATCTGCCGCGGTAGGTGTCAATAAACCTTTGCAAATTGGATGGTGAGACTAAGCCTAGTTAGGCAGCCGCACCCAACTGTTCGAGCGTCTCAAGCCACACGCGAAAGTTTGAGCACTCGTCCTTGATCGTCTGGAGACCGATTCTGAGAATCGCCAGATTTCCGTGAAGTATTTTCTCGTACTGAGGAAACAGCTTCGCAATACGCTTAGAAGGGGCGGTTTGTGGCGAATCGTTGATCTCCTCTGGAGAAACAAAAGCATCGCGTATCAATTGAAATTCGGGTGCTAGGCTTGTCTGCCCTATGCCCTCCGCGAACTTGGGGCAGTCGCTAAATAGTAAAGCTTCAAATTCATGCATAAGTACGAAGGGTACAAATCGACTTTGATCAAAGCCGCCGCCCATTTCGTTTTTCACTTCGGTGAGGAGGCTTTTTTGAACTATTGCTGCCTTTTCAGCCACCGACCCCAATGCGTTGGCCTCAGCTCTCCCCGGCCAACCACCGGGAGCGCTCGCAGGAAGGGCATAGAAGTCCACCATCAGAGTTGAAATGCAGGCTCCGTCATTCTTTAGATGACTTACGATTTCCCGCTTCACCGATTCCCAAGGCTTTGTACCTCCGCGGTTGACGCGGAGGCGTGCATTTCCGATCAGTCGAGCGCCGACATTGGCGTATCCGTGAGTGGAAAGATGGCTATAGAGGACCTCATTTACAAAGGTTTCCTCTGTTTGCCCTTCAACGTGAACGAGAAGCCGCTTCATACTCGGTCAGGCGTAGGACGCCCTCCGATTTCGTTCTTCTCCCACAGTTGTCCGAGGCTGTATTCCGAAAGCCATTCTTCAAGGGACTCGGATTCCAAACGAACCAAGGTCGTCCCCCCGTCCTCTCTTTTTGCGACCAGAACATCCTCCGGAGCAAAATAATCAAGGAGCAGGGGTGACTGAGTAGAGACTACAACTTGGGCTCTGGTGGAGACCTGACGGATCAAAGAAGCCAAAAGTCCGATAGCGTAGGGATGCAAGCCCAGTTCGGGCTCATCTACCAATACTACTGAGGGAAGAAACTTTTGCGGCTGCAGAAAAAGCGTTGCTAGGAAGATGAAGCGCAACGAACCGTCAGAGAGCGCCGACGCATTAAAGTATTGATCGGAATTCTTGTGTTTCCAAGCCAATCGAATTGTCAGCTCATTCAACAGGTCAGGACGTAGCAGAAAGTCATCGAAAAAGGGAGCTACTCTCTGCACCGACCCACGTATCAACTCATACTCCGACGGATATTTTTCCTGCAGCAAATATAAAAATGCCGCGAGATTAGCGCCGTCGGGGCGCAGATAGTCATTCTCGTCAAGCTTTGCTGTCTGACGCATCGGCGACGTCGGACTCGTATCGTGCACATGATACAAGCGCCACAATCCAAGCCGATGCTGCACCCACCCTGGAATTCGAACCAAGCGCGGATTACTTATTCCCGCTTCGCGCCCCGCATTTTGCGGGCTTAGTGATTCTGTATAGGGGCTCGCATAGCCTCGTGATTTGTCCCAGTAAGCGACTTGTTCATAAGACGGGAACAGGCTGTCATCTTCTGAAACCCCGAGGACAAGTCGATATCGATTGGTCTCGTCTTTGAAGGAAAGTGCGAACTCCATTCTGTCCGTCGCTTTGGAACCAAAATGCAAAATCTGATTTGCGCCTCCGCTCCTGCGAACATAGTCCTGCAAACGACCCTCTCGGATCGCATGAAGAAACGAGAACGCCCCGATGAAGTTCGATTTTCCGGAACCATTCGCTCCAACAATAATATTGACAGAGCTCAGAGAAAGCTTCTCGATTGAAGCAATACTCTTGAACCCTTTGATTGTGATGTAGTCTACTTTTTCCTGCAGCGGCATCTATGAGACTGCGTTCTCGATCTACTTGCGAACTGTCTTCTCTATTCCCCAATCTTGGGAACGTTGACTAAGCTATAATCAAAAGACGACCTGCGCTACACCGACGAGCAATTATTGCTCAATTCTGCAGCCTCACGCCCACCATCACCACCGTCCCCTGCGAGCTCGAGCCCGGCTGGTTCGAATCCAGGATGTCGTGGCGCAGCGTGCCCTTGACCCAGATGTTGCGGTTGAGCTTGTAGATCAAATTGCTCTCGAACGAGTAGGTCTTGTCGTTGCGGTTCTGGCCCTGGTAGTCGAGCGTGCCGTAGGTGAACTTGCCGACGGCGGTGAGCCAGCGGCGGAAGTCGTGGTCGACTTCGGCCGAGTAGGTGCGCACCAGCACGCCGGAGGAGCCTGGGATGGTGGTCTCGGCGATCTGCGTGTCGGTGAAGAATTTCACCGTGGTGAGGCCGCTCGCATTCCAGATCAGCGAGCCCGTGGTCAGAAACCCTGCGAGCTGGCTGAGGCGCGGGTCGGTGTAGTTGCGCGCGGAATAGCCGACCGAGATTTCGCCGGTGAGGATGCGCGAGAATTCGAAGGACGAGCCGACCTTGGCGTAGCCGCCGTTTGAATCGCGGAAATAGCCGTTGCGGTCGGCGGCCTGGTCGTGGACGCGGGTGTCGCCCTGGATCTCGACGAATGGCTTCAGGCCCGGCTTGAGGTCGTAGGAGAAGCGGCCGATGCCGCCATACTGGTTGAAATCGCGATCGCCGTTGCTGAAGGTCGAGCCGTCGGTGAGCTTGGAGTCCGTGTAGGCGGTGCGATCGACGGTGGCGCCGGCGGCGACCTGGAAACGATTGAAGGTCTGGTCGAAGCCGACGGTGGTGCCATAGGCGGCGTAAACCGGATATTTCTGCAGGCCGGCTTGCACGTTCGGGCTGCCGGGATTGTCGGTGGCGAGCCGCAGGCGCAGCTGCGAGGTCAGCTTGAGATCGCGGTCGACGTCGAGGCGGCCGTCGACATGGCCGGTGAAGTCGGGACGATCGGCCTCGACCGGCGAAGGCGAGGCAAAACCGTTGATCGTCGCCGGCATGTTGTTGGTGTAGCCGGAGAACGAGCCGCGCAGGTCAGCGACCAGCGCGTGGCGCTCCCAGTCGGACATCACCAGAAGATCCGGTGCAACGACATAGACTGGCGATCCCACCGGCTTGTTGAGACGCGTCGGATTGGTGTCGTAGCCGGTGGAGAGCTCGAGCCCGCCCTTGATCAGGAAGCTGCCGGCATAGTCGCCGACGGCTCCGAACGCTTCGTCATCCGCCTTGAGGCGGCGGCGCAGCGGCTGTCCGGGCACGGTGCCCGCCATCGCCGCCGGCACCGGCGCCTTGTTGGCGGACGCGGATGGCGGCGGCGCGATTCTGGGCAGGCCGAGCGTCGAGGGCGGCGGCGCCGTGGTCGGCACCGGCGAGCCGGGCCCGGCGGCGCGCTTCGGCTTCGGCTGGCCCGGATAGAGTTTTGGTTGCTGTCGCTTGCGGTTGAGCGAATCATAGCCGGAGCCGCTCGCGCCGGTGGCGGCGGGCAGTCCGTAGGTCGGGACCTGACCGACGCGCGAGGTCGCCGGCGTCTGCTGGCGTTTGCGCGGATCGGCACTGGGATCGGGCAGTGCCGGCAACGCATCCGACGGCGCCTGCGGCACGCCTGCCGTGCGGCGCGTCGGCAGCGTCTCGGGCGCGGCGAAGCCGCCGCGATTGGGATTGAACAGATCGGGCGTGAGGCTCTGGCCGGCCACGGGCACGCTTGTGAGGGCCGTCAGCGCAAGACCCGGCACAAGGCACGGCAAAGCCGCGCGCAGGAACTGCGCGCGTTTGCTCCGGCCGGTGCCTGGAGACGACCCCACGATGGAATAACTCCAACGAAATCAAACACTTTCACGGTGACCTCCGCCGGCTGGCGGGAACCATCGTTAATGGAGTTAAAACAATTATGGTTAATGACCGGTTGAGGGCTTAGGCGCGCTCGTCGCCTCCACCGCCGCGGCGTGCTAATGAGGCGCCGACCGGGCAAACGCCCCCTCCTCCCTGGACCAGAACATGCCGAGTTCGAAACCGCTGATGACCCAATCATCCGGCCCCATCCCCGACAGCGTCGAATCCGCGCTCCGCACGCTGGAGACGGAGAGCGGCGGCATCAACGCGCTCGCAGCCGCGCTGCGCGGCCCGCTGGGCGAGACGTTTGCCAAGGCGGTCGATCTGATCCGCAACGCCAAGGGCCGCGTCATCGTCACCGGGCTCGGCAAGTCGGGCCATATGGGGCGCAAGATCGCGGCGACGCTGGCCTCGACCGGCACGCCGGCCTTCTTCGTGCATGCCGCGGAGGCCGGCCATGGAGACCTCGGCATGATCACCACCGACGACGTCATCATGGCGCTGTCCTGGTCCGGCGAGCAGCCGGAGATGAAGAACCTCGTGAACTACTCGGCGCGGTTCGCCATTCCCATGATCGCGGTGACGTCGAACGCGGCGTCCTCGCTGGGACAAGCCGCGGACCTCGTGATCGAGCTGCCGAAGGCGCGCGAGGCCTGCCCGCACAATCTGGCGCCGACCACCTCGACCCTGATGCAGGCCGCGATCGGCGATGCCCTCGCGATCGCGCTGCTCGAAGGCCGCGGCTTCACCGCGCTGGAGTTCGCGCATTTCCACCCTGGCGGCAAGCTGGGCGCGATGCTGAAATTCGTCCGCGACTACATGCGCACCGGCGCCGAGATTCCGGTCAAGCCCCTGGGCACCAAGATGTCGGAGGCCGTGGTCGAGATGTCGGCCAAGGGCCTCGGCTGCGTCTGCATCGTCAACGAAGCGAACGAGGTCGCGGGCATCATCACCGACGGCGACCTGCGCCGCCACATGCGGCCCGATTTGCTGACGGCGTCGGTCGACGAGATCATGACGAAGCAGCCGAAGACCGTGCCGCCGTCCATGCTCGCCACCGAGATGATCGAAGTGCTGAACACTAGCAAGATCACGACGCTGGTCGTGACCGAGGCGGGCAAGGTGGTGGGCATCGTGCATCTGCACGATCTGCTGAGGGCCGGCGTGGCGTAATTTCTTCGCCTCTCCCCGCTTGCGGGGCGAGGGAGTCCACCGCCGGAAATCGCGCCGCGTTCTCCTCCAGCGGCAGCCGCAGCCCGTTCGCCAGATACGACACCGTGCGATAGAAGCCGCACAGCAGCATGATCTCCAGGATCTGCGCCTCGTCGTAATGCGCGGAGAGCGCGGCGAACTCTTCGTCGCTGAACGTCGCGCGGTGATGCAGCGCGTCGACCGCTGCGATCAGCGCCTGTTCGGCCGGCGACCAGCACGGTGACGTCGCATCGCCCTGCACGGTGGCACGCACCTCGTCTTCGGCGAGCTTCGCCGGCCCGGCGAAAACCGCGACATGCACGCCCCATTCATACTCGCATCTGTTCAGCGCGCAGGTGCGGTCGATGACGATTTCGCGCTGGCGCAGGGAGAGCGGGCCGGGATCGAGCAGGCCGCCGGCGCGAAACTTGTCCCAGGCGCGGGCATGGCCTGCCATCACCCGGAAAAGCACCAGCGACGCGGCGCCGCGCATGATGCGGTCGAACTGCGCCTGGATCTCCGGGGGATAAGGCGGGGTGAGCGGGGCAATGCGCGGCGTGGATTGGGACATCGGCCGCCTCCTTTGCTACATTTATTGTAGCTATACGCTACATTATCTGTAGCACGGCGCAAGGGGGCGGGGCGATGGCAAAACAGGCAGCATCAGGAAGCGTCCGCGGCTCGCGCACCGGGCGGCCGATCATGGCGCTGCTGGACCTGCTCGGCCGGCGCTGGAGCCTGCGAATATTGTGGGAGTTGCGCGGCGAGCCCCTCACCTCCCGCGCATTGCGCACTGCCTGCGACGAGGCCTCACCGACCGTGCTGCAAGCGCGGCTGACGGAGTTGCGCGAGGCGGGGTTCGTGGAGCTGGGGGAAGGCGGAGGCTATGGGCTGACGCCGCTCGGGCGGGAATTGTGCGAGATGGTCATGCCGCTGCACCGGTTTGCGGAGAGGTGGAAGGGGTAGCGCTTTTTCTTACCCTCCCCTGGAGGGGTCCGGGACGAGCGAAGCTCGCCCGTGGGTCGGCTCACATGGAGCGTAGCGAAATGTGAGACGGGGTGGGGTGACGGTCTCTCCACCGCGGCAGCGCCCGTGTTGAGGATCACCCCACCCCGCTCGCGCTACGCGCGATCGACCCTCCCCCTCCAGGGGAGGGTAAGAGACGGCTACGCCGCCGCCACGGTCAGATTCGCACCGTCGACCTGCACCACCTTCACCCGCGTCCCGGCCGGCGTATCCGGACCTGCGACGCGCCACACGGTGTCGCCGATGCGCACGGTGCCGCTGCCGTCGATGATCGGCTTCTCCAGCGTGAACTCGCGCCCCAGCAGCGCCTCGGTGCGCTTGTTGAGGAACGGGCTGGCGCTTGCATCCGGCTTCGGCCGCGCAAGGCGGCGCCATATCGGCACGGCGGCCGCGGCAAACACCGCGAACATCACGAGCTGGATCTGCCACGATAGGACGACGGTGAACGAGATCAGGCCGACGAGCAGCGCAGCTAACCCGAGCCAGAACAGGAATATGCCCGGCGCCAGCACCTCCAGCGCCATCAGGACGAAGCCGAAGATCAGCCAATTCCAGCTGCCGAGCGATACGAACATGTCGGTCATGACACGACCTTCCATCATGGTGCATGCCCCCGTGCGGAGGGACATACTCCGGTGACTATCCCTGCCGCGGCGGCACCGCCGGCGGCGTGCTGCCGGTCGTCGGCACCGAGCCGGTGCGGCGCGCGGCGGCGGCTGCGGAGGCGGCGCTTTCGCCGAACGTTGCCTTTGCGATCTCGCCGATGCCGGCGAGCGAGCCCAGCATGGAGGTTGCTTCCATCGGCAGCATAATGATCTTCTGGTTCGGCGCGTCCGCGAACTGGCCGAACGCCTTGATATATTTGTCGGCGATGAAATAGTTCAACGCGGCGACGTCGCCCTTGCCGATCGCTTCCGACACCGCCAGCGTCGCCTTGGCTTCGGCCTCGGCCAGACGCTCGCGCGCCTCGGCGTCGCGGAAGGCGGCTTCGCGGCGGCCTTCAGCCTGGAGGATCTGGCCCTGCTTGGCGCCCTCGGCGCGCAAAATCTCGGACTGGCGCTGGCCTTCGGCGGCGAGAATGTCGGCGCGCTTGACGCGCTCGGCCTTCATCTGCCGGCCCATGGCTTCGACGAGGTCGGCTGGCGGCACGATGTCCTTGATCTCGATGCGGTTGACCTTGACGCCCCAGGGCGACACCGCGGCGTCGACGACGCGCAGCAGGCGCTCGTTGATCTCGTCGCGGTGCGACAGCACCTGGTCGAGATCCATCGACCCCATCACCGAGCGGATGTTGGTCATGGTCAGGACCGTGATCGCCTGGGTCAGATTGGCGACCTCGTAGCTCGCCTTCGCGGCGTCGAACACCTGGTAGAAGGCAACGCCGTCCACCGTTACCGTGGCGTTGTCCTTGGTGATGACCTCCTGCTCGGGGATGTCGATCACCTGCTCCATCATGTTGATCTTGCGGCCGACGCGATCGAAATAGGGCACGATCAGATTGAGCCCGGGGCTCAGCGTCTGGGTGTATTTGCCGAACCGCTCGATGGTCCAGTCATAGCCCTGCGGCACCGTCTTCACGCCGGCAACCAGCGTGACGATGACGAGCAACACCAGAACAATCGCGAAAATGTCGAAACCGCTCATAGCTCCTCCAAGGCAGGAAAATGCCTATTCCCGCGCTGTCATTGGTCGGGAGTGCAACCCTACCGGTTCAGCGGTCGCAATTCACGTCGGTATCGGGCTAATTCTGCACAAGTCATCCAGGCGGGGAAGGATCACGATATGTATTTGCGGCGGGACCTTGAAAGCGTGCAGCGGAAACCTAGCGGCGAAAATTAACGAATCTGAAAGCGCACGTTAGACGATTTCATTCGATCACGTCATTCGCGAGGGCGATGAGGCCCGGGTGAAGTGTGACGCCGCACTCCCTAGCGGCCTTGAGGTTGACCGCGAGCTCGAACTTGGTGGGGTTCTGCACTGGCAGGTCGGCTGGCCGCGCGCCCTTCAGAATGCGGTCGATATAGTCCGCGGCGCGGCGGAGCTGCTCGGCGCTGTCGGTGCTGTAGGACATCAGCCCGCCCTCCTCGACGAAGGTGCGGCTCCAGAACACCGCCGGCACGCGCGCCTGCGCGATCGCCGCCAGAAGCTGGCCGCGATTGGCCATGGTGAAGAAGTCCGGCAGGATCAGAAGGCCGCCGTCCCTCAGCGAAGCCAGCGCTGCTATGGAGACGGCGTCATGCACCGGCGCGGGCTCGACCGTCACCTGAAGGGTCCGTGCGGCGTCCTCGATCGTGCGCAGCATCAGCGGCGCGAACGGGGCGGTGGCGGGATTGTAGACGACGAAGACGCGAGACACCTTTGGCGTGACCTGCGTCAGCATCTCCAGCCATTTGCCGGCCAGCGGGCCGTCGTAATCGGTAAAGCCGGTGACGTTGCCGCCGGGATGCGCGAGGTTTTCGACAAAGCCCTGGCTGCGGGATCGGTGACGACGGCGAACACGATCGGGATCGTGGTGGTGCGCTGGCGCAGCTCCTCGACCGAAGGCGTGCCGACCGCCAGCAGGACGTCGGGCTTGAGCGCGATCAGCTCGTCGGCGAGCCGCGCGATGCGCGCGCGGTCCCCGCCACCGCTGCGCCAGTCGATCTTGAGGTTGTCGCGCTCTTTCAGGCCATGTCCGGCGAGCGCCTCGAGCAGGACCATGCTGCGGATCTGGCCGATCGCATCATCGGCAGCCGTGACCGAGAGAACGCCGAGCCGACGTGCTGGTTGCTGCGCCAGCACCGAGGACGGCAACGCGACGACGGTCCCAAGAAGCGCCAGACACTCACGGCGGTTCATGAGGCGCCCATCAGATCCAGCCCTGGAGCTCGCGCAGCACCAGGGTGCGGATCACGTCCATGCCCGGGTCGCTGTCGTTGAGGCAGGGGATCGCAGAAAACTGCTCGCCACCATTGTGCTTGAAGATCTCGGCGTTCTCCTGCGCGATCTCCTCGAGCGTCTCCAGGCAGTCGGCGGAAAAGCCCGGCGTCACCACCGCGAGGCGGCGCACGCCTTCCTTCGCGAGCCGCTCCATGGTCTTGTCGGTGTAAGGCTGGAGCCACTCGGCATTGCCGAAGCGCGACTGGAAGGTCAGCAGCAGTTTGGTCTCGTCCATGCCGAGCCGGCGGCGCAGTGCCGCCGTGGTGGCGATGCAGTGCTGCTGATAGGGGTCGCCCTTGTCGACATAGGATTTCGGCATGCCGTGGAACGACGCCACGATCAGTTCCGGCTTGAAGGACAGCGTTGCCAGATGCGTCTCGATCGAGACGGCAAGCGCCTCGATATAGGCCGCGTCCTCGTAATAAGGCGGCGTCACCCGCAACGTCGGCTGGTTACGCAAACGGGCGAGCACGCGGAACACTTCGTCGCAGACCGTCGCCGAGGTCGAGGCGGAATATTGCGGATAGAGCGGGACCGCCAGGATCCGCTCGCAGCCTTTCGCGATCAGTACGTCGATGCCCGACTTGATCGAGGGATTGCCGTAGCGCATCGCCCAGTCCACCACGACGTGGGCGCGGTCCGACAGGGCGGCCGCCAGCTTGTCGCTCTGCGACCGCGTGATGGTCTTCAGCGGCGACTCGTTCTTCTCGGTGTTCCAGATCTTCTGGTAGTCGAGCGCCTTGGTGCGGGGGCGGCTGCGCAGGATGATCCCGTTCAGCACGAACTTCCAGACCAGGCCCTGGTCCTCGATGACGCGGGCGTCCGAGAGGAACTCCTTCAGGTACACCCGCACGCCCGGCGCATCGGCCGTGTCGGGCGTTCCGAGATTGATCAGGAGCACGCCAGCGCGCGGCAGGGCGGATTGGGCGGCCGGTCTCGCGGCCTCGATGGGGACGACACTGGTCATGGCTCGTTGGGTCGCGCGTTGGTCCGAACTTGTCAAGATGAGGCCGGTTTCGCTAGGGTCGCACCCAGGCAGGGGAGGCAAAGATGACACTCGCGGAATGGTGCGTCTTTGGAGCGCTGCTGCTCTATCTGTCGACGATCGGCTCGATCAAATGGATCAGGTTTCGCCGCTTCGACAATTCCCGGCCACGCGACCCCGCCTTCTACGAGGACGCACTCTCGCAGCGCGCGCTCGGCGCGCACCAGAACGGCATCGAGACCTTCCCGTTCTTCGCCTTCGCGGTGCTGCTCGCCGAATTCAGGGATTCGCCGCAGCGGCTGATCGACGAGCTCGCGGCCCTCTTCCTCATCGTGCGCCTTGCCTATGTGCTGACCTATCTCGGCAACCGCCCGACGCTGCGCTCGATCCTCTGGAGCATCGGCTTTGCGATCAATCTCGGGATCTTCTTCATGCCGGCGCTGAAGCGGTTTCTGCCGGTGTGAGGTTTGCGACCGTAGCCCGGATGGAGCAAAGCGTAATCCGGGGTCTTTCCACGGCGGCACTGTCCCGGATTGCGCTGCGCTCCATCCGGGCTACGAGACCTTCGCCTAAAAACACGTCGTCCGCTCGGCTGCGATGTAGCCGAACAACAGGCCCGCGCCAAACAGCAGCACGACGCCAGCAGCCGCGAATTCGATGCCGCGCATGAACAGCGCGCCGCCGCCGTCGCGCCCTGCGCTGAGGCGGGCGGCGATGTCCTTGGCGGAGACGGCGACGACCGCGATGGCCGCGACCGTGATCGCAGTGCCTAATCCCATCAGGAAGGTGGCGGCGATGCCGGCCCAGAACAGGCCCTGGGCGAGCGCGAACACCAGCACCAGGATCGCGCCCGAGCAGGGGCGGATGCCGACGGTCAGGATCGCGGCGAAGCCGCGCCGCCAGCCACCGGGGCCGGCGAGCTCGCTCGGCGTGGGACCATGGGAATGACCGCAATGCTCGTCATGGACGTGGTCATGCCCGTGGTGGGCATGATCATGACCGTGGTGATGGTGATCATGACCGTGATCGTGATGATGCGGCACGCCGGCGATCGCCGGCACCGGTTGGGCCGCCTGCAGCGCCCGGATGAAAATGCGGCCCTTGACCCAGACGAGACGCAGCCCGAACAGCGCGATCAGGGCGTAACTCGCGATCTCGATCGCCCCTTCCGCCTTGCACATGGTCCTGGCGGTGGCATTCAGCACCCAGGCGGAGATGCCGACGATGAGGATCGCGACCAGCGACTGCATCAGGGCCGATGCAAACGACAGCGCGATGCCGCGCCGCGCGGTCTCGCGGTTGGCGACGAGATAGGAGGCGATCACCGCCTTGCCGTGGCCGGGGCCGGCGGCGTGGAAGATGCCGTAGGCAAACGAGATGAACAGCAGCGTCCACACCGCCGAGCCGTCGGACTTGGCGGCGCGAATGGTTGCCGACATCTGGCGATAGAATTCCGACTGCTTTGCCAGCAGCCAGCCGATGAGGCCGCTGGCCTCGGGCTGGGCCGCCTGCGCCGGGCGCGGCGCGCCAAAGGGGTTTTGCGCGAAGACATCGTGAAGCGCCGCATCAGCCACGCCCATGACGAGGAAGACGGCGGCGCAGACAAGAAGCCCGCGGGCGAGCGGAGCGCGAAGACGGCGGATCAAGGGCAATCCACCGTGATCTTGTTGGCGAACATCATGCCGAAATTCGAGTTCTCGCCGTTCATGAAGGTCTGCTCGTTGAGCTTCTGCGCGCTCGCGGTGCCGTCGCTCGGGCGCTCCAGCTTCATCTGGCAGCCGGCGGGCGCGCCCACCAGTTTCACCGGGCTCTCCTTGGCCATCTGGAAGTCGATGAAGAAAGAGCGGTCGAACACTTCGAGCACCAGCTGCTTGGACTTGACCGGGTTCTTCAGCGGCAGCGTGAAGTGCAGGGTCAGGACCGTATCCTTGTAGTCGAGGAAATAGTCGACCGGCTCCTGGAATCGCTCCTTCTTGCCGTCCGCTCGCGCGAAGGTGAAGTAGGCGTATTCCTTGAGCGACTCGACGTTGGTCTGCGCCAGCGGCCCGAGCTCCTCGCGCGTATAGGCCCCCGTGGTCTTGCTCTCGAGCCCCTGCACCGCATAGGACGAGAACATGTCATCAAACGTCCAGGCGTGGCGGACGCCGGTGATGGAGCCGTCGGCCGCGTAGAGCAGCTCGCTGGTCGCGGTGATCCAGACATGCGGGTGTGCGCGCGCCGCACCCGCCGCGAGCGTCATCGCGGCGGCAAGCAGCGATCCGAACAGGGCGCGCATGCCCATCAGGCCGCCTTGGCGTCGTCGAGCAGCCCGCGCCGCCGCAGCAGCGCGTCGGGCTCCGGCGGCCGCCCGCGGAACGCCTCATAGGCGGCCTCGGGATCGACCGATCCGCCCGAGGCGTAGATGTCGTCGTGCAGACGCTTGGCGACGGCGGGATCGAAGATGTCGCCGGCCTCCTCGAAGGCGCCGAAGGCGTCGGCGTCCATCACCTCCGACCACATGTAGCTGTAATAGCCGGCGGCATAATGGTCGCCGGTGAAGATGTGACCGAACTGGGTGGGCCGGTGACGCAGCGCGATCTCCTCGGGCATGCCGATCTTCTCCAGCTCCTTCTTTTCGAAGGCGCGGACGTCGCTGGCCGCTTCGGCCGGCTGGGTGTGGAATTCGAGATCGACCAGGGCCGAGGAGACGAATTCGACCGTGGCAAAGCCCTGGTTGAATTTTCGCGCGGCCAGGAACCGTTGCAACAGCTCGTCGGGCAGCGGCTCGCCGGTCTGGTAGTGACGGGCGAACTTCTGCAGCACCTCGGGCCGCTCCTGCCAGTGCTCGTAGAGCTGCGACGGCAGCTCGACGAAATCGGTGAACACGGAGGTGCCCGACAGCGACGGATAGGTCACGTTGGAGAGCATGCCGTGCAGGCCGTGGCCAAACTCGTGGAATAGGGTGCGGGCATCGTCGGGCGACAGCAGCGAAGGCTCGCCGCCGGCGCCCTTGGCGAAATTGCAGATATTGAGAACCAGCGGCGCAACATCGCCGTCGAGCTTCTGCTGGTCGCGCAGCGAGGTCATCCAGGCGCCGGAGCGCTTCGACGGCCGGGCGAAGTAGTCGCCATAGAACAGCGCCTTGTGCTTGCCGTCGGGGCCCTTGACCTCCCAGACCCGGACGTCGGGATGCCAGACCGGAACGTCCTTGCGCTCCTCGAAGGTGATACCGAACAGGCGCGTGGCGCAGTCGAAGGCGGCGGCGATCATCTGGTCGAGCGACAGATACGGCTTGATCGCGGCGTCGTCGAAATTGGCGCGCTGAAGGCGCAGCTTCTCGGCGTAGAAGCGCCAGTCCCAGGGAGCGAGCTTGAAATTGCCGCCCTCTTCCGTGATCAGCGCCTGCATGTCGTCGCGGTCGGCGAGCGCCCGCGCTCTGGCCGGCTTCCAGACCCGCTCCAAAAGGCTCCGGACCGCATCCGGCGTCTTGGCCATGGAGTCCTCCAGCCGGTAAGCGGCGAAGGTCGGATAGCCCAGCAGCTTGGCGCTCTCTTCGCGCAGCTTGAGGACCTCGACGATGGTTCCATTGTTGTCGTTGGCATTGCCGTTGTCGCCCCGCGCGGTGAAAGCCTTGTAGACCTTCTCGCGCAGATCACGCCGGGCGGAGCTCTTCAGGAACTGTTCGACCGAGGAGCGCGACAGCGTGACGATGGCCTTGCCTTCCATGCCGCGCTCTTCTGCCGCAGCCTTGGCGCTGGCGACGAAGCTCTCCGGCAGGCCCTGGCGGTCGGCCTCTCCCAGCTCCATGACCCAGTCCTGCTCGTCGCCGAGCAGATGATGGCTGAAGCTGGTGCCGAGTTGGGCGAGCCGCTCGTTGATCTCCGCCATCCGCATCTTGGCCTCCTCGGAGAGGCCGGCGCCGGCGCGGTGGAAGCGGGTGTAGGTGCGCTCCAGCAGGCGAAGCTGCTCCGGGGCCAGGTCCAGATTGGCGCGGTTCTCGTGCAGCTGGGCGATGCGGCCGAACAGCACGGCGTTCATCATGATCGGATTCCAGTGCCGTGCCATCCGCAGAGAGACCTCCTTGTCGATCTCCAGGATGGCCGGGTTGGAATGCGCCGAGACGAGGTCGTAGAACACGGCCGCGACCTTGCTCAGCAGCTTGCCCGAGCGCTCCAGCGCCGTGATGGTGTTGGCGAAGTCGACGGCCGCCGGATCGTTGGTGATCGCCGCGATCTCGGCGGAGTGGTCGGCGAAGGCCTGCTCGAAGGCCGGCAGGAAGTGCTCGGGCTTGATCTCGTCGAACGGCGGGGTCGCAAACGGCGTCACCCAGGCCTTCAGCAGCGGGTTGGTCTCGGAGTCCGTAATTTGGCGGGGTTCTGACATCACAAGTCCCGATTTCGTGGCTCAATTGTTGCGGCCAGCTATAGCACGCGATAGGGCTTTTTTGGGCCATTTGGCCTTGCTCCCGGCCGCCTTTTCGGGGAGATTGCGGCCCTTGAAGACTAGGGATCCCTGAGCCCATGAACGCGCCTTCCTCCTCGTCCCGCCAGATCGCCTGGCCAAGCGTCATCACCGTCATCAGCGCCGCCATCCTGATCGGCGCGGAGGTGTTCGGCGCGGCCTTCGCCGGCGGCTGGGCGCTCGCGATCCTGTTCGGGCTTGGCGACCAGGGCACCCACATCCTGCAGGCCGTGCTGTTCGCGCTCGGTGTGCTCGTGATGACCGCGTTCATCCGCGCGGCCCAGCGTGTCGAGCCCTTCACGAAGCGCCGTTGACGCTTCGCGCGCGAGAGACGCGCGCGCTGCCACAGAAAACTTAACGCGTGTTCATCTTCCGCGTCGCTCGCGCAACACCGCGCAAGCAGATGTTAGGCAATTCTGTTCTCAGCCTAAAAAAATTCTTGCGAAGCTGATTCAAAACGCTTATGTGCGCTCTTGCCCAATTTCGCACGTGCCTGTGGTCGTGTGTCAGTCGGTAGGTATCCGGACAAGAGGCCGGACAGCCGCCAAGGGGTGAAGAAGCCGAGGGGCTCTTCGGAAGTGCGGAAGTCGGAAGACTGAAGGTCGCAAGGCCTGAAGGTCGGACGAGGAAGCAAACCCGGAGCGTCCAGCATCTCTCTCAAAGAGATGCCTTGTCGAAGGTGACTTCGCTCTTTGCAACCGTGACTGGCAGCCGGAGGCGAACCGGCGCACCCCGCTCTCAACGGGGGACGCGACTTAAAGCAACGACGGATCGGGCTTTTTTGGTCTCTACCGGCATTCCAACGCCGGCGCGGGCTACTGAAAAGGCTTGTCCTTCATTGCCAGGTGTGCGGGCGGGAAATTCCCAACCAATCCACGGCAGCACAATTCGGTCTAGGGGTCTTTGCCCTGTCGCGTCTCCATCGTGCGGCAGCGGCGTAGCACCCTCGTCCGAGAACCACTTTGAACGAGCTCCGTCGCTGGGGCCGCTTTGGAGAGTGCTATGACCGAACGTATCCAGGAATTCCTGCGCAACCGCCGCAAGGATGGCCTCGACACCGAGCCGTGCCTCGTCGTCGACCTCGAGGTCGTGCGCGACAATTACCAGACCTTCGCCAAGGCGCTGCCCGACAGCCGCGTGTTCTACGCCGTCAAGGCGAACCCGGCGCCGGAAGTGCTCGCGCTGCTGGCATCCATGGGCTCCTGCTTCGACACCGCGACGGTCGCCGAGATCGAGATGGCGCTGGCCGCGGGTGCGACGCCCGACCGCATCTCCTTCGGCAACACGATCAAGAAGGAGCGCGACATCGCGCGCGCCTTCGCGCTCGGCATCCGGCTTTTCGCCGTGGATTGCGCCGCCGAGGTCGAGAAGGTCGCCCGTGCCGCACCCGGCGCGAAGGTGTTCTGCCGCATCCTCTATGATTGCGCCGGCGCCGAGTGGCCGTTGTCGCGCAAGTTCGGCTGCGACCCGGAAATGGCCGTCGAGGTGCTCGACGTTGCCAAGCGCCTGGGCTTGGAGCCGTGCGGCATCTCGTTCCATGTCGGCTCGCAGCAACGCAAGGTGAAGGCGTGGGACCGTGCGCTGGCGATGGCCTCGCAGGTGTTCCGCGACTGCGCCGAGCGCGGCATCAACCTGTCCATGGTCAACATGGGCGGCGGCTTTCCGACCAAGTACCTGAAGGACGTGCCGCCGGTCGTGACCTACGGCCGCTCGATCTTCCGCGCGCTGCGCAAGCACTTCGGCAACCAGATTCCGGAGACCATCATCGAGCCGGGCCGCGGCATGGTGGGCAACGCCGGCATCATCGAATCCGAGGTCGTGCTCATCTCGAAGAAGAGCGACGAGGACGAGGTGCGCTGGGTCTACCTGGACATCGGCAAGTTCGGCGGTCTCGCCGAGACGATGGACGAGTCGATCCGCTACGCCATCCGTACCCGTCACGACGGCGCGGACATGACGCCGTGCGTGCTCGCGGGTCCGACCTGCGACAGCGCCGACGTGCTGTACGAGAAGAGCCCGTATCCGCTCCCCGTCACGCTCGAGATCGGCGACAAGGTGCTGATCGAAGGCACCGGGGCCTATACGTCGACCTACTCGTCGGTGGCGTTCAACGGCATCCCGCCGCTGCGGACGTACCATATCTGATCCGCCTCTTTCTCTGAGGCCTGACGAACCCGGGAGCCGGATTGCCGGCTCCTCCCTGACAGTTCGATCTGACGACGTCTTGGACAGGCGTGCTGTGCGCACGCCGGTTCAAGCGGGGACTGACGCGCCATGACTGCTTTTCGGAAGCCACAGATCGCCCTCACCTCGAAAGCCGCTCCGTTCGTGATCCGCGCGGAGCGTGCTGCCGACGTCGCCGCCCGTGAAGCGCTGCTCGATGCCTGCTTTGGCGAGAACCGCCACGGCCGCACCTGCCAGCGCCTGCGCGACGGACGCGCGCCCGCCACAGGCCTTGCCCTGTCGGCGGTGCGCGAGGGCAAGCTCGTGGGAACCGTGCGGCTGTGGCACGTCAGCGCCGGAGGCAGGCCTGCTCTGGTCCTCGGACCGCTGGCGGTTGACCCTGCCTGCCGCGAGCTCGGGATCGGCGCCGCGCTGATGCATCAAGCGCTGGCCGCCGCCCGGGCGCGCGGGCATGAAGCCGTCATCCTGCTCGGCGATGCCCCCTATTATGCCCGCTTCGGCTTCTCGGGCGAGAAGACCGGCGCGCTGGCGCTGCCCGGCCCGTTCGAGCGCGACCGGCTGCTCGCGATCGAATTCCAGGCGGGTGCGCTCGATGGCGCCGAGGGGATGATTGTCCCGACCGGCGCGCCCCTGTCCAAACGGAGGGTCCTTCGCGCCCTCCATGCGCACGCGGCCTGAGGGATTGCCATGATGGCGACGACCGAAGCCGCGTAAAGCGGCAACGCCCGGCTGCGCCCGTCCTGACGCCCGCTCTTTCGGGGTTGCGCAGGCCCGGGAAACGCCCTTTAACCCCGCGAAACACCCCTTTCAGTCGAGGTCCGAAACATGTCCCGTCGCCTCATTTCCACCGGCTCTCCCCTCGAGAAGACCGTCGGCTACAGCCGCGCCGTGATCGACGGCGATTTCGCCTTCGTCGCGGGAACCACGGGCTATGACTACACCACGATGACGATGCCGGCTGATGTCACGAGCCAGTCACGCAACTGCTTCAAGACCATCGAAGCTGCCCTGAAAGAGGGCGGATTCGAGATGGCCGATATTGTCCGTGCGACCTACTACGTCACCGACGCCAGCTACATCGACGCCCACTTCGCCGTCTGCGGCGAGGTCCTCGGTGACATCAGGCCGGCGGCGACGTTGCTGGTCGTCAGCGCCCTCGCCAAGCCCGAGATGAAGGTCGAGATCGAAGTCACCGCCAAGCGCCGCAGCGTCTGACAAGCGCCGCAGCGCCTGATCCACCCCTCACCATTTGTTTGCCAGCACGTTCCGGAGAAAACCATCCCATGAGCCCCGCCTCGCAGATCTACGCGAAGATCACCGGTCCCATCGTCATGGTCGGCTTCGGCTCCATCGGCAAAGGCACGTTGCCGCTGATCGAGCGGCATCTCGACTACGACAAGTCCCGCGTCACCGTGATTGATCCCAAGGACGAGGGCCGCAAGGCGCATTGCGAAAAGCACAATGTGCGCTTCATCCAGAAGGCCGTGACCCGGGACAATTACCGCGAGTTGCTGACCCCGCTGCTGACCGAAGGCGGCGGCCAGGGCTTTTGCGTCAATCTATCGGTCGACACCGGCTCCACCGACATCATGGAGCTCTGCAACGAGCTCGGCGCGCTCTACATCGACACCGTCAACGAGCCCTGGCTGGGCTTCTATTTCGACTCCTCCAAGGGCCCGGAAGCGCGCTCCAACTACGCCCTGCGCGAAGCCACGCTGGCGGCCAAGCGCGCGCGTCCCGCGGGCTCGACCACGGCGGTCTCCTGCTGCGGCGCCAATCCCGGTATGGTCTCCTTTTTCGTCAAGCAGGCGCTGCTCAACGTCGCCGCTGATCTCAAGCTCAATGCCCCCAAGCCGAAGACCAAGGCCGAATGGGCGGATTTGATGCGGCAGGCCGGCATCAAGGGCATTCACATTGCCGAACGCGACACCCAGCGCTCGAAGAAGCCGAAAGAGCCCGACGTGTTCGTCAACACCTGGTCGGTCGAAGGCTTCCTGTCGGAAGGCGTGCAGCCGTCAGAGCTCGGCTGGGGCACCCATGAAAAATGGATGCCCGAGAACGCGCGGACCCACGAAGCTGGCTGCGGCGCGGCCATCTACCTGATGCAGCCCGGCGCCAACACGCGCGTGCGCACCTGGTGCCCGACCCGCGGCGCGCAATATGGCTTCCTCGTCACCCACAACGAGTCGATCTCGATCGCCGATTACTTCACGGTGCGCGACGCATCGGGCAAGGCGATCTACCGGCCGACCTGCCACTATGCCTATCATCCGGCCGACGATGCCGTGCTGTCGCTGCACGAGATGTTCGGCCGCGCCGCCAAGATGCAGGAGAAGCACCACATCCTCGACGAGAACGAGATCGTCGACGGCATCGACGAGCTCGGCGTGCTCTTGTTCGGCCACGACAACAATGCCTACTGGTACGGCTCGCAGCTCTCCATCGAGGAGACCCGCAAGCTCGCGCCCTACCAGAACGCCACCGGCCTGCAGGTGACTTCCGCCGTGCTCGGCGGCATGGTGTGGGCGCTGGAGAACCCGAAGGAAGGCATCGTCGAAGCCGACGAGATGGATTTCGATCGCCTGCTGGAAATCCAGCTGCCCTATCTCGGCCCAGTGAAGGGGTTCTATACCGACTGGACGCCGCTGACGGATCGTCCGGGACTCTTCCCGGAAGACATCGACACCAGCGATCCCTGGCAGTTCAAGAACATTCTGGTGCGGTGAGGGGCGCGGGCTTCGGCCCCACCACAGCTGTCATGCCCCGCGAAGGCGGGGCATCCAGTACGCCGCGGCGTCTCGGTTCAATCACTACGGTCTCTGAAATACTGGATCGTCCGCCTTCGCGGACGATGACACCGCTGGTCTATCAGACAGCTACTTCTTCTCGATCGGCGGCGCGATCTTCTCGGCCGGTGCCGGCGGCAGTGCCGGCTTGGTCGCCGCGCCTTGTGTCTGCGGCTCAGGCCGCGCCGGCTCGGGGGCCGGCGTGGTCGGCCGGTCGCCGCCCGGCTTGGCTTCCGCGGGCACCTTGCTCTGCTCGTCAGAGGGCGTGCCCTGAAGCGGCGGTGTCGCCTGCGCCAGTTGCATCCGGCTCTCGGCGCGGATCTGCGCGATCGATATGCCCGATATAACGACACCTGCTGCGAACAGCGAACAGGCGATCAGAAGGTCGAGTTTCAGTCTGCGCTTGTCATTGACTGTCATGTCGATCACCGCCTTTGTCCGCGGGATCAACGAAATTGCCCGACCGGGGTTCCGTCCCGGCGAGGGGGAACTGCAGCCTGCGCGCCAAAACGCCGCGCTCACTCCGTCGTGCTGACTTCCCACGTCGCGTGGCGGACGCCGGGCAGATGCTGGAGATCGGTCGCCGCCGCGTTCAGCTCGTTCGGGTCGACCGCGCTGGCGACGAGCTTGGCGACAATCTCCAGCATGTCCTCGCCGAGCTCGACGACCTCGATACCCGCCACCGGATATTTCGCACCCTCGAGCTTGTCGACGAGGCGGTCGCGCATGTCGGGCAGCGCGTCGGCCGCGACCGCGAGCTTGAAATAATAGGTCGCCTCCAGCGCCTTCTCGTTCAGCGGGATGCGGTTGATGGCGTTGACCAGGGGGCGCAGCATGGTGTTGCCGGCGATGACGAAGATGGTGAGCGCCGCCGCCTGCGCTATCATGTCGGCACCGGCGCAGGAGCCGACAGCGGCCGAAGCCCATAGCGTCGCAGCGGTGTTGAGCCCGCGCACGTCCATACCTTGCTTCATGATGACACCGGCGCCGAGGAAGCCGATGCCCGAGACGACGTAGGCGATGACCCGCACCGCGCCGTCGGCGCCGTCCAGCTGCATGGCGAGATCGACGAAGGCGGCCGCGCCGACCGCGACCAGCACATTGGTGCGCAGGCCCGCGGTACGCTGGCGATATTGCCGCTCGGCACCGATCAGCGTGCCCAGCACGAAGGCCGTGGTCAGGCTGATTAGCGTGTCGAGGAAATCAGCAAGCTGGAAGGTCGTCAGAAATCGCATGAATGTCAGCTGCCGTAGGGTGGGCAAAGCGAAGCGTGCCCACGGCTCCCGTCAATGCAAAAAGATCGTGGGCACGGCGCAAGAGCGCCTTTGCCCACCCTACGGCCTAAAGGATGACAGTTTAAAGTTCCAGCATTCCGCCGTCCCCATTTTCATCGGCGAAAGCGAGCAGCGTGCCCTTGGCGTTCCAGGCGAGCGCGGCCACGGGCGGCGTGCCGTTGCGGCGGACCAGGATCTCGGCGCCATCCTCCAGCCGCACCATCAGCACGGTGCCGTCGCTGTAGCCGGCGGCGAGGATGTCGTTCTTCGGATGGCAGGCGACCACCGACACCCGCGCCTGCAGCGGCGCGAGCATCGCGGGCTCCTTGCCCATCGGGCCATCCTTGCTGGCGAACGGCCAAATGATGACGGTGTCGGCGCCCGAGGTCGCGAGCCCCTTGCCGCCCGCGCTCCAGGACATCGAGCGGACGCGGCCGGGATAGCCGGTCATCCGCATATGCCTGTTGTCGGCAAGCCGCCAGCCATGCAGCGCCGCCTCGTGCATGGTGGTGACCAGGAATTTGTTGTCCGGGCTGAAGGTGACGCCGAGATGCGAGCCGGCCCAGGGCAGGAATTCGGCTGATCCCGCCATGTTCGGAAACCACAGCGTCGCGCCGTTGTAATGGGCGATTGCGAGCCGGAGTCCCTTGGGCGCGAACGCAAGCCCACCGACGGTCGAGGGCACCTCGAGCGACTTCTCCTCGGTCTTGCCGCTCTTGACGAAAGCCGTCTTGCCGGCCGACCAGGCGTAGGAGCCGTCCGCATGCAGCGCCACCGCATCGATCCAGCGTCGCTTGGGATCGGTGGCGAGCAGCGTCACCTCGCCCTTGGCGTCGAGCGAGACGACCTTGCCGTCGTCGCCGCCCATCACCAGGCGCTTGCCGTCGCAAGCGGTGGAGAGAATGCCGCCGCTGTGAACAGTGACCGTGCTGATCTCACCCTTGTCATCGACGAACGCGACATTCTCCTCGCCGCCGACGAAGGCGGCGCGATCCCTGAGGAAATGCACCGAGGTCACGCCCATGCCGAGCGTAACCGGCTTGACGCGATCGGTGACGGAGACGATCGAGGCGGAATCGGGGGCCGGCGAAAACTCTTTCATCACGAGACGATGCAGCTCTCAAAACCCTTGCGGATGGCCTCCTCCGGCAATTCGCGGCCGATGAAGACGAGGCGGCTCTCGCGCGGCTCGCCCTCCTTCCACTTCCGCTGGTGGTCACCCTCCAGCATCATGTGGACGCCCTGGAAGACGTAGCGGTCGTCGTCGTCGTGGAAGGCGAGGATGCCCTTGGAGCGCAGGATCTTGCCGCCCTCGACCTGCACCAAATTCTGCAGCCAGGGCATGAACACGTTCGGATCGAGCGGCTTGTCGGTCTTGAGCGACAGCGACTGCATGTCCTCGTCGTGATAGTGCTTCAGGCCGTGACCGTGATCATGGTGGTGATGATCGTGGCCGTGATGGTGGTGATCATGGTCGTGGTCATGATCGTCGGCCTCCAGGAAGTCCGGCTCGATGTCGAGGATGCGGTCGAGATCGAAGGCGCCGCGGTCGAGCACGTCGGCCAGGGCCACCGAGCAGCGCTCGGTGCGGTGGAGTTTCGCATAGGGATTGATGCCGCGGATGCGGGCCTCGACCTCGGCAAGCTCGCCCTTGCTGACGAGATCGGTCTTGTTCAGCACGATGACGTCGGCGAAGGCGATCTGGTTCTTGGCCTCGGGCGCATCCTTGAGCCGATCGGACAGCCATTTGGCGTCGGCCACCGTGACCACGGCATCGAGCCGCGCATTCTTCTGCACGTCCTCGTCGACGAAGAAGGTCTGGGCGACCGGCGCCGGATCGGCAAGGCCGGTGGTCTCGACGATGATGGCGTCGAACTTGCCCTTGCGCTTCATCAGGCCGTCCATGATGCGCACGAGGTCACCGCGCACGGTGCAGCAGATGCAGCCATTGTTCATCTCGAACACTTCCTCATCGGCGCCGATGATGAGGTCGTTGTCGATGCCGATCTCGCCGAATTCGTTGACGATGACGGCGTATTTCTTACCGTGATTCTCCGACAGGATGCGGTTCAGGAGCGTGGTCTTGCCGGCACCGAGATAGCCGGTCAGGACGGTCACGGGAATTTTCTGAGAGGTCGCTTCAGACATAACAACTCCGGACTTCGGGCTTTTCGCGCGACGCGAGGCGGGGTGGCCCCTGCCCTAGTGGTCAAGCGCGCTGGTCAGCGCCTTTATATTGTGCCTGACCATATCAATGTAAGTGGGTGCAGGCCCCTTTTCGCCGGTCAAACCGTCCGAAATCAGGGTCCCGCCGACTTTTGAGCCGGTCTCGGCCGCGATCCGCCGGATCAGCCGGTCGTCGCTGATATTTTCCAGGAACACGGCCGGTATTTTTTGTGCCTTGATCTGGCCGATGATGGCCGCGATGTCGCGTGCGCTCGGCTCGGTTTCGGTGGAGACCCCCAGGGGGGCGATGAACTGGATACCGTATTCGGCGGAAAAATAGCCGAAGGCGTCATGGGTCGAGATCACCTTGCGCCGCTCTGGCGGGATTTTCGCCACGGCCTCGCGGACCTCGCGGTCGAGCGTTTCGAGCTTTTCCAGATAGGCTTTTGCCTGGACCCGGAAGAACTCCGCATCATCCGGGACGGCCGCCGCCAGCGCATTGGCGATATCGGTCACGTAGACCTTGGCGTTGGGGACCGACTGCCAGGCATGGGGGTCGGCGGCCGAACCGAGCTTCAGCGGCACGATGCCGGCGCTCGCGGTGACCACCACGGCCTTGCTACCTGCGGACTGCACGAGACGCGGCAGCCAGCCCTCGAGCCCGAGCCCATTGACGATGACGAGCTTCGCCTCCGCGACCCGTTTCGCGTCGGCAGGCGCCGGCGTGTAGACGTGGACGTCGCTGTCGGGGCCGACCAGCGTCGTAACGTTGGCCCGATCTCCCCCGACGTTACGGACGAAGTCGCCGAGGATCGAGAAGCTCGCAATGACGTTGAGCCGTTCCGCGGCCTGCAGCGGCGAGGCGATGGTCAGCAAGGCAAGGAACAGAAGGAAGCGCATCGCCCGTCACGCTTCCAGGTGCCGGCCGGGAAACATCTGCCGGACGATGCCGCCGACGCGGCCGAACAGCACGGAGACGATGTAGAGCACCGACGCCACGAGAATGACCGCAGGGCCGGACGGCACGCGGGTCTGGAACGACAGCACGAGGCCGGCATAGCCGGAAGCCGCGGCAGCGACGACCGCGATGCAGATCATGACGGTGAGATCGCGTGACCAGAACCGCGCGATACCCGCCGGCAGGATCATCAGGCCGACCGCAAGCAGCGTACCAAGGGCCTGAAAGCCATTGACGAGGTTGATCACGACCAGCGCCAGGAAGGCGAGATGCGCGGGACCACCGGCGCGGCTGACTGTCCGCAAGAACAAGGGATCGACGCTCTCGATCACCAGCGGGCGGTAGATCACGGCGAGCACCAGCAGCGTCACGGTGGCGTTGAAGGCCACCACCAGCAGGGTCTGGTCGTCCATCGCGAGGATGTTGCCGAAAAGCACGTGGAGCAGGTCGATATTGGTGCCCTTGATCGAGACGATGGTGACGCCGAGCGCCAGCGAGGCCAGATAGAAGGTCGCGAGCGAAGCGTCCTCCTTCAGCCCGGTCGAGCGCGCGACGACGCCGGCGAGGATCGCGACGGCAAAGCCTGCGATCAGCCCGCCGGCCGTCATCGCGAACAGATTGAGCCCGGAGAGCAGGAAGCCGACCGCCGCGCCGGGCAGGATCGCATGCGCCATGGCATCGCCGACGAGGCTCATCCGCCGCAGCATCAGGAAGACGCCGATCGGCGCACCGGCCAGCGACAATGCGATCACGGCGGCCAGCGCCCGCCGCATGAACTCGAATTCGGTGAAGGGACCGATCAGCGCGTCGTAGAGCATCGGTGATCACGCCGCTCGCGAGCGGGTATCGTCGGCGGCGCAGGCCGCGGCGCTGTCGTCGAACGCCTCGCACATCCGCATCGCCACCAGCAGGTTTTCCGGCGTCAGCACCTCCACCGTCGGTCCCCACGCCACGGGGCCGCGCGCCAGCACCAGCGTCTCGGTGAAATGGTTGCGCACCATCTCCATGTCGTGCAGCGCGGCGAGCACGGTGCGGCCCTCGCCGTGCCAGTGCTTGACCAGCGCGAGCAGGTCGGCGGTGGTCTTGCTGTCAATGGCGTTGAAGGGCTCGTCCAGCACGATCAGGCTTGCGTCCTGGAGCAACACGCGCGCGAACAGCACGCGCTGCATCTGGCCACCCGAGAGCGTACCGATCGGGCGGTTCTCGAAGCCATTGAGGCCGACGGAGGCGATCGCGCGCAAGATCTTCCCGCGCGCCGCCTTGCCGATACCGCCGAACAAGCCGGTCCCGCGCCACAGCCCGGTGCCGACGAAGTCGAACACCGAGATCGGGAAGCTGCGGTCAATCTCCGCGCTCTGCGGCAGATAGGCGATATCGCGAGAGTCGAGCCCGCCGAGATGGATTCTGCCGTCGAGCGGCCGGAGGATGCCGACGATGCCGCGCAGCAGGGTCGACTTGCCGGCGCCATTCGGGCCGATCACGGCGACCAGCGCGCCCCGCGCAACCTCACCGTTGAGATGGTGCACGGCCGGATGCCGGTCATAGCCGAGCGTCACATTGTGAAAGTGGAGCGCCGCCATCGTCACCTCATCGCCAGGAAGACCACGCCCCAGAGCACGGCACAGACGGCGAGCGCGGCCCCAAGGCGCGCCGCCATGGTCATGCGCAGGATCGACCAGGGCGCCGCCTGGGCCGGATGCGGCGAGGCCGCGTCGTGGACATGGGCGTGGGTGTGGTCGTGCCCATGCGAATGCGCGTGGTCATGAGAATGGCCAGGGGCATGGTCGTGATGGTGGGCGTGGGAGGCGGCGGGAACCATTTTGGAACGTTATATTATAACATAACCCCTGTCCACGCCGGGCTCACGGCTTGCCGATCACCATCGCGATGGCAGCTGCCACGAAAGGAAACGGCACCGACACGGCACAGCGGAACCAGACGAAACGGGCCGGCATGAACGGGATTTCCCACAAGATCACCCGCTGAAAGGCGAACAGGGCCCAGGCAACGACATAAGCCACCACCTGCGGCACCCCGCCGCCCGACTTCAGCGCCACCGTGCCGATGGAGAAGCCGATCACGGGCCCGCCCGGCGTGGCGGCGCCGGCGACCACGGCGGTCGCAACCCCGAGCCAGCCGCTGTCCGGCCCGAGCCAGCCGGTGATCACCTCCTGCGGGATGATCGCGGCGATGTAGCCGGAGCCGATCACGCCCAGCGCGATGCGCGGCACGATGTTGATGAAATCCATCGAACCTTCGCGCAGCGAGGCCTTGAACACCGGAGGGCCGCGGCGAAAGGCGATCAGCCCGACGCCGAACACCGAGCCCCACAACAGAATGTCGATGAAAAGCGCGGCGCTCATGCCGCGTCCTCGTCGCTTTCGCGCTTCGGATAGAGCCGGACATAGACGAAGCGGCCGAGCGCACCGGCGAGTACCGGCAGCGGCAGCGAAATCAGAATCCGCCACAGCGTGAAGTCGGTGCCCATGATCGGGATTTCCCAGGCCACCGCCCGGCCATAGCCGATCAGGGTCCAGCTCACGACCATGGCGATGGTGGCGCCGAAATCGGCGCCGACTGCGAGCAGCGCACTCGCCACGGGATAGGCGGTGAAGGGACCGCCCGGCAGGATCGCGCCGAAGGCGGTGCCGATCAGCAGTCCCATCAGGCCGGATTTTGGTCCAAGCGAGCGCGAGACCTTTTCGTGCGGCAGGATCTCCGAGATGAAGGCCCCGAGCAGGCAGCCGGCGAGCACGCGCGGCAGGATGCCTGAGAATAGCGAGAGATCGTGGGTCAGAATGTCGAGAACACCGTCGGTGCCGTCACGCCGCCAGACCAAGGTCGCACTCACCGCGACCAGCGCGGCGATGATGATCGTCGACCAGCCGATCGGCTTGCGGACCCGCCCCGGCCGCGGTTCGGACTCCGCGTCCTCGGCAGGCGCCGGGTTCTTCGGGGAAGGTTCTGACAACGGGCTCGGTCGCTCGAGGGTGATGCCGTTCTTGATTAAGGGCGGCGTCCATTCGATGCAAACAGTACGATGACAGACCGGTGCGCGCGCCACGCAGGGCAATTCCGCACAGCAAAAAGGCGGCCGCGCGAGCGACCGCCTTTTGTTTTCTGTCATTCCGGGGCGCACGAAGTGCGAGCCCTGGTGCGCAACTGCGCACCTGAGAATCTCGCGCCACAACTTCTGGATTCCGGGTTCGCCCTGCGGGCGCCCCGGAATGACAACGAGGCCTTACGCCTTCTCGAGCAGGGACTCGACGTATTCCCAGTTCACGAGGTTCTCGACGAACGCCTTGAGATAATCGGGGCGGCGGTTGCGGTAGTCGATGTAATAGGAGTGCTCCCAGACGTCGCAGCCGAGGATCGGGGTGGCGCCATGCACCAGCGGATTCTCGCCGTTCGGGGTCTTGGAGATCTCGAGCTTGCCGTTCTTGACCTGGAGCCAGCACCAGCCGGAGCCGAACTGGCCGACGCCGGCCGCCTGGAAGTCGGTCTTGAACTTCTCGAAGCCGCCGAGGTCCTCGTTGATCTTCTTCTCGATCTTGCCCGGCAGCTTGGTGCCGCCGCCATTGGGCTTCATCCAGCTCCAGAAGTGGATGTGGTTGTAGTGCTGGCCGGCATTGTTGAACACCGCGGGGTTCTTGCCGAACGAGCCCTTGACGATCTCTTCAAGGGACTTGCCTTCCCATTCGGTCCCCTTGAGCGCGTTGTTGCCGTTGGTGACGTAGGCCTGATGATGCTTGTCGTGGTGGAATTCCAGCGTCTCCTTCGACATGAACTGGCCGAGGGCGTCATAGGCGTAAGGGAGGGGGGGCAGCGTAAAGGTCATGGGATGTTGTCCGCGACTGATGGGGAACTGGCTTAACGGGGACTCTTATAGAAGGTTCCACCGCCGTTAAATACCTCAGAATTTGCGAAAAGACGTGATGCCACGGCTTGGCCGGATTGCATAACTTCGCAGCACCGAGGGACATTCAACCCGGGCCGATCGCCGGCCGCAGAATATCGTTGCCTTTGAACCGGTTATGACAGAACCAATGAACCGCGCAGCCGCGTTGCGAGAGACAAAGCCATGAGCATCGAGATCGACATTTTGAACGGCGACGCCTCGTGGCCGATCGCCAAGCCGCTGCTCAGCGCGGTCTGGGGTCAAGACGCAGCGGAGAAGCCGGCCTGGGCTCACGTCAAATGGGCCAATGCCGACCTGCGCGTGCTGATCGAGACGCCCGAGGACGGTCTCGTCTGCCATGTCGGCATCTACTTCCGCACCGTCACCTGGAACGGACAGAAGGTCCATATCGGCGGCATCGGCGGGGTCTGCACCCGCGAGGACCGGCGCGGTCGCGGCTATGCGACCGTGGCGATCGACGCGGCGGTTCACACCATTCGCGCCAACGAGGCCGTTCGCTTCGCGCTGCTGTTCTGCGAACCACACAATTTTTCGTTCTACGAGACCCGGAGCTGGCTGCCCTTCAAGGGCGAGGTCTATTGCGAGCAGCCGGAGGGGCGGATCCGCTTCACCGAGATGGCGCCCTACGTCTTCAACATCGTCCGCGCGCCGACGCTGGGCACCATCGACCTATGCGGCCTGCCGTGGTGACCCCTGCGTGGAGTGAGGGCTGCCGCAGGGGCTCGGCCGCCCTATAATATGTCGATCATCATCTAAAATTCCGCCCGGTGAACATGACGATCGACGCCCCTGCAGACGCCGTCCCGCCGCTTGCGCCGGTCGCCTCCCCGATCGCCAGCCTGCTGACTGCGCCGATCCTGCCGACGCTGCTGCGGCTCGCGATCCCCAACATGATCGCGATGGTCGGCAGCACTTTGGTTGCGATCGCCGAGACCTCCTATATCGGCCGGTTCGGCACCATTCCGCTCGCCGCGATCGCGCTGGTGTTTCCGTTCGCGATGCTGACGCAGATGATGAGCGCGGGCGCGATGGGCGGCGGCGTTTCGTCCGCGATCAGCCGCGCGCTCGGCGCAGGGGATCGTGACCGCGCCGCGACGCTGGCGCTGCATGCCGCCATCATCGGCCTCTGCGGCGGGCTGTTCTTCACGGTGATGATGCTCGTCTTCGGCCGCTCCTTCTTCACCCTGCTCGGCGGGCGCGATCGCGTGCTCGAGGAGGCCAGCGGCTATTCGCAGGTGCTGTTCTCCGGCGCGGTCGCGATCTGGCTCGTCAACACGCTCGCCTCGGTGATCCGCGGCACCGGCGACATGCGCCTGCCCTCGATGACGCTGATCGGCGCCAGCGTGCTCCAGATCGCGCTCGGCGGCACGTTGGGGCTCGGCCTGTTCGGCGTGAAGCCCTTCGGCATGCCGGGGGTCGCCAGCGGCCAGTTGATCGCGTTCACTTGCGCCGCGATCTTTTTCCTCTGGTATCTCGCGTCCGGCCGCAGCCGGCTGCCGCTGAATATTCGCGCGTTTCATTTCGAGCGCGCGATGTTCCTGGACATCCTCAAGGTTGGTGCGGTGGCCTGCCTGTCGCCGCTCCAGACCGTGCTCACCATTTTGATCTTCACGAAGATCCTGGCCACGTTCGGCACCGAGATGCTGGCCGGCTACGGCATCGGCTCGCGGCTGGAATTCTTGCTGATCCCGATCACCTTCGCCTTCGGCATCGCCTCGGTGCCGATGGTCGGCATGGCGATGGGCGCCGGACAGGTGAAGCGCGCGCGGCGTGTGGCCTGGACCGCCGCTGCAGCTTCCGGATTGACGGTCGGCCTGATCGGCCTCGCCATCGCGCTCGCTCCGTCGCTATGGGTCGCGCTCTTCACGCGCGATCCCGGCGTCACCGCCGCCGCGCACAGCTATTTCCACTGGGCCGGCCCGACCTTCGTGTTCTTCGGCATCGGCGTGTCGCTCTACTTCTCCTCGCAAGGCGCGGCGCGCGTCGGCGGCCCCGTGCTCGCTTCCACCGCGCGGCTTCTGATCGTCGCGATCGGCGGCGTCGTCCTCATGATGACGCAGGCGCCGGCCTGGACCTTGTTCGCGCTGGTCGGCGGCGCCATGGCGGTGTTCGGCCTGTCGACTGCGGCCTCGGTCGCCTTCGCGCGCTGGGACAAATGATCGCAGGACATCAACGCAGGCAAATGAACGCAGGAATGTGATTCCAGCCAGCGTTGCACTATCCCGCCGGGCTGCTATGGAGGCGCTCCATTTTCGGGGCCTCTTCCATGACTTCCAGATTCGCTGCTCTCATCGTCCTTCTCGCTGCGCTGCTCGGCGCGCCGGCCGCGCATGCGCAGAGCGCCGATGGGACATGGCTGACCCAGGCGGGTGATGCGCGCGTCAAGATCAGCAAGTGCGGCGGCGGCATCTGCGGCGTCGTCGCCTGGCTGCGCGAGCCCTATGACACCGCGACCGGCCAGCCCGCCACCGACAGCAAGAACCCCAATCGCGAGCTCGCCAGGCGCCCGATGATCGGCCTGCCATTGTTCAGCGGCATGCAGCCGTCAGGTCCGAACAAATGGTCCGGCCAGATCTACAATGCCGACGACGGCAGTACCTATGCCAGCAGCATCTCCGTGACGGGAGCGGATTCGCTGCGGGTCGAAGGCTGCGTCGGCGCGCTCTGCGGCGGCGAGACCTGGACGCGGGCGGGACGCTGACGCTTCACGCCACCATCGCCTTCAGCGCCGTCGCCGCCGAGGCGTAGCCGCCCCGCGCGCCATCGATGAAATGGACGTGATCACTGCGCAGCGCCGACGGCGTGAAGCAGGTCATCATGGCCGCGTCCTGCTGATAGAGACCGTAGCGCACGATACCCTCGCGCGCAGCCGCCGCCAGTCGGTCGCTCAGCGCGCGCTCGAGCTGCGGCGTGCAGTCGAGGATCATGCGCAGGCCGTCGTCAAATTTCCTGAAGTCCGAGTTCTCGACCACCTGACGCCTGTAGACGTTGGGCACGAAGCCGCCGACGTTGAGGTCGAAGCGCATGATCAGATAGATGAACAGCGTATAGGCCAGCACGGTGGCGCGGCGCGCGAGCAGCGGACCACCGCGTCTGGTGCGGGCTTCGTATTCCAGCCCCTGCGGCGGCCATTTCAGCGGCGGTCCCTGCGGCGGCACCGGGCGGGCGCCGTCCGGGCTGCGCTCGACGAGATGGATGACGTCCTCGATCACCTTGCGGAAGGCATGCGGGTCGGCGCCGCGCGCCGGCATCACCAGAACCGACAGGATCAGCCCACGTGAGGCTGGTATCACCTCGAAGCGGCAGGACAGGCCCGAGAGATCGGGCTGCGTGCCCGCCGGCGCTGCCGGGACGGCAAACTCCCCGCGCTTCATCGCGGCATCGGCGAAGGCGAGCCCGCCGCCCGAGAACATCGCATAGGACAGGTTGGCCGACGGACCGAAGCGCGCGACGCGCACGTCGAGGCCCTGCGCGCGGATGGCGCTGACCGGCACCAGCGCGACCCGCATCGTCAGATCGAGATCTTCCCGCACCCAGGTCGCGGTTGCCGCCAGCGCCTCTCGGGCAGGTTCGAGGTCGCCTGGCGCAACCGCAAAGCTCGCGCCGTCGCCGCCGAACACGAAGGGGAATTCGCGCCCCTCCAATGCGTTCGTCACCGCCGCGATCGCGGCGGCGCCGGCCATGTTCACCGCCTTGTAGCGCTGCGCCGCGATCGCCTTGGTGGAATCGACGATATCGGCGACGCCGATGCTCCAATCGTCCGGCAGCGGCGCATAGAGCGCAGGGTCCATCAGGCTGGTGAAGCCGCGGAAGACGGGAATGCCACCATAGAAGGATTCGCCTGAGGTCATCGGGGATGCCGGATGGTTGGAATGCGAAACAAATACGTGGCAGGATCGATCCGGGTTCGCCGGCCGGCGGCCCCTTTCAATCATTGGCCGAAACGGTTCCAGACAACAAGATAGGGCAGCAACAAGATGAGGCCGCGTTGCAATGCCGCAGCGTGTCATTGATCGGCATCAAGCGGCCGGCCGGGAAGAACGGCTATTGTCCTCAGCTCCAAGGGTTGCATGGGATGATCGAGGTGTCCGACTTCGGCAGCAAGGACTCCGCCTCTCCGGTCCGCCGGCGCACGGGCATCGACCCGATCAGCGCGGTGAAGATGCCCGAAAGACTGACAGCAGCCGTCGATGCCTGGGCTGAAGCCCATCAACTGACCCGCTCGGATGCGATCTGCAAGCTGATCGAGCTGGGCCTGAAGATCGCGCCCCCGGTCCACGCCCCGGTGCACCCAATCGCATCGGACGCCACCAGGATCGAAGAGATCGCGGTCCACGAGATCGAGACGCTGCTCGATCCGGCATTGCCCGTGGACGAACGCGACCGCCGCATCCGCCGCCTCACCGAAGGGCCGCCGGAGTTTTCACACGAGCGGATTGACCTACCGAAAGACCCGCCGAAGCACCGGACGTGAGCTGCTAATGCAGCTTCTCGTCCTGACGCTTGCGCAAGCTATCGAGAGACGCATCATGGCAGCCGACCAGGCGCACGAATTGCTGCGGGTACATTTCGTGGCCATGACCGCCGGAATTCTGGTGCGTCATCGGCGGGCAACGGGCATCGTCCTGCTTCGCGCGGGATTGCTCGGTCCGGCCCTGATTTGAAGCGGTCATGCTGGGCATGGTCATGGACTGCTCCTTGTCGATTAGGGCAGATCGATTGACGTAACCCAATCGATTGCGGGGCATCTTACGACCAAATCCGGCTGGATGTCATTGTGCCGGATCAACGCAATCATGACGGCGGAGTTCCGCCTAGGCCGTATTCCCCGCGTCGACAGTAAATACCGTCCCGGTGACGTTGCGGCCGCCTTCGCCCAAAAGATACTCCACCATGCGCGCGACGTCGTCCGTCTCCGGCAGGCGGCGCAGCGCGCTGCGGCCGGCGATGCGCTTGCGCGCCTCGTCGGACAGATTGTGCGTGAGCTCGGTGTCGATGAAACCCGGCGCGATCGCGTTCACGGTGATGCCGAGCTTGCCGACCTCGCGCGCCAGCGAGCGGGTGAAGCCGGTTGCAGCCGCCTTGGTCGCGCCATAGACGGACAGGCCGTTATAGCCGGTGGTCGCGATGATCGAGGAGATGTTGACGATGCGGCCGGCGCCATCGGCCATCATCTGCCGTGCCACATATTTGGTGAGGATGATCGGCGACAGCACGTTGAGCTGCACCAGCGCCTCGATCTCGGAATTATGCATGGTGGCGAGCAGGCCTTCGGTGCCGAGGCCGGCATTGTTGACGAGGCCGTAGGTCGGGCCGAACTCGTCGCGCACGAGCTTTGCAAAAGCCGGAATGGCGTCGATCACGGCAAGGTCGCAGGCGCGGAAATGCAGGCGCCCTTCGGAGCCCGCAATCGCGGCCTTGAGCTCTTCGCTCTCGCGCCGGGCGGCCGCGACCACGTTGTAGCCGGCGCCGGAGAGGCGCTTGCCGATCGCAAGGCCGATGCCGCGGCTGCCGCCGGTGACGAGGACATTATGCATCGGTGCGCGCCAGTTTTCCGGCCGGGGTGACGTCGAGCGCCTCGACGAAGCGGATCACCGCCGGCACCTTGTGGGACGCTAGCTGCGCGCGGCACCGCTCCAGGATCTGGTCGCGGATCTCCTTCGCCCGGGCGGGATCGGTGCCCTCGGTGAGGATCACATCGGCGACCACGATGCCGCCGGTAATCGGGCTCTTCCGCGATTTGGCCCGCGACATCCGCACGTCGGGATGGCGGTTGACGACCGCCTCGATTTCTTCGGGGTGGACCTTCAGTCCGCCGATATTGATGATGCC
This sequence comes from Bradyrhizobium sp. ERR14, assembly GCF_014198235.1. NCBI lineage: Bacteria > Pseudomonadati > Pseudomonadota > Alphaproteobacteria > Hyphomicrobiales > Nitrobacteraceae > Bradyrhizobium > Bradyrhizobium sp. ERR14. The sequence goes on along the minus strand of NZ_JACIHD010000005.1, from coordinate 347,537 downwards.
GCCGCGGCGGCCGACGAAATAGTAGCGCTCGCCGCGCAGCTCGACGATGTCGCCGCTGTCGACAAATCCGTCGTCATCGGTGAGCGCGGCAGCATTGCGGCCGACATAGGCATGCGCGGTGCGCGTCGAACGGATACGCAGCGAGCCGTCGACCACTTTCATCTCGACGCCATTGCGATTGCCGAGATAGTTGGCCGGAAAGCCTTCCAGGCCGTCGTTGACGGCAAAGCCGACGCCGGCTTCGGTCGAGGCATAGGCATGACCGACGGAGGAATTGGGGAATGCCGCCTTCAGCCCGTCGAGCACCGCCTGGTCGGCGATTTCACCGGAGAGGCGGACGTAAGCCGGGGCGAACTGCGCGGCCGAACCGCTCATCAGGAGCTTGCGCCAGTGCGAGGGCGTGCCGGAGATGTGCGAGACGCCGCGCGCCTTCAGCCGCGCGACGTGATCACCGAGCGCCTCATGGGGATCGGACAGCACCATCGAGCCGCCGGAAAGGACGGCGCGGAGGAAGATTTGCAGGCCGCCATAGCGGCGGATGTCGTAGAAGGTCGCCCAGACCGGCGCCGGGCCGCGCGCGGGGCCTTCGGCAACGATCGCACCGGTCAGCGCCTCCAGCGTGTGGCCGGCGATCTTCGGCACGCCTGAAGTGCCCGAGGTGAGCATCAGCCATTCCGTCGCGCGTTCGGTCTTGGCCGGCGCGGTGGCTTCGAGCGGCAATTGCGCGGTGACGATGAGCGGGACGCCAGTCCCGGCCCAGCGATCGGATTCGTCGGTCACGACGGCGTCGATCTCGGCATCGGCGATCAATGCCTCGAGATGCGCCGGATTGAGATCGGGCGGGCACAGCAGCATGCGACGGGCGATGCCGTCGAGCTCGATCATGGCAAGACCCGACCGGAGCTGGTCGGACAATTTGAGCAGCACGGAGCGGCCGGACAATTCGCGCAGGCGGCCGCCCAGGACCGTCTGCGACAGGATATCGGTCAGCGACACGCAGGTTTGCGCGTCCGACAGAGTACGGCCGGTCAGCTCCGCGCCGAGATGGTCGCGAAGCGCAAAGATCTCACGCGGGGACATTTTCGTAGGCCCGCACGAAATCGCCCACCGTGGCGGGAAACGCTGCGTCCTCGGAGATGGTGAAGGGGTCGACGCCGGTCTCGTCCTCGAGGCGAGCGACCAGGATGGCGAAGGCGAGCGAGTCGAAACCCGTCTCGTGCAGCGACAGATCGTCCGAGAGCGCGGGAAGCGTGACGTGCTGCTCTTTGGCGATCTGCTGGATCGCGTCAATGACCTTAGACCTTACCGACATGGCTGGCTCGCTTTGTTATCGTTGGTGTTGCGGCGGCTCTTGCTGGCCGCCTCCCCATGGCCGCCTGTTTACCCGACAGAAGTAAATGGCTTCTTGGACAATTCAGATAAAATTGGACCTATCTGCGGATTTTGGCGGGATTTACAGCCTGATCGAGCCGTCCACGATTCGCGCATGGGCCTCGGTATCGAGCGCCACATAGGCCCCGGACTTCGGGTCTGCCATGAACAGCGGATCGGAGATCGCGGCGGGATCGAAGCCTTCCCGCGACAGATCGCCCTTCTTCTGCTTGAACGTCTCGGTCGCATCGATCTCGCTGGAGATGCGAATGAAGACCGGGCGCGCATAAGCCGGCAAACGCTGCGTGAGATGTGCGCGCAATGCCGCGGTGTCGAAGCCCTCGTTGACGACGATCGCGCTCATGCCGGCGCGGCCGTCCGCGCCGGGGATGCTGACGCCGTAAGTTGTGGCATCGACCACGCCGGTGAAATCGCGCATCGCGTCATTCACCTCCGAGGTCGCGACATTCTCGCCCTTCCAGCGGAAAGTATCCCCGATCCGATCGACGAAATGGAAGAAGCCCTTGTCGTCGATCCGCATCAGGTCGCCGGTGCGGAACCAGGCGTCGCCCCTGGTAAAGACATCGCGAAGAATCTTCTTCTCGGTCTCGCCGGTGTCGGTGTAGCCCTCGAAGCGCCCGCCGCCTTCATCGGCGGTGCCGATGCGGCCGATGGCTTCGCCGGCCTCACCACGGGCGCAGGCGAGGCAAAAGCCCTCTTCGTTGCGCAGCGGCACGCCGCTGTCGGGGTCGAGCTTGACGAGATTGGCAGGGAAGCGATGCGCCAGCAGCGGTGGGATGCGACCGATCGCGCCGGGCTGCCCCTCGACGTTGAACAGCGAGAAATTGCCTTCCGTCGCCGCATAGAATTCGAGGATGCGCGGAATGGCGAAACGCGCCTGAAAGTCTTCCCAGATGTCACCGCGCAGGCCGTTGCCGCAGACGAGGCGGAGACGATGCCGGTTCTCATATTCCGACGGCGCCGCCTTGAGCAGATAACGGCAGAGCTCGCCGATATATTGGAACAGCGTGCAGTCATGGCGCACGATGTCGGACCAGAAATGCGAGGCCGAGAATTTTTCCGCGATCACCACCGAGCCGCCGGCAGCGAGCATGCTGCAGGGCGCGACGATGCCGCCGACCGAGTGGAACAGCGGCAGGCAATCGTAGAGCCGGTCTTGCGGGCTCGCGCCGGTGAGGCCGGCGAACCAAAAGCCCCAATTGAGAATGCGGCGGTGGCTGATGCTAGCAGCCTTCGGCAGGCCGGTGGTGCCCGAGGTGTAGATCAGCAGCGCACGGTCATCGATGGTGACCTCGCCGTGCTCCTCCGGCGACAAGGGAGCGTCGTCCAGCGCCGCGAGGGCGACGTCGATGGCGCGCTCGCTGCGGGCATCGCCATGCGTCCAGACCTTGGCCTGCGTCTTCAGGTGCGGCGTTGCGCTCTCCAGCATCTGCGTCAGCTCCTGCGCAACGATGATATGCGAGGGCTTTGCGACATCGAGGCAATGCGCGAGCGACTGTCCCACCAGCCTGGTGTTGAGCAGCGCCGCCACACCGCCGATCCGGCTGATGCCGAGCCAGGCCGCGACATAATCGATGCCGTTCGGCATGATCAAGGCGACCGTATCACCCTTGGCCACGCCGGCCGAGCGCGCCCAGCGCGCGTAGCGGTTGATGCGCTTCGACAGGCCTTCATAGTCAAGGCTTACGTCGTCGGTGATCAGCGCGACGCGGTCGGGCTGGCGCTGCGCCCAATCGTCGATGACGTCGGCGAACAGACGCCCCGGCAGCGTCTCGATCCGCGCCGTGAGCTCGATGGCCTTCAGCCATATCTTTGAAGCCGAAGGCGCGCGCGCGACTTTTTGTCGTTCGATGACACCGGGGGTCATGCCGTTGATTCTTTCGGGCCGCCTGCTGACATCAGGCAATCTAGCCCCCGCGCCCTGCCCAGGTGTTAAGAGACAAGGTAAAACTCTGTTAGGGCGCGGTTAACTCTAGTGATCCTTTACCGCCGCACGGCAACGCCGGTGAGTTCGGCGGCATGGTGACGGCCGAGACCGATCGCGCTGGCGCAAGGTGGTCGAGCTGTGGGGGCAGGAAGCAGGAAGGAGTAGCGCGCAGCACCTGCCGACGCTAGCCGCTACGCCTGTAGCGCAAGTACGGCGGCGGCGCGTGAACCGGATAATACGGATTGAGATCGCAGATCGCGGATCGGCCATAAGCCGTGGCGCGGCACTGCGGCAACGAGGTGAATGAGCAGTCGTACCACTCCCCACCCCCACCGTTTGCACCTGAATAAACGTGCATGCAGACGGGATAGCGCGGATCAAAAGTCTGCGCATGCGACGGCGCGGCTGCGAGCACCGCGCCGGCGGTCACGATCATTCCGAACGAGAAACGCATGAACTGTATTCCGGTACGAGGCATCGCGGATTCGCTATTGCACCTTCTTGTGACGCCGGCGCGGCTGCGGCGGCTGGTCGAAGGCGTAGTACGGGTTGACGTCGCAGCTGGCCGCGCGGCCCGACGCGCTCGCGCGGCACTGCGGCAGCGAGGTGAAGGAGCAGTCGAAATAATCGCCGCCACCACCGGTAAAGCCGCCGGGCGTATAAACGTGCATGCACACCGGGTAGCGCGGATCGTAGGTCTGGGCGCTGGCATCTGCCGCGACGAACAGCGCGGCAATCGCGGTGAGGGTCAAAATCGACAGGCGCATGGACTTAATCCTCGAATCGACGGCCTCGGCGGATCTGATGCCGGCAGCCTCGTATGGCATAACACCAGGCCGGAGGCGACTGTTCCTAGGGACAGATGACGGCAAGGTGAGCGCTGCGGGCTGCGGCGCTAGGCGCCGAGCCCCTGCAGCACGAGCCGGTTCAGCCTTGCGGCAAACGCAGCCGGATCCTCCGGCAATTCGCCGTCCAGGATCTGCGCCTGCTCGAGCAGGAGCAGGCTGAGATCGTCGACCGCCTTCGAGCCGGCCTGCGCCTTGGTGATCGCGCCCACCATCGGATGGCGCAGATTGATCTCCAGGATCGGCTTGGTCTTCATGCCGCGGTTTTGCTGCGACAGGATGCGCTCGAGCTCGCGGCTCGGGCCCTGGCTGTCCGCGACGAGGCAGGAGGCCGAGCTGGTGAGGCGCGTCGAGGCCTTGACGTCGCTGACCCGCTCGCCGAGCGCGGCCTTGATCACGGCGATGGTGGCCGCTTCATCCGCCTCGGGCTCGTCCTTCTTTGCCTCGTCCTTGTCGTCGACGCGCGGAATCAGGTCGAGATTGAGATCGCCCTGGCTCAGCGACTTCAGCGGCTTGCCGTCGAACTCCGACGGCATCGAGGTCCAGAACGCATCGACGGGATCGGACAACAGCAGCACCTCGATGCCGCGCGCGGTCGCAGCCTCCAGCCGCGGATTGGATTTCAGCCGCTCGATACTGTCGCCGACGAGATAATAGATCTCGGTCTGGTTCGGCTTGAAATCGGCGATGACCTGCTTCAGCGACCGCTTCTCGCCCGATGTCGTGGTGAAGCGCGAAAGTGCCAGCAGCTTTTCGCGCCGCTCGAAATCCTCGTAAATGCCTTCCTTGAGCACCGCGCCGAACGCGTCCCAGATCCTGGCGAAGTTCTCCGGATCCTTCTCGGCCAGGCTTTCGAGCTCCGACACGACCCGGGTCGCCACGGCCTTGCGGATCTGCGCCAGCTGCGGATTGTTCTGCAGCATCTCGCGCGAGATGTTGAGCGGGAGATCCTCGCTGTCGACGACGCCGCGGATGAAGCGCAGATATCCCGGCAACAGATCGGCATCATCGGTGATGAAGACGCGGCGGACGTAAAGCTTCACCCGGCCCTTGCGGTTCGGCTCGAACAGGTCGAACGGCTTGGTCGAGGGCGCGAACAGCAGCACCGCGTAGGAATAGCGGCCCTCGGCGCGGTAATGCAGCGTCATCGCGGGATCGTCGAAGGCGGAGGCGATCTGCTGATAGGCCTTCTTGTAGTCGTCCGGCGTCAGCTCGGATTTCGAGCGTTGCCACAGCGCGCTGGCCGAATTGATCTGACGGGGCTCACCCTCTTCCGGCACCAGCTCGATCGGGAACAGGATGTTGTCGGAATAGGCACCGACGATGCGCTCGATCTCGAAGCTCTCGAGATATTTCTTGGCGTCGTCCTTCAGGTGCAGGACGATCTCGGTGCCGCGCGCCAGGCGCGCCGCCTCCTCGTCGCCGGCACGGGCGATTTCGAAGCCGGAGCCGCCGGAGGACGTCCAGGTCCAGACGTCGCTCTCGCCGGCACGGCGGCTGACCACGACGATCCTGTCGGCGACCATGAAGGCGGAATAGAAGCCGACGCCGAACTGGCCGATCAGGCCGAGGCCGTCCTTGGCCTCCTTCAGCTTCGACACGAATGCCTTGGTGCCGGAGCGGGCGATGGTGCCGAGATGGTCGATCAGCTCCTGCCGCTCCATGCCGATGCCGTTGTCGGCGATCGTGAGCGTCCCGGCCGCCTTGTTCGGGATGATGCGGATCTTGAGCGCGTCGCCCTCGCCGAGCAGCGAAGGGGTTGCGATTGCCTCATAGCGCAGCTTGTCGCAGGCGTCCGACGCGTTGGAGATGAGCTCGCGCAGAAAGATGTCGGTCTCGGAATAGACGGAGTGCACCATCAGGTGCAAAAGCTCGGAAACCTCGGCCTGGAAGGGCTGCGTATGCACAGCCGTGTCTGACGTCGTCATGCGTTTACCCGGTCAAAACGAAAGGGAAGAAACCCGGGATATAACGCGAGCGTACAGGGGATCAAGTGGACGTGAAGAATCGTCCTCCAGGCGGGAGAGCGATCTATCCGGCGCCCGGGCGGATCAGGTCACGCAGCGGCCGGGCTGGAGCAGCTTTGCGACCTCGGTCAGGGAGCTGACCATCGGCTCGCAGGCGATCGCCGGCCTGTTGCGCACCTTCTTCTGGTTCTGGAGCAGCACCGGCGGCTTGGCATTACCGGTCTCGATCACCGCGGGGACCCGCAGCAGCACCGAGGTGTCGGCGAGGTCATTCAGCCGCATCGAGACGGTGCGGGTCGGAACAGCTGCCTGTTTGATCTCGGCGAGCCGGTCGGCCTTGCCGGTCCGATTGACATTGTGGCCGGGCTTGTCGGCCTTATCGGCGACCGCCTGCCAGCGGTCTGCCAGATCATGACCCGAGGCCAGTTGCACGGCACCGAGCGTCGCAGCAGCGGCAACGACGCTCAAAAATACCTTATGAATCTGTGACATGGCTGTCGATCCCTCGCCCCATGGCGATCGCGGGAACAACGCCGGTGAAGGATCAGGGGTTCTTAGCGGTTACGATCACTTAACCGTGTGCGACAAATACGACAGCGTGCGTAAAATATTTCGCGAGGGGTGGAACGACTTTCGCAGACTGGAGTCGTCTCAACAGCCGGCTATTCCCCCCTGCCCCATAAGCCGGTGACGTAGGGCGCGACTGTGGTGATGCCAGTCGCGCCTTACTTTTGTCTGGGGTTCACTTCCCCGCCAGCCAGTCGCGCCCTTCGCCATAGAGCTTCTCGACCTCGGGTCCGATCAGGCCCGGCATGTCGCGCTTGACCTTGTAGCCGATCAGCTCCTGCATGTAGGCGAGGTGGCGATAGCCTTCGGGCAATGCGGCGAGCGCCTTTTGGTCGAGGCGGAGCTCTGCTGCGGGATCGACCGGGTCGATCCGATCCTTCTCGTAGATCGGCTGGCGGCGGACGATGCCCCACTTCCCCTGCCGCTTCTCGAGGAAATCGTAGAAGCGGCCGGTGCAGACGACGTCGCAAACGACGTCGTGCACCGGGGCGCGCTGCGAGATCGTCATCTTGGTCTGCGCGATGGCGCGCGCGCCCGCGAGATCGATGCTGGTGCCGCCGAGGAAATGCAGGATGCGCACACCCCTGGCGAACCCCTCCTGGCTGACGCGCATGAAATCCCGCGCCGGCCCCTGAAACCAGGTGGCGGACATCCAGCCCTCGTCATGCCAGACCGTGGCAAAGCGCTCCCAGTCACCGGCATCGCGCCAGACCGCCCAGTTCTCGACGAGGTCGCGAATGGCGAGGCGATCGAGGAGTTGCTGGTCCATGGGCACATCTCCGGCTGGGATCAATGCAGGAGGTATGAGCGGCGAAGCCGACGCACGTCAAGCACGGCAGGCGAACGAAAAATCCGGCGTGCCTTGCAGCACGCCGGATCAAATCGTTTGGCCAAATGGCCAGCTCTATTAAGCCGCCGGCGCCTTCGGCGTGCGGTTGCGCGAGTTGCGTTGGAAGAACAGCGCCTGGCTCGCCACCGCCGACACCATCGCGGGCTGGAACGGTTTTGAGATCAGGAACGCAGGCTCGGGCCGCTCGCCGGTGAGGAAGCGCTCCGGGTACGCGGTGATGAACACCACCGGCACCTCGAACGTGCGGAGCAATTCGTTGACGGCGTCGAGGCCCGACGAGCCGTCGGCGAGCTGGATGTCGGCGAGGATCAGGCCGGGCCGCTTGTTCTTGGCCAGCGCCACCGCATCGGCATGGGTGCGCGCGACGCCGACGACGTTGTGGCCGAGATTCTTCACCAGGCTCTCGAGGTCCATGGCGATGAAGGTCTCGTCCTCGATGATCAGCACGTCGGTGGCGATCTCGGCGGCCATCTCGCGTCCGGCGGCATCCGCAAGCCGCCGCGTCTCGGCGACGTCGGTGCCGAGGATGTAGCCGACTTCCTCTTCCGAGAATCCCTCCAGCGAGAGCAGCAGGAAGGCCTGGCGCGGCAGCGGCGTGATGTTCGACAGCCGCCGCTCGGGCGGCATCGGCAAGGTCGTCACCTCGGAATCATCGTTGACGGAGACCGAATTCCAGATCTGGGTGAACAGCCTGAACAGGCCGGCCCGCGGTCCATGGCTCTCGTCGAGCACCGACGGATCCCCCAGCATGGCTTCCAACATGGCTGCGACATAGGCGTCACCGGAGGCCTGGCTGCCCGTCAGGGCGCGTGCGTACCGGCGCAACAACGGCAAGTGTTCAGCAACAAGCTGTGAACGGGACATCCCCACTCCATTCATCTTCGGGGCCAACCTTGACGTCCAGGCAATCCGAGGGGGGCCCGGGTTCCCCTGCTGGGCTGATTACGCCTCAGGCCAAGAAAAGTTCCGTCTGAGCGGGAACTTTTTATCGAACCTGGAATTGAGCCTATCCAGGGAACGGCTCCCGGTTGAGAAAACCTCTCGATTTTACAGTCACTTAACTCGGGGAAACGTGGAACAGGTCATGAAAGATCTCAAGTCTCAAGCCAGCAGAAGCACGACCCCCGGCAAGGGAGGCCTCACTCCGGAGATTCAATCCCGGATCGGGCACCAGTTGCGCGCCATGTATGATGATGTGGTGCGACAAGGGGTTCCAGATCGGTTCGCAGAACTGATCAAGAAGCTTGATGCGCCGGGAGCGACACCCCACGTGGGACATGAAGGCGGATCCAACGACAACAATGGGAGGGATTAATGCCTCTCACGGACTCCCTGCGTAACGACATCCTGGCGGCCGTGCCCAGTCTGCGCGCGTTCGCCATTTCGCTCAGCGGCAATGCGGACCGCGCCGATGATTTGGTCCAGGAGACGCTGCTCCGCGCGCTCGCCAATATCGACTCGTTCCAGCCTGGCTCCAATCTGCCGGCATGGCTGTTCACGATCCTGCGCAACCTTTTCCGCTCCGACTATCGCAAGCGGCGGCGCGAGGTCGAGGATGCCGAAGGCAACTACGCCAAGACGCTGAAGACACAGCCGTCGCAGAACGCGCATCTCGAGTTCGAGGAGTTTCGCACGGCGCTCGACAAGCTTCCGCAGGACCAGCGCGAAGCGCTGATTCTGGTCGGCGCCTCCGGCTTCTCCTACGAAGACGCGGCCTCGATCTGCGGCTGCGCAGTCGGCACGATCAAGAGCCGCGTCAACCGCGCGCGCTCTAAGCTCGCCGCGCTGCTCTATGTCGATGGCGCCGAGGACTTCGGGCCGGACGAGACCGTGCGGGCCGTGATCGGCGGCAGCGGTGGCTGACGGCCGGCGTCAATCGCGCTTCAGATGAAGATGAAGGCGGCCGTTTCCACGGCCGTCTTCGCGCGCGTCCGACAGCGATAGCGGAAGCTACGCCGCTTGATCACTCTCCGCGAAGGTCACGGTCTCGGCCACGCTGGCGCGCGAGGTGCGGTAGCTGTTGACCTTGTGAGCGTCGTCGGCATAGCCGAACGAAATGCCGCAGACGACGCGGCGATCATCGGGCAAATTGAAGTGGCGGCGGATCAGCCCGGAATGCCGCGCGAGCGCCGCCTGCGGAATCGTGCCGAGCCCGAGCGCCTGCGCAGCCAGCATGAAATTGGAGACATAGGCGCCACAATCGATCGCACCGTAAATGCCGAGCGGCTCGTTGGTGTGAATGATGGCGACATGCGGCGCGCCGAAGAAATTGTAGTTCTCCAGCGCCTGCCTGGCGTAGGCGCCTCTGTCGCCGCGGGCGATGCCGAGCGTGTTGTAGAGCTGAAAGCCGCTTTCGCGGCGGCGTTCGAGATAAACACCGACATATTCGCGCGGCGGGGTGAAATCGTAATCGTCGCCGAGCCCGCCTGAGGCCTCCGTGTAGATCAGCTTCCGGAAGCGCTCCTTGGCCTCCCCACTGGCGATGATCACCTGCCAGGGTTGGCTGTTGCACCAGGACGCGGTGCGCTGCGCGGTGGTCAGCACATGCTCGATGGTCCCGCGGTCGACCTCTTTGGGAAGGAAGGCGCGGACGGAGTAGCGCTCGTTGAGGAGCTCTTCGAGCACGCCGATGCGATCGTTCTGTCTGACTGTAGCGTCCATGGTTCAGCTCGCGCTCTTCTCGTAGGGTGGGCAAAGGCGCATCGCGCCGTGCCCACCGACAGGCTTGCTCCGGAGCATCTGCATATGGTGGGCACGCTTCGCTTTGCCCACCCTACGAGATACAGCGAGAGGTGAGATCATCGCCCCTTGGTCGGGATCTTGTTATACGGCACGTCCTTGTCGACGCGGATGTCGCCGGGCAGGCCCAGCACGCGCTCGGCGATGATGTTGCGCAGGATCTCGTCGGTGCCGCCGGCGATGCGCATCGAGGGCGAGGACAGCAGCATCTGCTGGAACTGGCCCTGCACGGTCTCCTCGTCGTTGCCGGTGAGCACACCGGCCGCGCCCTGGAGGTCCATGGCGTAGGTCGCGATGTCCTGCAGCATCATGCCCGAGACCAGCTTGCCGATCGAGTTCTCCGGACCCGGCCGCTCGCCCTTCGACAGCGCCGAGATCGTGCGATAGCTGGTGTATTTCAGCCCGCTCGACTTCGCCGCCCAGCTCGCCAGCTTCGAGCGCACCGCCGGATCGTCGATCGCGAGGCCATCTTCCAGCATCAGGTTGGAGCAGAACTCGAACATTTCAGGCACGCCGGTCGCAAGGCGCGAGCCGATCGACATGCGCTCGTTCATCAGCGTGGTCAGCGAGACGCTCCAGCCCTCGCCGACGGCCCCTAACCGCTGGCTGTCGGGGATGACAACGTCGGTGAAATAGACCTCGTTGAACTCCTGCATGCCATTGGCCTGCCTGATCGGACGAACCTCGACGCCGGGGCTCTTCATGTCCAGGAAGAACATGGTGAGGCCCTTGTGCTTGGGCACGTTCGGATCGGTCCGCGCGATCAGGAGACCGTAGTCGGAGTAATGCGCGCCAGAGGTCCAGATCTTCTGGCCGTTGACGACCCAATTGTCGCCCTTCTTCTCCGCGCGGGTGCGCAAGCCGGCGACGTCCGAGCCGGCAGACGGCTCGGAGAACAGCTGGCACCAGATCTCCTCGCCCGAAGCCAGCTTCGGCAGATAGCGGCGCTTGGCGTCCTCGCTGCCGAACGCCATCACGGTCGGGCCGCACATGCCTTCGCCGATCTGGAACGGCTGCGTCAGCTTGCCGTAGACACCCTCCTCCTGCTGCCAGATCACCTTCTCGATCGGCGTCGCGCCACGGCCGCCATATTCCTTCGGCCAGTGCAGGCAGGCCCAATTGCCCTCGAATTTCTTCTTCTGCCAGGCTTTGCCGACCTCGACGATATCTTGCTTGGCAAGCCGAATGCGGCCGAGCGAGGATTTTGAAAGCTCGGCGTGCAGCTCCTTCGGCGCATTGGCCTCGACCCATTGGCGCGCGGTCTGGCGGAATGCGGCTTCCTGCGGGGTGTCGTCGAAATTCATAACGGCCCTCTCGATCCTTGATCAGTGCGTAGGGTGGGCAAAGCGAAGCGTGCCCACCACCTTCTCTCGATAGACTTCGTGGGCACGGCGCGTGCCGCGCCTTTGCCCACCCTACGATTCTAGCCTCTTCCCTTCGTCGGGATCTTGTTGAACGGCACGTCCTTGTCGACACGGATATCACCGGGCAGGCCCAGCACCCGCTCGGCGATGATGTTGCGCATGATCTCGTCGGTGCCGCCTTCGACACGGGTGCCGGGCGCGCGCAGCAGCATCGCCTGGAAACGGCCGGCCAGCTCGCCATCCTCGCCGCTGACGACGCCGCTCGCACCCTGCAAATCCAACGCGTAGGTCGCAACGTCCTGGATCATCGAGCCCGCCACCAGCTTGCCGATCGAATTCTCCGGCCCCGGCCGCTCGCCTTTCGACAGCGCCGAGATCGCGCGCATGCTGGTGTATTTCAGCCCGCTCGCCTTCACCGCCCAGTTCGCCAATTTCGAGCGCACCGCGCGATCCTCGATCGCCGGACCATCGTCGAGCATCAGGCTGGAGCAGTACTCGAACAACTCAGGAAAGCCTGTCGAGACGGCCGCGCCGATCGCGCTGCGCTCATTCATCAGCGTGGTCAGCGAGACGTTCCAGCCGTCACCGACCTCGCCGAGGCGCTGATGATCGGGAATGCGGACATTGGTGAAATAGACCTCGTTGAAGTCGGAGGCGCCGCTGGCCTGCTTGATCGGCCGCACCTCGACGCCGGCGCTCTTCATGTCCAGGAAGAACATGGTGAGGCCCTTGTGCTTGGGCACGGTGGGATCGGTGCGCGTCAGCAGGATGCCGTAGTCGGAATAATGCGCGCCCGAGGTCCAGATCTTCTGCCCGTTGATGACCCAGTCGTCGCCGTCCTTCTCGGCGCGCGTGCGCAGGCCCGCGACGTCGGAGCCGCCGGCGGGCTCGGAGAACAGCTGACACCAGACCTTCTCGCCGGAAGCGAGCGGCGGCAGATAGGTGCGCTTATGCTCCTCGCGCGCGAACGCCATCATGGTCGGCCCGCACATGCCGTGGCCGATGATGAACATGCGGGACAACTGGCCGTACGGCCCTTCTTCCTGCTGCCAGATCACGCGCTCGATCGGCGAGGCGCCGCGCCCGCCATACTCTTTCGGCCAGTGCAGGCAGGCCCAGCCGGCGTCGGCCTTCTTCTTCTGCCAGGCTTTTGCGACCTCAAGAATGTTGGCGTTCTTGAGCACGGTGCGGCCGAGCGAGGATTTGCGCAGCTCTTCCTCGTATTGCGTGGGCGCATTCGCACCGATCCAGGCGCGGGCGGTGGCGCGAAATTCGGCTTCCTGCGGGGTGTCGTCGAAGTTCATGGTCGTCTTCTTACCTTCGTAGGGTGGGTTAGCTGAAGGCGTAACCCACCTCTTTGGTTTCCTCGTCGACGGAAGTGGTGGGTTACGCCCAGCGGATCGCGCTTCGCGCATCCGCAGGACTAACCCACCCTACGAACCTAATTACGCCGCGTTCTTCTTCCGCATGCGGTCGATCAACTGGTCTTCCCAATAGGACAGGCTCCCCAGCCCCAGCGCCATCGCGTTGGCGCGGCGGTAGTACATGTGGCAGTCGAACTCCCAGGTGAAGCCCATGCCGCCGTGAACCTGGATGTTGTTCTTGGCGCAGTGCTGGAACGCCTGCGTCGCGCTGATGCGCGCGGCAGCAGCGGCTTCCGGCAATTCAGCCGCGTTGGTCGAGAGCGCCCAGGCGCCGTAATAGCTGTTCGAGCGCGCCAGCGTGGCCGAGACATACATGTCGGCGAGCATGTGCTTCACCGCCTGGAACGAGCCGATCTGGCGGCCGAAGGCGATGCGGTCGAGCGCGTAGTCGCGGCCCATCTCCAGCGCGCGGTCGGAACCGCCGACCTGCTCGAACGCGCACAATACCGCGGCGCGGTCGAGCACCTGGGCGAGGATGCTCCAGCCTTCGCCGGCAGCTCCCAGTGGCTCGGCCTTGCAGTCTTTGAAGGTGATCTCGGCCTGCCCGCGGGTCGGATCGAGATTGGTGAGGCTTTTCACCTCGACGCCGCCGGCTTTGAGATCAACCAGGAACAGCGAGATATCACCGTCGCGTCCGCTCGAACCTGTGCGCGCAGCAACCACGGCGAAGTCGGCAATCGCACCATCGGCGACCGGTTTCTTGACGCCGTTGAGCACGCCGTTCGCAGCCGTCAGCTTGACGTTCTTCGGCGCGGGATTGCCCTTGCCCTCGAACAGCGCCAGCGTGCCGATCGCCTCGCCCGAGGCAATGGCCGGCAGCCATTTCTTCTTTTGCGCGTCGCTGCCGGCGAACAACAGCGCTTCGGCGGCGAGATACACGGTCGACGAGAACGGCACCGGCGCGTTCGCGCGGCCCATCTCCTCGGCGATCACGCAGAGCTCGAGATGACCGGCGCCGGCGCCGCCGAACTCCTCGGGGATCGCGACGCCGAGGAAACCCATTTCGGCGAGGCCCTTCCAGAGCTCCTTGTCGTAAGGCGCCTTGCCGTCGAGCACCACACGCACCGCCTTGGGCGAGCATTTTTCCGCGAGGAATTTGCGCGCCTGATCGCGGAGCTGCTTCTGGTCGTCGGAGAAGTCGAAGTTCATGGCGCGTACCCGTGTTGATGATGTCGATTACTTGAGAACGATGACGTCTTGATCCGGCTTGTCGGCATACAGCCGCTCCACCAGTGCGGCGCGGCGTTCGAGGCCGGCACGCTGATTGATGTAGCCCTTGTCGGTGAGCTCGTTGCCGTCGATCGAGGGCGGCTCGACCATCAGCATGGCCCGCGCGATGATGCGGCTGCTGGCGCCCTCGCACTCCTTGTTGTGAGTTTCCAGCCCGCGCCTGAAGCAGGCGACGACCTCCGGGTGCTTCACTGCATCCTCGAAGTTCAGCTCGGGATTGCCGACAAGTTGCCGGCAGGCGTGCAAATTGGGCCAGGCCAACAGGCCGATGAACGGGCGGTCCTGCCCCGCGACCAGCGCATCGTGCACGACAGGCGTCGCAGCTGCGATCGTATCGGTGCGGAGCGAACCGACATGCACGAAGGTGCCGGTGGTGAGCTTGAAGTCTTCGACCACGCGACCTGCAAAGATGATGCCCTTCACCGGATCGGAATCGTCGACGAAAACGCCGGCATCACCGATGCAGTAAAAGCCTTCCTCGTCGAACATCTGCTTCGTCAGCTCCGGCTGGCCGAAATAACCGGGCGCGACGTTGACGCCGCGCAGCCGCAATTCGTATTTCGAGCCGCACGGCACCATCTTCAACTCGACACCGGGGAACGGCAGGCCGATCAGGCCGACGCGCTCGGTGTCCCAATAAGTTCCGGTCGAGGTCGGCGCGGTCTCGGTCGAGCCCCAGCCGGTGTAGAACACGATGCGCTCGCCGGTGGTCTTCACCGCGAGGGCCTGCATGCGGTCGTAGAGATCGTCAGGCAGGCGCGCGCCGCCATAGGCCATGATCGAGAGGTTCTTGAAGAACGAGCGGCAGAGCGCGTCGTCCTTCTCCATGGCGGCCGCGAGCGCGGCATAGCCGGCCGGCACGTTGGCGTAATAGGTCGGCGATATCTCGCGCAGGTTTCGCAGCGTCTCCTCGAACTGGCCCGGCATCGGCCGGCCGTCATCGATATAGAGCGTGCCGCCATCGACCAGGATCGGGTGGAACGCCGCGTTGCCGCCCATGGTGTGATTCCAGGGCATCCAGTCCAGCATGGTCGCAACAGGGCCATCAGGCGAACGTGGCCGCACCTGCATCATCATCGCCGCATTGGCGCACATCATCTTCTGCGTGTTGATGACCGCCTTGGGCATGCCGGTCGAGCCTGACGTGAACAGCAGCTTGCCGACGGTGTCGGGCGTGATCTTCGCGATCGACTCCTCGACGTCCTCGGTCACCGGAGTTGCCGCGAGCTCAGCAAAGCTGACGCTCTTGATACCCTCACATGGCCGCGCGACGTGAACCACGGTGACGCCGGCGAGGTCGATCGCCTTCAGTGCCTTCTCGAAGGTCGGGCCGTCCTGCACCATCACCACGGCCGGCTTGATCAGGTCGAACAGGTATTTCAGCTTGACGTGATCGTGGCTCATCAATGAGTAAGCCGGCGAGACCGGCGCTGCCGGGACGCGCGCCTGCATCGCGGCCTGCGTCATCAGCGCATGCTCGATCGAATTGCCGGAGAGGATCGCAACGGGGCGGCCGTCGAGTCCGAGGTTGAGCAGACCTTGCGTCAGCGCATCCACAGTGCGCTTGGCTTCGCCATAGGACACCTTGCGCCATTCGCGATTGGGACCACCGCGCTGAGCGAGCCAGATGCGCTCGGGCGCTTCCTTCGCCCATTTCGCCAGCGAGGCCGGGATGTGCTTCTCGTAAGGCTGCAGCGGAATGCGCGACTTCAGCACCACCGTGCCTTCGCTGCGACGCTCGACGTCGATGTCGCGCGCGAGCCACTCGATCTTGCGAAAGGCGGGCTTCGTCATCACGGCCGCCGCGCTTCCACTCATTTTGCGTCTCCCGGAATTATCGTCCTTTGCGGATCGTTCTCATTCAGCGCTTGATATAGACAGGCTTTCGCTTCTCAAGGAAGGCCCTGATGCCTTCCGAAAATTCCTCCGAGCGGCTGCACAGGACCTGGTTGCGATCCTCCATCGCGATCGCCGCCTCCAGCGATCCCGCATCGACGCTCATGTTGAGACATTCCTTGGATAGCCGCAGGCCCACGGGCGAGGCCGTCATCATCGCCTCGACATAAGGCTCGGCCGCGTCATCGAGCCTGTCCTCGTCCACGACTTCCGAGACGAGGCCGACCGCCAGCGCGCGCTCGGCGCCGATGAACCGGCCCGTGAGGATCAGTTCCGACGCCACGGACACGCCGACCAGCCGCGGCAGGAAATAGCTGGTGCCGATGTCACAGCCACCGAGGCCGAGCTTGATGAAGGCGCAATTCATTCGCGCCGATCTCGTCGCGATGCGGATGTCGGAAGCCAGCGCCAGCGCAAATCCGCCGCCGGCGGCCGCACCCTGCACCAGCGTCAGGATCGGCTGCGGACAACGTCGCATCAGCATCACGATGTCAGCGATGCGGCGCTGCGAGTCCAGCGACTCCGTGACGCCAGGCGGCTCCTGTTGCCCGGCACGGCGGGCCATCGCCGCCTTGAGATCGAGGCCTGCGCAGAAATTCCGGCCGGCGCCCTTCAGCACCACGACACGCGTGTCACGGTTGCGTTGAAGGCCCTGGAAGTAGTCGTTGAGCGCGTCGATCAGCGCCGGATCGAGCGCGTTGAGCTGTTCCGGCCGATTGAGCGTCACCCGGTCGACGCCGTCGTCATGCTCGATCAGCAGCGGTTGGGACATGGGGGCCTCGTGCATCCGCTCTTTGGGTGGCGGTTATTGCGCCCTCTCCCCTTGTGGGAGAGGGCAAGATCGCTGTCAGCCTAGAGTTCACTTGGGTGAGGGGTCTGTCTCCGCAGACGAGATCGGGGAGAGAAACCCCTCATCCGGCGCTTCGCGCCACCTTCTCCCACAGGGGGAGAAGGAAGAAGAGCGCCGCTTACCTCGGCGCCATGCGGATGGCGCCGTCGAGGCGGATGGTCTCGCCGTTCAGCATTGCGTTCTCGACGATGTGCACCGCGAGCGAGCCGTATTCCTTGGCATCGCCGAGGCGCGAGGGATGCGGCACCTGCGCGCCCAGGCTCTTGCGGGCTTCCTCGTTCAGCCCCATCAGCAGCGGCGTGAAGAACAGGCCGGGCGCGATGGTGTTGACGCGGATCTTCTGGCTGGCGAGGTCGCGCGCGGCCGGCAGGGTCAGGCCGACGACGCCGCCCTTCGAGGCCGAATAGGCGATCTGGCCGATCTGGCCTTCATAGGCCGCGACCGACGCCGTGTTGATGATGACGCCACGCTCTTCACCGACGGGTTCGATCGTGACGAGGCGCTCGGCGAACAGCCGCAGGCAGTTGAAGGTGCCGATCAGATTGACGTTGATGATGCGCGCGAACTTTTCCAGCGGATAGACGCCGTCGCGGCCGACGATGCGCTGCGAGCCGCCGATGCCGGCGCAGTTCATCAGCACCCGCGCAACGCCATGCGCGGCTTCCGCCTTGGCGATCGCGGCCTTGATCTGCTCTTCGCTGGTGACGTCGGCATGGAGCGCCACGCCCTTCACCTCGGCCGCGACCTTCTCGGCATTCTCTTTGTTTTGGTCGATCACGCCGATCCTGGCGCCCTTGGCCGCCATGGCGCGGGCGGTCGCCTCGCCGAGGCCCGAACCACCGCCGGTGATGAGAACGGCTACGTCTTTCAATTCCATGACAGGCTACCTTTCCTTGGACGTTTCTTCTCTAGACTTGAGAGTTGCGGCCGGATCATCCGGCCGCGGCAGCTTCCCCGGCTTGCGTGAGGATGCCGCCGCAGATCAGCGTTTCCATGTGCTTGATATATTGCCGGCAGACGTCGTCGGTGACCGGGCCGACGCCGGTCGCGCGAGACATCGCGTGCCGGCCGAAGAACAGATGATCGCAGGCGCCGATCAGGCTGGTGTAGAACAGCACCGGATCGGTCTGGCGGAACTCGCCGCGGCTGACGCCCTCGGCGAGCAGGCGGCGGTGAAAGTCCAGCAGCGGGGCGACGAAGAATTTTGAAACTTCGTCCGCGGAGCCGGCGACGCTCTCATGCAGGAGATAGTGGATCAGCCGGTTCATATAGGGGAACCGGTGATAGGCGCGGATGATGCCGCCGATATGCAGCTTGAGCTTCGCCGTCGCCGTGATCGGCTGCGCCAGCAGATATTCGAGATTGGACATCTCGGTCGCGGCATCTCGCGCGAGCAGAGCCAGCAGCAGCCCGTCCTTGTTGCCGAAGTGATATTTGACCAACGCGGCGTTGGCGCCCGACTTCTGCGCGATGTCGCTGAGCGAAATCTCGATCGAGGAGCGTTCGATCATCAACTCGCTCGCGGCCACGAGCAATTTCTCTGCCGTGGAATTTTTTCCGCTGGGGAGCCTGTTCGGTACGCTGGTAGCCACGGAGATCCCTGAATGCACCTCGATAGGCGCGCAGATAAGCCCAAGCAGCGCCTCATCACAAGAATTAATTGATCGATTGACTAAATGATCTTGCGTCCCTTAAATCCGCCCCGACAACCGACCCAATCAAGAATTCAGGGAGAGACCGACATGGCCGAGGCTTACATCGTCGCCGCTGCGCGTACCGCGGGCGGGCGCAAGGGGGGCCGTCTCGCCGGCTGGCATCCGGCCGATCTCGCCGCAAAAGTGCTGGACGAGTTGGTCGACCGCACCAAGGTCGATCCGGCGCTGGTCGAGGACGTGATCATGGGCTGCGTGATGCAGGTCGGCGAGCAGTCCAACAATGTCGCGCGCAACGCGATCATGGCCTCGAAGCTGCCGGAGAGCGTGCCGGGCACCTCGATCGATCGCCAGTGTGGCTCCTCGCAGCAGGCGCTGCACTTCGCCGCGCAAGCCGTGATGTCCGGCACCATGGACGTCGTGATCGCCGCCGGCGTGGAATCGATGACGCGGGTGCCGATGGGCCTGTCCTCGCAGCTCGCCGCCAAGAACGGCTTCGGCCATTACAAGAGCCCGGGCATCGAGGCGAGATATCCCAACATTGTGTTCAGCCAGTTCACCGGCGCGGAGATGATGGCGGAGAAGTACGGCCTGTCGAAGGATGATCTGGACGAATATGCCTATAACAGCCATCAGCGCGCGATCGCGGCGACCCAAGCCGGCCACTTCAAGAAGGAGATCGTACCGCTCGAGATCACCCGCGCCGACGGCTCCAAGGACACCCACCACATCGACGAGGGCATCCGCTTCGATGCCACGCTCGAGGGCATCAAGGGCGTCAAGCTGATCGCCGAGAACGGCAAGCTGACCGCGGCCAGCGCCAGCCAGATTTGCGACGGCGCCTCGGGCGTCATGGTGGTCAACGAGCGCGGCCTCAAGCAGCTCGGCGTCACACCGCTGGCGCGCATCCATCACATGACCATGACCGGCGGCGATCCCGTGATCATGCTGGATGCACCGCTGCACGCCACCAAGCGTGCGCTGGAGAAGGCCGGCATGAAGATCGGCGACATCGACCTGTTCGAGGTCAACGAGGCCTTCGCCTCGGTGCCGACCGGCTGGCTCAAGACCACCGGTGCAGATCCGGCCCGCCTCAACGTCAATGGCGGCGCCATCGCGCTCGGCCATCCGCTCGGCGGCTCCGGCACCAAGCTGATGACGACGCTGGTTCACGCCCTGCACCAGCGCGGCAAGCGCTATGGCCTGCAGACCATGTGCGAAGGCGGCGGCATGGCGAACGTGACGATTGTCGAGCGACTGTAAGAAAAAACAAAAGCGAGTAGTGAGTGGCGAGTAGCGAATGGTGAGTAGGCGAAGAGCGGTTGCCCTTCTCCCCTATTCGCCACGCGCTACTCGCCATTCGCGTTTTGAGGAAACGCCATGACTCACCCCTCCATCCATGCCCGCACCACGCCCGACAAGATCGCCTACCAGATGGCCGGCACCGGCAAGGCGATCACCTATCGCGAGCTCGACGAGCTTTCGAACCAGGGCGCGCATTTGTTCCGCTCGCTCGGCCTCAAGGCCGGCGACCACGTCGCGCTGCTGATGGAGAACCGCCTCGCCTTCATGGAGCTGTGCTGGGCCGCGCAGCGGAGCGGGCTCTACTACACAGCGATCAGCCGATATTTGAAGCAGGACGAGATCGACTACATCATCGCCGATTGCGGCGCCAAGGTCGTGATCACGACGCCGAAATGCGCCGACCAGATCAAGGGCCTGATCAAGGGCGCCGCCGGCGAGCCGATCTTCTACATGATGGACGAGCCGCTGCCCGGCTTCCGCTCCTACGACGAGGAAGCAGCAAGTCAGCCGATCACACCGATTGCCGACGAGATCGCCGGCTATGACATGCTGTATTCGTCCGGCACCACCGGCCGGCCCAAGGGCGTCAAGAAGGCGTTTGAAGGCAAGACCATCAACGAGCCGAACCCGCTTCTGCGCGTGCTCTGCGCCGACATGTGCGGCATGAACACCGAAAGCACCTATTTGTCACCGGCGCCGCTCTATCACGCTGCTCCCTTGCGCTTCAACATGATGGCGATCGTGCTCGGCGGCACCTCCATCATCATGGAGCATTTCGACGCCGAGGAATTCCTGACGCTGGTCGAGAAATACAAGGTGACGCAGTCGCAGCTGGTGCCGACCATGTTCGTGCGCATGCTGAAGCTGCCGGACGAGATCCGCGCGAAGTACAACGTCTCCACGCTCAAGGGCGCAATCCACGCCGCCGCCCCCTGCCCGGTCGACGTGAAAGCGAAGATGATCGAATGGTGGGGGCCGATCCTGATCGAATATTACGCCGGCTCGGAAGGCAACGGCGTCACCGTCTGCAGCTCCAAGGAATGGCTGGCGCATCGCGGCAGCGTCGGTCGCGCCGTGGTCGGCAAGATCAAGATTCTCGACGAGAACGACGAAGAGCAGCCGACGGGCGAGATCGGCACGGTCTATTTCGCCGACGCTCCGGCGTTCACCTATCACAACGACCGCGAGAAGACGAAGAAAGCCTACAACGCCAAGGGCTGGTCGACGCTCGGCGACGTCGGCTATCTCGACAAGGATGGCTTCCTCTATCTCACCGACCGCAAGTCCTACATGATCATCTCCGGCGGCGTGAACATCTACCCGCAGGAGACCGAGGACGTGCTGATCACCCACCCCGATGTCGCCGACGTTGCGGTGTTCGGCGTCCCGAACGAGGAGATGGGCGAAGAGGTGAAGGCAGTGGTGCAGCCGCACGACATGAAGCGTGCCGGCAAGGCGCTCGAGGCCGATTTGATCGCCTACTGCAAGGGCCGCCTCTCTGCCATCAAGTGCCCGCGCTCGATCGATTTCGAAGCCGAGCTGCCGCGCACGCCCACGGGCAAGCTGGTGAAGCGGCATTTGCGCGACAAATATTGGCCGAAGACGGCGGCGAAGATCTAGCGGAGGTCTCGTAGGGTGGGCAAAGGCGCGAAGCGCCGTGCCCACGACGTCTCTATGTTGCGACGAGACGGTGGGCACGCTCCGCTTTGCCCACCCTACGGCACGGGTGCAAGCCGCCTCAATCGAACAAACTCGGCGTATGGTTCACCAGCGCGCCTTCGATCTCGAGCATCTTCAGCTTCGTCACCACGCCGCCATTCGCCGAGAAGCCGCCGGGCTTGTTGCCGGCAGCCAGCACGCGATGGCAGGGCACCACGATCGGGCACGGATTGTGGCCGAGCGCCTGGCCGACGTCGCGCGAGAGCTGGACGCCGCCGAGCTGCTTGGCGATGTCGCCATAGGTGAGGGTCTTGCCGGGCGGGATGGCGCGGGCGATCGCGTAGACGCCGCGGTTGAACTCGGGCACGCCGTCGAGATCGAGCTCGATATCGGTGAGGTCATCCGGCTCGCCTGCGAGCAGTTTTGTCATGCGGTCGATCGCCTGCTGCACCTCGGCGGTCGGCTCGGTCTCAACGGCATCACCGTGGCGCTGGCTGATACGGGTGCGGATCTTCTGCTCGCCGCCCATCGGCAATTGCGTGCCGTTGATGCCGCGCGGGCCCCAGGCGATGGCGCAGAGGCCGATCCTGGTATCGAACAAGGCAAAGTGCTGGTCGGTCATGGCTTGGTTCCTGAGCTTGCGTTGCCGTCGCATGCCCCCAATGTGATCTCGGACCAAATCTAGGCTTGGAAATAGTTGCGATCCACCCGGTTTCCGGGAATCTTGCACAGGAGTTCCCATCCCTTCGCGAGCCCGGAATGCAAAGCCTCCACGTCAACGGTTACGACATGCCCTATCTCGACGTGGGCGAGGACAGCGGCCGGCCCCCGCTGGTCTGCGTGCACGGCTCGCTCAACGATTTCCGGGTCTGGGGCTGTGTGCTCGGCCCGCTGTCGCAACGGCACCGGGTGATCGCGGTCAGCCTGCGGCACTTCTTCCCGGCGCGATGGGACGGCATCGGCGACACCTACTCGATCGCCCAGCATGTCGACGATGTCATCGCCTTCATCGAAGAGCTCGACCTCGGGCCCGTCGACCTGATGGGCCATTCCCGCGGCGGGCACATCTGCTTCCGCGTGGCGCAACGGCGGCCGGATCTGCTGCGGCGGCTGATCCTCGCCGAACCCGGCGGCGAGCTCGATGCGAGCCTCGATCCCGACTATGTCGGCGGGCCCTCGCCGCTCCTGGCGCGGTTCACGGCCTCGGCCGAGAAGATCGCGGCCGGCGACGTCGACGGCGGCCTTGCCGTGTTCGTCGACACGCTGGAAGGCGCCGGCACCTGGCCGCGGCTGCCGGCCCTGGTGAAGCAGAATTTGCGCGATAATGCCTTTACGCTGATCGGCCAGGTCCGCGACAACCGTCCGCCGTTCTCGAAGGCGGATGCGGAGGCGATCAAGATACCGACGCTATTCGTCCTGGGGGCGCGAACCAAAGGCCTGCTGCCGAAAGTACTGCATGCGCTCGCTGCGCACGTGCCCTATTCCAAGACCGCGATCATCCCGAATGCGACGCATCCGATGTTCGAGCAGGCGCCGCAGAAATACTCCGAAGTGGTTCTCGACTTCCTGGCGAGCTGATCATGCAGACATTCCGCGTCAACGGTTACGACATGGCCTATCTCGAAGTCGGAGAGGGCCATCCGCTGGTCTGCGTGCACGGCACATTAGGGGATTTCCGGACCTGGTATTCGGTGCTCGGCCCGCTCTCGAAATCCCATCGCGTGATCTCGGTTAGCCTGCGGCATTTCTTCCCCGAACATTGGGATGCCGTCGGCGACGACTACAAGATGGCGCAGCACGTTGCCGACACGATCGCTTTCATCGAGCAGGTGACGCCCGCACCGATCGACCTGATGGGGCATTCGCGCGGCGGCCACATCGCCTTCCGCGTGGCGCAGGCGCGGCCTGATCTGGTGCGGAAGCTGGTGCTGGCCGAGCCGGGCGGCGATCTCGATGCATCCCTGCCGGTGCCGAAAGGCACGCCCGCGCATCCGCCGCTGGCGGCGCGCACCGCGCGCTCGGTCGAGATGATCCGCGCCGGCGATATCGAAGGCGCGCTGCAGAATTTCTACGAGGGCATCGAGGGTGACGGCTCGTGGCGGCGCGTGCCGGCAGCGGCAAAGCAGCAGCTGCGCGACAACGCGCTCACCTTCCTTGGCCAGATCAACGAGCAGCGCCGGCCCTACACGCTCAGCGATGCGCAGGCGATCCGCACGCCGACGCTGCTGATCGGCGGCGGCGCGACGACGGGAAGCCTGTCGGTGATGTGGCGCGTGCTGGCCGCGCACATCGCGGGCGCGCAAACGGCAGTCATTCCGAACGCCGGCCACTGGATGTTCGAGCAAGCGCCACTGGAGTTCGGCGAGGTGGTGAACCGGTTCTTGGCGGAGTAGGTGCTCTCGTCGCCTCTCCCCGCAAGCGGGGAGAGGCGAGGGAAAGAGACCTCACACCTTCCACACGCCGACCGGCATCTTGATCGTTGCATTCAGCCGGTTCCAGACATTGATGGTCGCGATCGACAGGATCAACGTTGCGAGCTCGCGTTCGTCAAAGTGCTTGGCGGCCTCGTTCCAGATCGCGTCGGGCACCGGATCCTCGCGGTCGGCGAGGCGCGTGACGGCCTCGGTCAGCGCCAGCGCGGCGCGCTCGGCGTCGGTGAAATAGGGCGCATCGCGCCAGGCGGACACGGCAAACAGGCGCTCGTCGGTCTCACCGAGCTTGCGGGCGACCTTGGGGTGCATGTCGACGCAGACACTGCAACCGTTGATCTGGCTGGCGCGGAGGTGCACCAGTTCCAGGAGCTTTTCCGGCAGCCCCTGCTTGGTCAGATTGCCGAGGGATTGCAGGACATTCATGGCCTCGGGGAGGACCATGACAGGGTGATTCATGCGGGCGTGCATCTTTTTCGTCTCCATCGCTCGAATGTCGAAGGTTCCGGTCACATCGGCCGGATTGGCTTCGTCATGGGCATGACGGATCGCGACGAGGGAATGTGACCGATGACCGAAAAAAACTTCGAAGACGATTTTCTCAGCCACCAGTTCGAAGCCAGCCGGGACCATTTGCGCGCGGTCGCCTACCGCATGCTGGGCTCTGGCGCCGAGGTCGACGATGCCGTGCAGGAGGCCTGGCTGCGGGTCAGCCGCTACGACATGTCCGATGTTGCGAATTTGCGCGGCTGGTTGACGACCGTGGTCGCGCGCATCTGCCTCGACATGCTGCGCGCACGGAAGTCGCGCAAGGAAGAGCCGATGGGCCCGCATGTGCCCGAGCCGCTCGACGAGACGCGGGAGCGCGAGGCGGAGATGGCCGATTCCGTCGGCGCGGCGCTGCTCGTCGTGCTCGAGACCTTGCAGCCGGCGGAGCGGCTCGCCTTCGTGCTGCACGACATGTTCGCAGTGCCCTTCGAGGAGATCGCGCCGATCGTCGGCCGCTCGGTCGACGCATCGCGGCAGCTCGCGAGCCGGGCGCGGCGGCGCGTGCAGGGGGCGCCGGTGCCCGAGACCGACCTGTCGCGCCAGCGCGGAATCGTCGATGCCTTTCTCAAGGCGTCGCGCGAAGGCAATTTCGAAGGGCTGCTCGCGGTGCTCGATCCCGACGTCGTCTTCCGCGCCGATCAGGCCGCGGTGCGGCTCGGCACGCTACCGGAGATCCGGGGCGCGGATGCGGTCGCACAGCTTTACAAGGGCCGCGCCCAGGCCGCGCGGACGGCACTGGTCGACGGCGAGATCGGCGTTGCCGTCATCCTCGGTGGCCAGCTGCGCATCGCGCTGCGCGTGACGTTCAAAGGCGAACGCATTGCCGGAATCGAGGCGCTGGCCGATGCGGAGGGGATCGCCGCGCTGGAGGTGGAAGTGCTGGAGGGTTGAGGCGAAGGTTTTTCCGCGAAAGCAACCCCATGCACAGTAGACGGATATAGCGATATCAATGACTTAGTGAAGCCGGGCGGCGCCTTGGGCGCGGGCGCGCAGCCCGTCTTGACGCCATCCCCCTCCCGCGATACCTTCGAATACGGAATTCCGTATTCCCTCGCAGGAGTTGCCGGCGTGATTCCTCTCGACCCGCTCCCGAACCTGATCGACCAGGTCTATGCCCGCATCCTGGAGGCGATCTCCGACCGCACGCTTGAGCCCGGCCAGCGCATCCGGCAGAACGAGCTCGCCGACAAGCTTGGCGTGTCGCGCCAGCCTGTCTCGCATGCGCTGCACCTGCTGCACCGCCAGGGCCTCGTCGCCGAGAGCGGCAAGCGCGGCTTCGAGGTCACCCAGCTCGATCCCGCGCGCATCCGCCAGCTCTACGAGGTGCGCGGCGCGCTCGACGCGCTGGCCGCGCGGCTTGCGGCGAAGCGCGCCGCCAGCGACGCGGCAGGACGCGCACGGCTGGAGGCTGCGTTCGCCGCGGGGCGCGGCATCGACCGCAACACGACACTCACTGAACTGATCGTGCTCGACGTGGATTTTCACCGCGCGATCTATCAGCTCGCCGGCAATCCCGTGATCGAGGAGACGATCGCGCCGCAATGGCCGCATATGCGGCGTTCGATGGCGACAGTGCTGTCGGAGCTCGACTATCGCGGCAGCGCCTGGGCCGAGCACGCCGATATCGCCGGACACATTCTCGCGGGCGACGCGAAGGCCGCCGAAGCCGCCGCGCTGGCGCATGCGCAGACGGCGGGACGGATGACCGAGGAGAGATTGAGGGCGACGGAGGAAGCGGCGGCGTAGCGATTTGCGCTGTCATTCCGGACGCGCGACGCGCGACTACGGTGCGCAAGTGCGCACCGGAGCTCGGTCCTGCGGACCGCCCCGGGACGACGAAACGACAAAATAGACAAAACAGGAGGAAACGACCCATGAAACTGTCTCAGGAGCAATTGGAGTTCTTCCACCGCGAGGGCTGGCTGTTCCTGCCCGAGCTGTTCAATCAGGAGGAGGTCGATCTGCTGGCGCGCGAGGCGGTCGGCATCTACGACGCCAACCGTCCTGAAGTCTGGCGCGAGAAGAGCGGCGCGCCCCGCACGGCGTTTGCCGCGCATCTTTACAACGAGGCGTTCGGCCTCCTCGGCGCGCATCCACGCATGATCGACCCGGTCGAGCAGCTGTTCGGCGAGCCCGTCTACATGCACCAGTTCAAGATCAACGCGAAATCGGCCTTCACCGGCGATGTCTGGCAATGGCACCAGGATTACGGCACCTGGAAGCGTGACGACGGCATGCCGGAGCCGCGCGCCATGAACATCGCGATCTTCCTCGACGAGGTGATGCCGATCAACGGGCCCCTGATGTTGGTGCCGCGCAGCCAGAACGCCGGCGATCTCGAAGCCTCGCACGACCTCGCCACCACCTCCTATCCGCTGTGGACGCTGGACGAGGCGACGGTGACGCGCCTCGTCGCGCAGGGCGGCATCGTGGCGCCGACCGGCAAGCCAGGCGGCATGCTGATGTTCCACGGCAATCTCGTGCACGGCTCGGCCGGCAACATCACGCCCTTCCCGCGCAAGATCGTGTACCTGACGCTGAACGCGGTCTCGAACTACATCCGCAGCCCGACGCGGCCGGACTACATCGCACATCGCGACTTCGCCCCGATCAAGACGGTGGACGACGACGCGCTGCTGCGGCTTGCCCGTGCGCCGCGGCAGGCGGCGGAGTAAGTAGGTCTCGCGCCCCGGACGCAGCGCAGCGCTCCTTCAGCGATGCGCTGCTGAGCCGGGGCCCATGCCGCGCTGATAGTTTCCTTTCTGGATCCCGGCTCTGCGCAGCAGCACTACGTGCTGCACCGCGTCCGGGACACGACCATTACCAGGACAATCCCCCATGAACCTCTTCCGCCTCCTCCAGGCCCGCGCGTCCGCCGGCAAGCCGGTCCGGGTCGCATTGATCGGCGCGGGCAAGTTCGGCTCGATGTTTCTGGCGCAGGTGCCGCATACGCCGGGGCTGGAGGTGCCCATCATCGTCGACATCGACCGCGACCGCGCGCGCGAGGCCTGCGGCACCGTCGGCTGGAGCGCCGAGCGGATCGCCGCAACCGTCTTCACCGATGACGGCGCGCGCGCCATCGCCGGCGGCGCCATGGACGTGGTTGTGGAGGCGACCGGAAATCCCGCCGTCGGGATCAGGCATGCGCGCGCCGCGATCGCGGCGGGCAAGCATATCGTGATGGTGAATGTCGAGGCCGACGTGCTGGCAGGTCCGCCGCTCGCCGAGGAAGCGCGCAAAGCGGGCGTGGTCTATTCGCTCGCCTATGGCGACCAGCCGGCGCTGACCGCCGAGATGGTCGACTGGGCCCGCGCCACCGGCTTCCGCGTCGTCGCCGCCGGTAAAGGCACAAAATATCTGCCGGCCTATCACGACGTGACGCCTGACGGCGTCTGGCAGCATTACGGCCTGACCGCAGGCGAAGCGCAGTCGGCCGGCATGAATCCGCAGATGTTCAACTCCTTCCTCGACGGCACCAAATCGGCGATCGAGATGGCCGCGATCGCCAACGCCTGCGCCCTCGACGTGCCCACGGACGGCCTGCTGTTTCCGCCCTGCGGCGTCGACGATCTGCCGCACATCATGCGGCCGCGCTCGCATGGCGGCGTGCTGGAGCGGCCGGGCGTGGTCGAGGTCGTCTCCTCGCTCGAACGCGACGGAAGGCCGGTTTTTCGCGACCTGCGCTGGGGCGTCTATGTCGTGCTGGAGGCGCCGAACGACTATGCCGCTGACTGCTTCCGGCAATACGGCCTCAAGACCGACGGCAGCGGACGCTATGCTGCGATGTACAAGCCGTATCATCTGATCGGGCTCGAGCTGAACATCTCGGTGCTGTCGGCGGCGCTGCGGGGCGAGCCGACCGGCCAGGCCAGCGGCTTCCGCGGCGACGTTGCGGCAGTGGCCAAGCGCAATCTGCGCGCGGGCGAGATGCTCGACGGCGAAGGCGGCTATACGGTGTGGGGCAAGCTGGTACCGGCGGCCGCGAGCCTCAAGGCCGGCGCGCTGCCGATTGGCCTCGCCCACCGCCTGAAGCTGAAGCACGACGTCGCGCACGGCGCGGTGGTGCGCTGGAGCGACGTCGAGTTCGACGCCGGCAACGAGACGGTGAAGACGCGCAAGGCGATGGAGGCCGCGTTCGCAGCGCAGCATTGAGCGGCGCCACCGCAAGCTCAACCAAAGTGCGCTTGATTTGCGATCCCCCTTTGGTCATCCTGCACCTCGATCCGGGAACATAGAATTTCGGACGCAATAAAACGTCGGCCACCGGCGAAGACAAAGCGACGACAAGATCGCGATCCCTCGTCGAGGACTCGACAGGACAGGGAGGGACTACATGGAACGTCGTAAATTCCTGACGGCGGGCGGGCTGGGCCTGGCCGCGAGTGCCGTTGCCGCGCCGGCCGTTGCGCAGTCGATGCCCGAGGTGAAATGGCGGTTAGCTGCGAGCTGGCCGAAATCACTCGATACGCTCTATGGCGGCTGCGAATATTTCTGCAAGCGCGTTGCCGAGATCACCGACAATCGTTTCCAGATCCAGCCCTTTGCCGCCGGCGAAATCGTGCCGGGCCTGCAAGTGCTCGACGCCGTGTCCAACGGTACCGTCGAGATGGGCAACACCGCGCTCTATTATTATTGGGGCAAGAACCCTGCATTTACCTTCGGCACGTCGCTGCCGTTCGGTCTCAACACGCGCCAGCACATCTCCTGGCTGATCTGGAACGGCGGTCAGGAGATGCTCAACGATCTCCTGAAGGAGCACAATGCCATCGGTGTCCCCACGGGTTCGACCGGCGCCCAGATGGGCGGCTGGTTCCGCAAGGAGATCAAGACCGTCGATGATCTCAAGGGCTTGAAATTCCGCGTCGGCGGTTTCGCCGGCACCATCATCGCGAAGCTCGGCGGTGTGCCGCAGCAGATCGCGGCCGGCGATATCTATCCCGCCCTGGAGAAGGGCACGATCGACGCGGCGGAGTGGGTCGGGCCGTATGACGACGAGAAGCTCGGCTTCGTGAAGGTGGCGAAGTATTATTACTATCCGGGCTGGTGGGAAGGCACCGGCCAGGGCCATAACCTCATGAACCTCGAGAAGTGGAACGCGTTGCCGAAACATTATCAGGCGGCGATCTCGACGGCCTCGCTCGACACCTTCACCTGGGTGACCGGCAAGTACGATTCGGTAAATCCGCCTGCGCTCAAGCGGCTGCTCGCCGCCGGCGCGATCCTCAAGCCGTTCCCGCAGGAGGTGCTCGAAGCCTGTTACGGTGCGGCCAACGAGATCTATGCTGATCTCGCCAAGACCAATCCCCATTTCGGCAAGATGTACTCGAGTCTCACCGCTTATCGAGCCGATTCGCTTGCCTGGATGCAGGTGGCAGAACTCAGCTTCGACAGC